>CALHBF010000008.1 GCA_937931205.1 uncultured Bacteriovoracaceae bacterium
AGAACTAAACCTGATAGATATTTCATACGAATCTCCTTAAATTTATTAAACTTCTAAGCCCATTATAGACGCCGAATGTAAAGCAGGGTATATCCCTTCTATGAAAAAAGTTTGGGACAAACTGGGCATTGCCTTCTCTTCTGTGTGTGTTATCCACTGTGTGATGGTGGCGTTTATCCCTTTAGTTTTCCCTGCCCTAAACTACTTTGTTCACCTTGATTGGATTCACGTTGCCGTGGCCATCTCTCTATTGATCACTACACCTTTAGCATTTTATCCGGGCTTTAAAAAGCATGGACTCACTTGGATTCTAGGACTTGCCTCAATCGGCATTGCCATCATTCTTTTAGGAATGCTTCTAGAGGAAAGAACGACTGAAGTGATTTCTCATTCAACTTCTATAGCTGGCAGCCTTCTACTCGTAACAGCTCACTTTAAGAACCTTCAGCACTCTCATAAGCATCGTCATCACTGTTGTTAAAATCATTAAGAAAAGAATTGATAAGAAGCCTTTCTTTGAACAAAGAAGGCAAAAAAAAAGCCCTCTTTGCAGAGGGCTTTTTTGTAGAATTACTTCTTAAGACCGTATTTTTTCTTGAAGCGATCAACACGTCCTTCAGTATCCATAATCTTCTGAGTTCCTGTGTAGAACGGGTGAGAACCAGAAGAGATATCTACTTTAAAAAGCGGATATTCTTTACCGTTGAATGTTGTCTTATCAGATGTCTTGATTGTTGATTTAGTTAAAATTTCGAAATCGCAAGAAACGTCTTTGAAAACTACGTCTCTATACTCTGGGTGAATACCTTTTTTCATACATTATCCTTCTAATGATCAAATTTAAAACTAAGGCAATTTACCCGAGAGGTTTGCCTAATGTCAATTCAGTTTTTACTTCTTATTAGCTGCTAATACTATACTTGCAAGTTCAGCTTCTGTCATCTGCTCAATCACCTTCGGATCTCTTTTATCCTCTGGCAAAGTGATGTTTTTAGTCCCTACTTTAATATAAGGGCCATATTTTCCTTCAAGAATTGAAGCTTTTTTCTTTAGTTTAGCTACCATTCCGAATTCACGCAGAGTTTTGATTCCACGACGCGCCGCACTCTTTTCTTCACTTAGAAGCTCGATGGCCCTTTTCAGATCCACAGTAAAGAGGCTGTCCTCTTTTTTGAGAGATCTAAACACCCCATCACACATCACATAAGGTCCAAAACGACCATTATTGGCCAGAATAGGCTTACCAGTCTCGGGATGATTTCCAAGCTCACGTGGAAGGCTTAGGGCCTCAACAGCTTCTTCTACAGTAACTGTCTTCGGATCTTTTCCTTTCGGAAGTGATGCTCTTTTTGGTTTTGGATTTTCTTCGGTCACTTCTCCTAATTGGAAGTAAGCCCCATAGCGACCAACCAGACAATAAATGTTCTGTTTAGTTTTTGGATCTTTCCCAATAGGAACTGGACCATTGGCCTGATTCTCAATTAAGTCTTTGATCTGTGAAGCACTAAGATCAGCAGGAGCAATATCTTCTGGAATAGAAGCGTGTACTTCTTCCTTGCCGTTCTTTTCAACGACGTAAGGACCAAAACGGCCTACTTTAATATCAAGAATCTCGCCGTCTTTTTCAATTTGAATCGTGCGTGACTCTTCAGGTTTAATTTTTTTATCTTGCTCTTCAACTTTTTTCGCAAGCCCTGCTTTACCTTTGTAGAACTTGGTTAAATACTTCAACCAATCTTCTTCGCCGTAAGCAATTTTATCCAGCGACTCTTCCATTTCACTCGTGAAACTATAATCCACGAGGTGATCAAAGTGACGCTCTAAAAGTTGAATCACGGCCATTCCTGTGAAAGTAGGAATAAGAGCTGGGCCTTCCTTGCGAACGTAACCACGATCTAAAATTGTTCCAATAATAGAAGCATAAGTTGAAGGACGACCTACGCCCTCTTTTTCTAATGACTGAACAATACTAGCTTCCGTGAAACGAGCAGGAGCTTTTGTTTCGTGAGCAAGTGGTGAAATAGTTGTTGGATTAATCCCATCGCCCTTTTTTAGATTCGGAAGAATCACTTCCTTGTCTTCCAGTGCTAATTCAGGATCATCTGAGCCCTCAACATAAACACGAAGGAATCCAGGGAAAAGGATACGAGTTCCCGAAGCCGTAAATTCAGCATCATCAACTTGAATTTTTACTGTCATTGATGCCTTCTCAGCTTCTTTCATCTGAGTGGCCATCGTTCTCTTCCAAATAAGCTCATACAAAGCTAATTCACGACCAGAGAGACCAGTTTTATCTGGGTGAGTAAACTCACTTCCTGCCGGACGAATTGCTTCGTGGGCCTCTTGAGCACCTTTGGTTTTTGCTTTATATTGGCGAACTTCAGGGTGAAGATAATCCTTCCCGTAAAGGTCAACCACCATGTTTCTAGCAGCATTGATCGCTTCTTGAGAAAGGTTTGGTGAATCCGTTCTCATATAAGTGATAAGACCTTCTTCATACAGACGCTGAGCAGTTCTCATGGTGTCTTTTGAAGACATTCCAAGCTTTCTGTTGGACTCCATCTGAAGAGTTGAAGTGATGAAAGGAACAGCTGGTTTAGAGTTAAAAGTTTTCTCTTCAACGCTTGTTACTTTCCAGGAACCTTTCTCAATTTTTTTCGCTAGTTCCCGAGCTTTTTTCTCATCAAGAAGAACTACTTTTTTTGGATCTGTTAATTTACCGGTCAGGCCATCAAAGTCCTTACCACCAGCAATACGAACATTACCTAATGCGGATAGTTTTGCTTCAAAATGAGCTTTTTTATCATTTGATGGAGTAACTTCCGCTTTAATGTCCCAATAATGAGATTTTTTAAAGCGCATTCTTTCACGCTCACGCTCAACAATCATCTTTAGACCAGTAGATTGAACTCGACCGGCAGAAAGACCGTAAGCAATTTTCTTCCAGATAAGTGGAGAAAGTGTGTAACCGTAAAGACGATCTAGAATTCGGCGAGTTTCTTGAGCACGAACTAATTTCTCATCAACTTCGCGAGTATCTTTAAGAGCTTTTTGGATGGCAGTTTTGGTGATCTCGTGAAAGACCATTCGTTTAACAGGAACTTTTGGTTTTAAAAGTTCTAAAAGATGCCACGAAATCGATTCCCCTTCGCGGTCTTCATCGGTCGCCAGATACACAGCATCAACTGTTTTAAGTTTAGCTTTTAGATCAGTGATGATCTTCTTTTTATCTTTTGGCACAACGTATAAAGGGTCAAAGTTTTCTTCAACATTAACCCCCAGCTTGGCCCAATCTTCTTTTTTTAACGCAGCAGGAATGTCTGCGGCCGACTGCGGAAGATCACGGATATGACCCATACTAGCTTCCACAATATAGTTACTTGGGAGAAATTTACGAATGGTTTTTGCTTTGGTTGGAGACTCAACAATAACCAGATATTTTTTGTCCGCCATTTTTTCCTACATATATATAAGAGAGATAATCAATAATAGAGATAAGGGCCATCTGGAAAAACGTCAAGAATTAAAATTGATTTGCATATCGTCAAAACGAAAAGGGCCCGAAACTCGGGCCCTTTTTGTTATTAGCGGATAAAGAGCATGTCGTAGAATTTTGGAACCGGCCATGCCTCATCAGGCACGATTTCTTCAATTTGGTTACAAAGTGAAGCGATCTGAACTGATTGTGGCATCAACTCCTGAGCAATCACTCGTGCTGTTTTTTCTTCATCACTTCCGTGGTGAAGCTGATCCAACACTTCTGTCATTTTTGTTACCTGCTCAAAAAGAGACTTCGATAAAGCAGACAGATCAGTCAGTAGTTCTGTTTCTAGAGAATGATCAACGCCTGAAGCTTTAAGGTTAGCAATATTCTTGGCCAGAGCACCCTTATAATCAACGGCCACTGGAAGAACTTGTTTTAGTACCATCCCACGAAGTGTGCGAAGTTCAATGTCACGACACTTGATATAGCGCTCAAGCATAACGTTGTGACGAGTTTCAATCTCTCCTTCTTTAAAAATCCCAGTTTGCACAAGGAAGTTTGTTTTAGCAGAGTCTTTGAGAACTGAAATCGCTTCAGGAGTTGTACGGTGGTTTGTTAAACCGCGCTTCTCTGCTTCTTTTCTCCATTCTTCAGAATAACCATCTCCGTTGAAGATGATGTTCTTAGCGTGGGTGTACCACTTTTTAGAAAGTGCAGAAAGAGCATCGTTTACTGAACGGCCACTTGCTATTTCACCTTCAAGGAATGCGTTTGTTTCTTCAAAAACATCACAAACAGCGGCATTAAGAATTGAAAGTGGATAACCAGGAGAAGCTGAAGAACCGCAAGCACGGAACTCAAACTTATTCCCAGTGAAAGCAAATGGAGAAGTTCTGTTTCTATCAGTATTATCTTTAGCAAGGTTTGCTAATTGTCTTGCACCAAGGTCCAGGAACTTTTTGTCTGAAGCCACATAAGCGCTTCCAGAGATAATCGCTTGAACGATCATGTTAAGAGTATCACCAAGGAATACAGACATAATGCTTGGTGGAGCCTCGTTAGCACCCAGACGGTGATCGTTTGAGTGAGAAGCAATCCCCATACGCATCATATCTTGGTGACGGAAAACCGCTTCTGTTACAGTCGCTAGTACTGCTAGGAAACGGAAGTTTTCATGAGGATTCTGTCCAGGCTCAAGAAGGTTCACTCCTGTATCTGTCGACATTGACCAGTTCAAGTGCTTCCCTGAACCGTTCACTCCTGCAAATGGCTTCTCATGAAGAAGACAAACAAAATCATGCTTCAATGCTACTGTACGTAGAATTGTCATAATCATTTGGTTGTTATCTGAGGCAACGTTTGAATCTTTAAAAATAGGAGCTAGCTCAAATTGTCCTGGAGCAACCTCGTTGTGACGAGTTTTAGCAGGAATCCCTAGCTTATAAAGTTCAATCTCTACTTCCTGCATATACGCAAGAACACGATCTTCAATCATACCGAAGTAGTGATCTTCCAGCTGCTGATTTCGAGATGTCAGAGAACCGAATAATGCTCGTCCCGTCATCACGATATCTTGGCGGCCAAAGTAGAAGGCCTTATCAATAAGGAAGTACTCCTGCTCGATACCGCAAGTAGTGATCACTCTCTTCACATCGTTCATACCGATGATGTTACAGAATTTAGTTACGACTTCATTGATCTTAAGATCAGAACGAAGAAGCGGAGTTTTAGTATCGAGAGCATCACCGTGATAAGAAACGAATGCAGTAGGGATAACTAGCGTTTTCCCGTTTGGTGATTCTTTAATAAAAATCGGAGATGTTAAATCCCAAGTTGTATAACCACGTGCCTCGAAAGTGGCACGAGACCCACCGTTAGGAAATGATGAAGCATCCGGCTCACCTTGCATCAGCTGAGAAGCAGAAAGGCGCTCGATCGGACGATCATTATCAAAATCAAGGAAGGCATCATGCTTTTCAGCTGTCGAACCTGTTAGTGGCTGGAACCAGTGACAGAAGTGAGTGGCACCTTTAGAGATGGCCCAATCCATTACCGAGTTGGCCACTTTCGTAGCAAGTTCACGAGTAACAGTTGCTGTTCCTTCGATCACTTTTTTCAGGTTATCTTTATCTTCAAGGGATAGAGTCTTCGACAAATGATAGTTATAAACATTGTCCCCGTAATATTGACTAACTTTAAGAAATTTACCTTGCTCATTGGAAGGTATGTTGCACTTGCGTGACTTTCTTCCTAATACGGTTTGACGTGCTTTTAACCTGAGATCACTGGCCATAGAAAATTCTCCTCGCAAAAGAATGGACTTTTGAATCGGTCATATTTGTCGTAAGTTATTAACTTATCGTCACTTTTAAAGAAAATTATAAACCCTTTTTAAAAAGTGATTTATTTTTTTTAATAAATAGCTTTAATCAACTATGCTCCGCCACCGCATTATTCTAAATTCTAGCTTAAGAGAAGCCACTGAAGAGTGGTTGGAAGTATTAAATCAGAGCTATCCTGAGGCTTCTCACCCTGATCGTATCCAGGGTTTTTATTCATCCCGGAATGCTTTGCTGGATTCTCTCCAGAAATTCCATCCAAAAGCCTCCACTACTGATCTTCTGTTAAATGACTTTCGGGGACTGCAGAATTTTCCAGATATGGTGGTTTCTCTTACCCACTCTGCTTTTGCTGGTGCCGCTGCCGTGGCCGAAAAAGCGCTATATATTTCGATTGGAATCGACATCGAACCCATCGATCGTTTGGTTAAAGAGAGTATTCTGGCCCGAGTGACCACAGTTGAAGATTTAAAGCTGCCAAGTATTCAAGTATGGTGTTTGAAAGAGGCCATTTATAAATGCGTTTCAAATTCTCATCTCTATCAGGGAGTTTTGGAATTTCGTGATATGAGGATACAAGATAAAAAGTGGACCCACTCTCCCTCAAAACTTTCGGGAGAATGGGAATTGTTTGAAGAAAAAAATCATCAAATAGCGCTGGCTACTTTAAAAAATCAAAACTCTTAACCGCCAGCTCATGATTTACAACAGCGATTTCTTTCACTGTGCGAGGAGCTTTTGCTGGAGTGATTTCCACCCGCTCAAGCTTACCTAAGCGAGATACAATCAATTCATAACTCTTATCTAAAACAAGGTAGCTTGCAAGTGAGCTTGCCTCATCTTTAAGCAAACGAAGACCATTTAAGAATAAGACTTCGTCACCGGCATTTAATCCTGAACGATAAGCGGGAGAATCAGTAAGAACACTTTTTACAATTGCTCTATCACCTGCATACTCGAAATCTGCTCCGATCCAAGGCTGATTTGATTCTTGGTAACGAATTTCACATCCCATTTTTTTAAGATAAGAATCAAAATCAATATCCTCAGTTCCTTCAACCATTGTTGAGAAAGCATTCAGAACATCTTGACCTCCAAGAGTCTTCACCATCTGGTAAACATTCTCTTTTGTCACACCTCTTTGCGGATGCTCTTTGAAGTCTGCCCATAGAAGTTTTAGGAGAGCATCAACTCCACTTCCTTTTTCAAGAAGAAGAGCGTGAAGACACATAAAGACTAATCCACCTTTTAGGTAGTAGCTGACACTTGAGTTTTTATAGTTCTCATCAGGGCGATAAAGCTTAATCCAAGCATTGTATGAACTCTGCTCAAGCGAGTGATAGTAGCGGCCAGGAATAGAGAGGTAATTATCGAGATTGCCTTTAACTACATCAAGGTACTCCTCAATTGTTGAAAGGCCAGCACGGAAAATAAAGAGATCATCCATGAAGCTTGTCATGCCTTCGGCCAGCCAAAGAAGACTGGTGTAATTTTCATTCACATAATCAAAAGGTCCAAGCTCAACGGGTCTGATTCTTTTTACGTTCCACAGATGGAAATACTCGTGAGCAACCAGAGAGAGATAAGTTTGATATTCTTTTTTATTATGAAGTTTTCGCCCATCAAATTGCAAGGCCGTTGAGTTCAAGTGCTCAAGCCCGCCATAAAGTTTTGGCACAAAGTGAGTCATGAAAACATACTGATCATAAGGAAGATCTTCATCAAAATGACGAGCAACTGTTTCAACGACAGTCTTGATATCTTTTTTTAGATTCTGCCCATGAGGATAAAGAACTCCATAATTGATAATATGATGAGGAATTCCTTTATACTCAAAGCCATCCGTTTCGTGACACCCGATCTCAACTGGAGCATCAATCAGTGTATCGTAGTCACTTGCTTCATAAAGGAAGACTTCTCTTTTTTGAGAGATATCTTTAAGGCCAGTGGATAATTTTGACCAAGCTGGTGGGAAGCGGAACTCAATTGTAGGATTTACGAGTTTCTGACCTGTAACTCCCATCAGATAACTTGGCCCATGAAGGAAAGCATGGCCGGCATCAACGTGAGAAGTTCTTACTGTTAATTCCTTACAGTAAATCTCATAACTGACCTCTACTTCATCACTTGATTTTTTAAGGTCGCTTTTTGTCCAATCAATTAAGTATGAACCTTTTGATACTTGAGAATGGAACAGAACTTCACCATTACTCTGCGTGGCACGAAACCAGCGAATATGACGGGAGTATTCTCTGAGAAGATATGAGCCGGGAGACCAAGAAGGTAGGAATACTTCCAACGTCTTCTGAGCAGCATCTTTTTTTAGTTTGAGAGTAACTTTAACTAAGTGATTTTGTGGATTTTCAATCTGAACGAGATAGTGAACTTTCATATATATCCTTCAATGATAAAGCTTTAGAGACAGGATCAGGGAAAACTGCTAAACTGGCCCTATATGGAATATACAATTAAACCTACCGATATTCAGCTTGAAATTACTGTTGAAGCAAAAAATCAACTCTCTCTGATGATTCAGAATGACTACACCTTGAAAGATCAATTTTTTCGCATCCAAATTGGTGGGAAAGAGTGTCATGGATTTACCTATAAACTGGGATTCACCACGACTGATCCTGCGGATTTGCAATTAGATTTTTCTGATTTTACCGTTTTGATTGACCCTTTTACCGCTTTCTATACTCAGCATGCCAAACTGGATTATCAGTTTAATGATCTGGGTGAAGACGGCTTTATTCTCACGAATTTTCAAGAGAAAGATCATAAGGGGAAGTTCTTCAAGGACACTTCAAAACTACCTCCTTGGGCCAATAAATGAATTTGAAGGTTGATTTCCGTTATCTTAAGGCCTTCTTGGTTACGGCCAAACACCTTAACTTCTCAAAAGCGGCACTGGAATTAGGAATAGCCCAGTCTGCAGTAAGCAGACAAATAAAGCTTTTAGAAGAATCTCTCGGCAATCAACTTATTATTCGTTCCTCTAAGAAAGTGCTCCTCACTGACAAAGGAGAACTACTCTTAAAAGAAATCTCTGATTTTGAAGGACAAGTTCAGGATATTTTCTATTCTCATCGCAACAAAACTCTGCGTATCGGAATCCTTGAAGGGATTCTAGTGAATTGGTTTACTGACATCATTGAAGAGTATTCACAAATGAGTCAGCACCAGTTACAGATTGAAATCAACTCCATCGAAAAACTCAAAGAGCGACTTCACGACGGGCACTATGATCTCATCTTCACGATTGAAAACATTCAGTCTGAATTAGTGAGTTCGTTAAAACTTTTTGAAGAGAAAATGATTCTTATCTCAAAATATGAAATCAATCCTAAGGATACTCAGGATCTGACCTGGATTACTTATTCAGAACAAGATCTTCTGGCCCTTTATAAAAAAAGACCTGAGAACATCATCGTTGTTAACTCTATGGCCACGATTATCAATCTGGTTGAGCGAGGTATGGGAGTTGCTGTTGTACCTGAGCACACTCTGCGCTCAACGAGTAAAATTAAAAGATATGAGATGAAATCCCCTACTAAACAGTTTATTCATCTCTCTACTCTTAACTTTAAGAATATGCCCGGACATATTAAAGAATTGATTGAACTTATTAAAAAGCGCTCGTAGGACAATTCATCTTACCTAAAAACACTCCTCCATTTTCACAAAGAGTGAGTTCAATTGGGGAAGTATGTTTTTTAAATTTCCCAAGCGGGTACATCTTTTCAACGACCTCTCCGACCTGAAAACCTTTAGTTCGTACATACGGCCATCTCACCTTGACTCCCAAAACTTCAGTCTTGGCATCAACTCCGAAATGAACACCTTTCTCATTCTGTGAAGGGAGCCCTCCTTGCGAATACTCCACCCATCTTCGCTGAACAACATCCTCTCCTTCGCGTCTGGTATAAAGCATGACCATGGCCCCTAGGGCGTCAGAGTTAGAATGAATTCCTTGAAGGTGAAAACGATAGGCCTTTCCAGTTGTCTTCACATGATTTTCAAAAACATAAAGTCTGGCTGGAATTTCTGATCTTCTGATATTGTTCTGCGAGGTAATAATATCGAGCTTGCCGTCATTATTGAGATCTAAAACAATGGAGGACATAGGATTCACAATATCAATCCCTAACTGTCCTGCAACATTGGCGAATGCTTTAGTTTCTTCTTGTTCAAAAAAAACCAATTTGGAATGAGGAGGAAATCCAGAGTTATCGACCAAGAGGTCAATCCTTCCATCGAGGTTGTAATCAAACCACACCGCTCTTCGGTCACCTTGGTTCCAAAAATCATTATGAGCATCGCTTAGATATTCTGTTCTGATAAAGTAAGGTGGATAAGTATCCCGCGAGCCAGTCAGAACACTTGATTTATCAACAGAGGAATTATCATAAGCATGAGATAACTCTCCTAAAAAGATATCCATTAATCCATCTGAGTTATAATCAGCGCAAGCACTGAAGAAACTTCGTCCCCCTCCTGTCGGGATGAGACTTCCGTTGTGGTCGGCCGCATAGTTGGATTCAACTCCAACATCTTCGAAATATCTACCCCCTGTTGTTTTATCCAGGATATTCATCCAAAGCTTATTTCGATAGCCACCTGATGAAACAGTGAGGATATCTGGAAAGCCGTTTTGATCAATATCGCAGCTAGAACTTCCAAAAGTAGGTCTGGCCTCTGGAGGAAAAAGTTGATCTGCTGACTTAATTGTTTCCTTTGAAAGCAGATGGCTCACATCCTTAAAGACACCTTTTTGATTTTCCAGAAGGCGATCTGCAACCATCTTTGTTTCTGCTCCCATGTTATCAAACCAATTGGAAACAAAAATATCAGGCCACCCATCGAGATTGTAATCAACAATGGTCACACTGCTGGTAGGCTCACTGGGAAGATTGAGTCCTGCATCTGTGAATTGCAACTTACCTTCGACCAATTTCCCGTAATAAACTTTCAGAGGAACTTGGGTCATTTCAGATTTTTGATTAAGGACTCCGCTGACTAAATCAACAACTCCGTCTTTATTCAGATCATTGAAAACGAGAAAAGAAGCTTTAAAGTCTACCGGAAGTGGATCATGATCCCACTCTACGAATTTATTTTCTTTGGCAGAAAAAAGATAAAAATGAGGACGATTGTAAAAATTAGGTAGCACCACCAGATCAGTTCTGCCATCTCCATTTAAGTCTACTGCATTGAAACTCACACCGTGAATTCCAGCAAGGCCATATTCCTTTGTCTTATCATGAAAAACAGCATTAGGAACCGTTGGCCCGTAATTTGTTATTCGCTCGGACTTCTTCGGAATTTTTTTGGAGAAGATTTTTGGCGCTATCTTTTCAGAAGAACAACCAAAAGTAAAAAGGAGAAGCCCCCCGATGAGAGGGGCCAAACCATTCTTAGAAATCGACGATGTCAAAGCCAAATCCCTCATTCTTACTAACAACTTTAGAAATTTTCGGAATAAGAGAATCACTTGAAGAACCAAGTGACTTTAAATTGGCCTTAAATACTTGGCGAGAGTTTTTACAGATAAAGTCTGTAAGATTTTTTACATATTCTTTTTCTTCAGCAGAAACTTCCGCCTTACCTAGGATTGAAGTTGTACGAGAAAGAACACAAATTTGAGCGTAAAGTTCCATCGACATGTTAGCAATACGCAGCTGAACAAGTTCGTTGCCAATAATATCTTTGCCGTACTTCATGATTGTGTTTTCAACTGCAATTCCAAAATCTTTAAGCTGAGTTACAAATTCATGGCCATGTTTTTCCAGGCTTGGGTGAACTTTAGTCAGAGTCTTTGATCCAATATATTTTGAAATTCTTTTTTTCGCAAAATCAGAAAGAATACCTACAGACTTGATCGGATCTTTAAGTGCTTTAGAAACATCTGCGATTTTTCCAAGCTCTTTGAGATTATCAGAAGGACCTTTAATACCTGAAAGAGCATTAAAGATACGAAGGATCTCGTTTGTCCCTTCAAAAATAAGGTTAATACGACAGTCTCTCATAATACGCTCATAAGGATATTCCTTCATGTAAGCGTTACCTGCAGCAATTTGAGTTGCTTTATCGATCGTGTCCCAAAGTTTTTCAGAGCAATAAACCTTACAGATAGCAGACTCATGAGAGAAATCTTTCATTCCTTTCGTGATCTTTCCAGTTGTCATATAAACCATTGATTCAGAAGCATAAATATTTGCTGCCATCGTCGCCAGTTTTTCCTGAATAAGACCGAAATTAGCAATATAATCACCGAACTGCTTACGAGTATTGGCCTGAGCTGCTGCCATTTTTAGAATTGTTTTCATTCCACCGACTGCTCCTGAACCAAGAGAAAGACGGCCAGTATTAAGAACATTCATGGCGATTTTAAAGCCCTTGCCTTCTTCACCGATAATATTTGAGGCTGGAACCTTCACATTATCAAAATACACAGCACGAGTTTCCGAAGCACGGATTCCCATTTTGTCTTCTTTCTCACCAAAAGAAACACCTTCTCTTTCTTTCTCAACAATAAAGCATGTGATCTTTTCTTTTGTCTCACCATTTTCAGTATGATCTGTTTTTGCAAACACTGAATAGAAACCTGCAAGACCAGCATTGGTAATCCATAATTTCTGTCCATTAATAGTATAAGTGCCGTCATTATTTTTCACGGCTTTAGTCTTAATGGAATAAGCATCTGAACCAGAGCCAGGCTCAGTTAGACAGAAAGCACCAAAAACTTCTCCTGAAGCAAGTTTTGGTAACCAGAATTTTTTCTGTTCTTCATTTCCTTCATTGAGAAGAGCTTTAAAGCCAATTGATTGGTGAGCACCAAGTGTTGTAGCGATAGCACCGTCAATTCCCGCAATTTGTGAGAAGACACGAGCATAAAGAGTTGTATCAAGACCAAGGCCTCCGTACTCCTCTCCAACTGCTAGTCCACATAATCCAAGTGCCGCTAGACCCTCCAGTACATCTTGAGGAATCTTCGCTTCCCTATCAAATTTTGCTGAATCGATTGAATCCTGAGCAAATTTATCAATTGCATCGATCATGGCCTTTGCCATTTCTACTTGGTTTTCATCGAGGTGAGGAAATGGAAAAGCTTCATCTTCCAATACTTCTCCGTAGAACATTGCCTGAGCGATTGATGGAATTTCTTTCTGGGAATCATTAGCTGACATCTTATATCCTTTAGAACTTATATAATGTTAAGAACATTATAATAAAGCTTCCGTTTCAAAGTACAGTGAAACTCTAGAGAAGTTTAAGCCGACAAAAAAACTCTCCTTTATTTTGTACTCTTATGCTCTTGCGTAAAATGCTGATTTTGATGAAAATGAATTAATGATAAATAAAATCAAAGAGTTTTTAAAATCTAAGTTCTCTCGCCGTCGTGCCCAGGAATGGGAAGATGAAGATGAATATGAAGTGGTTGCTGAGGAAAGCGATCAAGAAACTCCTCCGGCACTTGAAGCAGTCTCTAACAGTGAAGAGAAAATTGAAGAGTCGAGAGTAGAAACGCCTCCTCTCCAAGAACAAAATGAAGATTTCACACCGGAATTTCAGAAGATCCCTTCTCCTTCTAAACTAGAAGAACTCAAAGCAAGTTTCGCTTTGAAGATGGCCGATGTCTCTAATCGTCTCAGTGTTTGGAAGGCCAAGTTAACAAAAGTACAACTTCCCAAAAACGCTCTCAAAGAAAGAAAATTTGAAGCAAGTTTCAATGCTCTTCGTGCTTCTAATAGTGCGAAAAAAATTGTGGTATGGCTTGATAAAGTCCTGCTGCCTAGCAGTCGAGAAACAATTCACCAGACATTCTTGATTTTTCTTATTGCTCTCATCACTTACCAAGTGGGAAAACTAACTGCTCTTGCTTTTAAAGGGACTCAACTTCCTCATGTAGCAAGACATTCAGAAATTTCAGTCAACGTCACTGATGACTTCAATGCCAACAGTTTGAACCTTGTGAAGACTCTTAATCCTTTCCGCACAGATAAAGGTAAAGGTCCTGTACAAATTGCCAGTCAATCAAAATGCGAATCAGCATCTCAAAAAACAAGTCTTCCACTTAAACTTGTTAATGCTGTTGTCCTACAGGATGAGGTGAAATCACTCGCAAGTGTTCAAGTAAGAAGTGATCGCAAGCTTCTCGAAGTGCGTATTGGTGATAAGATTCAGAACATGGCAGAAATCTTTAAAATCAAAAGAGATGAAATCGTTGTTAAAAATCTTCAGACTGGAACCTGTGAAGCAGTAAGAAATGAGAACCCAGCCCTTGCCAAGAGTTCACCAATCAGTGTGTTGTCTCCAAGTCAGAGCAAAACATTCTTAAAAAATAAAACAATTCCAGGCATCGAGAACTCTGGGAATAATTTTAAAATCTCAAAATCTCTTATCAATGAAAAACTAAAAGATATTGGTCAAATCCTCACTCAGGCCAAGGCCGTTCCTATCCAGAATCCTGATGGAACAATGGCGTTTAGAATGACAGAGATGGATCCAGAAGGAATCTTCCCTTATCTGGGCCTTCAAGATCAAGATATTATTACAAGTATTAACGGGCAACCGATTCAGAATATCAATGAGGTCATGAGCCTTTTTGGTAAGATAAAAAATGTAGAAAATCTCTCGTTAGGAATTCGTCGAGAAGGTTCTGAAGTAACACAAGAATATTCAATTAAGTGATAAGGAACGATTTAATGAAGACAAGATGTCAAAGTACTCGTTTAGTAGCACCAGTCATTATTGCCTCAATACTGACCACTACTCCAACGCAAGCTCAGTTCGATAAGTATCGTTCCCAGACTAATTTTAATACTGAAGGTGCTCAACCTGTTGTTGATCCAGATGGTAATCAGCCTCCGCAAAACTTTTCATCAGTGACTGACCTTGATTCAATGACTGAAGATGAAGCGCAAGCGGCCCTAGAAGCAGCTGAAAGATCGGCCGATCCTAATTCTGGTTTTATTAATCCTGATGATGCTGAAGAAGTTATTTTTGATAATGCAGCGGCCGATACTCCGGAAGATGAGGCCAACAACAAAACTTTTGGTAACCGTCCATCTACCAAGCTAGCGGCACAACCTAAGAATGAAAAATATGTAAACTTAAATCCTGAGACAGCGTTCGGTCCTGAGATTGTTGAATCATTTGATTTCCCTGATACAGATATCATGGAGATCACTCGTCACATGCAAAAGCTGACGGGAATTAACCTCATCCTTGATAAGGATGTAAAAGGTAAAGTATCAATCATCGCTCCCACTCCGATTACTGTAGGAGATGCCTGGAAAGCTTATCTTGCTGCCCTTAATATGGCCGGATACTCGCTGGTTAAATCAGGAGCTTTCTATAAAGTTATCAATGCTCGTGAAATTCGTTATACGCCGACAAAGATTTATACAGGTAACTACACACCTGATACAGAAAACTATGTGATGAGAGTTATCTCTCTTAAATCCGTTTCAGCTGCAGAGATTGCCCGAAACTTCCGTCCATTCATGTCTCGGTATGGGCGAATCATTGATATCAAACAGACAAATACTATTATTATCGCTGATACCGGTTCAAACATTAACCGTCTTGCCAAGATGGTTAAATTCCTTGATGTTCCAGGACACGAAGAATCTCTGCAAATTGTAAAAGTGAAAAACTCTTCGGCCCAAGAGATTGCCAAACTTTTAGATAATATTCTTAAAGGTGGCTCAAGCGCCGGTGCCAGAGGACAAAACAGTGCTACTCCTCGCTTTAGTGCTGCAGGTGGAGCTTCAAGTGACACGACAACCTCTATTTCAAAAATTATTGCGGAACCTAGAACAAACTCCATCATTGCGATGGCCAATGCAGAAGGGGCGAAACAACTTCGTGACCTTATCTTAAAACTAGATGTGAAGCTAGTTTCTAGCAGTTCAAATAGAGTTCACGTCTACTATCTAAACTATGGTGACTCTGAAGAACTTTCAAAAACTCTTCAAAGTATTGTAACAGGTGCTTCACAAAGAACGGGTGGAGCAGCAGCAGGAGCGGCTTCGCGCTTCTCGACATCTGCTTCTGGGGAACCAACAAACCCTATTTTCTCAGCAGAAGTTAAAATTACTTCAGATAAAAATAACAACGCACTTGTGGTAACAGCATCTCCTACTGACTGGTTAACATTAAAAGATGTTATCGGTCGTCTGGATATTCCACGTGACCAAGTTTATGTTGAAGGATTAATCTTAGAGGCCAACATTACTAAGATTAAAAGTTTTGGTGTTGAGTATGCCGGTGCTTACGGTAACGGAAATATTCAGCGTGCAGGTCTAACGAACTCTGGATCATCCGATATTCTTAACCTTCTCACAACTGGTGTTCCTACTGCCCTTGGTGGATTTTTTGCCGGTGTAGGTATTGGTCCAACAAGAAAAATCACAGCGGGAACTGGTTCAAGCTCTTCAACCGTAACCGTCAATGCAGTTAACGCTTTCATTAAGGCCATCGCAAGCCACACTTCTACTAACGTGCTGGCAACACCTCAGATTCTGGCCCTGGACAACACAGAGGCAACGTTTGAAGTCGGAGATACAGTACCTATTCAGAATGCGACCGTTTCAAGCGGTGGGGTTCAGTCTTTCAGTACAACTCAACAGGAAGCGAAACTTTCTTTAAAAATCACTCCGCAGATTAATAAAGTGACACGTTTCGTGAAATTAAAAATTAACCAGAAGATTGATGACTTCCAAGACACAGGAACAGCATCTCAGTCTGGTGGACGTCCGACCACTACTCGTTCTGCTATCACTGAAGTAATGGTCCGTGATCGCGATACTGTGGCCATGGGTGGACTACTACGCGATCGTGAAACCATTACGAGCAATAAAGTTCCTGTTCTAGGAGATATTCCGGTTCTTGGATGGTTATTTAAGAATAAGTCGAGAAACCTGACTAAGGTAAACCTGCTATTCTTTATGACACCGAAGATTATTGCTCCTTATGACAAAACGGCTTCGCAAAATACCAAAGACGTTCTTGAGAAAAGAAATTCTGGTATGTCGGAAATGTTTACCGGTGATGATGAGGATCCAAGCAAGAAGTTGAGCAATGAACTCAACGCAAAACTTGATCGTCAAATGGTTGCCCCTCTTTATGATGAAGAAAGTGCCGCTAAATACCGCGACCTAAACAATGACGAAATCAGAAATCGCCGTGATGAAGACGAGTGGGACACTCCGAATTATCAAGAAATCATTCGCGAAAAGAGTTCCGGTCAAAATTAATCCCTTTCATTTATAGTTTTCTAGCGCCCCGTTCGCGGGGCGTGCTATAATTTCAATATCGTATAATTCAAGTGGTAAGGTAAAACTCTTATGAATTTATCAAGTGAAGTTTTAGGAAGCTTTGAGCAATCGAAAGAAAAAATTGGCGAGCTCTTATTAAAGAATACTCACCTCACGCGCGCTCAACTTAATGAAGCCCTAGAAACTCAAGAAATCCAGGGTGGACTTCTTGGAGATATCCTGGTTGAAAAAAACTTTATCCAGCCCCATGACCTTATTAAAATCGTTTGTCTGCAAATTGGCATTCCTTTTCAAATCGATATTAAGCTCGAAGATATTGATCCCAATCTGGTAAAAGATCTTTCCATCAACTACTCAAAACACCATCAGGTTCTTCCTTGTTTTGAAACTGATTTTTGCGTCACCGTTTTAATGAGTAATCCTTTTAATTATAATGTGATCAATGATCTTCACATGATCTTCAAAAAAGAGATCAAGATCATCTGCACTACTCCTGCTCGTTTAGAAGACGCCATCAACCGCGTCTACGAAAAGGCCAATAGAAACATTGTAGATTCGATTGAAGATCAGGAATTTGAAGAGAATCTTGATCTTGAAGGACCTATTGATATTCTTGATGCCACTGCTGATGAAGCTCCCGTGATTCGTTTTGTAAACTCGGTAATTTTTCGTGCAGTGAAGGAAAGAGCATCAGATATTCACATTGAGCCTTATGACAAAGAAACAGTTTATCGCTTCCGCATTAACGGGGTGATGACTGAAATTTTAAGACAACCGAAGAAAACTCACGCTGCTGTATCAAGCCGTATTAAAGTTATGGCAAAACTTGATATTGCTGAAAAGCGTCTTCCTCAAGATGGTCGTATTAAGATTAAAATTGCCGGTAAAGATATTGATATTCGTCTCTCTACAATTCCTATCCAATCAGGAGAGAGAATTGTAATGAGGATTCTAGAGAAGAATAATACGGCCCTTAAACTTGAGACACTTGGTTTCAGAGGGAAAGTACTAGAAGGTCTGCAAGAACTTGCCAGCCATAAGCACGGAGTTCTTTATGTTACTGGTCCAACAGGTCATGGTAAAACCACTACTCTCTTTGCTATTCTAGATAGAATTAATTCACCTGATAAAATGATCATTACTGTTGAGGATCCGGTGGAGTATGAAATCCCTGGTATTTCTCAGATTCAAGTGAATCATAAAATTGAACTATCTTTTGCTGTAGCCCTTCGTTCTATTCTTCGACAAAACCCGGACGTGGTGATGGTGGGAGAGACCCGTGACCAAGAAACAGCAGAGATGGCCATCAACGCCTCACTTACCGGTCACTTTGTATTATCTACTCTCCACACCAATGATGCTTCAAGTGCACCAACTCGACTCATTGATATGGGTGTACAGCCGTTTTTGATCTCTTCATCTTTAGTAGGAGTTCTTGCTCAACGACTTGTTCGAACACTCTGTAAAGAATGTAAGCAGCCAACTAAGATTTCTGATTTTGAGAAAGTAGTTCTCGATGTAGAAAATGTTCCAGCTGATACCACAATCTTCAAACCGGTTGGTTGTGCAAAATGTTCTAATACTGGTTACGCAGGTCGAACAGTTGTATCTGAACTTCTTCTTATCAATGATGAAATTCGTGCTCTGATTATTCAAAAAGCAGATGCTGCTACTATTAAAAAAGCAGCTGTTAGAAATGGTATGAGAACACTTCGTGGAGATGCTCTTGATAAAATTTTCGAGGGTGTTACTTCGGTAGATGAAGTGATGAGAGCTATTAACTCTGAAGAGGCCAACTAATGCCTATTTACTCTTATAAAGGTTTAGATCGCACCGGCAAAGAAGTTAAGAATACTATCAATACTGAGAGTATTGTTGCTGCCAAACAAAGAATTAAATCGATGGGCGTTATGCTTATCGAGATTAAAGAGCAGAAAGCACAAGGGACTGCGGGAAAACCAAACCTTTTTAAAATAGGTAGTGGTGTTCCAGTAGATGACTTGGCGATGATGACCAGACAGCTGGCCACTCTTATTCGTGCCAAAATTCAAATTGTAGAGGCACTCGCTGCCCTCACTGACCAAGTAGATAATGCCAATCTTCGATTAGTTCTTGCTGATCTTCGCCAAAAAGTAAACGAAGGTTCAAGTCTTGCGAAGGCCCTGCAAGATCACCCTAAGGTTTTCAACTCCATCTTTGTTAACATGGTGGAGGCCGGAGAAGCTTCAGGAACTCTTGAAGTCGTTCTACTTAGACTTGCCGACTTCACTGAATCTCAAGTGAAATTAAAAAATAAAATTCGTGGGGCCATGACCTATCCTGCTCTTATGGGAATCTTTGGATTTGTGATGATGAATGTTATTTTCATCTTTGTGATCCCGCAGATTGCTAAAATCTTCACTTCCATGAAAAAAGAGCTGCCGCTTATTACTAGAATTTGTATTCAGATTTCAAATTTTTTACAGGACTGGTGGTGGGCCACATTTGCCGGAATTATCATCGCTGTCTTCTTGATTCATCGCTATATTAATACGGAAGGTGGAAGATCCAAATGGCATGCCCTGCAACTTAGACTTCCTATGCTGGGAATGTTGACAAAAATGATCAATGTGAGCCGTTTTTGTTCTACGCTAGGAACACTTCTCAATTCAGGAGTGCCTATTTTGGCCGCCCTTACCATCGTTAAAAACCTCATCCCTAATGTGCACATGAAAGATGCGGTAGAAAAAGCACGCATCAGTGTTTCAGAAGGTGCGAGTCTTACCGGTCCATTGATGCAAAGTGGTCACTTCCCAACTCTTGTTACCCATATGATTCGACTGGGTGAGAGAACAGGAGAACTTGAACCAATGCTAAAAATCATTTCAGAAAATTACGAGGATCAAGTACAATCAAAAATCAATGGACTCACCTCTGTACTTGAACCCTTAATGATGATATTTCTGGGAGCAGCAGTTGGGTTTATTGTATTTGCAGTAGTAATCCCAATGATGAATCTGAATAGCCTTCGTTAGTGAATAAGGAGTTTTCCATGTTAAAACAGTTGAAAGTTATAGTTAAATCAGAGCAAGGGATGAGCTTAATTGAGATCCTCATCGCCCTTACCCTTCTAGCTCTTGCTGGTACATTCGTAGGTGGACGTGTATTTGAAAACCTTCAAGAAGGTAAAGTACAAACAGCAAAAATTCAGATGAAGTCTTTAGCTGATCGTCTTAAAGAATTCAGAAGAGACTGTAACACGTACCCAACAACAGATCAGGGCTTTGATGCTCTTATTGAAAAGCCTACTGGTGGAAGAGAATGTAAGCGTTATGCTCCAGGTGGATACATTGAAGGTGGAAAAATTCCTCTTGATCCTTGGGATAATGAATACATCTACGAATCAGATGGTAAAACATTTACAATCATCTCCCTTGGTGCTGATAACGCCGAAGGTGGCGAAGGCGTAGATGCTGACATCAACTCAAAAGACCTTTAATTCTAAAATTTGGGCCACCCAAGGATTTTCACTTATTGAAATCCTGGTGGCCCTTCTTCTTGCTGCCCTTATGTTCTTGGCCATACCTTCCGGGGACAGTACTCAACGTCATAGAGAGCTCAAGACTGCCGTCGATAATTTTGATCGCGCTGTTCGTTTTGCTCAAAATGAAGCGATTCTTCGTAATGCTATTGTTCGTCTAAAAATTGATTTGGAAAGTACTCCTGTAAACTATGTTGTCGAATATGGTCCTTCCGGCAATGTCCCTATTCCCGAGTCACCCGACGTCTCTAAAATGTCGGTTGCTGAGAGAAAGATCTGGGGAGAACAGCAAAAGAAGTTTTCTTCTCAATTCACTCCGGTGGAAGAATTTGAAGATATTAAGTTTGAAATCTCCGAAGAAGTGATGGTTCTCGGAGTTGGTATCGGTGACCAGAAAGGTCTGATCCAGGAAGGCACTCCTACAATTTATTTTTATCCGACTGGTGAAAAAGACTCTGCCCTCTTCTTCTTTGGAACAATTGAAGAATTTGCTTACTTAGAAGTTTCACCATTTTTAAATAAAACAAAAAATTATTTTGAACCACTTAATACAGAAAGTGTTTCAAGAATCGAAGATATCCTGCAAACTAAGATGACAACAATCTATCGAGAGTGGCGACTGTGAAACTGAAAAATGAATCGGGATTTTCTCTTCTTGAAGTGATGATTGCGATAACTCTTTTCGCTTTCTTCATTTCAGCTTTTTTGAGTTCTCAGGGCTATAATGTTGCCGATTCGGTCAATTCCGAACAACAGCTTGAACTCCACACTCTCGCTGAAAGAACGATGAATGAGCTGCTCATTAATCCTCCCAAGTTTACCAATGCTCAAAGAAACAGCATTGAAACAAAAAAATTCACAGAAACAGAATTCTCCCATTTTGAATATGATCTTGAGATTAGAAAAATGGAAATCCCCGACTTCGGTCAGCTCTTTGCCCAAAAAGGTCAAGGTGGCGAAGAAGGCGGTGGCGGCGGTGATAGCTCCTATTACAACAATGCCAACAAGGCCAATCGTAATTCAGGACTTGAAAAAGTGATTTTTGAGCAGCTGAAAAAAAATATTGAAAGAATGCTATGGCAAGTTCGTATCACTGTCCGAAACAAAGAGACAGGAATGAGTTACTCTCTTTCAAGCTATATCACTGACTACAACCAAAGAGTGCAACTGAATGTGGGCTTCTAACAATCAAAAGGGTTTTACCCTTTTAGAAATTCTTATCGCCATCAGTCTCCTCGCGTTTATCACGTTTGGAGTTGTTCAGATTACTGACGATGCCGTTAATACTAAAGAGCGCACTACTCAAATCAATGAAGATAATTTACAAATTGAAACGGCTTTGGCGCGAATGGATTGGGATATTACCCAGACCTACTCACCTCTTTATTTTTCCACTCCGATGGCATTCGCCGCTAACAATGGCGGAATGAGTCCAGATGGAGGCATGAGCAATCAGCAAAACTATGTGAATATGTACCGAGAGCAGCTTCGTAACCGCTTTCAGGTCAGCCAGCACTTTTCAGCAGTGAGTGCGGAAGGAATTCCTGTTCCGAGATTCTATGCTCCTGAGAAAAACTTTTTTGAATTCTTTACCACTGCCAACAGAAGAAAAACTCAAAACTCTACACAGTCTCACTTCGCATGGGTTCGCTACTCTCTTGAGGATCAGGTCATTAATACTGATGAACCAAGAAATGAGGCCATTCCCTCAAATGTAAAAAATCTTGTCCGCTACATCGCCAACAGTGATCCATGGGAAGATACTCGTATTGACCCGGAAAATCCTGATAAAGTGAAAAAGGCCGTACTGCTGGAGAATGTTGAAAACCTCGAATTCCAGTTTTGGGATCTTGACCGCAGAAAATGGGAAACAAGTCTTCGCAGTATTAAAAATGGTGAAAATATTATTCGTGGTGTGAAGATGAAGATCGTCTGGTACGACGAAAGCGGAGTTAAAAGAGAATTAATCAAAGTTTTTAGAACTCATTGGCCACTGGTCGCTCCTGTGCCGACAACTCAAGGAACAAATACCACTTCCGGAGCAACTGGGGGAGCAACCTCAGGATCAACAGGAGGTCTTACCACAGGTGGACAGACCAACGGAAGTATAACAAATGGTAATGGGGCCGGAGGTTTTGAAGATGATAATTAAAGATCTCTCACATATTCTGAAAAACCAGAAAGGTGTTGCGCTCATTATGATTATGACGACCATTATCTTTCTGTTAATGATTTATTCAGAGTTTACTTTTGAATCCAAGATCTCTCGTATCAAAACGACTAATATTTTGGATAAGTCGCAGGCAAAACTGATGGCCGAATCAGGACTGCAAATGGCCATCACAAGGCTCAAACTTTATGTTGAAGCTTATAATAAAGTACAAAGTAACGAGACAGCAAAAACCACTGTTTCACCACAACTTCTCAATCAGCTTTGGGAAGTCCCATTTATGTACCCTATTCCTGTTCCCAATGGAGCAGCGGCAGCTTTCAAAAGTACGGTAGAGAAATTCCAGCAAGAATCTATTCTTGACGGAGAAATGAGAGTCTCTATTCAGAGTATCTCCAATAGAATTAATCTCAATCAGCTGCGTTTAAGTTATCTCACTTATAATCCTGATACCGACTTTGATAAAGTCAGCTCGCGCCTTGATACTTCTGAGACCGCTATTTTAAATGATGTTTCAGTTGATCAGTCCCTTTATTACATGCTTAAAACTCTGGCCGATAGAAAGAAAGATACGGATGAGATCTTTGCTGAAAAGTATTCGCGTATCAACTATCAAGAGCTTGTTTCAAACCTTAAGTTCTATATGTCTGATCAGGGAGTTCTGGCCCAAGACCCGTTTTCAGCTCAAGCAAGTGCCAACTTTCAGCAAGCAGATATCACTCCTAAATATGGGCCACTTGGCAGTTCCAGTGAGATTTATGCCATCCCTGGATGGGATGACGAACTAGTTGAACTGGTTAAAAATGAGTTCTCATTCTATCCAACTAACCAAATTGACCTGAATAAACTTTCGGCCAATATGCTAAAGCTCCTCTTTCCTACGCTGATGGAAAACGACATTGAGGAGTTTTTTACTTTTAAAAATGATCCGACAAAAGTTCGTTATTTTAATACCACTGAAGATCTTAAAAAATATTTTGTCTCGACGGCACGCAACCTGACTGAAGACTATTTTAATCAACGAATTGAGCTCTTCACTAAACAAGGCTTCACCTTCTCATCTAACCCCAATCTTTTTAAGATTGTCGCGGAAGGAATCTATAATCGCTCTAACTACACGATCATTGCGATTGTCAGTGTCGGATCGATGACCACATCAACGACTTCAACGAACCCCAATAATCCTAACCCTAATGACCCCAACAATCCTAACAATCCGACCAACCCAGCTGGCGGAGCAAATAATCCTAATGGAGCGACGGGTGGCACTGGTGGTACTGGCGGGGCAACAGATCAAAAAACTCAGTTATACGAGCCACGTATTATTGAAATCCAAGTAAATTAGCTAGGAAACAATTCGAGTCTGTTTTAAAATAAATCTATGCATATACTGGCCATAGATTTAGGAAATTATAGTGTAAAATTCATCTCATCTCATGTTGAACGCAAAAAAGTTCAGCATCAGAAAATGAGCGAAATTATCATTGCTGATTATCAAAAAGAAAATCAGATTGAAAATTTTTATGAAGCTCAGATGAGGGTTGTTAAAGATATTCTCGATGAATATAAACTGCCTGATACCAAAGTTATCTATCAAGCAGAAAATGAAATTATCACTTCCCGCTTTCTGCAGCTTCCTGTCAAGAACAAGAAGAAAGCTGAACTGATGCTTCCCTTTCAGCTTGAGGAAGATCTTCCCTACTCACTGTCTGAGACTCATTATTCTTATCGCCTTGATAATCAAAAGACTCATTACAGTGCCATCGTCGAACTTGTTAAGCAAACTACCTTCGATGATTACTTTGGGCTAATCCAAAAATTTAAGACAACACCTTCTATTCTCACCACAGAAACTTCTGCTTTAGAAAATTACTTTCAACAGAATAGTGAGCAAGGCTGTATCTGTGTTCTTGATCTTGGCCATAAAACAACCAAGGCCTACTTCTTCTACAATTCAAAATTGATCGTAAATAATGTGAGCTATTTTGGCGGACAACACATTAACGAGATGATTTCTGAAACTTATAAAATCGAAGCTGATGAGGCTCAGATTTATAAACATCAAAATGCTTTCTTACTGACAACTTCTCAGTATGGCGAAGTCAATGAAGCTCAGAAAGAATTTGCCAATGCAATGGACAGAGTTTTCTCAACACTTAATTTCGATTTTAATCGCTGGAAAATTGGTCTTAAAGTTAACTTTGGTCTAAAACTAGACAAGGTTTACATCACTGGCGGAAGTTCAAACATTAAAAACATTAATGCTTATCTTTCAGAAAAATGGATGACTGAAGTAGAACTTTTTAATCCATTCAATGACATTGATACTACCAAGATCGATCTTAATCATAAGTCCCGTACTAAATACTTTCTGGCCAATCTCCTTGCTGGAAGCTACCGCAGAAAAGACCTACTGATTAATTTACTGACAGGTAAATACGCTCAGGCTTCAGGAATCGACTTTCCTCTTCACTCGTTTGGCTTTATTGGAACACGTGTTGCGGCCGCCACTCTGCTTTTTGTCGCCGCACTTTTTGTTGAGCGCTACTTCATTAATCAAGATATTAAAGTGGTTAATAACAAACTCACCACGATTCTAAAAAATGATGAATTGAATCTAACTCCACGTCTGAGAAGAAATATTCAAGGCCAGCCAGAAGAAATATTAAGCCATTTAACAAAAAGAACCCGCTCCATTGAACAGGAAGTTTCAACCATTCAATCAGCAGTTCACATTCAGGCACTTTCTCCTCTGGTGATCATTTCTCAGGCCATGGGAAAACTCGATGCAACTCTGATTGAATATCAGGTAACAGAAGATAAGAAAATCTCGGCCAGATTTACTGCAGAGGATGCCAAGATTATCGCCAGCTTAAAATCACAGCTATCCGGTTCAGCACTTTCTGCTGTTGTGATTGAGGATATTGACGAAAAAACGATTCAACTAAATGCTGAGTACTAATATGAAAAATGCTCTTTTTAAAAGACTAGATACTGAAGTATTTCAAGGACTCGATAAATTAAAGACTCATCCTAATTATCAGTCATTTCTTGATTTCTACACCAACCTGGAAGACGATCAACAAAAATTCCTGAAATCAGGAATGATGATTGCCCTGGTCGCAATACCAATGATCCTGGTGACTTTTCTATTTTTCCAAAACCAGAGTCTCAAATCAGATTTTTCTCAAAGAGTGGAAATCTACAAGAAGGCCAATGAAATTCTGGCAAAGAATCAAGGTGTGCGAGATATCTCTAGCAACATCTTCTCACAAAATCCAATCGACAGTTCTGAGATGATTATTTCAAAAATATCAAGTGCCGTTGGACCAACTGTAGATTTGAATAAAATCAAAGTTTCAAACTTTACCTCTGACCAGATTTCCTCATCCATTGTCAATTCTCAGGCGACTTTTTCTTTTAAAGAGATGAGCGTTAATGAACTTATGGATACTTTTATGGGTTTCATTCGCAGAGAAAAATTCCGCATTCAAAGTATTCAAATTATCAGAAATGAGAATACAAATCTTCTTCAGGGAAGTTTTGTAGGAATTCATTACAGCGTTGTTTCTCAAGAATCGGATGAAGAATAATGAGTACTGAAATTAAGTCACTTGATCTTATTGATTATAAGTTTAAGATCAAAAAATATCTTCTCATCATCTTTATTCCCATTATTTTCATTCTTAGTTTTTTGAGTTACTTCCCTATCAGTGGCAAACTTAATGATTTAATTCTGAATGCTCTAAAAAGCAGCGGCTGCCCGGCAACTTTCACTCAGCTGGATATCGAATTTCTTCTTCCTAAAGTGATCATCTCTGACCTCGCTGTTCCAATGACCTGTACGGGTGCGGCAGAGGATCTTTTCTTCAAGAAAATTACGATCAATTATCACCTGATTAGTTTCTCACCTTTCGGTATTCCATTTAAGGCTGATACCCGTCTTTATGGACAAGACCTTTCCCTTCATTATGTTCTGGGCATAGGTAAGCAGTCGGTGCGTCTTAAAGACCAAAAACTTGATCTCTCTAAACTTGCTCCTCTGTTTCCTCAATTGAAACTAAAAGGGAGCCTGACTGTTGATATGCGCGCGGGCCTTGATGACAACGCACTCTCTGAGCTTACTCTCAAGGCTTCAAGTTCAAACTTCGAACTTCCTGGCCAGAATATCCAAGGTTTTGCTCTTCCACACATGAATATTAAGGATCTATTTATTGATATTGAAACGGCCGATGACGCCAAATTAAAGATCAATAAATTCATTATTGGTGGAGCGAATCAGGACTCTCCTATTCGCGCTAATTTCGTTGGTAACATCAACCTCTCCAAGACCAATACGATGAGCTCACAGCTGGCCCTTAGTGGTGAAGTGAAGCTTTCTGAAGGAATGAAACAAAGCATTCCTCTCTTGGAGATGATGCTTGAGAATTACGCCATAAAAGATGGCTTTTATCAGTTAAAAATTGGTGGTACATTAGGCGCTCCTACTTTCAAATAAAGGAAAGATGGGGTTGGCCAATGTTGGGGTGGCCAACTGAAAAGCAGTTTGTGAAAGCTTACCGACCTGTAGAAGACGGCAGGAAAATCAAAATTGTGCACGTAGCTCTCTAAGATGAATCTTTTTTTACAGATAAACCTTTCGAGCTAGACCCCAACATTGAGCACCCCTACAAGGAAAGAGCGCGATGCTGATCGAGTCCATTGAAAAATCCCTAAAAACTTCTGTTCATCACCCTGAACTCAAAAAAATTATGGATTATGCAGTACTGCCTGCTGGAAAACTCTTTCGCCCAAAACTAATTGAGGCCATAGCTTTGGATCTAGGCCCCGTACTCACAGAAGATCATCTTCATCTCGCTTCTGCGATTGAAACCCATCACGCTTACACTCTCGTTCATGACGATCTTCCTAGCATGGACAATGACATGTACCGCAGAGGGAAACTATCAACCCATGCGGCGTTTGGTGAGTGGAAGGCCATCCTTGCAGGCGATGCTCTTTTGATTCACTCATTCAATGAAATTAATAAAATTCAGAACTCACAATTAAAACTCATTCATAACTTTTTTGGCTGGGCCAATGGTGCGAAGGGTTTAATCCTTGGCCAATTTCTAGATTTAGGTGCTCAGGGCAAGGCCAACTTAAATCAAATTGTACGTATTCATGAATTAAAAACGGCAAGACTCATTCAAGCGGCCATCATCGGCAGCTACCTTATAGCCCGACCTTATAAATTTCAGGAAATGAAAGACTATTTTCTTCTAGGAAATGTTATTGGCGTAAGTTTTCAGCTACTGGATGACCTCGGTGAATTGACAGAGAAAACAGTGAGTGAACATGAGTTGGAAATTAATCCTTTTCTCCTCTACCCTGATGAAACGCTGGAAGTTCTCACAAAGAAACTTGATCAACTCTACAGTATCCTCAAAAAACAGAAACTAGTCCACACCACTGCTATGATGAAAGAATATCTGGATAAGAATAAAAAGAATTTTACGGAAAATTCAGAGATCCTATTAGGTCACTTCCCAGAACAGTTCAAAGAGAAAATGGCCAACTGGATTACCAGCTTCTCTTCTCTTTAATCACCCTAATTTCCCTAAGAGCAGCGTGAAGAAGGTTTGAAACTTCCGTGAAATCAGCAGGAACAACTGCTACCGCCGCAACTGCTGCCTCTTCAAAAGAATCAAGCTCACTCAGCATTTTCTTCGCTTCGGGAATTGATAATTTCTTATCAAAAAGAAGCTCTTTGATTTTCAGGATAAATTCAACATCTTGGCGAGAATAAATTTTTTGACCAGAATCAGATTCGACGGGATTAATCTCATGAAACTCAGTTTCCCAGAATCTAATGACATAAGGCTTCACCCCAGTAATTGGGGTGAGCTCTTGAAATTTGAAACTACTTTTCTGAGGAATCATGGAGGAATTAATCATTACTCATCATCATTATCATCGTCGTCACTGTAAACAGTATCATCGATGTTGTTCAAGAAAGAACTAAGTGCACGAGGCACTGCTTCTTTAGCTTTAACAGTAACGTCTTCATTCCCATTTTCATCTAAACGGTGAGAATACCTGTCAGTAATGTCTTCTTTTAAAATTTGCGATGGTTTAAAAGTAAGTACACGACGAGCACTAATGTTCATCGCAGTTCCTGTTTGAGGATTCCTTCCTACTCGAGTAGCTTTGTCACGAATAGAAAAATTCCCGAAACCAGAAATTTTCACTTTTTCACCCTTGGCCAAAGTATCTTTAATTACTTTGAATACCAAATCGACTAATTCAGCAGCCTCTTTTTTTGAGAACCCTGCTTCCTTGTAAATACGTTCAACAATGTCAGCTTTAGTCATGCTCATTGAAATTCCCCCATGAAGTTTCAAAAGCTTATCGGCAATATGCACTAATAATTAATAGGTTAGCAGTAAAAGTAATTTGTTCAATAAAAAAAGTTATCTTTTTTTTGGGGAAAATACGAGGTTTTACGAAATTTCAGACACTTAGAAAAGAAAAGGCCCTCATAAAGAGGGCCTTAAAGTCAGGGCAAATTATTTAGTAGCTTCAAAGATGGCCTTGAAAGCATTGAAATCATGAATCGCAAGCTCAGAAAGCATTTTACGATTGATTTCGATATTCTTCTTTTTAAGACCAGAAATGAATTGTGAGTAAGAAGTGCCGAGCATACGAGCACCAGCATTAATACGAACAATCCAAAGCTTTCTAACATCTCTTTTAAGAAGTTTACGGCCAATATATGCGTAATGAAGAGCACGACGAACAGTCTCTGAAGCATGCTTATACTTCGTGCGACGATCGAAATGAAAACCTTTAGCAAGTTTTAAAATTTTGTTTCTTCTTTGACGGGCCTTAAACCCGCGGCGTACACGTGACATAGTTGTCTCCTTCTTCGTTCACAGGGGGAATATCAATTCACTTAACCCTGATTCACTACTCTCGAATATTAATAAAAAATTATCTCAGGTATGGAATACAAGAGATTGCGTTATGATAATCAGCAGGATTTACATATCCTGGAGTCCCTTTATCTTTCTTAGCCTTTTTAGACTTATTGATAAGAAGGTGACGTAGGTGAGATTTTTTATACTTAATCTTACCTGTTGCAGTAACTTTAAAGCGCTTAGCAGCTGCACGCTTTGTCTTCATTTTAGCCATATATATGCTCCCTAAATTCGTAAAAAAATGCACCCTAAAAGAGTGCATGAAGTTATCACGGGATAACCAATAGATAAAGTCTTTTTAACTATTTTTTCTTGCCTGGAGCAATCATCGCAATAACGCGATTCCCCATAAACTTCGGCTCAGCTTCTACCACTGCGCTCTTAGTCTCTACAAGATACTTAAGAATTTCAGTAAATTTAGCTAGACCAAGGTCCTTATGGGCCATTTCACGTCCACGGAATTGCATCAAAAGCTTCACTTTATCCCCTTGATCAAGGAATTTTTCGATCGATTTTGTTTTTACTTCCACATCGTGTTTTTCAATATTTGGTCTGAACTTAATCTCTTTTACTTCAATGACTACTTGTTTTTTCTTCGCTTCAGCGACCTTTTTCTGGACCTGATACTTGTATTTCCCATAGTCCATCATCTTCACCACTGGTGGTTTAGCACTTGGGGAAATCTCAATTAAATCTAGTCCCTCTGAATCGGCCATTAAACGCGCCTGCGCCAGAGTCACCACACCGTATGCTTTACCATCATCGCCAATTAAACGAATCTCGTGAGCACGAATTTTCTCATTTACGCGTGGTTCTTGAATCTTCTCGGTAATAACCCACCTCCATCAATACTTGGGCATCTATAAAACAGACAAAAAATTACAATGTAACCGTTAACCTGACAAGCATTAACGGAATAACACTTGTTTAATAAACCCTAATTGGCCTTCCATCATTCGGCGCTTAAATACAATCACGAAGTCACTACCTAGCTGGTTTTTGGCCTTGATTTGCGCCACTTCTTCAAAAAGATCCTCCCACTGCACGGATTGCAATGGAAAAAGATCAACTTCTTCCGTTTCCCAGTCATTAACTATAAAGGGCGACTCCATTTCAATCAATGGGCCAAGAAATGACCTACCCACCAAAACTTGAGGAACTTTGGGCCAGGAAATGAATTGGATATAGATATCCTGCACACTCAATTCCAAACCCTTATCTTCTAGTTTTTGATCCAGCTGATTTGCCAGCGACTGCCAGTCCCTGCCCCACTCACCTGATTCTAAAAGCAGGAGCCTAAGATTAGGTAACTGCTCTTTCATAATGAAGCCTTATTGAACTTCACATTAATCGCAACCTGATCGTTTAGATCTTTTACAAATTTATCGAGAGCAACTTCTAGTTTTTCCTGATCATTTACATAAAACTCACGGGCATCATTTCGACCTAGAACTTTCTCATTCTGGAAATGAATCAAAGTATCTTTCAAAATAGGCACAGCAAAAGCCTCATTGTAACGAATCACTCTACCATGCTCAATTTCCAGCTGAAATAATTCTTTTACCACTTGCAGGAACTTATCCTGAGTAAAACTTCCGCCTTTGAGATAATTGATCGCAAGAATGGAAATGTAATAACTCTCATATAGGTAAGATAGAGCTGTTGAGAAGTTTTTTACCTTCGTGGCAATTTGATACATCTCTTGCGTAGAGAATTTCATACATTCATCAAATGACTTAATCTCACGTCCCAAGGCATACGAGAGAACCTTCATAGCTTCGCTCATCATTTCTTTGATGCTTGGAAGGTAGAATTCATACTTTAATTCTTTGCGCTTTCTCATCAGATAACGAGTCAGCTGCATGCCATCTTTAATGTTACCATTAAACACATTAAACCAAGCAGAGTTGATCATGTTAGGAACAAGGAAATGATGAAGAATCATATTTTTGTGATAAAGAACTTCAATACGACGATCGGCCTTAATCACATAAAAGATCTGATTCAACTTTTCACTGCGGATAACTTCTATTTTCTTATTTCCGATAAACATATCAAGAGCGGAACGAAGAGATGCTCTGAATTCACTTTTTGCTAGTGAAGGAGTCAGAGGAATTCCTACGGCCTGACAATAATCAATAATCTCATCAGCACGCTCTTCAATCTGTTTCCAAGTCATCGCTCCCGATGGTTCATCAAGCATAATGAGAGCAAGAAGTGAGGTCGGGGTTACCGGCATGTTTTTACCGACAGCAATGAAGCAATCGAAGGCAAGTTTCTGAGTTTCCTCTTTAAGATCCCCTTTAATTCTATCGACAACAATTCCTTTCCCAAAGTGGATATGGATTGTTCCCAGACGTTTTCCAAAAAGTTTAAAGAGTTTGAAAAGCTGAGCTCCGCTTTCAGGAACTTTCTTTCCACCACCCAATTCACGAGCATGTGCTTTTTCTTCTGGAATATGTTCATGGGCCAGAGAAACAGGAATAAACATCAATGGTTTGGCATCATCAAGATTGGAATGAGTCTCCAACAACATTTGATACAAACCAAACTTAGGCTTTAATAATTTTCCAGTCCTTGTTCTTCCGCCTTCAAAGAAAAACTCAACCACTTGATTGGTTTTTAAAAGGTAGTAAACATAGGCTTCAAAACAAGTTTTATAAAGAAGATCACTGGTGAAAGTTCTTCTGATGAAAAATGCTCCACCCTTTCCAAAAAATTGCCCTAAAGGAAAAACATTCAGGTTAATTCCTGCGGCCACACGTAGGGCGACGCCAAATTCTTTGAACATACAATATGTCAGGGCCACATAATCAGCATGAGACTGGTGATTAGGAACGAGAATGATACTGTACTTTTCTTGCAGTTTTTTAAAATCCATTCCCTCCGGAACTTCCAGATTAACTCCATCATAAAGTTTTCCAAAAGTAGCATCTAAGAACTTAGAAGCAGATTTTACAACGGCCGGAGAAAACTCTCCGTGGATTTCTTTAAATAATTTTTTTACTTTCTTCTCATCGGCCGGCTTCTCAAGTAAGCGTTGAGCAAGCTTTGGGTATGAGATCGCTATGTCGTATGCATTCTCTGGAGTCACAATTTTCCCTATTAATTATTTAGCCCGTGCGGTTTTGACTCGATCATTCCAGAAGCGGTCATTTCCATAAAAAGAGCATTTTTATAAATATCAGCTATCGACTGGGCATTAAGATACGTCATTCCTGAACGAACACCACCACAAAGTTCATGAATAATGTGTTCAACACTACCCTTGCAAGTGACCCAACGGGCCTCACCTTCTGCGGCCATCCCCACTGGAAGTTCCCCTCTCCAAGACACTTGCGCATCTTTTGAGGCCATTCCACGATATCTCTTTTTCCCATCTTCAACATCTCCCGGTGTCTCAAGACAGCCAGAAAGAATAGAGCCTAGCATAACGGTTTGAGCTCCTGCTGCAAATGCTTTTACAATATCTCCCGAAGTTTTTATACCACCATCGGCAATGACTGGGATATTAAACTTACTGGCCTCTTGAGCGCACAGGGCAACAGCCGTCAGCTGTGGCACACCACAACCAGTGATAATTCGAGTCGTACACATTGATCCAGGTCCAATTCCCACCTTCACAGCATCTGCTCCAGCGTTAATAAGGCGACGGGCACCATCCGGCATGGCCGTATTTCCCGCAATCACATCAATGTGAGGATATTTATTTTTCACATAAGTCAGTACTTCAAGCATCATCACTGAATCTCCGTGGGCAATATCAATGGTTAAGATATCCACACCGGCATCACTCAAAAAATCTGCACGACGCATTCCATCTTCTTTCACTCCAATACTAGCAGCGACTGGAAGCCCAAGAGGCTTAATCTTCTCTCTCATTTTTTTTACTGCTATCACTTGTTCTTCCAAAGTCATAAAACGATGAAGAATCCCTAGTCCTCCTAATTCAGCCATTTTGATGCACATCTCAAGCCCTGAAACAGTGTCCATATTGGCAGAGATCATAGGAGTTTTGAGAAAATAATTTTTCGTCACTTGGGAAGAAAGATCAGGAGCTTTACGAGAATTAAGTTCGGAATGGCGGGGCATCAGTAGGACATCATCAAAAGTGAGACCTCTTTCACGCTCCATAATTTGACTTGCCGAAAATATTAGACCCATATTCCCTCCTAAGTAGTAAATGATATTAAAATCATAACTATTGAAGAAAATATGTGTCACGTACTCTTTTGCAAGAGTACGTGACAGACAGAAAATGAGAGGAAATTAATCGAATTTTTGGTTCAGATTACTAATAGCAGTGGCCATTAGTAACGAGTGAGCACGAATTTTACGGAGTGCAACAACCATATCAGAGTAAGTAAGGGCCGTTACTGGAAGGTATGATCCCTTAGAAATACGATCTAAATGCTTTTCTCTCATCGAATCTGCCCAAAGCTGAAGCTCATGGCTCTTCGTTTCAATTCGAGTCATATCGATTTCTTCTGACTCATAAAGTCCGTGAGTAACAAGATCAAAGAATCCAAGAACTTCATCAAAGAATTGGAAAAACTCTTCACGAGACTCACCTGAGAAAGTTTCATCATTCTTAAAACGATCACGGTAGTTTGCTAATCTTTCAACATAGTCGGCAACACTCTCCATCTCATCAGAGATGCGAATAAGGGCCTGAACTTGCTCAGACTGCTGATGACTCATTGGCTTTTCCATCACGTAACAAAGGAACACTGTTATTTCTCTGTGAATATTATCCGTGATGCGCTCATAATCGATAATTTTCGCAAGCATCTTCGGATCATATTCTGCTTTTTCCCAGAACTCACGATTAAGCTTATACATGCGTTTTACGATATCACGCATTTTCTTTAATTCACTTTCTGCCTGAGCAATAGAAGCAGCAGGAAGCATATTGGCCGGGTCTCCTAAAACAAGAAGGTGAGATTTCTCCTTCACTTCTTTGTCGGGAGTTAGCTTTGTCACAAATGCAGCAAGTTGATTAATAAAAGGAATAAACAACAACGTTGCAGTTACGTTAAAAAGCGTATGAGCAAGAGCAATGTGCTGAGCTACATAAGGAAAACTTCCATCTTCTGCTACAAAACGTGGATTTCTTGGAATCATCCAATCAACGAGATCAAAGAAATAAGGTAGCCACAGCATCATGATGAAAACCCCAAAGAGGTTAAAGCTTGCATGAGCACGGGCAGCACGACGGGCATTAACGTTACCACCTACCGAAGCGAGAAGTGCCGTAATGGTTGTTCCAATATTCTCCCCTAAAACTAGACAGATGGCCGTGGTAAAGGGAATAACCCCAGAAGTGGCCATGGCCATCGTTATCCCCAGCATCGCTGATGAAGACTGCACGATCATCGTCAGGAGACAACCCATCATGATCGAAGCCAGATAAGCTCCGTAGTGAGTTCCAGAGAAGTAAGCAATCGAATCAAGGAAAGGCTTACTTTCTCTCAAAGGGACGAAAGCTCCTGACATTAATTTTAATCCCATAAAAATAAGACCGATACCAAGGATGGCCTTACCGATATGCTGCCAACGATCTGATTTAGAGAAAAGTGCTGGAATGAAACCGATACCTACAAGAAGTAGTCCGTATTTATCAACTTGAATGGAAATGATCCAACCAGTGATGGTTGTTCCGATATTAGCTCCGAAGATAACTCCGATAGCTTGAGTAAGAGACATAAGACCCGCGTTTACGAAGCCCACTGTCATGACGGTAGTAACTGAAGAAGATTGAACAAGACAAGTAACTAAGAGACCGACACCAACTGCTAAAAAACGATTTGAAGTAAGTGAGTTGATGATTTTTCTAATGGCGTCTCCGGCCACTGCTTGAATCCCGTCGGACATGAACTTCATTCCGAAGAAGAAGATCCCTAAACCTCCAAGCAAGGTATAGATAATTGTAAAGGCTTCCATTCATTCTCCTAAAAAAGGCCTCTTAATCAATCCAAATAGCAAATGCGATCGGAATAAGAATATAGAGGATGGTATCTCTAACTAAATAAAATAAAAAAAAGTAGATAAAAGCCTTTGGTCCCTTCATGAATAACTTTTCAAGACCTAAGTATTGGGCCTTTTTACTCATGGCAACCATAAATTTTGTCTTACCATAGTGTTTAACAAAAAATGTCGCAGCGCCATCGACCTTACGATCAAACGCTAAAAACCGATCTTTAAACCAAGCAACCATAAGAAAACCCAAATTTGTGAATGTTAAATATCAAATCTTCATTAAAGTTATTGTCAAGATTGTGTCAAGAATTAGAAGCCTAAATAAATAACCATGAGAAAAAGGCGGGGAAAAACCTAAGAATATTTCATTATTTATGACACTATTGTGACAATCTTCCGATTTTAATTTATTAACCTTAGCCCATGATTAACGCTCTAAAACTTTGGAACTTCACAGCAGGAGTTCTTCCACCAGAAGAACTGATGGCCCATGCTTTCGTATTGAAAACATGTCAAAGAACTATAGTGCTTACTCTACAAGATAAGATTATTAAGTCTCCTACCCTTTCCCATCAATTATATGTTGGACAAGACTCCTACCTATTCCTGCTTGAAACAATTTGCGGATTGAAATCAAAACTAGTTGGGGAAAATGAAATCGTTGGGCAATTTAAAGATGCCTACAAGGACTATCTTTCACGCGCTGACCGCGATAACAAACTATTGATTGTGCTGGAAAAGCTCTTTAAAGACGCTAAAGATATCAGAACCCAGTACCTCATTGGCATCTCGCAAAAGACTTATGCTTCGCTTACACGCAGACATCTTCTTTCTCGTGTTCATGCTGATCATATTGTGGTGCTAGGTTCAGGTCAGTTGGCCGAAGATCTTATTAATCAATTTAAGAAAAAAACAAAGGTTTCTATTTGTGCTAGAAATCTTACTCGTGTTTCCGAACTTTGCCGTCTCCATCAGATTGAGTCCATCGACTGGGAACACAGAGACCAGCTTCACCAATACGCTTTCATCGCCAATACAATTGGTTCGCAATCAGTTCTATGGGATGAGAGTTTCTTTGAAGCATGGGCCAGTAATCATTCAAAAAAACTTTTTGTGGATCTAGGTTCACCTTCTGTCATCCAAACTCCAATGACCTATATTGATGGAATCATTAGACTAGATGACATTTTCAACGAAGGTGCAGTCGTTGAGGGTCAAAAACAAACTCAAATAGCCCTTGCCCGTGCTGCCATGCTTAGTATCAGCGAGCGTCGTAAGGACCTCTTTGAGAAAAAATTAAATAAACTGGCGCCGCTACCTACTCCTCATTTAACTTCAGGCGTGAGATATCTCTAGTATGAAAACTTACAAAATTGGAACTCGTGGGTCACTTCTAGCTGTGACTCAATGTACTCTCGTTAAAAATCAATTAGAGGAGATCAGTGGCAAGAAATTTGAACTTGTTTTGATCAAAACTCAAGGGGACCAAATTGTAGACCGCCCTCTTTGGCAACTGGAAGGAAAAGACTTCTTCACCAAAGAACTCGATGAAGCTCTTCTTTCAGGTCAAGTCGATATGGTAGTTCACTCCTATAAAGATTTGGGTTCTGAGCGTCCAGCAGGAATTAAACTAGCGGCCATTACTGAGAGAAAATTTGCTCAAGATATTCTCCTTATCAGAAAAGATATTTTAAATAATCTGGCCAATCATGAAGGTGAATTTATCGTAGGAACATCAAGTCCTCGAAGAATCACGAATCTCACCCGTGATCTTGCTGAATTTATCCCACACGCTAAATCTCGTAATCTTACTATCCGTTGTGAAACTCTTCGTGGAAATGTGAACACTCGAATTGGAAAGCTTAAAGCTGGCCAATATCACGCCATTACTCTGGCCCTTGCTGGTCTTGAGCGACTGGCCTCAAAAGAAGAATCAAAACAAGAGCTACAATCTCTGGTTGATGGACTTGATTATTGCATTCTTCCTCAGACTCTTTTCCCAAGTGCCGCTTCTCAGGGAGCTCTGGGGATTGAGGTTGCCCACGGCCGAACTGATAGCGGAGAACTTGAGGACTACATCTCAAAACTTGCTCATGCTGATACTATTGCAGAAGTCACGCGCGAACGAGAATCATTTAAGAGCTACGGCGGCGGATGCCACCTTGCTGTAGGGATTAATGTCAAAAAATGGGGCGAGCACTTCATTCATATTCATGCCGGCTCTGTTGATGATGTGAGAGTCGAGAAAAGATGGATTGAAGGAATTGAAATTCCAAACTTTAAAGCTAACCAGACTTTCTTCGGCATGCCAGTCAGTAATCTTAAAGTTGTGACAGATAAGTTCTATAAAAAAACATCTCTAACAACAAAAACTGATCTCACAAATGCTCATGCCTTTATTACCACTCACTACGCTTTGGATTCTTTCAAAGCTAGCAATAAACCACTTGGTCTTTGGGCCGGCGGAACAAGAACTGCACAGAAATTGGTTGAACTAGGCTTCTGGGTTAATGGAACCAGCGATGGTCTAGGAATCCGTGATCTTAGTGAGCTTAAAACATCAAAAGCTCTTGCTCTTTTCCATGATCTTTCAAACTGGAAAGTATTCTCACATGAAGATGCTCATAGCGGACTAGGTCAGATTGTTCCCAGCTACACCCGCCAAACAGTTGAAGTAGATTCAGCTTGGGAAGAGAGTTTAAAAAACCTCAAACAGTGCTTTTGGACCAGCTTTGGCCAATATCACGCCTATGTCACTCGCTACCCTTTCTTAAAAGACCTCGCTCACTATTGTGGGATGGGAAAAACTTTTGATGAGTTTGCGAAAGAAAAAATTAAAGTAACTCCAATCATTTCTATTCAAGATTTTATTTTACACGTTAAGGATTAATCATATGAACTCTAAAGAACTTTTTGAAAAGTCTCTCAAACTAGTCCCAGGCGGAGTTCACTCTCCTGTTCGTTCTTTCAAGGGACTTCATACTACACCTCGTTTTATTAACCGTGGTGATGGTGCTTATATTTGGGATGAAGACGGAAAAAACTATATCGATTTCTGTATGAGCTTCGGGCCACTTATTCATGGGCACCAAGACAAAGATATTAAAGCTGAAATTATCAGCGCTCTTGATAATGGCTGGACTTTCGGAGCTTGTGAAAAATACTCTCTGGAACTTGCCGAATACATCATTGGCCGTATTCCTTTTATCGAGCAAATCCGTTTTGTGAATTCTGGAACAGAAGCTGTTATGACTGCTGTTCGTCTTGCTCGCGGAATTACTGGTAAAGCAAAAATCGTAAAATTCAATGGCTGCTATCACGGTCACCTCGATGCCATGCTCATTAAGGCAGGCTCAGGTCTAGCTGGCGAAGCCGAAGCTTCTTCAAAAGGTGTTACTGATATTCAAGCAAAAGATACACTTATCTGTGAACTTGGAAACCTTGATGAAGTGAAAGAAGTATTCAAACAATTTGGTAATGAGATCGCTTGTATCTTCATTGAACCACTTCCAGCAAACAATGGTCTTCTCATTCAAGAGCAAGCCTTCCTACAAGGACTGCGTGATCTGTGTACCCAATACAATGCACTTCTCGTTTTTGATGAAGTGATCTCTGGTTTCCGTATTGGATTCGGTGGAATGAGTGAGAAAACTGGTATTACTCCAGATCTAGTGACTTATGGAAAAATCATCGGCGGCGGTATGCCAGTTGGTGCAGTGGCCGGTCCTAGAAAACATATGGAATTCCTTGCTCCAGTTGGACCTGTTTATCAGGCAGGAACTCTTTCAGGAAACCCAGTTGCGATGCGTGCGGGTCTAGTGAATCTGCAAAAGCTAACAAAAGAAGCTTATGCAACACTAGAAGAGAACACAAAAAACATCGTGGCCCTACTGCAAGACTGGATGGATAAAAATGGTTTCGCAGATTATCAGATTATCCAGTACGGCTCTCTTTTTTATCCGATCAACACAAAAGATAAGCTAACAAATATTACTCAGCTTCCAAGCAATATGGGTGAGCGTTTCAAGGCCCTTTTTGAAGTGCTTCTTAACAAAGGTATTTATCTTGCGCCAAACGGCTACGAAGTTGGTTTCGTCAGCCTAGCACATGATAAATCGGTTCAAGAGGAATTGAAAAAACGCCTATGGAACTAAACAAGACCCGCCGCTGGTTTTACGGACTAACTCTTTTCTGGGTTATCTTCCTTCTCGTTTTAGGGAGCTGGTGGCTTTATCTTGTTTTTGAACTCCACTCAAGTCTAAGTGCCTTGCGCCTTGATGCATTGGCCGGACAGGAGAAATTTTTGAATATGATGAAATGGGAAGGTTCCTTTTTCTTCATTGTTCTCATCATTCTGGGATTCTCTCTTACTATCATGTACCTGCGTGATATGAGAAAAACTCAAGCACTAGGTGCTTTCTTTTCATCCTTATCTCATGAACTAAAAACTCCGCTGGCCAGTATGCGCCTGCAAGCAGAAGTCATTAAGGATTTGATCGAAGATGAATCTCATTCTCATGAGCAACTCTCAAAGCTTACGACCCGTCTGATTGAAGACACTCATAAACTTGAAGGTGAGTTAGAAAAGAGTCTACAACTATCTCGCATTGAAAACGATGCCCCTCTTTCTCTCGCTCCCCTATCACTTGAGCGTTATCTTAAAAGACATCAGACAAAACTTGCTCCAACTCATCAATTAGAATTAGTGTTTCAAGATTCTGCACGAGAAGTGATGGCCGATGAACTTGCTCTCAATATGATTTTTAGAAATCTTTTTGAGAACACCAAAAGACATCAGGCCACCTCCACTAAAATTAGAATCACGACGGTAAAACAAGGTGAATATATTCACGTTCTTTATGATGACTTTGGGCTTCCTTTCCAAGGAAACTTCAAACAACTAGGAACGCTGTTTTATAAGTTCAATTCAACCAAAGGCTCAGGTCTTGGTCTCTTTCTTATCAAAAACTTGATGAAAAAAATGCAAGGACAGCTTGAAATTGAACACAACGGACACCTAACTTTTAAACTTACTTTTAGAGCTCCGGCAGGAGACTCGCATGAGTAATTTTTCAGTCCTACTGGTTGAAGATGAAGAGAACCTAGGCAGCACCCTTAGGGATTATCTCCGTACAAAAAGATTTGAAGTTGAATGGGCCTCGACTGCCAAAGAAGCTCGATCTCTTTTTAGCAGTATGAAGCCGGCCATCGCCATTTTAGATATTGGTCTGCCTGATGGGAATGGAATTGAGCTGGCCAAAGAATTTCGAAAGCTTTCTCGCGAATGCGTTCTTCTTTTTTGTACTGCTCTCAACGATCCTACACTTCGAGTAGAGAGTTTTGAATTAGGTGCAGAAGATTACATCACCAAGCCTTTTGAACTCAAAGAACTGACTCTAAGACTTGATCGCATTTTAAAGTCGAGAAAGACAGCTCTCCATAATCCGGATGAGTATACCTTTGGGAAACTTATTTTTTGGCCAAAGCGTTTTGAAATTCAAGATGCCGAAGGTTTAATCAGCTCACTTGGACAAAAAGAATGTGCCATCTTGGAACTTCTTCTTGAGCTAAAAAATGAAGTTGTTTCACGCGATCAGATGATTGAACTGATCTGGGGCGAGAACAGTTTCCCTACCAACAGAACAATTGATAACTATATCGTTAAATTACGCAAATGGGCCGAATCCGATAATGAAGGAATTCTCAAAATTTCTTCCGTTCGCGGTATTGGCTATAAACTTGAATTAAAAGAGGGATAATTATGGGTATTTTTGAGAATCGTGGAAATACACTTCCAGTATGGTTTATGAGACAAGCGGGCCGCTACCACTCTCATTATCAAAATATAAAAAAAGATTCTGACTTCATGACTATGTGTAAGAATCCTGAACTAGCTTGTGAAGTTACTCTTGGACCAATCCAAGATTTTGGCTTCAATGCTGCTATCCTTTTCTCTGATCTTCTCTTCCCCCTTGAGCAGATGGGACTAGGGCTTTCTTATAAATCAGGACCTCCTACACTAGAGTGGCACCTGCAAAGCCCAGCTGACATTCAAAAATTAAAAGTAACTCAGCCATCTAAGGAATTCTACGATTTCCAAGGAAAGGCCTGTGCTCTTTTAAGAGAAAGACTTCCAAAAGATGTAACTCTTATTGGTTTTGTTGGCGCTCCTTTCACTCTTTATACTTATGCAGTTGAAGGCAGCCACGCAGGAAATCTCGTGAGTGCCAAGAAAGGACTTTTTGACGGACGTTTTGAAGCTTTCACTAAACTTCTTCTTCCAGAACTTCTTGAAGAGATGTCTATCCAAGCTTCAAATGGAGCTGATGCTGTTGCTCTTTTTGATACAGCTGCCGGTGAGCTTTGTGTGCAAGACTATAAAGAATTTATCATTCCTAAGATCACTGATCTTCTAGCGAAATTTAAAGCTCGTCACCCGCAAACAAAGGTGATCTATTACTCTAAGCACACGCAAGCTCAATTTGTTCGCGCGCTCGATCTTAAGAACATCGATGTTATCGGAGTGGACTGGAGATGTGACTTGGTTGAAATTCAAAAACTTCTTCCTCCACATGTTTATGTTCAAGGTAACCTTGATCCAGCTTGGCTTCACCTTCCAGGTGAATTGCTAGAGAAGAAAGCGAGTGCTTATTATCAAGATCTTCGCGAACGTGGGCTTGATTTTAATCGTTGGATTGCAGGTCTTGGTCACGGAGTTCTTATTCAGACTCCAGAAGAGAACGTTAGAAATTTGGTCAAACTTATTCAAAAACAAAAAATTTCATAATTTTCGGGGGCTTAAGGCCCCCTTTTTTATTCCACAATTCTTTCATACTTCCATGCTAAAATGACTTTCACCAAACAAGGGGGACGTTTTATGAAGAAGACCTTACTGGCAACTTTCATCCTATGCTTTTCAATCGGTGCTATGGCCTGCAGTGGTGACAAAAAAGAGCACGACAAAGGAAAACCTAAAACAGATCAACGAATCGAAACTTCTCTTTAATTAAGTGGATCAGGCTCCCACAAAGAAATCTTTTGGGAGCCCTACCTTATGAAGACGAGAAACTTTCGATGGAACAAGACCTGAGAATTTTAGATTATCATCTTTTACAATTCCCACATCCTGCATAAGAATTCGCTCTCCTTCCATTCCCGCAATTTCTGTTATGTGAGCAACGTGTCTGCGGCCTTTACGATCCCTTTTTATTTGAACGATAAAATCAACAGCGGAACTAATCTGATAACGAAGTGCTCGCAAAGGAAGATCGTGTCCAGAAAGAAGATAAAGGTTCTCTAAACGCATTAGCGTCTCACCAGGTGAATTAGCGTGAACTGAAGTCATCGACCCTTCATGCCCGGTATTCATGGCCTGCAGAAGATCAAAAACTTCGCCACTTCTTACCTCACCAACAATGATGCGATCAGGACGCATGCGCAGAGTATTTTTAAGAAGATCTCGAATACTTAAACCTTGTCTGTCTAAAACAGAAGGCCTTGCTTCCAGACGAACAACGTTTGGAAGGTGAAATTTTAACTCTCTGGTATCCTCAATGGTAATAACCCTCTCATCAGAGGAAATCTCTTGCAGCATCAAGTTCAAGAATGTGGTCTTACCTACTCCTGTACCGCCGGCAACGATAATATTAAATCGGGCCTTCACCATTAACTTTAAAAACTTCACCCATGACTCATCAAGACCAAAAATTCCCGGAGTTCCATCAAAGGTCTGAATAGACTTGGAATATCTTCTGATCGTTACTGCATGAGTATTATTGGTATAGTCTTTGTGCAAAAGATTAACACGAGAGCCATCAGGAAGATTCCCATCCAGTATAGGGGTTTCAGAACTAAAATCTTTGCGATTGTATTTGGCGATATCCTTACAGAATGCATCGATCTCTATTTCAGTGAACTGAACATCAAGACGAATAAGCTCGCCGTCTTTTTCAACATAGACGTTATCTGGTTTATTAATGATCAACTCACTAATCCCCATCACTTTGGTGATCTCATCAATCAGGTCATAAATTCGATTGCGTGCCATAGTTAAATTTTTGCATAGAGAACAAAATCCTGTTCTCCAATGCTTGCTCCATAGTTTAGTAAATTTTCAAACATGAGTTGGCGCTGACTTGAACTCATCAATTCATAAAGATCATCAATTTTTTTCTGGGCCGATAAGTGATTCATGATGAGCTTCTCATCAAAGAAGAGGCATAAATGGGCAACAATCAGAATAAGCCAATCAATTCGCTCCGACTTCCCTTCAACGGTAGCAAGAATTTTTTCCAAACTATCCGGTATCACAATCATCGTGGCGTCTTTAAGAGTTTTCTGTCTGATATTGACGAGCTTTATATAAAACCCAAGTAGAAAAAGTCTTGAAAAGCTTGAAACTGCAAAGTTGTGAAAACGACTTTCTAGTTCTTTGACATCGTTGATAATTTCAAGATCTGTTTTCTCAAGATACTTTCCATAAAGAGACTTGGAAACGTAGAGACTGCTTAATCGATCCCGGAAGCTAGACCATCCAAGTGCAGACATAACCTTTTCAATTCCACGGCCATCATCAAATTCAGCAAAGGCCCTGCCCATCACCAGCGTAAGAGCTGGATTAGTGTTAAGAACTTTGAAGATATCACTGGCAGCGGGAGTTCCGCCCATATTTCTCTTCAGGAGTACTGTAAACTCCACAGGCAGGCGAATAAAGGGTAGATGAAAGGATTTCAATGTCCGACTCTTTTTATAAAATAAATAATGACTTCCTCTAACTCTATTTAATCACATCTCGGATTTTTTACAATCACGACTATCGGTTGCACTAGATTTGGAATTGAAGGAAAATGGAAACTATGAACATCCCTTTCTACCATGTTTTTTCCCCTAAAAGTTCCTCTTATGAAGAACTCAGCATACTGCTTACTCCTCAGATGAATTTAAAACATCCGATAGTACTTAGCTTGAAATCTCTGGAGTTTGATGTTCAAAGGGAATTTATCGGTTTGATTGAGAACTTCTTCTCTCTTCATAATATGAATTACAACTTTCCTTACCCTATCTATGTTCTCACTGATCATGAGTCCTCCATCTCCAATTTAAGCCTTATCAAAGAACTTGCCGAGCTCCCTTCATTCTATAAAAAGAAAGAAGGCAAGATGAATGTCAAAGAAACTCATCTCCTTTCAAAGAATAAGCTTCTTCAACAAGAAATTATGAATACTGATACCCAAATGACTTCCGAAGCTCTGGAAGAATTTGGAAAAATGCATGCTACAATCTATGAACTGGAAGAAATCAGAACTATTCTGAAAGACTTAATGACCAAACTTCTGAAGGCCAAAAATGGATAAGAAAAAATTATTAAAAGTACTTCCTCAAGAAGATCTTCAGGGATTCCAGGATTTTATTGAAGCTCAACCTAAAGAGACGAACTTTCTTCCCAAGACCCAAACCCCAAAAAAAGAAAGCTCTTTTGAGCATTTCGAGTTTTTAACAACCGATGCTCAAAGACTCTTGAAAATTAAGAATCTTCTTGGCAGTAAACTGCCGTTCTTTAAGAAATTCAATCAGGCCCAAACACTTATCAGACAACAGCAAGCCGAGATTACATTTATTAAGAACAATCTTTTTATGATTAGTGATAAGAAGGACTCCCTTTACAGGAAGTCCCTAAGTGATGTTTTTGATAATTACTTTGAGCCGCCTAAGGAATCTAATTAAGATTCTCATTCAAAAGAATCGGCCCGCCAATATGCTTAAACTCTTCAGCATCCAATGAATCTATTTCATAACCATTAAGCTGCTCTACGAGAATCTGATAGAGATAGTTCTCAATGCGCGAAACTGTCGAAAGACCAAACTGAGAGCAAAAGCTCTCAATGGCCGGATGAAGTTCACTGTCTTCAAAAGATTTTAAAAGATATTCTTCACCATGTTTTTTGAAGAACTTCTGATAGAACTTTTTAAGTTCAGAAACTTTCACTCCCATCTTAGCATTCTCACTCCCAAGATTTCCGAGAGAGAAATTGATGAAACTTGAAATAATGAGGGCTTCAAAATCAATGCTATCAACTTCATAGTTCAAGTAAAATTGATCTTGCAGAAGATTATCTTCTTTTAGCTTAAGGATACCTTTGAAGAAAGTAAGCATAAAAGGAACCAGATTTGAGAATGTCTCAATCTGCTGCTCCCACTTACGAAGAACTTCGTAAGAATTAATCTCGATCGCAGGAGTTGAACCATCAATTTTAAACTTGGCCACTTCTTCTTCACTGGCATCAATGAATTGTCCCCAATACTGGCCGACAAAATAATCATACTCAGAACTTTCAAAGTAGTTCTTGCTGATAGCTTTTTTAATTTTCTTTTTATTGATTTCAATAAGACTGTTTCCAATACGGTAGAGATCAATAAAATCAAATCTTTTGAAAATATTTTCTTCGCTGCCTTCAAGATAGCTGAAACCCAGCTCGATGGCCGCTTTCGTCTTCGCTCCGACTTTACTCATCATCAAAGAACCGCTCTTAAGAGCATCGGCCAAAGTCATTTTAGCATTCACTAAACGCACAAATGAGAACTGTAGAAATTGTTCACGAATAGGATTATTCACTTTAAGCAGAGCATCTCGGATAGAATCAAGTCCTGACTGATAGCTCACAAGACTTGAGGCATGAAGCGCCTGATTACTGCTTAGTGAATCTAGTTTTGGAGTTGAAGCCATTTTGTTTTTTACAAAATGATCAAGAACAATGACATCGTTGAAGCTTACTTCATATTCAAGAGCATCATAATAATCAACAAAACCGAAATCTCTTAGGCGGTCAATTTTCTCCTGATAGCTCTCTTCTTCCATTATCATGTAAGAATCAACCACCATCTTGAAAAGATAACTATAAGCATTTTCAACACCAACATCGGCATAGAGCTTACGAATAAGTTCTTTTAACTCCGTTGCGTATTGAAAATCGTCCTTATACTCGACCAGTAGTAATGTATCATCAGTTAAAAAATAATTATCATGATCCGGATACTGAGGATCTTCAGAATCGAAAGTATAAATATTAAACTGACTCTTCAGTGAAAGAAGAAAGTCTTCGCTTTTTAAAAACTCTAATGTGACTTCCTCATCAGGACACTTGGCATAGATTTCAATCCAACGAAGTGCTGCATCAGGATCAATGGTATCTCTATTCCAAAGTTCGATATCTCTAAAGGCCTGACGTTGCTCTGGTGATAGTTTTGGTAAAACAAGAGCAAGTTGATCAGTTCCTACATTTTGCAAAGAAACATAGAGCGGTTGAACAGGAAGGACGGAAAGGTCTTTTCCCGCTTCCACTAATTTTTCAATATCATCAAACTTCTGATAAGCACTCGCCTCATATAATAACTGGCTTAGTAGATCTTTTCTGATCTCTGATGAACTCATGGTTTTCTCCTCGAAGTGAATAGGTTTTTTTACACGAATGGCGACCTATTGGCCAGAACTTGCAAGGGGTGCAAAAGAGCTGGTCTTTTCCTCGAAATCTGGCCTAGAATGCCTCCATGAACAAACTGACTGCTATTCCCCGCCTGAGCGAAATTTTAAAGATTTATCCTCAAACTCGTGCCCTTTTTTTTGATATGGATGGGACTCTTTGTGACAGCGAGCACCTGCACGCCAAAGCTTTCGCTAAAATGTCGCAAGACCATCAGATTAACATTCCCTATCCTCCTGAAATTGTTCACCAGAAATTAGTCGGCAAGGCCGATCATTTTGTTTTTGAAGAAGTGAAAAGCTGGCCAGGGTTTCCTACTCACTTTACGCTGGAAAGCTTTCGAAATGAGAAAAATAAAAATCTTTTAGACCTCTTGGATTTACCGCAAAAGCTTCTCAGTCAGGAAATGAATATTCTTCTTAACGAGATTAAAGAGAGCAAGCTCACATTAGGATTAGTGACCTCAAGTGAGAAAATCATCACAGAGAAAATTATTAAAAATTCAGACGTGACTCATCTCTTTGATTTTTTCATCACTAGAGATGATTGCCCGAAACATAAGCCTGATCCTTATCCCTATTTAAAGGCCATTGAATACTCAAAGATTGCAGCAAGTGAATGTGTGATTTTTGAAGATTCTCAAGTAGGTCTGGATGCGGCGATCGGCTCTGGTGCCAATTACTTTTGGGCCCAGTGGTATTAGGGCCCGAAACTAATCTTCTTTAACAATATAGATCTGCCAGTTTCTATTAGTTGAAGCATCATTTAAAAGTTCAATCTTTTCAACTTTTGGTTTGTAGTAAGTATCAATTTCATTTGATACATAAAAGCTTGTACCAAGAACTGAAACAAGATTCCACAACCCCTGATGTTCTTGATAATCAATCATAAATTTTAAAAACAGAAGAGGCACTGGCCCCTGTTTTGAACCTAGCTTATCGTAACTTGCCATTTCTTTAAGAGCTTCTTGAGTCATAAATGACTTGAGTCGCTCCGAGAGAGCATTCGTCATAGAAAGAGTGAAAACATAATCGTATTTAAGTTTCAGCATATCTACTGCAAGACGATCCAGATTCTGTTCACTTCTGGCCTGAGCAGCTTGTAAGAAAGCACTCTTAGGATTGGCCGGCATCTCCGGCTTCTTCACATGAGCAACCTTAGGAGCTTCCACCACTGCTTGAGTTTTCGCTTCAACTTTTTTTGTCTCAACTTTAGCTGCCACTTTAGGGGCAGGCTCTTCAGCAACTAACTCCGGTGCCTTCTCTACAACAAGAGTCTGATCCTTAACCCAAATATCAGCAAGACCCTTCTCTTCATACTCCTTGGCCGCTCCATAGAAGAAAACTCGTCCTTGGAGGAAGCGCTCTTTATGTGTTTTTTTCAAATAATCATAAATCACTGGGAAAAGAAGTTTTATCACCGGATACTGTGGCTCTCGATGGGCCATCACTTCAGAAAAACGTCTAAGGCATCCATTGGCCTCACCCTTTTTGTTGAAAGTATTGATGATGTTAGAGGTGCTCAATAAGTGATAGGCTTCCAGATTAGTCGCTAGCCCCCAAACTTCGTCTTCCTCAGAACACACTTTCTTCATTAGTTCTTTATGTTCATCACAGCTTGCCTGAAAATAGCGGGGAAGCTCAGACTGAACACAATTTCTGCCGCAGGACTGGGCAACCTTGTATTGAGAATAATGATTGAACTTACGTCCTAAATACTCTTTCCACCAAGAATCAGCATTCACTTCTCTTGAAATTTTATCAGCGTACTTAGGATTATATTGTCCTAATCTTTTCACGAACTTTTTCATTTCTTCATTCTTAGGACGACAGCTTTTTAGAAATTCACCCACATCAAATTTGCAGCTATTAAATCGAAGATGACGAGACATTTCCTGAAAATGCCACATCCCTTCTAACAGATAACTGAACGTGATTAAGCGATAAGAGTAACGAATGTCCTCAAAGTGTGACGCCAGATCCGTATTGGAACAAGTCGCAGCGGAATAGAGTTCTGAATTAATATAAAAATTTAACTCATTTCCGTTTTCAAAAATATATTGATTAAGAAAGTTTCCAAAGAAGATCTCGTCTACAAAAGTCAGCTGACCGCGATAGACGTTCTGAAAAATAAGCGGCTGATAGCGCTCAGAATAGGAATCTAACCGTTTCTCCCCCAAGTAACTCTTATTCAAAAAAGCTTCACCAAAGGCCTGTGAAGAAAACAGGAAAACAAAGAATATAAAAAAATAGGAAGGCTTCTTTAAAAACATCAATCCTCAAGTTCGTTCTAGTTAAACACCTTCTATTGTAGCTCAACCCCTTGAATTTCCTAATATTACCCCTATAGGAAAATATTCCCTCATTTACCGACAAAGGTTGTGTTTTACACCACTTTAGATATAAGCTTGGTATGCCGATAAAGAATAAAAAAGGACTCTATTGAGCAATTTAATCAGATAACCCCCTTTGCTGCTTTTCAGACGCTCTCGGGGAAACTATTAAAACCTGAGGAGATGTTATGAAAAAGAATCCAACTATTCTAAATACTGAAATTGAAACCAACCCGCTACCGATCAAACCAAGAAGCTTACGTCCTACTCCATCGCTAAACGCGACTAAAAGTCTTAAGCCTAAGGCAGTTGTTACTGTGAAGCCGATCAGATCTGTAAAAAGTCCGGTGGTAGGTTAAAAGTTTTTTTCGAACTGGGCCTTGATTTTCTCGAAGTTCTCATTCAAGAGATTCAACTGTTTTTTGTAAATGACTTCAAGGTACTTCTTCTTTAAATCATGAACAGCATTAAGGGCACTCAAATAGTGCCCTTTCATTTTTCGAAGACAAATTTGACGATTTTCTTTTGCAACCACTGCACCACTCTCAGTGCTCATCTCACCGATACAAATGCTTTTTTCCTTCTCAAACAAGGATTCTAATTCTTTGACCTGCTGGTTGAACTCATCTTCAAAACTTTCAAGATTGGCCGATTTTATCTCTTTGAGCTTCTTCGTTACTTCAGGAATTTTGCTTGTGAATTCAAACTCTGAATCAGCAAAGCTATTAAGTGAAAAGCACAACAAAACTAAAAATATTTTAACCACATTTCCTTCTTTTCAAAATGCTTATCAAAAAAGCTTTGAGTTTCTGCTACAAAACGTGAGAGGGGAAAACCTACCACATTGGCATAATCCCCTTCAACTTTACTGATAAAAGTGAGGCTCGGACCTTGTATACCGTAAGCTCCGGCCTTATCTAGAGAATCTCCCGTGGCCAGATAACGCCTCATCAATTCATCATTGATATTATTAAATGTAACTCTCGTTTCTTCAACAAAGCTTGTCTGAAAAACTCTGCCCTCAATACTTAAGCACATAAACACCCCAGTAAAAACGGAGTGCGTTTTACCTGCGAGCTGACTCAAGAATACTCCCGCTTCATCACGATTTTTAGGCTTTCCATAAATCAGTCCATCAAGACTGACGACAGTATCGCTTGAAACAAGAAAGATATTTTCTGAATCTTTGAGACTATTAAAAACGGCCATCCCCTTCTGGGAAGCAATATCTACAGCAAATTTATCAGGAGCAAGCTCCTGGGAGACTTCATCAATATTGCTGGTGATAATTTCAAAAGGTATTTGTAAATGACCAACCAATTCCTTTCTGCGAGGAGAGGCACTGGCCAGAATAAACTTAATCTTTTCGTTCTTTAACATTTTTTAAAATCCAAACATAGTATTGTAGATTATTTGTCTCACGAATCTGCATCTGATCAAAGCTAAATTTATTTTTGAGACTCCATAAATAATACTCTAATGATTTCTTAAAATAGATATCAGAAAGACCTTTATTGATCTTCTCCCCTCTGTTTTCCATCTTGCTGATCAGATTGGACAGAGATTGCAGATGAGTCGTATCAAGTCGTCTCGTGTATTCTTCTAAAAATTGTTTTCGCTCCGACAGATTATCAGACCATAAAAAATATCCTGAAAACTGCGCCAACTTTTGGGCCGACGAAAGGTTCTCAAGAATGGGAATGGTATTCTTTTGAAACCATATTTCCTGAGCAAGCTGTAAGCTGGGAATTCTTTTTGTCAAAAGGCTAATCAGCTCCAACTCTCTTGGAGCGGCCTCTAGCATTTCAAAACCTCGTCCTAGTGAATTGATCTCAAGCCACTTTTCATCCCAGATTTCATAAGGTTCTGTTCTTTGATATCCTCGAAGAGACAGATCAATTTTCTTATCTCCTGATTTTTTTAAGTATCCTTCTCCACCCATTAGATACATCATCTCAATCTTGCTCTCACCTGCCCATACACTCATATTGGGAGCAGCAATTAAGACCTGAGATTGAAATTCTGCTACTGGAATATTATTCGATGCTTTGAGTTCATTTAATTTTTTAAAGAGATGCCTCTTCCCATGATCTCGATAAAGGAGATATTCATTCAAGCGCCCTTGAGAAGTTTGTTCTTGAAAAATTTGTCTCTCAAAATATTCTTCGTTGGCCTCTTCAACCATTAAAGGCAGCACTTGAGCATCGGTCTGTGGCCCTAAATCCACCACCGCTTCTTCTCTTTGACGTGGATGATAAGAAATATGTCCTTCCAGTAGTTTTAGATAAACAAAAACTTCCTTGGGAGCAAAATTGATCTCACCAAAAGTAACAGTACTTTCAGGAGAAACACGCAGTAGACTCCCATTGTGAAGATAAACCCACGCCAGAGAATCACTTCCCACTTTTAGCTCATCACCCTCAAGAAGCTGGGAGAGATAAGCTCCCTTAACCGTGGTTAATCCTCGAACGACCTCACATTCGCCAGAGCAGGCCAGAATATTTCCTACTAGCTCCATTTGGCGAAAGTGCCTTAAGCGCTTTAACCAATCAGGAGTTTTTTCCTTAAAATCAACCTGAGAAACCCATTTATGAATATCAGTTGCTGCATCATGATCCTCACTCCAATCAATCATTGACCGTGACTGACCTTTGATCATTCCCAAATCTTTAGCTTCCTTGGATCGATCAACCTGCCAACCTTCTTTTTTAGGACCAAAGTCCTTAGCAGACCAGGCCTCCAGAAGCTCGCTATCCACCGCCAGGGCCCCTCCAGAGACGGTAAAAAAAAGACTCAACGCAAAAGTTGATAAAAATGCTTTAACCGGACGAATATTTCTCATACTTTTACTTCGGAATTTGCGCCTCAAAATTTACCTTGTAGTCCTTTTCTGCTATAGTGATGGTTCATTTTTACCTATTTTGGAGCGCTCACGAGATGGAAACCCGCGAATCACAAGAAAACTTCTCATTTCCTCAGGAAGAAGAAAAAGTCCTTAAGTTTTGGAATGACAACGACATTTTTAAAAAGTCGCTGGAAAAGACTAAGAACTCTAAGAACTATATCTTCTACGACGGGCCTCCTTTTGCGACAGGTCTTCCGCACCACGGACACATTGTAGCCTCAACACTTAAAGATATTATTCCTCGCTACTTCACGATGAAGGGCTTTTACGTTTCTCGTCGTTTTGGTTGGGACTGTCACGGTCTTCCGATTGAACAAGAGATTGATAAAAAATTTCAAATGTCAGCATCTGACTTCGTGGCCCAGCATGGTGTAAAAAAATACAATGACGAATGTCGTGGGATTGTTGACCGTTACGTAAACGAATGGGAAAGAACAATCTCTCGTCTTGGCCGTTGGGTTGATTTTAAAAACGATTACAAAACTATGGATGTTACATTCATGGAATCTGTATGGTGGGTTTTTAAATCAATCTGGGATCAAGGTCTAATCTATCAAGGAAACAAAATTGTTCCTTACTCTCCTGCTCTGCAAACAGCGCTTTCAAACTTTGAAGCAGGTCAGAACTACCAGGATATTCAAGATCCGGCAGTGACTGTTCTCTTTAAATCTCGTGAAGAAGAGAATACTTATTTCGCTGCTTGGACAACAACTCCTTGGACACTTCCATCAAACCTCACTCTTTGTACGAATGCTGAGATTGAGTATGTGAAAGTAAAAGATCTTGAGAAGAATATCTTCATCTACATGGCAAAAAGCCGTCTGGAAGCTTACAAGAAAAACTTCAAGTACGAAGAAGTTGAAACTGTTAAAGGAAGTGATCTCAAAGGTAAAAAATATGAGCCACTCTTCCCTTACTTCTCAAATCTCAAAGATCAGGGCTACTTCGTTATCCTCAATGATGACTACGTAACAACTGGAGACGGTACAGGTATCGTTCACCAAGCTCCAGGTTTTGGTGAAGACGATAACCGTGTGATGAAAGCAGCAGGACTTCTAGAAGTTGTTGTTCCCATGGACAATGCTGGTCGATTTACAAGTGAAGTAACTGACTTCGCTGGTAAGGGCTTTAAAGAAGCTGATAAAGATATCATCAAAAATTTAAAAGACCGCGGACAGCTTTTCCATCAATCAACATTAGTTCACAGCTATCCGATGTGTTACAGAACAGATACTCCGCTTATGTATCGCGCGATGCCTCAGTGGTATCTTGCTGTTGAAAAAATCAAAGAAAAAATGATTGCGGCCAATGCTGAAATTAACTGGGTTCCAGGAACAATCAAAGATGGCCGTTTTGGTAAGTGGCTAGAAAACGCTCGCGATTGGGCGATTTCTCGTACTCGTGTATGGGGAACTCCTCTTCCTATCTGGATCAACGACGTTACGGGCAAAGCAATTTGTGTTGGTTCCATCAATGAACTAAAAGAAATGTCTGGCGTACAAGTATCCGACCTTCACCGTGAATATGTTGATGACATCACTTTCACAATGAAAGGCGAAGAAGGAACATACAGAAGAATTCCAGAAGTTCTAGACTGCTGGTTTGAATCGGGTGCAATGCCTTATGCTCAACTTCACTACCCATTTGAGAACAAAGAAGTTTTCAAAGACGGCTTCCCAGCAGAGTTTATTGCTGAAGGTCTGGATCAGACTCGTGGCTGGTTCTACACTCTGACAGTTCTCTCGGCCGCTCTTTTCAATAAGCCTGCTTTCAAGAACGTTATTGTTAACGGTCTAGTTCTCGCAGCAGATGGTAAGAAGATGAGTAAACGTCTTCGTAACTATACTCCGCCTGATGAGCTTATCAATGCTACAGGTGCTGATGCTCTTAGACTTTTCCTTATTAACTCAGGCCTGGTTCGTGCAGAAGAGCTTCGTTTTACTGACGAAGGTGTGAAGGACATGGTTCGTCGTGCCCTACTTCCATGGTACAACTCATTTAAGTTCTTCCAGACTTACGCCAAAGTTGATGGCTTCTCTGCCAAAGACCTTAATATTAAATCTGATAACATTCTTGATCAGTGGCTAATTTCTAAGCTTCAGACTCTTATCACGAATGTGAACCGCGAAATGCAAGGCTACCGTCTTTATAACGTTGTACCTGAGCTCTTTAACTTCATTGAAGATCTTACTAACTGGTATATTCGTTTAAATCGTCGCCGTTTCTGGGAAGATGGCAATTCTGCTGATAAGAAAGCAGCTTATGCAACTCTCTACACCACCCTTGAAAACCTTTCTCGTCTAATGGCGCCATTTGCTCCATTCCTAAGCGAGCACATCTATCAAGAGCTAAAAACTTTTGGTGGATCATGTGAAGAGTCGGTTCACCTATGTGCATATCCTGAAGAGAACGAAAAACTAATTAACGAAACTCTGGAAGTGGCCGTAGGACGTATGCAGCAGGTAATCAACCTTGGACGTCAAAAGCGCGTTGCTGAAAAGGTTAAGGTTAAAACTCCGCTTAAAACTCTTAAGGTGCTTCACCAAGAATCATCTCTCTTAAAAGAGATCGCTAAGCTTGAAGAGTACATCAAAATCGAATTGAATGCGAAGAACGTTGAGTACATGACCAACGAAGAAGATTTCGTTGTTCTTTCTGCTAAAGCAAATCTGCCAGTCCTTGGTAAGAAGCTTGGTAAAGATATGGGGAAATTTAAGGGAATGATTGAATCCCTTTCTTCAAATGAAGTGGCCAAGATTGAGGCCGGTGAGAAGATCACTCTTTCTGGAGTGGAATTTGATTCGGAAGAAATCCTGGTATTCAGAAATGCTAAACCTGGTACTCAAGCAGTAACAAATAGATTCATCACGATTGATCTGGACTGCTCGCTTGATCAGGATCTGATTGATGAAGGTCTTGCCCGTGAAATGGTAAATCGTATTCAAAAATCTCGTAAGGATTCTGGATTTGAAGTATCAGATCGTATTCATGTGGAAGTAGCGACTTCTCCTGAATATCAGGTGATTTTTGAGAAATACAAAGATTACATCCAGTCGGAAACTCTCACTGTGAAGTTTGCCTTCAACTCAAATCTCGCCAATGCCATGACTCACGAAATTGAAGAAGTTCCATTCTCTGTAAAGCTCACAAAAGCATAATAAAAAAGGCCCCGTAAAGGGGCCTTCTTATTTGAACTGAAAGCAATTTATTAATTAGCTGTGAAGAAGTCTGAGATTAGCTTGTTAACGCCCTCAGGTCCCATTCCTGTAACTTGAGAAGCTGATTCAATTCTATTCTGAAGAGATTGACCGTTACCAGATAGGATATCGTTCTTAAATTCTGTAATTGTAGAACCAGTTAGTTCTTTTACAAAAGAATCGTAATCAGAAGCTTTGAAAGTTCCTTTTGGAGAATTTTCAATTTTATAAGCAAAAGAAGCAACATCTAAGCTCTTCTCGCCAGATAGACCATATTGAACTTTTAGTTTATCAGCTAGGCTGTTAACAGAAAGTTGCTCTTTTAGGGCCTGCATTTTTGCTAGGTTTTTTGAAGATACTTCTTGTTTTTCGAATCGAGTACCAGTGTATGGATCTCTGTAGTAGTTACCTGATTCAGAAACTAGATCGTAGTAGAAATAAGAATTGTACTTGTTCATGTAGTTAGCAACGTTCTCACCTACATTGAATGAACCGATGTAATAAGCATCATAAGTACGGTAGTAACGATCATAAACAACGATATAATCGTATTTAAGAGTTTCAGACTTCACTAACTGAAGGTCATAACCATAAACGTCAGAGTTCACACGTCTTACGAACTCTTGAGCAAGTTGTTCATGAGTATAGTAGTTACCACCTGTTGATGTACTTCCACCACCGCTTCCGCCACCACAGCTCACAAGAGAAAGTAACGCTGTCATTAAAAAAACATACATTCCTAGCTTCTTCATTATTGCCTCCAAAATTGTTTTTTATTAATAAGCGTCCGTGCCTTTATATTTTCAATAAATCAAATTTGATAAATTATGTAACCTAAAAATTCGCTTTCTTTTTCTTACTCAATTTCGGTGTCAAAATGCAACTAACTCAATACTTTCGGGCCCATTTTGACCCTTGCAGAACAATACAGCATGAGATTGCTTCTTATAAAGCAGAGGATTCATGGCCAAGCAGTGAGAAGGAACTTCAAAAGAATGCTTCACAGGTACGTAAACCTTGTCTTGATCAACCATCCACATATAGAAAGTGGGTGAAAATAACGCAGTGTTATCCACATAAAGTGAAGGAACTAGCTCTCCTCGTGCATCACGGGCCAGCATTGGGTTAAAGCGTAATGAAAAGGTAGATCCTTGCACAAAGCTTGTTCTATACAAGGGAGCTGAGAAGGTTTTAGTCTCATTCGCAAAGACACTGATAACTTCAAGAGTGGTATCAAGCTCAAAGAAGCGCACAGATTTCTCACTCCAGTGATACTCTTTAATAAGAGATGCAACAAACTCTTTCGGATCTTGCGTTTTATAAGAGAAAACAGACTCTGCTTGGTTTTCACCTAATAGGATTGAGCGCATTCTATCTTTAGCAAACTGACCTTTTAAAATCGTCTGTCTGCTTAACTCTCCCTCTTGCCCTATAATAAAAGCAGCATCAAAAACTTGATTCGAAAAATCATAACGTGTTTTGAACGCAGATAATTTCAGTGGTTCCTTAAGAACTGGTTTTTTATTTAAAGCAAAGGCCAGTACATCGCGGGCCTTGAGATTGAGATGGAAATAATCCTGAACAATTCCACTGCCTGTTCTCAAGAAGACAGATACTTCATTCGATGCACTCTCTTCTGGAAGTCTTAAAGTCAGTAACTCAAAATTGGCCCATGAAGGAAGATCCAATTGTAAGCGCAGCTGTTTTAAAAAGGAGGCATTAGTAAGTGTTCTTACACGCCAGACGATCTCTTCCCCTTCACGCTCAGGCATCAGGTAGTTTAGATGTACACTTCTTAATTCCCTATTCGGATCAAAGGCATCAGTTGATTGATCAAGTAATTCAACAGGACCGAATGAAAAAAAGAAAGCTGAATGAAATTCTCCCCACTCGGGGTGAGTTAATTTCATAAATCGACTTTGAGCAGGGATAGGCAGAGAGAAGTCAGAGACAAGCTTCAATGTTTGCTTAGAATTCTGGTGAAACTTTTGATTAATAAATCGGCCTTCATCATTGAAGAAGAGATAGCGAAGCTCTTTGGCCCTTCCCGCTTCATCGGCAACAATTCCACTTACCCAGTAATCAAGAATTCCATCTTGATCAATATCTACACGCACAAGCCCTATGCCATCGAGAAGGAAATCAATTTCTCCCAATTTGATATCAATCTTAAGTTTTACTTCCCCATCTTCAAGGGCATAGACCGACAGCTTTTTATCATCTTTAGAGAAATGAAAAAATCTTGGAGCAACATCTCCTTGAGATGGAACAGGTACCGTCTGAAGATTTTGCAAAAGACCATTCTTCGCGGTAACAAAAGTATTCTTTTTATTCTTAATTTTCTTAGTCAGAAGGACCTGATGAGAAAATGTTTTGCCACGAATAACGACTCTCAGTTTAAGGATGGCATCGACCCACTCATCTTGGGCCACAATTTTAAGAAGAAGTCCTTCTCGTTGCCATTGCCATGAGATATCAACACCAGCATTTAATGATTCCACTCTGATATCTTTAGCAGTTAGTTTTTCATTCTGAACAATGGGAAGTAACCATTGGGCTGAAAGACTGTTCTCATCCAAAGACACACGATCAAATTCTTTAAAGACAGGGCGTGGGAAATTGACACTATTATCTTGCAGAAGTTTAACGGCCTTTTTAATTTGCATTAATCCAGACGATGAAAAGACAGAAAGCCCACTGGCCATTGCTGAAATATTTCTTGCCGAACTCATCAAAGCAGAACGTATTTCTTCATTAGAAGCATTCGGAAAAATACCTTTCATGATGGCCGCAGCTCCGGAAACATAAGGAGCGGCCTGACTAGTTCCAAACTTAATATCATATCCCTTCATTCCAAAAAAATCAGATGAAAGAGTCATGGGGATGAGTCCTAAGATCTGTCCACCTGGGGCAAGGATATCCACCTGCCCACCAAAGTTTGAGAAGCGGGACATTTCTCCATCAACATTGATTGAACCAACACAAAATACCGATTTGAAAGCACACGGATAAATTTGAGCTTCATGACGATCATTTCCTGCTGCCGCCACGACTAAAATGCCATGATCCTCCGCTCTTTGCAGCGCCGTCTTCACTTCTGCCACATTGGCAAGAATCGGCCAGCCTAAGCTGAGATTAATAACATCTACTTTTCTATCAATCGCATAATTTATAGCGCGAGCAACTCGCACGCTGATAACCTCTTGGGTTCCCGCAGGCATTTGTCCTTCGCGAGTATCATAAACTTTAAGAGGAAGAATTTTAATTCGATTACTAAGACCTGCTAAACCAATTCCATTATTAACATTGGCCGCGATAATTCCTGCCACATGAGTTCCGTGCCCAACATCATCATCTGCCAGTCTTTGACGACGAACATCTTTAGTCGCAAAATTCCAACCAGCACAGTCTCCCTCGAATCCATTTTTATCTGGATCACCCGTAGGACCTAACGGCACTCTTCCATCTCTACACTCACTTGGATTGAGAAGGATACGACCTTTAAGGTCTTCATGCTCAAGATCAACTCCACTATCAATAACAGCAACCACTGTGTCACGAACCATCAAAGAATCAAGTTCAATGCTCCAGTCAATATTGGCCCAACTCTCCCCTTTTGTTTCATAGGGAGTAATATCATCAATGTCACCGATAACAATTTGTCCTGAATTCTCCAGTGCCCACTGATAATTAAAATAGAGGTCATTTAATACAGAAGTTTTAGAACTAGGCTTAATGGCCGAATACGACTGCCAAGAGAAGAAGAAAGTAGTTAAAAGAAGAAGAACATTTTTCATCTTAGTACCTATTCATCAGCCAAAGGAGAAGGAACTCCCCTTCAGACATTCCTGACTGAGTTTGAATCAACCGCAGAGGACCTTGAGGGCTCATCGAGCCAATCATACCGACTGTGTGGGAGAAAATATCTCTATCTCCATTCTCCATACGTGAACGGAAACCACTCATATGTCCACTGACATAAAGGTTATCAACTCCCCCTGAGAGCAGTGCTAATCCTTCAAAAGTAAAACATCCTTCAAGATCATTAACGAGATTGGCAAGAGCACGTCCAAATTCTGTCGAGTTATTCTGACGATAGAATTTCTGAACTTTACTAAATCTCGTCCATACACGAGAAACGTGAGCATTAAAGGTATTGGAGTCAGAAGTATTGAACTTGTAATGTTTCGTCATGGCCGCTCGAACAAGAGAGCGGTCAACTTTAAGAAAATTTCTGAAGGCCATTTCATAAAAAGCAATGTTGAGATTAATGGCATAGAAGCGAACTTTGCCACTACCAATAAGATTCTCTGGTGAGAAAATTGTTGATCCGACTGCATTGTTTAATTTCTTAAAGATAGAGTTGATCTTCTGAGGAGAAGCACTCCAGCCTTTATAGCGATAACCTACAGAGAGATAGATATTTTCAAGTGAAAGTTCTGAACTCTCCCCCTCAATACTGACTACTCGAGTATGAGAATGACCTTGGAAAGTATCGGCTGGGTTTCCGCTGTTGGTTGATCTTAAACTGACGTACTCACCAATTTCTTGAATTTCATTAAGAAGTGAATCCACTACTTTCAGAGCAAAACTCTGATAATCATATCCACTGCGCTTTCCAATATTATAGCGGTAGAAATCCTTCTTATCTCCTGAGGGATGAGTAATGGACATCTGATCATTTTGTTTTCCGCGCTGATGTCTCCACCAGAAGAAATCAAAATTAAACTTTCTCTCAGAGAAATCATGATTGATCACCCAAGGTTTCTGCACACTACGGGCCTTATCCAGTTTCCCCCATTTTAGGGCACGGGAAAGGGCGCGGATATTATCAAAGAAATCAGGATTGGCCTCAAAAGGATCATTGTCCATTGTATTTAAGGTTAGATTTAGATTAAAGAATTCTGTTTTCGCGATCCCTTTATTAAAGCCTGCTCCCAAATTGAGAACCTGCACATAGGCCTTCAATGAGAGGGAAACATCAAAAGAATTCATCAAGGCCGGATCATTATAGATATGAAAAGAGTCTTCAGTAGCTCGATAGATATGAAGTCTTGAAATAACAGTCAGCTTATCCTGCAGTCGTAAATACGCTTGGGCATAGTCCCCAAGTCCTTGTCCAACTAAGAAAGACAGATCAGGGCCAAAACCTGTTTGAATAATCACAGATTCGCCAATACCAATATTATCTTTGAATTCTTTTAACAACTTTGCCGATTTCTCGGCCAGAACTTCTGAATCAGTTTCAGTGCGGCTTAAGGCTTCTAACTCATCTAATACTCTTGCATCGAGAAACTTTTCTAGCGGAACAAGCAGATTCTTAATGGGCTCTTTAAGAGATGATTTAATACTCTTAATAGGTCTAAGACTTGTATAGGTGCGATAAAGATTTAGCTTGGCACTTCCTTCGGCCATCATGCTCGAAGATGGCAGCCCATCCACTCCAAGATAAATTCCTAAATCGAGGCTCGCTCCAACTGTATCAGCAAGCTGTACAATATTATCAGAGCCCATATAGTTACCGGCAATGACCTCACGGTTAGCAATCAGATTCATATCAAAGAGCTTAGTGTGCCAAAAACCAAAAGGAACTTTAGAGACCTCACCAGTCTTTAAAAATTCCACAAACTGCTTCGTTGCTAAATCTAGCTGATGATCAAAAATAGCAAACTGCAGATCAGTGCGAGGAACAAATCTTTTATTAAACTCAGTCATCAGAGTTGTAATAACGTTAGTAACTGCTTTAGAGCCGACAAATGACCAAATTTCAGAAAGAGAAAGTGGGTCATCGGGATTTGTTCCCGCAAATTGCGAAGCATATCCTTCCCAACTCACTCCCCCGATTAGCTTACCTTTCTTCAGGCGAGGTGCAAGATTAGGTGATGCTTCAAAAGGGATTAGCGGATACTCTTTTTCCAGAGCGAAGGATTTTCTGAGATATTGAACTCGTGAAAGTGTCTTATGCAGAATCAGGGTTTCTACTTCTTTTGGATAGGCCCCAAAAGCAACGATCTCCTGCCAGTCACTAAGAGTTAGAGAAAGAATTCGTCTTGTGATCCATCTGGCATCCTCATATGAAGTGCTAAACTCTCTTCCATACTCATAATCAAGGACAAGCTGATTATTAAAAACACGTCCTGAAATCCAAGACATGAGATTCACACTTTCAGGAACATCAACAAGATTATAAGGAACAAGAAGAGCGTTAAGGAGTCTTCTGCCACGAATCTTAGAACTTGGAACAACACCTAGAGCGAGGTTATAAAATTCATCTTCAGCATCTTCTAAGACAAATACATCCTGAACTTGAATGGTGTCCGAATCCTCTTCCGGATTATTCTTTACCCAACGATCGGCATCTAGAAACGTTCCGCGTTTCAGCTCCTTGAGCATCTCATTCTTTGAAAAAACTCCCTTGAACTTAAGATCAAGAGTTGGAGCATGATGAAGAGCAGGAACTTGATAGCCTATCTTTTCAAGTAGGGCCTTTCTTAAAAGATTATTATGACCTTTAGTATCGAAGATCACTCGAAGAACTTTTTTCTCTCCATTAGGCATTACTTTCAGGGCCCTCAGCGCAAACTGCCCAATAAGTGTTTCAGTGCGAGGGATAGTCTCTATGACTTCTAAAGTTTCTTCTGCTCCTAGGATACTCTTATATTTGAGAGGACGAGATAACTCATTTTTCCAAAGAACGGAGTCTTGTGTTGGATTAAGAAGAGAAAGATCACTGATCGCTCCCGTTTCATACAACTCTCGTGCTTCATCAGGAAGAAGAAGGTTGCCTTGATAAACAAGATCCGAAGCGGCCTGACGTTGATATCCAAGAGGAATAGCACTAGGGTATTGATCAAAGGGAGCAGCAAATAAACTCGTGTACGTGACAAATATGCCAAGCAGAATGAAAGTCAGTCTACTGAAAATCGGTTTATTTTTCACATCCATAATCGGGCAAAAATACCCTTAAACCATGAATTTATATAGAGCTTGTGAAGAAATTATAGAGACAGAAAGGACTGGTAAGTCTCTGCAAATTCGAATAATGACCTTTTTTTTGGGTTTCCTGATCTAAATCAGATAATTATTTTCTCGTTTGCCGAAAAATCAGGTCATGAAAAAGATAAATGAACTTATTGAAAAGTACAATCGCCCTGGTCCTCGTTATACCTCTTATCCTCCAGTTCCCTTCTGGAGCAAAACGCCGCAAAAGGAAGAATGGTTTTCCCATGTAAAACATCATTCTCACGATGGAGTTGATCTTTATGTTCATATTCCATTCTGTGAGAAACTTTGTTGGTATTGTGGCTGTAATAGAACCATTACAAAAGATCACTCAGTAGAGAAGCATTTCATCAATCTGCTTTTAAAAGAATGGGAAATGTATCAGAAAGAGTTCGGAGCTCTTCAAGTCAACTCCCTTCACTTAGGTGGCGGAACTCCCACTTTCTTATCACCAGATAATCTCAAGTACCTCATTGAGTCTTTGACTAATCTTACTTCTTCACAATTTGTTGGCTCAATCGAAGTTGATCCTCGTACTTGTACTCAAGGTCATTTGGAAGTTCTCAAAGAACTTGATTTCAAAAGAATCTCTCTAGGAATTCAGGATTTCGATCCTAAAGTTCAAAATGCTATCAATCGGATTCAGCCAGTTAATTTAGTGGAAGAGTTAGTTAAAAAAATTCGTGACTTTAAATTTGAGAGCATCAACTTTGATCTGATCTACGGGCTTCCTCATCAGAGAGTTTCTAGTATTTCTGAGACGATCCGTATTGTGAATGCTCTCTCTCCTGATTTGATTGCGTTTTACGGATTCGCTCATCTTCCTCATAAAATTGCCAATCAAAAACTTATTTCTAAAAATACTCTGCCAACGGCCGCTCAAAGGCAGGAGCTTTATCAATTAGGAAAGAAGCTTTTCTTAATGGCAGGCTTTGAAGATATCGGTATGGATCACTTCGCCAAGCCCGACAACTACCTTTATCAAGCGAAAGTGAATAAAAGACTTCACCGCAACTTTATGGGTTATACAGACAAAAAATCGAATGTTCTGATTGGTCTAGGCCCAAGCTCAATTTCCGATTCTGGAATGAGTTTTATTCAAAACCAGAAAGATCTTAAAGCTTATGAACAAGCTATCTTAAATAATAACTTACCAATCAGTTTGGGGCATACTCAAACGACCATTGATCTAGTGACTCAAAAACTTATTCTGGGAATCATGTGTGAAGATTCAACGACTCTCTCCCCAAATTTACCTTACATGAATGAAATTGAAGAAGAGCTAAAAAGTTTTGTTGATGATGGGCTGATTAGTCTTCAAAGCAACAAGCTTGAACTTACTGATCTCGGAAAAGTCTTCATGAGAAATATTGCGATGAGCTTTGATTACCATCTCCGTGATCAGATCATGAGTACAAGATTTTCTCAAACCGTTTAAACTAGTAATTTTTTTGTAAAGGGATCATAATAAGGAGCATGAGATTCCTATTTGTGATCCTTTTAGTATGCCATTATGGACAGGCCCTTGCCCAACGACAGGTAACTCCTCAGGCCTTCAGCGCACATATTCGTCCTCTATTAAATAGCATTCATAATGATTTTTTCCATATCCTTAATCAATTCCCTGACTTCCCAAAGGAATTGCCTCCTCTTATTCACCAGCTCTATGAACAACAGGAACTTAAAAATCAAATTCCACTTGAATGTCCTCGTCAGTTAACTGCCCAATGTAAGCAGGAGATTTCATCTCTTAAAAATCAACTCTCTCAACTAACTCTTTCATTACAGAATATAAATTCGTCTTTAAAGGCACGAGGGACAGTTTACTTAGGATCATTGATTGGAGTTAAACATTCTATGAACGCCTTGAATCTTCTCTGGAGCTTAAAGACGGAATTAGACTTCGCAGTATTTTTAATTGATGCCGAAATACCAAGCCAGCTAGGTTCCCTAGAAATTGTTCAACGTTTGGATGAAGTTAGAACAGAGCTTATTTTAAGTATGCTGGAATTTATTCCAGAACTCTATCAGCCAGACTTTAAAACATTCTATTTTGAATTTATTCACCTGCTACGATTAAATAAAAATACAGAGTATCTGCAATTGAATTTGAATCGACTCGACTTCAATCTCAATCTTTTCGTTCAGAATCTTACGAAGAGAAATAAGAAGACTCCAGAGGGGTCTAACCAGTATCTACAGCTGATGCATATGCGATGGAATGGTATTCAGAGATTTTATAAGTAGAAACAAAAAAGGCACCCATAAGGTGCCTTTTCTTTGAAGCGTAAATTAGTACTTTGAAGTACGGCGGAAGCGGCTTTCAGTCTTACGACGGCGCTTATCAGCGTTCTCAAGTTTTTCCTTCATTTTAACAGAAGGTTTTTTATAC
>CALHBF010000009.1 GCA_937931205.1 uncultured Bacteriovoracaceae bacterium
ATCACTAGTTGTAGAGAAAGGTAGATTGCCAACGTAAATTTTCTTACCCATTTTACTAACCTCCTTAAGGCCATTGGGGGTGATGTTTTAGAGAGGACCTTCGAGGGAAAAACTCTTAAGGGGTCACTCGTTAACGAGGCATTTTTTATCTAAACTCGAATCAGCTGAATATTAAATTTTATCTTAAGAACTTAAGCAAAACTTAACGAAGAAGTATTTTCCCTCTATCACTTCATGCACTTAGAAAACATACTGTAAGAAATAACAAGGATGTGCAGTATGAAAAGGATTTTCACTCTCAGTCTTTTACTTTCTTCGTCTTTGGCGTGGTCGATTTCTTTCGTGAAAGTAAAAAACTTTAATTTCAATTACGCGAATGGATTAGGTATCGGTCAAGCAGCATCATTTGATGTTGTAAAAAATCAATCTCAAATTAAAGTAACTAAAGTAGGTACTGACCTTGAATTCAGTTCTCCGCTTTTAGACGATAATATTGTTTGGAAAGATGCTCCTGCAATGATTTTAGACTCAAAAGTCGATGTTAAAGGATTCAACCTTGATCTTGATAAGAAGGTGATTACCTCATTAACAAGTGCACTTTTTACTTCTGACTCAAGAATGAGTTTGCAGGGCCTGACTGCTGATTGTTTAAGAAAAGCGGCAAGCGATGTTTTTGAAGAAGTTATCGCTGGATGCCTGAGCGAAGGTAATTTAAAAGTTGCAAGCTTTGACTCTCAATCATTGAATGAGTTTGTTTCATTGATTGCTGATGAAATTGACTTAAAGAATGTGACTGTGAAATCACTGAATTTAAATGTAAAAAATAAAGCTTTCACCATGTCCCTTTCAACTAAAATTGGTGTGAATGGCACAATCAGGGCCCGTGGTACAACGGATGTGGACTATCAGAATAAAAAAGCGGTTATTAAAGTCGATGAAGTTAAATTTGGTATCCTGAATATTACTTCTAAATTCTTCGCTGAAATTGAGAAAATGAAGAGTGAGAGTGTCGAAGTAAGACGTCCTTATATTTATCTCACTTATAAGAATAATAACTAATCTTCTCTTAAGGGTCTGGTTGCGATTGTGGCCAGATCCTTTCCTGCTTAGGAGGCATTTGTGCCAAAGATTCTGGTAACAGGTTTTGAAGCTTTTGCAGGAAATCAGGTTAATCCTACTCAGGATTTAATCAATTCAATTGTTCACACCGAATCTTTACAGTCGCTGGTACTGCCAGTGAGTTTTGCGACAAGTTGGCCCAGCTTAGAAGAGAAAATTAAACAAATACGACCCGATTGGGTCATTAGTTTTGGTGTTGCCGCTAAAAGACAGAGCATTGATTTAGAGCGTGTTGCTTTAAATTTTATGGATGCAAGCATTATAGATAATGAAGGAAAGCTTATTAAAGAATCGGCGATTCATCCTGATTTGCCGGCATGTTTTATCAATGATCTGCCACTTAATGAATGGAAACAACTTTTGTCACCCACATATCCGGTGAGTGTATCCCTGAGCGCTGGAAGTTTTGTTTGTAATCATCTCTATTTTCATCTGTTAAATAATCGACAGAAGTATGAATATCGCACTCTTTTTATTCATATCCCTTATGCTGATGAATCATTTCCTCAGCCAATGTTTGAAGAATTTCTCAAAACTTTTCTCGAGATATTGAATCGTCCTTGTTGAGATTTGCTACGTCTTGAATATCTATCTTACTGCTAGAAAATGGATAGATACAATGGAGGTGCAATGTGAATAAGGATATATCAAGTGTTGAAACGAAACGAAGCGGCATGGCGAAACCTCAGCTGCATCTTAAAGAGGAAATCATTCAAGAGTTTGGAACTCGCATTCCTGTTCCATTAGGACTTGATAATAAAACATGTGAAGAGAGTATCTCATCTCTTAATCTTATTCTTGCCGACCTGATGGTGATTTACGATATGTACCGTAAGGCCCATTGGCAAACTTCTGGACAAACCTTCTATCAACTTCATCTTCTTTTTGAAAAACACTATGGAGAGTTGAGTGAAATTATTGATGAAGTTGCGGAGAGGATTCAAATTTTGGGAGGAGTAAGTATTTCTATGCCAAAAGATGTGATTCGCTTTAGCCGTATCGAGTCTCCTCCGAGTGGTCGAGAAAGTGTTCCTGTACAGTTATCACGTTTAGTTGAAGCGCATGAATTGATTTTAAAGGAAGCAAGAAAAGCTGCGTCCGAAGCTTCTGAAAATGAGGATGAAGGAACGAATGACTTGCTGGTTAGTGATGTTGTGCGGACGAATGAATTACAAACTTGGTTTATCTATGAGCACTTGGTAGCTCTCAAAACAAAAGATTCAATGCCCAATTCTAGACAATAAATAAGGGATAATCATGAAAAAGATTTTATTTATGACTTTCATCTTAATGATGGCAAGTTGTTCTCATAAAGAGAAAAAAGAAAGTAAAACTGTTGTTTCGACGACCCAAGCTGAAGCTAAAATTGAAGGGAAAGCAGTAGGTGAAGCCAATTTTAGACCTACGGCCAAGGGAGTGATCGTTAATATTAAAGTTACTGGATTAAAACCAAACTCTATTCATGGAGTACATATTCATCAGAATGGTGTTTGCGATCTTCCAGCTTATAAAAAAGCAGGCGATCATTTTAATCCGGATGGGCATTCCCATGGAGGGCCGGCAGCAACGATTAAGCATGTGGGTGACCTTGGAAACTTAGTATCAAATCAGAAAGGAGTCGCAGAGAAAGAAATGCTGATGAATGATATTAAAGATGTGAATACCATCATGGATCGTTCATTAATTATTCATGATAAAGCAGATGATTTAATGAGCCAGCCAGCAGGAAATTCAGGTGATAGAATCGCTTGTGGCGTTATCAAGGTAGATAATACCTGAGGCTTGCTTATTTGCTGAATAATAGGTACATCTAGTATTAATTACTAACCGCTAGGGGTGTCTCTCTTTTATGAGAGAGACTGAGAAAGTCCCTTTGAACCTGATAGAGATAATGCTCGCGCAGGGAAGCTTATGATGTACCTATTTTTATTATTTTTCATTTCCCATACCCTTTATTCTCAAGATCAGCTTGAAGCCATTGATGTTCAGAACTCGCACGTCTCTGAAGATTTTACGGGCATTGATGCCCTGAAAGCTCCTGTTTCTATTCAGTCTTTTGAGAGTAGAAAAATTCAAGAAAATCGCCTGAAGACAATTAAAGACATCTCTATTTTAGATGCCTCGGTGACTGACAACTATAGTGGAAGCGGTTATTGGGACTCCCTCAATATTCGCGGTTTCAATGTTGATAACCGGCGAAATTATTTTCGAAATGGCCTGCGTATAAATGCTCAGACAGTAATCCCATTAGAGAATATGGAGTCGGTTGAAATTATCAAAGGGTTAGGTGCTTTTCAGACTTCTGGGACAAGTTCAGCAGGAAGTGTGAATCTCAAAACAAAAATAGCGGGAGAGAAACGAAGTCTTCGAGTTGAAGCTACTGAGCGTGGCGGTTATTTGGCGCATTTAGATTTTGGTCAGAAAGCAAGTAAGCTGAAGTATCGTTTTAATTTGTTAAATGAGGAAATCAGAAGTGCCTTCAATAATAATGATGGAACAAGAAATGTGCTGGCAGGAGCTTTCTCTTATGAATTGAGTTCCACTTCAATGCTTGAATTTGAGCTTGAGTGGAGTGAGCGCAGTCAGACAAGTTTGGCGGCCCAAGGTTTCTGGGGGAATTCACTTCCTAGTCCTAATCGTCAGTTAAATTTGAATAATCAGTCTTGGGCAAAACCGGTTGAGTTTGAATCTCTCTTTTATTCGGCTAGATATTCTAAGGAACTTCCGAAAGACTGGTTTTTAACAGTGACTGCGGGAAGACAGAGATCAGCAACAGATGATCGAATGAGTTATCCGTTCGGGTGCTCACGAGAGAGTTCATGGACTTCATTTTGTCAAAATGGTGATTTTGATGTTTATGATTACCGCAGCGAGAATGAAAGACGGACAATGGATTCGGCCAAAGTAAGTCTTACGAAGCGTATAGAAGGCGCTGTCTCCCAAGAGCTCTCGCTGAATGTCCGCTATTCTCAAATGAAAGAGAAGGCAGGGTTTCAGTCATATAATTTTGTTGGTGAAGGAAATCAAGCCGAGAGAAGGTTGCCATCAGATCCAAGGAAAACTGATCCTACACGAAATTTGAGAGAAAGTGATTTAGAGTTTTTTGTTGTTGATCAGCTTAAATATAAGAATTGGGGACTGTGGCTTGGAGGAAATTTTCAGGTCAGCAGTCGTAAAAGCATTCTTAATGATGGGACTGAGAAAAGTACAGTTTATGAAAACTTCATTACTCCTTGGATTTCTCTCACTAGAAAGATTGATGATAGCATTTATTATTTGAGCTATTCCCAAGGAAAGGAAAGCTGGGTCACTCCCAGTAAGCCGACTTATCAGCAACCTGGAAAAGTTCTGCCTCAAGAAACAACACATCAGTATGAATTAGGTATTAAAAACAAAAACTTTTCGAGTGCTGTTTTTTATATGAAACGACCTAGACTCTTTGATGATTCACAATCGTTTAAACGTGATGGCTTTTATCAGCAGTACGGAGTTGAAGGGGCAGGGCACTTCAATTACTACAATTCTCATCATTCTTTGAGTGTGATGTATTTACAGGTAAAGCAATTGGCTTCTGGAGTGAATGGTAATTATTCTCCTAATATTCCCGATCTGACTCTTCGATATTTAATGAGTCTTGACCTTCATCCTTTTTCAGTGGGAGTAAGGGGCCAGTACGAGGCGGCCCGCTTTGCCAGTTATGATAATCAGAACTCTATTCCGGATTGGATTAAGTGGGATATTTTCATTGAGAAGAAATGGAAAGATGTGAAGGGTAAGCTTTATGTTGATAATGTTTTCCAAAAAAATTACTGGAGAGAGTCTCCTATTCAGTACGGCCACCACTACCTTTATCAAGGTGCAGGAAGAAGAGTAGGAATCCTTACAGAATGGACTTTCTAAAGGACTCCTAAACTTATTGTTGTTTGTTAATGCCTATGCGTAACAACCTTATGTCCTGTAGCTGCTCGATAAATGGCCAAGAGTACAACCGCCCCAAGAACTGAGGCAACGAGACCAGCAGCTTCATTCGTTGCATACCAACCTAGTTGTGTACCAATGAAGTTGGCAAGGAATGAACCTGCCACACCTAGAAGCATCGTAATAAAAATCCCACCAGGATCTTTTCCAGGCATTAAGAATTTAGCAATGGCCCCAGCAACGAGACCGATAATCAGAGACCATACCATAATAACCCTCCTTGGTAGTTGTTCTTTAAAGAACAAACTACTAAGGAGAAGAGCAATGTTGATGCCAGTAAAAAATGTATTATTTAGATAAGGAAATCTCGACGAAGAAGTTGCCCGCCGTGCTTGAGAATGGCACTACTATAATTGGACCTTGAGTGGCGCTCAGAAGACTATGATCTTTTCCGAAAATAACAGAAGGGAGGGCCATTTGAACGCCATAACCTTTCTCATTGAGAGATACCTTCGCCTGACCAAAAATCATATTAGTAATTTCTCCGGCCCCATCAAGAATATCCTGAGTTAGATCGGTATAAGTTTCACCTAACATGCCTGACATAACATTTAGAAATGTTTGTCTCGGAAATGAAATAATGACTGAGCCATTAAAGCTAGTACTGACAATACCAATCACTCCAGAAATATCCCCCAGTAATTTTTCACCTGGTTTTTTGAGATAAATCTTAGTCGCTTCAGCTGAAACACTGGCCTGTATTTTCAGAACCTGAAGTGTTGCTGCTAGAAATGGATTAATAAATTCGGTATCCAGTTTCATAATTATGCCGCGTATTTTTTAGAAACACTTTGAAGTTTCGCTAGTAGTGCATCTTTACTAAAAGGTTTTACAACATATTGATCTACACCGGCCTGGATCGCTGCTGCTACCTGTGAGTGCTCAGCCTCTGCCGTAACAAGAATGAAAGGAGTCTTTTTTAGCTTTTCATCGGTACGAACTTTCTTTAAGAGTTCCATTCCAGAGCAATTAGGCATGTTCCAATCTGAAATAACCAGCCCATAAGGGGTTGGACTTTTTGTCAGGTGATCCCAAGCAATTTGTCCATCAGCAGCTTCGGTAATATCTGTAAAACCAAGATCTTTAAGGATCTTCGCTACAATCTTTCTCATAGTAGACATGTCATCAACGACAAGGACTTTCGTTTTTGGGCTAAACATATGGACCACTCCTGTTGCTAGACTCATCGTCTAATAAAAATAAATCTTTAGCTTATTTAAGCTTAGAGAAACAGGTCAGTTTTTGGGAAATCATGTAAGTTTTCCATAAGTTAGGATTTAAAAGTCGTTTTGGTGTAAAGAGAGGCCATGAAAAAATCACTTTTAATCCTCTCAGTTTTAACTTTGAATACTTTGGCATGGGCCAGTGAGAATCCATTTATTGAAAGGGCCAAGAAGAAATATCTGGAAGTGGATAAGAACTATTCCCTGGACTGCTTGTATGGAACTAATAGTAAGTTTCAAATCATCTATCCAACGAATGATACTAAAAAGACAGCAACGACATTGGAGCGATCATTTAATATCGAGACTGATAAAAAAGTGATTCCGATGAAGTTCGTCTTGAGAAGAGATGGAAGAAATTATCAGTACGAGGTTACTTTCAATAATAAGACAACATCTGTTGGCGCACTCAAGCTTAGAGAGTTCCAGCTGAATCCAATTGCCGATGCTGCTCTTGCCAATGAGATCGATCTTCCACGTCTTAATTGCCAAGTGAATTTAGCTTATGAGCATCCGTACTATTTGACTGATGGTAACTATCACTTCAATGTGCATCCACATCTTCGTTATGACTGGATGAGAAAACTACAAGGCCCTACCGAAGCTTATCTTAATAATCCGCGCTATGAATCTCTCATTCTTTTAGAGACAACAAACTATCGTGGAAACTCTGTCAATCTAAACGACTTCTTTGATGGTGTTGATTACAGATTGAAACAAACAGAAATGGATTTAGTTCTTTCAAATGTACCGGAAGATGTTCCGTTGGTGGTCTCTCCTGCTGGAAATTCAGAGTATATCTTTGATGTCGATAAAGAATTGAATATCGTGTTTACTGGTGGGAATCATAACTACTGTATCTGGAATGCTACTCGCCATGTGATTTTGGGTCTTCTTCGTTCTAAATCAAATGCGGTTATTAACTTTAGATATGATTCGGCAGCAATAGTTGCTCAAAGAAAAGGGGTAGAGGGTCTAGGGCTTGATTTCCCTAAGAGTGATCACTCTCGCTCAAACTTACTTAAAGACTTGTTACAAAATAAATCGATTATCGATCGTTATCACCGTAACTGGTTGTGGTATTTTCAGAATACTCTAGGAACTCGTTATGTAGGTCAGTATAAGACTTACACCATTAACTATAAAGCTCCAGGTTGGGAAAAAACAGTGACAATGAATGGTAGTGGATCAAGAGATCTGGTAGTCAATATCACAATATTCTAATAAAAAAAGGCTTCTTACGAAGCCTTTTTTTATTCACAAATAAGTTCTAACCAGCCATTTGAAAGAGAAAGCAGATCGCTTGCCTCAATAGTATCGAGACCCACACACTCTTCTGTGTCGTCAACAATACATGAGAATGAAGTGTTCTTGCGTTCATTCAGGACAATTACGGATTCATCAAACTCTGCAATTTCTTGAATCCCTTTTCTTAGTACAAAGTTCCCTTCCTCAATTAATGGAGCAAGGAAAACTCGACCCATTTTCTTAATACCGCCATTGGGAGTAACAACAATATTTTTCTTAACATCGATTTTGCATGTTCCAGACTGTAGTGCCCCAAGCATGGTGGTCGCAAAAGAAGTCGATGTCACCATTGTTAGAACTAGTGCTGCAATAAATTTCATTTTCTTTCCCCTTTGATAAGGTGTTATCTGCATTCCATCTTGAGAGCAGAGTCAGATAGTTTTTGAATATCTTTAGTCGCAATTTTAGAGATATCTTTCTTACATGTTTCATTTTCAATAATACAAAGGAAGACGAGGTTCTCATTTACATTGAGACCGATCGTTCCCTCTGTTGCATCAAGAACCTGATAGCTGGCTCCTGACTTAAGAGATAATTTTTTATTATGATAAAGAGAGAGTATTGAGATTTGGCCAATATCTTTTTCGAGTTCTTTCTTCGAAATAGAAACAGTCTTGTTCATCGTTATGACACAGTCTTTTGACTTAAGATCTTTGATAAGAGTTGAAGCCAAAGAAGAGATTGTCAGAGATGAAAGAATGAAAGCAAGAACGAGTTTCATATAAACCTCAAAAGGAAGAATTGTTTTTTTGAAATTATGCAGGATTTAGATGGTGAAAAGGTGGTTTTTGAAAAAAAGGAAGTAGCTGTCTATTTTTTAGACAGCTACCGATAAGTGCTAGAGAACTTTCATGAATTCAACAAGATCGCTCTTCTCATCCTGAGAAAGTTTAGTCCCAAGGATCAAGTTAAAATATTCAACCGTGTCTTCCAGAGTCAGAAGTCGGCCATCATGAAGATAAGGAGGGGATTCCTTAATACCTCTCAGTGGAAATGTTTTAATAGGACCATCTGCTTTGGTAGTGCGACCGTTAATAGTCTGTTTATCAAAAAATCTTTCTGCTCGTAAGTCGTGCATCAGATTATCAGAGTAGAGGGATGTGTTGTGACATTGGAAGCATTGTCCTTTTCCGAAGAAAACTTCCTGTCCTCTTAACTCTGCCTCACTCGCCTTAGAGGGATCGAGTTTTCCATCGACAACATTTAGTTTTGGGGCAGGAGGGAAATCTAAGAGAGACTCAAATTCCGACATAAAGTGAACTTGGCTTCCTCTTTCGAGAACATTGACTCCCTTTTTAGTTGCAATAACAGGATCTCCATCAAAGTAAGCTGCTCTTTGCTCAAATTCTGTAAAGTCTTCGATTGTTTTCAATGCTCTTTGTGAGCCAAAAAGTCTTTGTTGGTTTACTCCTCGAAGTGTAGGGGTATCAATTCGATTTCTAAACTCCTGAGGTCTGATATCTCCAACTAAGTGTGTTGCTGCATTAGTATGTCCATTAACGTGACATTCAAAGCAGGTAACACCCTGACTTGCTTCCACTGATCTACGATCATCTGTCGCATTAAATTGTTGTTGTGGAAAAGGAGTCACAAGAAGTCTGAGCCCTTCAAGTTGTTTGGGGTTAAGAATTCCATTGAAGAGTTCAAAGTAGTTTGCCAACGTCACAACCTTTCCTTGGGATACATCGCCCAGATCGGGTCTGGTAGTGAGAAAAATAGCTGGTGGGAACTCAGGAAGAAAGTGATCAGGAAGATCATATTCAAGATCATATCTTGTAAGATCACGTTTATTCTGTTTCTTGATTTCATCAATATGAAACTGTGGAAATACCATTCCCCCTTCAGGGTGATTCGGGTGGGGCAAGGGAAGAAAGCCTTTGGGGAAAAGACCTTTTTTTCTGATCTCTTCCGGAGTCATTTCAGAGAGCTTTTCCCAAGTAACTCCCTTAGGGAGTTTAACACGAACTCCTGATTGAATGGCCTTACCTCTGAACATCTTGCTATTGCTCTCTTTAGATGAGAGATCATACCGTTCCTCTAGTAATGCTTTTTGTCTTTTGGCGAGAGCAGGTTTTTCTTTACTCATTCTTTTAACAACTGAATCAAAACTCTCAGTTGAATCAACTTTTAAATAACTCGTCTTCCCTTTATCTTTGGCCATCACTGCATTACTGAGAAGACTTAGGGCAAAAACAGGAAGGAAGAACCTTGTGAGATTTTCTTTTTTCATGGATTGGTCCTTTGTATTTCGTAACAAAAAATCAAACTCATTATGTTGATGCGGAAGAAATCAAGTCAAAATAATGACCAATCTTTTAGGCGGAATTTAGATCAATGAAACAGCGAAGCAAGAGAAATTAACTTTTCATGATCTCTCTATTAGTGATACGAATTTGGTATTCAATTTTAAGGGAGATTTTTGCATGAAATTTTTGTTCGCAGTGACAGCTTTAGTTATCGGACAATCTGCAATGGCGCAGACTTTCGACTACTCAAAGCGTTGGGGTCTAGGTGGTTCATTTGGTTACAATACTCCAATCTTCGGAAACATTATCAATGAAATGGCAGATGGAGATATTTCTTGGGGTGTTCACGGTCGTTACCACTTCAATCAGCAAGATGGTATCGAGCTTGGTCATTCTCGTTACGAGCTAAGCGATATTAACAATCTTGTAAAATCAACTGATGTTCTTTATTTCAGAAGATTAAATGCTACATCTCGTTTCACTCCGATTCTCGGGGCTGGAGCAGGGATCATCGAGATTTCTCGTTATAATCCAGGCACTCCAAAGTTAGGTCTTAAAGCTCGTGCTGGTGCTGAATATGCAATCAATGAGTGTTTTTCTTTAGGCCTTAATGTTGATTACCAACATGTGAATAAAATGTTGTTCGCAGCTAATCTTCCTACTCGTAATGCTCACCTTCTTTCTGCAAGAGTTGGTCTGACATATTACTTTGGTGGTGCTGATAAGAAATCAGAAGCTGCTCCGGTAGCGCCAGTTGCTGCAGCAAAGGTTGATAGAGATACAGATGGTGATGGCGTACTTGATAGCAAAGATAAGTGTCCTAGTACTCCAAAAGGAACAACTGTTAATGCTTACGGATGTGCAGTTGAAGAAAAAGCAACTGTTAACATCGATGTGAAGTTTGACAGTGGAAAAAGCACTATCTCTTCTGAGTTCAATGATGACCTTAGTCACTTAGTTCAGTTCATGAAAGAGCACCCGAAAACTAAAATTGAAATTCAAGGACATACAGATAGCTCTGGTTCTAAGACTCTCAATAAAAATCTTTCAATCGCTCGTGCAAGTTCAGTGAAAGACTATCTTGTGAAGCGTCTTGGTGCAGATGCAAGCCGCCTAACTTCAAATGGTTATGGCGATGAAATGCCAGTAGCAGAAAATAACACTGCTGAAGGCAGGCAACAAAACAGACGTGTTGTTGCAGTAATTACTGAATAATTCGATTCTACGGGGCCAGGAGCATTCTTGGCCCCTTTCTTTTTTTCCCTTATTTCATTTATTTTGATATGGAGTATCCACCTTCTGGAGGATATATGAACAGACGCGAGTTCTTGCTTCGAACTTTTGGTGTTACTTCTCTTGTCTTAATTCCTAATTGGCTAAAGGCCAGTTCTCAATTTGCTGCAAAAAATTTAAAAAACTCTCAATTCATCGCAATCGCTCCGCTGGAGTTTCTAAAAGCTCTTCAAGGAAACTCAGAAGTAGAAGGTGATGTCCCTGATGATGCTCACGAAATTTTTTGGAATAGAGATGGTTATCTTGGCAAAAAAGGTGGAATCCCTGGAGTCACTGAACACTACGATGTGATTGTTGTGGGTGGTGGTATGGCAGGTCTTTCATCGGCCTATCAGCTTGCTGGAAAAAAAGTTCTGGTGATTGATGGGAATCCTCGTTTTGGTGGCAATTCCCGCTCGCAAGCTTGGGGAAACAATTATGTTTCTCAAGGAGCTGCCTATATCACTTTGCCGGAAGAAGGGGACGAAATTGATTCTTTCCTAGGATCTCTTGGGCTTAATAAAAGTTTTCGCCATACTACAGATAATGATGAGCCAGTAATCTTTCGTGGCAAAATTATGAAAGGATTCTGGAAGGGAGCTACTGATCCAGCTCGTGCACCAGAATTTATTCACTTTAAAGAAACCATGCTGGATATTAATGAAAACTATTATCCGGAACTTCCTTGTTGGGATGATTCTCTTGAGACTCGAAAACTAGTTAATGATCTGGATAAGTTTAATTTTCTTTATTGGTTAAATTGGAAATTTCCAAATCTTCACCCTCACATTCTTGAATGGGTTCAGATGTATTGTTGGGCATCTTTTGGAACTGAGATTGATGAAATTTCAGCTGCTCAAGGATTAAACTTTTTGGCCTGTGACCTTGCCGGAAGTAAAGTTCTTCCAGGTGGAAATGGTCTTATCACTCACGCTGTCTTTGATTCTTTAAAAAAGAGATCAGGAGTTACTTTAGAGGCCAACTCATTTTGTGTTGATATTAGAGCTGAGGGTGGGAAGAGTGTTGTCTGTTACAAGACATCTTCAGGAAATTTAAAAACAGTTTCAGCTCCTCATTGTATTGTTGCCGCCCCTAAGTTTGTTTCTAAAAAAATTATTTCAACTCTATCGCAAGATCAATTCAAAGCGATGAATGCTATGACCTACAGAGCTTACCTTGTAGGGAATATTATCCTAAAGAGAAGAATCCAGTCAGTCGGATACGATACATTTAACTTGAACGGACTAAGTGCTCGCAGGACGATGGATCATGTGACGAAGAGAGTGTATGCCGATGTGGTATGTGCCGATTGGGCCATGGGGGACAGAGGAGATAAATCTGCTCTAACGCTTTACATGCCTCTACCTTACGATATGGCCCAGCAGTATCTCTTTGTACCAGGACTTTATGAAAAGTATCAGGATCGAGCTTATAGCGCGATTGAGCCATTTATGTCGGGACTAGGTCTTAATAGAGGGGATATTGAAGGAATGAGACTTGTGCGATACGGACATGCTCTTCCTGTAGCTGCTGTTAATGGTATTTCTTCAGGTATATTTGAAAAGGCTTCTGCCTCAATTGATGGTTGCATTCACTTTGCGAACCAAGATAACTGGGGAAATCCGGCCTTTGAAACAAGTTTTGGATGTGCTCTTAGAGCAGTTGAAAAGGCCCTCAATTGAGGGCCTTCTTTTTTTAGTCTCTTGTTAGAACTTCAATGAGTTCAACATGGAAAATAAGATTTGAATTGGCCGGAATAATTCCGCCAACACTGCGATCGCCATAGGCCATATCTGCAGGAATACGAAGTGTTCTTTTCCCACCGACTTTCATGCCAATGATCCCTTGATCCCAACCTTTAATCACTCGTCCTGAACCAATCACAAATTGAAAAGGACGGCCTCTATCAATTGATGAATCAAACTTAGTTCCGTTCTCAAGGAAGCCTTCATAGTGCATTGTTAAAAGTGCGCCTTTAACAGCTTCTTTGCCTTCTCCTGTGAGAGTATCAATCATTTCAAGTGCGGTGATGCTCATAACTTCCTTTTACTTACAAAACTGTGGGGATTTAACCTCGTAGGCCGGATTACACATTGAAATCCATCCTTTGTCATACCAAGCATACGCAAAAAACCACTCAATGTGATCCCCATCATTCAAAATAATTTCATCTGCGTAAACATCTGGAATTTTGCCATTAACTTTATAACACCAACCGTAACTTCTCATTTGCGTGTCAGAGAGAACTTCCATCGCATCAAGTCCTACAGGAGTGTTAAAAATGGAATTCATTCCTCTCTCATTTCCTTGAAAAGGAATTCTGTTCTTTTGGAAATAATGAAGAGTGAAGTCTCCCACTGTTTCAAAATGATTTTGCCCTTCAATAGAAAGCAATGGCTTTTTAGAACAAGCTCCGACAACTTCAAGAGTTGCGGCCATTGAAGATATCGAAAAGAGAGATAAGAGAAGAAAAAGAATTTTCATAAGGGCTCCAAAATTATTTGACTGAAACTTTATTTTGAGTCACGAAAGTAAACTTGCCATGAAGAGCAAGAATCCTTTCATCCGTGTACATATCTTCGCGGTAAACATTTACTGCAACATCAAGACTAGTATTGCCGACTCTGGTCACTTTAGCATCTAGCTCAACGAGACTGCCTGATGGAATTGGATATTTGAAGTTTACTTTATCACTGCTAACAGTGACCACTTTCTTGCGAGTAAAGCGTGTTGCTGCAATAAAGGCTACTTCATCCATCCAAAGAAGTGCTACTCCACCAAAGAGAGTATCGTAATGATTGGTCTCTCCTGGGAAAACAGCTTTAACAACTTTAGTTTGGGCCTGATTGATCCTGGCAATGATTTCTGGATCTTGTGTCATAAAATTCCTCCGCGGGATAGGGTTGAATGCCAAACGAGGGATCGGACTTTACCGTTGCGGGACAGTGCTGGATTCTCACCAGACTTCACCTAGAGTGGCTATATGGGCGGGATATTAGTGCAATAAAATTCAATTTGAAAGCCTTTTATCTGTGGTATGAATTCTTTAATCAATGGAGAGGGGTTATGGAAAATAACATGAATATTGAAGAACGCTATATGGCCATGAAATCAGAGATTTCAGCATTGGCAGTAAAGTCTGGACGCTCCCCTGAGGCTGTTCAGTTAATGTTAGTTAGCAAGACTGTTCCTGTGGAAAGGATGCTTAAAACTATTGAATTAGGACATAAGCTATATGGAGAGAATAAGGTTCAAGAACTTAGCGAAAAAGCTCCTGCCTTAGCAGATAAAAATATTGATTTCCATTTTATCGGTCACCTTCAGTCAAACAAGGTGAAAAGGTGTTTAGAGCTGGCCTCAATGATTCATTCTGTTGATCGAATGTCTCTTGCTTTAGAGTTAAATCAGCAGTTACTGAAAACTCATTCAACGATGGATATTCTTATTCAGGTTAATACCTCACAGGAAGAGAGTAAATTTGGTGTTCATCCTGATGAAGCCCTTCACTTAGTTGAGTCTGTTGCCAAATTAAGTCAACTTCATATTAAGGGCCTGATGACTCTTGCTAAATTCTCAAGCAATGAGGACGAAGTGAGGCCTTGTTTTCAATTGCTTAAAAGACTATCAGATGAATTGAAAGCAAAGAACATTCCTGGAGTCGAGATGAGAGAGTTATCTATGGGAATGTCTTCTGATTATCGAATTGCCATTGAAGAGGGAGCAACTATCGTGAGAGTTGGGACTGCTATCTTTGGGAAAAGAGATACCCCGGACTCATATTATTGGCCGGAAGATAAATCAATTTAAAAGGCGAGTGATTCCTGTTATGACACCACAGAAAATGAACTTTATATCTTCTGTAATAAGAAGATCTTTAAAATTTGAATTTTCTGGAAGAAGCTGAATCCCTTTAGAAGTCTTAAAATATCTTTTTACAGTAAACTCTTCATTAATCTGAGCGAGAATAATAGAACCATTTTTGGGCTTCAATTCTCTATTAACAACTAGAATATCTCCATCTGAAATGAGTGGATTCATTGAGTCCCCAGAAGCCTTAATAAAAAAAGTGTCCTTTGGTTTTTTTATCATTAATTCATCTAAGGAGAGTTCTTTCTCGATAAGAAAATCTTGCCCAATGGGTGTGCCACAAGAAACCGAAGTTCCAAAGAGTATAGGGTGACTTTGAGTTTTCTTAGCTTTTTGAGGCACGGGATTCAATTCAAATTGCTGGGCCCTTACAAGTAACTGTGAAGGTGATTGTCCAAGAGAGGCTGCAAGCTTTACAAGAGTAGAGATCGTCGGGATTTTTACTGATCTCTCAAGCATTGAAATATAAGTTCGGTCGAGTCCGCTTTCAAGGGCGAGCTCCTCTTGGCTTAGTCCTGCCATCAAACGAGCTTCCTTGAGAACCTTGCCAAAATGAAGAGAGATATCGGTTTTCGCCATGAGTTAATCATCTGTGACATGATGATTAAAGGTCTACGGACTATAGTCTACAAAATTTAGTTGCATAAAATTCGGCTTTTTGTAGACTTTAATCTACATGACATGGAGGTCTTGGAAATGCTTAAAATCGCTGTCGGGGTGCTGTTGTCACTCATGTCTTCTCTTACTATCGCTCAAGCTGACACTTACATGCTTAATGATGAACAAGGTTGTTATGTTAAAGAGTATGTGAATAAAAAGTTTATCGATGTTCCTTATGAACAATTTCAAAACCGTAAGCTTCGAGTCACTCCTCACAAAAAGAATGAAAGTTTCATGTTGTTTAAGGCCGATAATCGCTTTTACACAACTCTAAAACGATGTTTGAAAGATGCGAGTATTGAGGCAATTGATGAGCAGGATTTTAGTGGTGTCGCAGAGAGTGAGGCTGCGGTAAAGCAGCCGGAGATCTCTAATAATAAAAATGATATGAGAAAAAAAGTAACATCAGAAGAGGATAAAAAGTTTTATGTAGAATTGGATATTGGTTCTTTCTCTATTGCAGATAAGAACCCGGCTTATCCTGATTATAAAAAACTTGAAGATTACACTCTCAATGGACAACCTGTTCTTGTTAAGAAAATTCATAAAACTGATTATGATAGTAAGACGATGATTTCCATAGGAGGGGGGCGCAAGGTTTCAAATACGAGCTATGCGGGATTCAAGTTTAAGTATTACCAAGGTAGGAAAGAAGACATTGTTGATATCACTGCAGGAGGGGTTCCAGAAAGATTAACAGCAAAGTTAAAGGATCAATTTTTAAGTTTTCTCGTTGGTGGGAGGATGATCTTCTTAGAAAATTCTCAATTAAGACCATATGTAGGACTCTATGCAGGGCCAAGCATTATCACAGTAAAAAATGAAGACGATAAGTATCAGTCTCTAAGCGTATCAGCACAATTAGAGCTTGGAGTAGAATATTTAATTAGAAAAAATCTTTCTTTAGCAGCAACTTATTCCTATGAATATCTAGGTCAAAGAAAGTTCAAAGAGTTAGATAAAAACAAGAATGGCACAGAGTTTGAAACGGGTGAAAGCTTTAAGTCTAAAATGGACTACTCAAACAGCGCATTCCTAGTAGGAGCAAAGTTCTATTTTAACTAAATTCGAGCGCAGGCCTTCTTTTGAAGAAGGCCTACTTCTTCTTACCAGTTAAAGCACTGTACTCATCACTCACCAAAAAATTCAACATCTCTTCTGGGTTCGTAAGATCGGGCCAAGAGTAGACATAAAGATCACGAGGAACATTATAGTTTCTCAAAGCGTATGATCCGTAACAAGCAGAAAGGACAAATTGATAAACATTGCTTGCACGGTTTTTGAAGATATCAGTTGGAATGGCATTAGAATCAAAATCATAGAAGCGTCTTTCATTTCCATGTGATGAATAAACAACAACTGAAGATGTTCGAGAAGCAAGTGCCTCAGCAAGATCAGCTGATATAGCTCTCGTATTCATGACCACGCGAAATTTCTGATTGGAGAGGTAATTCATCATTCTCCACATACCTTTGTATTCAGTTTCTGTGATCCCTTGATCTTTGGCCTCTGAACCTACTCCCCAAAGAATGACGTAGTCACCATTGCTGTAGCGATTACTTTTATTTGAGCTTTTGTCTGATGATACTTTTTCAAAAGCAAAGGTAGATGTTCGAGAAATATAGCGGCTTTCTTCAAAGTGTTTCTTAAGAAGAGAGATTCCTGCTTTCTCACCTTGATCCTTGAATTGAATGACCTCAATATCCTTGAATGATGCGTGGGCTTGGCCCATCACAAAAAGAGACATGATAAGGTATTTGATCATCGTAATTCCTTTGGAAGAGGCGAATTTCTAGATGATGTACTTTATAAAAGCCTTTTTTAACAGAAGGAGTATAATATTTTCATAAGCTTGAAGGAGGATTTATGGACTTATTATGTATTGGATCAACAGGACTAGTAGGAAGTCATGTTCTTAACCTGGCCTTGAAAGATCCAAGAGTAAGCAAAATCACAGTCCTATCTCGTCGTGAAGTTCCTCAAGATGATCCTAAATTAAAGGTAGAAATTGTCGATTTTGATCACCTTCCTTCGGAAGCGTCTTGGTGGAAAGCCGATGCCGTTATTTGCACTCTGGGAACAACAATCAAAGTCGCTGGTTCAAAAGAAGCTTTTAGAAGAGTTGATCTCGAGTATCCACTACAGGTGGCCAAAATGGCCCGTGATCATGGAACGGGAACTTATGTTCTCAACTCGGCAATGGGAGCTGATTCTCATTCAAACTTCTTTTACAATCAAGTGAAGGGAGAGTTGGAGGATCGACTAAGCTCAATGAACTTCAAGTCTTTAACTCTTGTTCGTCCAGGCCTTATTGGCGGAGAGAGGACAGATGTTCGTTTAGGTGAAGAGATGGCCAAAAGTGTAATGAAAGTCCTTGAGCCAATTTTGCCAAAGTCTTTACGAATCAATCAGCCTGCTCAAATTGCTAAGGCCATCCTAGAAGCGGCCCTCGCTCAAGAGAAGGGAGTTAAGATTATTTCATCTAAAGAGCTACTTGGTTCAGGTACTCTTTAAAAACATCAGCAAGTTCATTCTTAAAATTTGAGTTGTTAAGTATTTTGCTTCTGACAGCAGGACTCATTTCAACTTGAACGCCTTTCTTCTGACATCTGTTAATAGGATTTTTAGCAGATGTACCGTTGAGTGGAGGGCAACAAAGTTCACAGCTAATAAGTTCAGGGAAATTTTTATTAAGAGCTTCTACAAGCTTTTTCCTTTCCTTCTCATTGCCGCCGCCGACACAAAAATCTCCTTCATACCCCCCGAATCCATGAAGGCCCAAGCAAAAATCTTTTTCTGGAATGAGTGACATCAACTTTGGTTCATCAAACCTTGTGCTGGTAATATGAAGGCTTGATGAAGTGAGAGATCTCTCATCCATCTGACCGGGTTTAAGAGCATCAAAACTATAAAAATCAAATTGTTCATTTGTTATGGCGCGACCTAACTCGCTTGTTCCTGGTTCAATGTAGCCGCCGTGAAAAGCCGTTACCAGAATAGGCGAAGGATTTTCCTTGTGTGAAATAAGGTAATCAATGCCCTCTATGTTTTTCTCGGCCATCTCAGTGAAGCTCTGATAATGATCTTGAGATCCAGGGGCCGGAAAGTCATGGGCCAAGAGATTAAGCGAGAATAAAATAAGAAAAATAATCATAGATGTTTACTCGATAATTTTACAATGTAGGCCAATTGTTCAGGGCCATCATGAGTATATTGTTCATGAAGAGGAAGTTGATGAAGCTTTTCTTCTCTAGGGAGATAGACAAAAAGCATCTGAGTATCACTAACTATTTTTTCTTCGTTCTTAATATTCTTGATTTCAAGTTCAGATGTGCCAAAACGTCTATCAGTCATGATATTGAAGTCTGTGCATGCCCCATCAATAAGTTCACAGTGAATGGTCTCTTCTCCAGCAAAGGTAATTGGAGTTAGCGGTGTGGACATGGTGAGGTCAAAATCAGAAAACTTGAGTTTAAATCCATTCCCTGAAATAAGAAAAAGAATGCGCTCAATATTTGGAAAAATAGAAAAGGGTCCTTCCTGTTTGACATCAGCACTGGATAAACGAAAAAGAATCTCATCTTGAGGACTTCTTAAGCAAAATAGTTCAAGAGTTGTTCCTCCTCCATTCTTCCAGGGCATTAGTTTAAAGTCTTCGTGGTTAAAAGTTTTCATAGGCATTGCTCAGAGGTTTTTTCCTGAATAATCTTATTTCCTTTCGCTGCAAAGTCGCAGAACGATTTCATTTTTTCTTCTTTTTCACAGCGCAAGAAGCATTCAGAAGTCATTTGTTCAACATCTTTTAAGTGGGATGCCATCTTTTGGCATTTTAGATTGATATAGAAATCAAAGGTAATTTCATTTTCATAGATATCAAGAATACTTTCGATGCTTTCTTGGCATGAAAGTTGACGTGCAGTTGCTTGTACTTGTCTTAGATCTCTATTGTTCAATTTCTTTTCGATAAGAGGTAATTTATTAATTTTCTCTTTAATCCAAGATAGGTAGGGTGCAACGAGAGTGACTTTGGAAATATATTCACAATCAAATTCTTCGTGGCTTGTCAGATACTTTGCTCCGACAGCTGTATTTAGTCCTAATAAGTAATGCTGGCCTCTCAGTTCAAATGTTGTAGGTCCACCAGAATCACCAGGGCAAAGTCCACCATCAAACTGATTTAGCATTATCACCTGATCAATACTTTGATTTTTTATTTGTACTAATTCCTTCGTTTCAAGAGAGATGACTTTGTTTCCATCTTGATCAATCCCGTAATGCTCTACATAGTTCCGAGTTTTTTCCATGGCAAAGGACTCAAAAAGACTAGTTTTGTCTTTTTGGTTATAAGTACTGAATCCACTGACATGAATGAGAAGTTTATCTTGAGAGATTCCTTGATTGCTTACTAATGAAATAGGTTTGAGATCCGGGTGAACATCTTGATCGAGAAGGATCAGACCGATATCTTCATCATCGCTGAGATACTTTTCATGGATATAAAACTTTTTGGATTTATAGAGGTACTTATTGTTTTCAAGTTTTGTGTTAACCATAGGGCCAAAGGCCACATATACATCTTGCTCATTCTTTTCATAAAGGCAGTGTGCTGCAGTAACTATGACATTCTTACTGATCAGGCTCCCAGTACAGAAGGCATCGTGATGATCTTTTCTGACACTCATCAAAGCGACAGTCGATTGTTTAAGATTGGAAGTGGAATCAGGTCGAATTGTCAGACCATTTATAACCTTATTCCCTTTACTCCAAGCCGTATGCAAGGGAGCAAGAAGAAGGGCAGACAAGAATAGGATTGATAATGAACTCCCCACAGCTAACCTTTTTTAAGCGAATGATATATTCTACTTAATATGAGGGGCACTGTGGGAGTAAGAGAAGACTTTTCAGAGTGTCTAAAAAATAGACACTAGATTCCGACTTCTAATTGAAGGCGGTATGTCCAATATTGATGTCCTGGAGCGTGAAGACGGGAGTCTTCTGTATAGGACAAGTCACTTTGAACTTTTAAAGTATGCTCATTGATATATTTACTTATCCCAACCGTATATTGTTTCGTATCATTGGCAAATTTTCTGATTTCTCGATCTCCCCAGACTTTGGTGAAACGAGCAGCAACTTCATAGTTATTTTCAAAGATATAGCTCGCCTGAGTGTTAAATCCCTGACCTTTGAAAATAACAATGGGTTTTGTTGGATCGACATCAGTGAAAACAGGGTCTTCACTCCAGCGTTTTCCGTACTCAGACGACCATGCGAACCCACGATATTTAAAAAGAAAGTCAGCAAAAAAACTTTCAAGATCTCGAGTAAGTCCTTCTGTTTCATACTGGGTTCCAAGCTGACCGCTTGGTCTTGTTGCTTTTTTATTATTAGAATAGGCCGTACCGATTGAAATCTTCGGAGTTAACTCTCGGGCCAGATCTCCTTCGAGGAAATCTCCGCCATCTTTAAAGCTACCAAGAGGGAGCCATTCCATACGTGCAGTATAGGCAAGACCTGAATCTTTATTATTAGTAGATCTTCCTTCACCATTAGAGATGGCAAGTTTGATCCATAAAGGCATTTCATTACCTTGCTTGTGATTCAAAAAGGCACCAGTATCTCGGTCAATGTTGAAGGTTGAGTTAAGAAGAGAGCGGTCAACAAATTGCTGACTGCCCGAAGAGATAAGTCGTTGGCGGTTACCAGGCAGTTTAGTCTGACCATACCAAATAGTTGTATTGTCACTTAGCTTCCATCCGACGGCGGCATCTCTTAGAACGTTAGGATACTCAGTTCTGTCATAGTCAAAGTCCCCACGAGTGAAGGCAAGCTGAATACGGTAAAGTAATCTTGGATCAAGGATATGCCCGTCTAAACGAAGACGAGTACGACGAACTTCAAAATTCACTTCATCCGGAGCAAGCTTTTCGGTGCTTTCAGTCTGATAAGTGAATCGATTCTGCATTCGAAAGCGAAAGTGGGCGCTAAACTTTGCAGGATCATATTTGTACTGAATCCCGTCTCTAAATTCTAAAAGAGTATCTCCAGTATCAAGCTCTTGAGCTTGAACACTAGTTACAGTAATGAGAAGAAGAGTCGTTAAAAGTAAGCGCATTATTAATCCTCGTAAAAAGATACTAATGGCTATTTTACTTATTAAACTTGAGTTTTAAAAGAAAAAGCCTCGTATATTACGAGGCTGTAATGATCTTACCATTCAATAGGGAAATAATCTTTTAAGAATTTACCGCTCCAGTGTTTACCAGTGTTAATTCCATCAAAAATGGGATCGATAACACGTGCTGCACCATCCACAATATCTAGCGGCGGTTGAAAATCATGAAGTTGTTGTTTTTTAGCAGATAGTTCAGCTGGATCTTCATCTGTAACCCAACCAGTATCTACAGCGTTAATAAAGATTCCATCTTTAGCAAATTGAGTCGCTGCTGTGTGGGTCATCATGTTAAGAGCAGCTTTGGCCATGTTGGTGTGAGGATGGCGATCTTCTTTATAGAAGCGGTGAAACTTACCTTCCATAGCACTGACATTCACAATATGTTTTTTACCAGTGAAATCTTTTTTCATGAGGTGTGAGAGTTCGTTGATAAGAACAAATGGTGCAACAGCGTTGACCAGTTGAACTTCTAGCATCTCAACAGTGTGAATTTCACCCATGCGCTGACGCCAGCTATTTGTTTTACGAAGATCCACTTGCTGAAGATCTGCATCAAGTTTTCCTACAGGGAAAACTTCTTCGGCCACTAGTGAGCCATCAAAGCTGTAGGGGATCTGTGAAAGTTTTGCCGAAGCACGAAGACCAATACCCGGAGCTTTATCAGACCAAGCTACTGGAACGTTTTTGTTGTAACCAAGATCAACGTCTTGCAGCTTGTTTACACATTGTTGGAATTCACCAAGCAGAAGAGCTGCCTCACTTGGAATATCATTCATGCCCTTTAATTCATTCTCCATTAAGTGAGAATAGAACCCTGCCGGACGACGAACAGTTTGAGCTGCATTGTTAATGAGAATATCAAGACGATGGTATTTCGACTCGATATAGCGGCAGAAAATTTCTACACTTGGAGTATGACGAAGATCGAGTCCATAAACTTTAAGACGATCTTTCCATACATGGTAATCAGCTTCTTTAGCATAACGAATGGCTGAATCTACTGGGAAGCGAGTTGTTGCAATAACCGTTGCCCCTGCACGAAGAAGCATCAGGGTAGAGTAATAACCAATCTTCAAACGAGAACCAGTGATGAGAGCTACTTGTCCTGTGAGGTCTGCTGTTTGAAAACGTTTTCCGTAGTTGAAGTCCGCACACTTCGGGCACATTGTATCGTAGAAGTGATGGACCTTAGTGAATTTCTCACGGCACACATAACAATCGTGAGGAGTATTATAGTGCTTATCTTCTTCGGCCTCTACTTCATCATTAGTTTTCGCATACTCAATTTGAGTTGGTGCTGTGAAAACAGGAAGGTCACGAAGGCTGCGGATTCCTGTGAGATTGCGAGCGGATCGATTCTCTTCTTTTTCTTTTTGGCGACGAAGTTTTTTTACATCTTTGTCACGTTTGCGCGCTTCTTCACGATCTGGTCGTGAGATGCTTCCACAAGCCTTAAAGACTGTAATGCGATCTTCATTGGATAAAAGGGTAAGCTGTTCTGTTTTATCAGAAAAACTTTTAAGGACTTTGAGGAAAGTTTCCACTTCCTCAGGGCTATATTCAAATTCAATTCTAGAGTCACTCATGGCGGGGTATTTATCATTTTCCCCTCGCTTAAGCAAAGAACTCTTTGACCTTCGCTTCAATGAGTTTTTCGACATCTGAGCGCTTAAGTCCTAGTTTTTCCTCAATCCACACTGCTAAATCCTCGGGTAAGGGAGCAATGAAGTGGGTATAACTGGTACTTGGGTAAGTTAGTTTTAAGGCTGTGGCATGAAGGGCATGGCGAGGAATTTGTAATAGTTCGTGATCGGCATCAGTGGCTTCATGGTCTTTAAAGCGCATAAAAACACCAGGGTCACCATTGTAGAGTTTTTCTCCCAAGAGAGGATAGCCATTAACGGCTGCATGAACACGGATCTGATGCTGGCGACCAGTTACCGGGAAGGCCATGGCAAGAACCATGTCATTTTTCTCAAGCAACAATTCAAAATGTGTTTCAGATTCTTTGCCATCACTTGAATTTTCATCCCAAACAGACATCAGTCCTGCTGGGATTTTTCCTTCTTCGCGATCCATTCTTTGTTTGGCCGTGAATGGAAAGGCAAGGGCTCCTTCTTTTTTATGAGCAATGAAAAAATAGCATTTTCTCACTTTATCATTTTCAAAAAGATAGGAAACTTTTTGAGCAACTTTGGGATTCTTTCCCAGCATTAATAGGCCGGATGTCTCTCGATCAATTCGATGAATAGAGTGAATGGTTTTTTTATACATTGTTTCAAAAAAAACGGTAGCGCAGTAAAAGAGATTCTTTCCTGCGGGATGCGTAATCATGAAAGGAGGCTTATTACAAACGATCAGTTCATCATCTTCAAAAACTACTCCTGGTTTTTGATCACGAGGAATGGCCTTCCCCATCCAGAATTCATCTTCAATCATGCCATCGTTATGAGTCGTGATCGTTACTTTTTCAAGATAATGAACTTTCACACTTGGTTTGTGTGGAGGTGTTCTGCCAGAAATTTCAACTTCACCTTTTTCAATTTTCTTTTTGAGATATTGGCGCGACAGCGTTGGCATACATTTCTGAACAAACTGATCAAGACGCCATCCTTCCTCGGCTTCAGTTACCGGATAGGTCACGACGTATTTTTCAGTGGTGAAGGATTTCTGGATCTCGCTCATAGCATCAATATAGCCCGAATTGCCTTAAAAGCCAAAAGGTACGGCATACCTTTTGGCTTTTAAATTGTCTCCTTCATTAGTCAGAGTTAATCTTTACTCATCTAACAAGGAGATTCTCTATGACAAGTTCGGTTAAGAATATTTCAGTAAAAGACATTCAAGGAAAAGACGTTAACCTTTCAAGTTTTGAAGGTAAGGTTCTCCTTATTGTTAACGTTGCTTCTCAATGTGGACTGACTCCGCAGTATGAAGGTCTCGAGAATATTTATAAAACCTATAAGTCACAAGGTTTAGAAGTTCTTGGTTTCCCAGCTAATGAATTCCTTGCTCAAGAACCTGGAACAAATGAAGAAATTGCAGCTTTCTGTCGTGGTAATTTCGGTGTGGATTTTCCAATGTTCTCAAAGATTGTTGTTAAGGGTGAAGGACAGCATCCACTTTACAAACTTCTGACGACAGCTATTCCTAAAGCTCAGGAGCTTCCTGGTGGTACTCTAAAAGCAAGATTGAAAGAGAAGGGATTATTAACAGGATCAGCGAATGATATCGCTTGGAACTTTGAAAAGTTCTTAATTGATCGTCATGGAAATATTGTTAATCGCTTTTCTCCAGATGTGACTCCTGAGGATGCCATGATTAAAACTGCGATTGAAACAGAATTAAATAAGAAATAAAAATGAAGTTATTTATTCTTTTTCTTTTTATCTGCACTCAGTCCATTGCGAGCAGTTGTTTTATTGTTAAAGAAAATGAAAAGATCATAAAAGAAGAGGGGGAGTGCCACAAGGCATTTGCCCCCAATTCGACTTTTAAAATTCCTCTCGCTCTCATGGGATTTGATTCAGGCATTCTCAAGAGTGAAGATTCTCCCGTTATTCCTTTCAAAAAAGAGTACCAGCACAGAATTAATGTGTGTAAAGGTGATCATAATCCTAAAGAGTGGATGAGAGATAGTTGCGTTTGGTTTTCTCAAGTTCTCACGAAAGAATTGGGCTTAAAAAAATTCAAGGCCTATGTCGAGAATTTCAATTATGGGAATAAAGATGTTTTCGGAAGTGAAGCTCTTCAAAATTCATGGTTAGAAAATTCTTTAAAGATAACTCCAGTAGAGCAAGTTGCTTTCCTTCAAGGGATGTTGAATAAAAAATATACTCTTAGCGAAAAAGCTTACACACTCACCAATAAAATTCTTTATCAACAAGAGCTCGCTGGCGGTTGGAAGCTTTATGGCAAGACCGGGAATGGTACGTATCGTCCTGATCTTCAGCAAGGTTGGTTTGTTGGTTGGATTGAAAAAAATGGGCGTCAGCTCGTTTTTGCTCATCATATTGCTGATGAAACCAAGCAAGAGGTATTTGCAAGCTTTCGCTCAAAGAGTGAAGCAATAAATAAACTCTGGTATGTGATCAGCGATCTTCAAAAATAAACTATTGGCCCGGATGACAAATAATTCCCGGGCCCATTTCACTATTCATGTAGCGAAAGTATGTCCCACGAAATTCCCCATCCTTGTCATTCACAAAAATTTGCCCGTAATAATTTCCTGAAAAGTTTCCTGCGATAAATTGTGGATGAAGCTGGATATAAACGGCATCCGAAGATTGGCCTCTCATATCCGGACCCGGTGGATGAGTTTCAGGAATAAAAAGAACACGTTCTCTTACATATTTCTTTACGAGTTTTCTGTGCTCAATGGTAACTGTCGCCCATATCTCTGCAAAACGGGTAAACGGTCTAGAGGGATAGATATCTCTCGGGAAAATAACCTCAATGATGGCATCTTCTTTTGTCGGGGTGCAGACCAGCTTTTTGAAGGGAGTCTCTGCTCCAAAAGCTTTTGGAGTAATAGCGAGAACAAAAAGGAAGAAGAGATAGTGTTTCATATGTCAAACACTATGAAAATGAGAGAGGAAAATCTACAAAAATTTTAAACTATTTTGCGATTTGTTTTAATTTCTTCAGTTGGCCATCAAGTTGATCGAGGGCAGCTTTCAGATCACCATAGGCCTTTGTTGAATCGACAAGATAGCTCTTAGCATTCTGCAATTGAACAGGATCTTGCTGTTGATTGGTAGAAGACATGGCCTGAACAACTGGAAAGAGATCAGTTATAGCAATTTGAATGGATTGCCTTGCTTGAGCTATTTCTTGCCACAAAATTTCATGTGAAGATTTGACTTTGATTTCAGCAAAAGAGTTCGCAGAGTGCTCATTCGCTAGTGCAGTTAATCTTTGTGAAGCTTTGTCTGCCAGTTCTATCAAAGCTTTATTGGCAGCTTCATCAATTGAATTAGGTTTAACATCAACAATACAAAGTGCGCCGACAACTTCATTATCAATTTTGAGTGGGTAACCGCAATAAGCACGAATGCCGTACATCTTGATTAAAAGTTGAGGGAGAGTGGGCTCTTTTGTAGCATCTTGAATCTTAAGAGGCTTATTTGTTTTCACTACGTATTGGCAGAATGATAGGCAACTATCAGTTGATCGATAGGCCGCTAGATCTCCATCAAGACCGACAAAAGCGCGATAGTGTTGAGTGCGATGAAGAATAAGGTTAATGATGGCAACAGGATAACCAGAAATACTTGAAGCAGCAGTCACAATTTCTTGTAACTTTTTATCCATATTTTGTGAAAGGACTTTGCCTTTCATGACTTCAAGACGTTTTGCTTCCATGAACATCACCTTAATTAAAAATTAATCATGTTCATTTTAATGCTATTTGAGATTTAAAGGAAGATTGGACGAAGAAAGAAATTTTCTTCGTCCAAAGAGAGCTTATAAGCTTGAGTTTTTTACTTGGATTCGATCAAATTCAGCAAGAGCTTCTTGAGTATTCAGGGTAACACCATAGTGTTTGTAACCAGCACCAAGAACTTCGAGAAGAAGGCGTACGTTTTGTGGACGACACTGCTCACCCATTTGACCAACGCGGAAAATATCAAGGCCAAAAGCACCAGAGATTTCTACGCCGTGATTTTTAATAAGATAAGGAATAAGTTCTTTTACAGGAACGTTATTCTTATTTTTAATCGCAAGTACTGAGTTAAGGCGATATTCCGCCGGAGTATGAAGTTCAAAGCCCATCACTTCTAAACAGAGTTGAAGATTTTTAGAACTTGTCATGTGTCTTTCAAGTCTCTGCTCTAAACCTTCTTCAGTAATCAGTCTAAGAGCTTCATAAAGAGCGAGAACACCTGGAACCGGAGCTGTGTAGTGATATTCTCCAAGATTCCAGAATTTGTAAGCACGGCGAGGATCAAGACACCAGTGAGGCATTCTCACTTCACGGTTATTAACAAATTCATATGTCTCTTCAGAGAAGGCAATAAGAGAAACACCAGAGATAGATGAAAAGCCTTTCTGTCCACCGACAACAGCAATATCTATTCCCCAGTTATCAACTTCGAAAGTCATTGTTGAGATAGTACAAACACCATCAACAATCACTTTTAGTCCCATGCTCTTAGCGAGTTTTACAATCTCTGGAAGTTCAATGTTTTTTACTCCACAAGAAGTTTCACCTTGAACAAGAGTAAGAACATCATATTTTTGAGCTTCAAGAGCTTTCTTCACTTGTTCAACACGGAATGGTCTTCCGTCTTCAGTAAGTTCTGTTACCTCAGCGCCAACTCCACGAGCAAGATCACCGAAGCGGCCTGAGAAAGTTCCCATGTTTAGAACGAGAGCTTTACGTCCTGGCCATAGAAGAGAAGTTACGGCCATTTCCATCGCCGCAGATGAAGGACCAGAAATTCCGAAAATCTTAGTTGTTGAAGTTTGAAAAACATAGCGAGACATATCCTGAATGCCAGTCGCAACCTTTCTCATTGTTTCGCCTAAGTGGCTGATCACAATGCCATTTGCTCTTGCTACTTCAGGTGGAATAGGAACTGGTCCTGCGCCCATAAGTAGGGGAAGCTTTTGAGGAATAATATCAGTAAGAGGGACAATAGTTGGTTTTAATGTGTTCATAGGCCCTTGAGTATAACTCCAAACGAACGAGTTGGTGAATCCAAAAAATGAAGAGATGGCTGAAAGAGAAATCTTCTTAAGTTTTAGCATGTTAGCTTGCAACAGAGTAAAAATCCATTCCTACACGAGGATCAACACCAGGATCAACTCGCACCAGAAGGCTGTAGTCAATTTGGCGCTAAATACCCTTAATGATCCCAGATACTTAACAAAATCTCAGGCACGGAATTTGCGAATGAGTGCTCAGGCTTGGTTCAGGAGGAATCAGAATGAAATCGTTTTTAATACTGTTCACGTTATTTGTAGCTGTTTCTTGTGGGAAAAATGGGGAGGATGGAAGTAATGGGATTGATGGGACAACATTTGCTCCACTTAATCCGGTTATTAGTAGTTTTGATTTAAAAGATATTGAGCCAGGACTTGCTTGTGCAGATGGCGGAGTATCTATTGTGATTTTCCAAGATTCGAATATGGATGGTATCCACCAAGATGATGAGCTTATTACGAAAACCAAATCAATCTGTCATGGATCGAATGCCAGCATTACACTTGAGAGTGTCGCTGCAAGTTCGACATGTCCTAGTGGTGGAGTTGTTATTTCAAGTTCTACAGCTTCGGGAATAGTGGTCTGTAATGGGATTAATGGACTGAATGGATTAAATGGAGCGAACGGTACTGATGGAAAAGATGGGATTGATGGGACAAATGGTTCTGATGGAAAAGATGGAGTTGATGGAACTAATGGGTCAGATGGTAAGGACGGAATAAACGGAACCAATGGTAAAGATGGTGTGAATGGAACTTCAGGCACAAACGGATCATCTGTTATTCCAGTGAAGTTTTGTCAAACAGACAATAGTGCCTTCCCTGAGTATGGATTATTGATCGGCGGAGAGTTATTCGCAGTATACTGGGACCCTAAAACCGGCTCTGCTAAAAAAGAGCAGGCATTCTTAACAAAACTGGATAAAGGTAAGTATCAGAGTACAGGAGGAAATAACTGTCTCTTCGAAGTAAAATAAGGAAGAGGGGGAAACCCCTCTTTTTTTTGTCCTTCTTATTAATAACTATGATATGAGTACCTTCAATTCAACCGAATGAAGGAAAAGTATGGAAAAGCCATTCTCACCAGCTTGTGAACGTAACTCAGATCCAATTTTAGAAGTTTTAGAAGAAGTGATTCTTCCATCGGATAGAAGACTTTTAGAAATAGGGTCAGGTACAGGACAACATGCTGTTTACTTAGCTCCTCACTTTCCTGCACTTGAATGGTATCCAACTGATCTTTCCGATAAATTAGCAGGAATGAAATTATGGTTTCAAGAAGCTAAAATTCAAAATATTCAAATGCCAACAAGACTTGATGTTGCTCGCGATGATTTCCCAAAACTAAAATTTGATATTGTTTTCACGGCTAATACATTTCACATTATGCATTGGAAAGATTGCAAATCTCTCATGAAGCTTATGGGTAAGCGATTACGCGAAAATTCTCGTGTCGTAATTTATGGACCATTTAAATATAATGAAGAATTTACATCAGAGAGCAATGCAGAGTTTGATAAAAATTTGAAAGCAAGAGATCCGTTGAGTGGGGTCAGAGCTTTTGAAGATGTGAATAATAATATGGCTAAGAATGGCTTTGAGATTGTCGCAGATTATGAAATGCCTGCGAACAATAGAATGCTTGTTTTTAACCGTTTGAAATTTTCTCCATAAGTTTCATGGCATCAAATGGTGCTCTTACTTTGGCATCATTATCAAAATAGATGTACACATCTCTTGTTTCTTTTTTAGGTATCAGTTCACTGATAGTTAGTTTGTCATCAGGCTCAATGCCTTGATGCCATCTCATCACTCTTCGCTTCCACAAGTTAAGTGAATTATCGTCATAACCACTGACATAAAGTTCACTTTCCCCATGGAGACGAATGTAAATGAAATTATTCGTTACATCCTCCATATAGGGGTAGCGTCCAGCCGAATCGGCAAAAACTAAAGTTACTCCATAATCTTTGAGAAGTTCTATAAACCAAGGATTAAGAAAGCTGTTGTTTCTTATTTCGATGGCATGTTTCATGGGGAGATCAGCTCCCTTGAAAAATGTTCGTTCACGAGGAAGATTAGTTTTTTTTGCTAATTTAGAGGCTTCTTTATGATCCTTGGGAAGTAGTTTGAAAAAGTTTTCTAATTTATCTGGTTCAAAAGAGAAACTTGGTGGGAATTGCCAAAGTATAGGCCCAAGTTTTTCTTTAAGGGTCAATATCCCTGATGCAAAAAAATTGGCCATTGGAATCTGAGGATTTTCTAATCTATCAAAATGAGTAATATAGCGATTGGCTTTCACACTAAAAATAAAAGCATCAGGTGTTGATTCAAACCAACGTGAATAGCTTTTAGGTGATTGAAGAGAATAGAATGTACCATTAATTTCAATGGAGGATACTTTTTGAGAGGCATAGATAAGTTCTTTAGAGTGAGCGAGTTTATGAGGATAAAAAGTCCCTCTCCAGCCATCATAGGTCCAACCAGAAATTCCGATTCTGATCATGGTTAAAGCCTTTAATTCATACGAAGAATAGGTTTAATCGTTTTACCAGTTTTGGAATCCTCAAAGGCTTTTTCAATATCTTTGAAATCATAAAACCCAATAAGTTTATCAAAGGGAAATTTACCTGCTTTATAGTATTCAATAAGTTTAGGAATAAAAACTCGAGGAACTGAATCACCTTCAATCACGCCAATCATTGATTTTCCTTCGGCCATAAGATCATTATGGATATCAAGACTCATTTCAGGAGTGACTCCTACAATGGCAACCGTTCCGAGTGGTTTGAGGGCATTCAAACTTTGTTTAACTACTTTGGGAACACCTGTCGTCTCTACGGCATACATCACGCCCCCAGAAGTGAGTTTTTTGATTTCTTCTACAACATCGGTCTTGCTACCATTAAAAACATGTGTCGCGCCTAAAGAGCGAGCTAGCTCTAAGCGAGAATCATGTACATCGACGGCGATGATGTTTTGACAACCAACAATTTTAGCCGCCATGATTGCGGAGAGTCCGACAGCCCCACATCCATAGACTGCGATACTTGTTCCAAATTCTGGTTGCAGGCGATTCAGAACTGTTCCTGCTCCGGTTTGGATACCGCAACCCAGAGGACCTAGGATTTTGAGATCAACAGAGTTATCAACCTTAACTGCATTTCGTTGATTTACTATCGCAAAATTTCCAAAAGAAGATTGTCCAAAAAAGTTGGAAAGATCTTTACCATCAAGATGAAGTCTAGAGGTTCCATCTTCCATCTTCCCGCCAAAGTTGAGTTCATTAAATGTCGAGCAAACAGTAGGGTGTCCACTTAGACAATTATTACATTTTCCACAATGAGCAAAAGACATGACTACATGGTCTCCCACTTGAAAGTCTTTTACCCCTGCTCCAATCTCCTCAACAATTCCTGCTCCCTCATGACCAAAAATCGCAGGATAAGGAGTAAGGGCCAGATCTCTGGCAACTGCATCAGTATGACAAACTCCAGTGGCAACAATTTTGATTTTAAGTTCATTCGCCGCTGGCTTATCGAGTTGCACCTCATGAAAAACAAAGTGTTCTCCTTGAGCTGGAGTTATGGCTGCATTTATTTTCATATGCGTCTCCTTGATAAAGAGAAACTAACATGAAAAAAAAGTGAACTCAGGGGGCAGAGTATCTTGAGTTATACAGAAAGATTTCTTTCCGTGAAATCACGAGGAATCATTTTTGCAATGAAAATATCTATGAACTTAAAGCAAGGAGACAGATATGTTAGATCAAGCGAATGCAATCCCTACTATAGGAGTGAAGAATCTAGAGGCTGCAAAAAGTTTTTACCAAAACAAATTAGGCTTAAATCCTATTGGGGAAGAAAATGATTATGTTCAATTGTATAAAGCTGGGAATAGTACGATTGAGGTATATAAAAGTGAGTTTGCAGGTACAAATAAAGCGACAGCTATGACCTGGGCCCTTGGAGATAACTTTCAGAAAGAAGTAAAAAATCTTACGGATAAGGGAATCAAGTTTGAACATTATGATTTACCTGAAACCAAACTTGAGGGTGACGTTCACGTGATGGATGGCTTCAAGGCGGCATGGTTCAAAGACCCTGACGGTAATATCCTCTGTATTCATGATCATTAATATAACCAGGGCTTGCTATTCGCAGGCCCTTTTTTCAGTAAAAACCACGGCATAGATGAATGTATACGTTTTGCTTCGTTTTATATATGATGAGGTATGGGAATTGTAAAAGTATCTGACGAAATACACACACAACTTAGAATTGCTTCTAAGGCACTCGACCGTTCACTTAATTCACAGGCCGAACACTGGTTAAAAATCGGAATGCTTAGTGAGCTTTATCGAGATAAATCATATGAAGAATTAAGGAATATTCTTTTTCAATATGATGATTTATCGATTGAGAAAATTTTGAAGAAGGTCAAAAAGAAATGATTCATTATAAAACTGAGCAAGAAATTATTCTGTATCGAGATACTGGTAAAATTGCTGCTGAAATTTTAAGTATTCTTAAAGAGCATGTCAGAACAGGCGTCAATACCTATGACATCGCAAAATTCGCTGAGGATTTGATTGTTAATAAATACAAGGCGATTCCCTCCTCCATAGGACAATACGATTTTAAATTTGCGCTTAATAGCTCGATTAATGATGTCATTTGTCATGGAGTCCCCAATAAAGAAGATGTGCTCAAAGATGGAGATATTATCAATCTTGATCTAACGGTTAAGAAGAATGGCTTTATTGCAGACACTTCTCGTATGTATCACGTAGGAAAAATTTCTGAAGAGGCGAGACGTCTCTGTAAAGTCACATACGAATGTCTTTGGAAGGGGATTGAGCAAGTAAGGCCAGGCAATCGTGTTGGGGATATCGGTTTTGCTGTCGCTAGGCATGCTATGAAAAATGATTTCACTGTGGTTCGTGAATATTGTGGCCATGGAATTGGTCATAAAATGCATGAGGATCCACAGATTGCTCATTTTGGAAACAAAGGTAAGGGCGAGCTTCTTAGAAAGGGAATGACCTTTACGATTGAGCCTATGATTAATCAAGGATCGAGACAGATCAAGCATCTTGCTGACGATTGGACTGTCGTAACAAAAGACGGAAAGCTTTCTGCTCAGTGGGAGCATACTGTTCTGGTCACTGATAAAGGGTATGAGATTTTAACTTTGAGAGAAGAAGAATCACAAGAATTTGATAACTGGTTTTAACTTTGATACAGGCCACCCTCGTAAGAGTGACCTGACTTAAAATGTTATTATCTTAAGGCTTTTTGTTTTTCATTTTATTAAGTTTCATCTCGTCTTCTTTGAGCCTTTTTTCTTCATTAGTAATATCTTTTTTCTCTTTACTGATGCGAGCTTCCTCTTTTTGGATGGATTCCATATCCATTTGACTTCTATCTTTTTCTAGTTTGCTTTCTTCTTCACGCAATTTTGTTTGATCCATTCCAAGTTGTTCCTTGTCTTTGGTAATTCTAGCTTCTTCTTTCTGAATATCTTCCTGGTACATGGTATTAGCAAAAGCTACAGATGAAATAAGAAAAGCACATACATAGATAAATTTCATAAACACCTCTTTGTTATGTTTAAGCTCCATTTTAAGAGGAGCATTTTGTAAAAAAAGGCACATTGCAATTTTAGAGAATTGGTTGATTCACAATTGGGATCTAGGAAATCCAAGCCTTATTGAGATATTGCGAAGAAAAATTAATTGACCAGATTTCAGCGAGTTTTTTTGTACAGTTATTTTCAGCAAAGAGTCTTTAACTTCAAGGAGTAACATTTCAAAATAGCAAGGTAACAAGGAGTATAATTATGCAGATTAATCCAGTATTGAATGACCTCCGATGGGGAAGAGCAGGTCTCATTGCTGCCGGCATAGTTCTTACATTCTTAGGGATGATGTCTATTCTAGGGGCTGTAGGTACTACGTTGATTTCTGTTTTTGTAGTAGGAGTGCTTCTCATCTTTTCATCTCTACTTCAGTTTACCTTTGCTTTTACTTCGGGAAGGTGGAGCGGATTTGCTCTTCATGTTGTTCTCTCAATCTTTTATGGATTGCTGGGAGTTTATCTCATGCAGAATCCTCTCTTAGGGGAAATGGCCCTTACATTTGCTCTCGGATTTTTCTTTATCGCCAGTGGGATTCTAAGAATTGTGACTTCAGCGACAATGAGGTTTGCCCAGTGGGGCTGGGCATGCTTTAGTGGTGTCATCACAACTTTAATGGGGATATACACGATCTTTTATTTGCAGCAACTTAGTATGTATCTTTTAGGGACCTTAATTGGACTGGATTTTATGTTCTTAGGTTTTTACTTGATGGCGACGGGATTTACTTTAAAAGGTTTGATCAATCGAAATTGAGTAATAATTTTTAGCTAAATAATGTTACCTTATGAGAATGAAAAAAATTACATTATTATTTTTGAGATTTGCTTTATCCGCCTCTTACCTTTCGGCCGTTGCCGATCGATTTGGACTTTGGGGTGCACCTGGTACAGAAGGTGTCTTTTGGGGTGATTTTCAGAATTTCAGTAGCTATACGCAGACTCTGAATCCATTTCTGCCAGAGTTTTTCATCATGCCTCTGTCTTGGTTTGTTACGATATTAGAAATCCTTTTAGGAGTGCTTCTGATTTTCAATATCAAGCCTCGTGTGGTTGGTTACGCAAGTGCTGGAACGCTTGCACTTTTTGCAATCGCTATGATTGTTAGTTTAGGTATCAAGGCACCTTTGGATTATTCTGTCCTGACTGCATGTGCGGCCAGTCTTGTGATTGCTAATTCAGAGTCGGTATGAGTTTCGAAATTAAGAAAGAATATATCGGCCAAACTATTGAGGATCTTGATTTCGATTCCCGAATTTTAGCGGGTGTCGTCTTTGAAGATTGTGTATTCAAAAATTGTAATTTCAAAGATTGTAATCTTTCTACTAGTCGAATGATCGACTGCAAATTTCATTCATGTGATCTAAGTAATATCAGTGTTGTGAGTGGAAGCTTCAGAGGCTTGGAGTTTCATTCTTGTAAATTAATAGGGATTCAGTGGAGCACTACTAAGAGCTTTGGAAGTGTGTCATTTCATCAATCAAATCTTGCATATTCCAGTTTTATAGGACTCAAGATCAAAAAAACGACATTTGAAGAATGTAATTTAAGAGAAACCGATTTCTCTGATGCTGATTTATCAGAGAGCGAATTTGAAGGTTCTGATTTATTAGGATCTTTTTTTAGTGAAACCGTTCTGCTCAAGACCAATTTCACTGGAGCAGAGAATTTTGAAATTGATCCTACTAAAAACTTAATTAAGGGTGCTAAGTTTTCAGTGAATGGGGCCCTAAGTTTGTTGAATAAGTTTGGGGTAATTGTTTCATAAGAGTGTAAGTAAAGGATAAGTTTATGAAAAATTTTAGACCAATTGAGTTCTCAACCTATATCCATAAATCACGTTCTGATATTTTTAAATCTCTTATTTCTATGGAAGGATGGAATGGTTGTTTTACAACGGGTGCATCGATTGATCTGTCTTCAAAAGTTATTCACTTTCGTTGGCAAAATTTAGGGCCTGATAAAATCAATGCAGAAACAATAGGAAGGGATTTAGATTTCGAAGAGGATAAGCTACTAAGCTTTTCATGGCACCATGAAAGCTTACCTGGACCAACAAGAGTAAGTTTTGAAATAGCTGATAAGGGCGAAGGTTCAATTGTAACAGTTAAGGATGAAGGCTATCCTCAGACTGAGAAAGGGGAGTTTATGTACATGGACTGCTCCGCTGGGTGGGCAGAATTTTTGACTCTATTGAAAGTCTATCTTGAGACTGGGTATCGTTACAAAAATTGGTAAGTAATAGACCCAAATATTTATAGCTCCATCTTTAGAATAGGAAATGGCCTACCTTCATCATCGAGTTCAGTTCTCTCAAAAACTTTAAATCCCATTTTTTCATAAAAAACTTTTGCCTGATTATTATCTTCATTAACATCTACAAAAAGTTTATCGTGAAGCGATACGGCATGCTGAATAAGAAACTTCCCTGCACCCTTTCCGAAATACTGAGGATGAATGAATAGAGAATCTATTTTATTTTCAGTCATTCCCATAAAGCCGAAGAGGTTATTAAAATGATCTGTCACTACGAAAAAAGTTGCATTGGCTAAATACTCTTTAACCTGGATTCCAATTGATAAAATATCATCTTGAGATAAAAAATGGTGAGTGGCCTTAACAGCTCCTTCCCATATTTCGAACATCATATCGAGATCTGTTGATTGATTTTGGCGTAATAAAAATTTGCTCAATTTAATCCCTTGGTCGTTCAAATCTTCAAAGAGCTGAAGATTTGAAATGAATTCCCTTTATTAGCGAGATATTATTTCATTGTCTAATACCGAGGGCAAGAATGATAAACAGTAAATGTATAAGAATAGATTCTCAGCACCAACAAAAGAAATCGGATATAGAAAGTGTGTTCTCGAAACAATCGCTGTTAGTTTTGGTCCGAATCTGAAAGGAGTCATGTGCCATTTAATCAAAAAGAGAAAAAACTTCTGCTTGAAACAGCCTATGTTGGCCCTAAAGTTATTGAGCGTCTTGAAGAGATCGGTATTGATAACTTTAAAAAGCTGAGTCAAACATCTGTGGAAGCAATAACTTCAATCGTTTCTCAAATGTTGGGTAGTACTTGTTGGAAAAATAGTCCTCAATCCAAGCGTGCTATCAGTAACGCCATTGAAACGGCCCGCAGAGAAGTGAGTAAATCTTAACCTGTCATAGTTTAGGAAATAAAAAAAGCCCCGTGGGTTAAACGGGGCTTTTAGTATAATTCACTCATTGCTGAGATCGTTATGAATTTAATGGGGTGGCGTTCGATCCTGTAGACAAACGTTTACACGATACCATTTTTGCCACGGCCAATTTGACTTGCTAGTACCGTTATATCAGTCCCTTAAGTAGGGCTTGAGCATGATTTCAAAATGCATCTTTAGATGTAGCTCAATACTTTTTTCATCCAAAAACGCAAATTGAAATATCGCACCTTGCACTAAAGCCTCTAGTGTCTTTGATAGAAGCTTTGGATCAATTTCTTCGGACAATTCTCCGCTTTTTATTGCTTGCACTAACAAGTCATGAAAGATCCTGCGAGTATTTTCAAAATAGTTCGCTACTTTCTTTCTTGAGTGAGGTGAGCAAGCTTCTGTACCAAGAAAAATGGCGTGTTCACCTAATCTTCTCGAATTTACACTGAGAGCAATCATTTGTAGAAAATCAAAAATTCCTTTTAATCCAAACAACTTTTTAAAAGCGTCTGACTCGATCTGCCCAAGGTTCTGATCCCATTTTTGATTCCTGGCCAGAAGTGCGAGTGTCTTTTTGTTTTTGAATCTTTTTACTAGGGCAGCTGGCGATAGTTTTACTGCTCTTCCTACTTGCTCAAAAGTAAATGAAGTAAAGCCTTCACGTGCTATGACATCAAATGCAATCGCCAATACCTCAGAATCACTTTGTTTTTTCGTTCTGCTCATTTTTTTAATAGTAAATAGCTATTCACTTATAATCAATCCATAAGGAGGAAATTATGAGCAAATTTGAATACACCGATGGAGAAACGACTTTTGAAGGTTATTTAGCGCTTAATGGAGATAATTTTTCTAAACGTCCCTGTGTTATGGTTGGCCACGCTTGGAGTGGTCCAGATGACTACTTTAATCAAATAGCAGAATCTCTATCAAAGAGGGGATTTATTGGTCTGGCCATAGATGTTTATGGGAAGGGTGTTCGAGGCAAGATTGATGGTGATAACTCTCATCTAATGAACCCACTTATTGAAAATCGTGATTTACTTCGGAAGAGACTGCTCGCCTCCTTTAAAGCTGCTAAAGAGCATTCATTGGTGCTTTCGGATAAGATTGCAATTATGGGGCATTGCTTTGGTGGCTTATGTGCCTTAGATCTTGCTAGGGCCAACCCTGAAGGCCTTCGAGGTGCTATAAGTATTCATGGACTTCTGAGCAATCCTAAAATCGATATTCGGCCAAGGATTGATTCTAGTGTCTTAGTGCTGCATGGATGGGAAGACCCTATGGTTAAAGCCGCTGAGATGTTGAGCTTTGCAGATGAGATGACTACTGCAAATGCTGACTGGCAAATTCATTGCTATGGCCATGCAAAGCATGCATTCTCTTTTGTTGGCGCTGATATTCCTGACTTGGGAATTAAGTATGATAAGAATGCTCATCGAAGATCTGAGAAGTCAGCTTTTGATTTTCTTAATGAGATTTTTAATTTATGAACCTAAGGGCTGCTTTGATGGATGTGTTCCAAGCTAATGGATTAGCTTTGGAACCTGTTGCCAATCTCATTTTCTAATAACGAAAATAAGTCGAGACTAATAAATCTGCCATTTTTGATTTCACAATCTCTCTTAGTTCCTTCAAATTGGAAACCTGATGCTTCTAAAACTCTCTTTGAACTACTATTCTCAGACTCGACTTCAGCTTCAATTCGATGAAGCTTCATCTCTTGAAAGCCAAACGCGATCATAGCAGGTAAAGCCTCTTTGATGACTCCCTTCTTCCAGTATTCAGGCATTAACCAAAACCCAATTTCAGCTTTGCGATGTGCTTGCTGCCAATAATTAAAGCCTATCGCTCCAATAAATTGAGAATTATCTTTAAATGTTATTGCTCTCCACCGGCCAGTATTTTCTTGTTCGATTTGAAGATACCAATCAATTTGCTTTTGAGTTTCTTCAATAGTTGAAAAGGAGACTCCATAATATGGGATTACCTCAGGATGAGAGAGACCTTTAAAAACATTTTCAAGATCGCTTTGTGTAAATCTTCGGAGAGCGTAATTATTAGTTAGTATGTTCATAAATTGTATTTTAGTTCATTCAGGTTTGATTGGCGAATTTGAATCTTGTCGAGCAGTGCTTGTAATGGTTTGTGTGTTTCAGGTTGTCGTCGGTTTATTATTTTACCGTCTCAGAAATACTAAAGCCCTGTTTAACCCACAGGGCTTTAGTATTTTTCACTCATAGTTGAGATTGAAACTGAATTTAAAAATGGGGTGACCGACGGGGCTCTCGCTCTGATCACTCACATCACGTTCGTGATCTTCGCTCCCGCCTTCGCTGACTTTCGTTCGCTTCACGCTTACTCAGCAGGCCTGGGCCTGCCGGCAGCTGCGGTTCTCGCCCACAACTATCGCCCAAAATTAAAAAGCCCATTGAACATAAATGCTCAACGGGCTTTTTAATGGGGTGGCAGTCGATCCTCTAGACAAACGTTTACAAAATGTAGTTTTTGCCACGGCCTAAGAGCTTGATAAAGTTAGTAAAACAAGCACCAGAGATGGGAATTATTCGGACGGAAACTTATGATGTTTTAGCTCAATTGGCGCGGCGCTAAGGGGCTTAACTGGAATTGAGGAGGCACATGAAGACTTTGTTATCATCATGTGCTTTGGGTTAGATCTGTCATTAATGAGTTATTGATTTAGCTGACGTTTCAATCGTCTTTCCTGCTTTCACTTGAGGAATAAGATTTTTTGGTAAGCGTGGCATGGCTCCAAGAACTTCTTCTTCGTCAACGTCGAGATCATCAACGATAGATTCGTGAGACATGTTGAGAAAATGATTCTTAAGAACTGCGAAGGAGAGAGCTGCGCTAAAATTTCTACGCTCATCCGGACTTGCCTCTGAATTTTTTAATGCAGTATCTGCAACAGCTCTGGCCACGATAAGCTTGCTTTCTATATTTCTAATGTCGGTGATCAGGTGATAGGTTTTAGCGAATACTGATTTCAGTGTTCCAAATCCATACGTGAAAATAAACCCAAATAGAACGCCTGCCGCACTTCTAATAGAAACAATCGCCCAAAGTTTTTGCGTTGAATCCACTGTCATAATTTGGTGAATACTATCTTCGTAAAAACCGAGAACAAATCTGGCAAGAAATCCTAAGCCAACGGCTAGGACTAGCATAATAACTACATTTAGTGCGATATTCTTGTTGGTTTCCTTCTTATGGTCAGCAAGAGTCTCATTATAGAAGCTTTTCTTTTGAAGAAGCTCTTGGAGTAATTTGTTTTCTTCACGCGCAATTTGTTTCGTCGTTTCAAGCTCAGCTTTCTTATCTGAAATTTGAGACTCCAGTTCGGTATTCGATTTTATGTTTTGGTCTTTTTTCTCGGTGAGGCTTGCCACAGAGAGTGTTAGCTTCTCCACCTCTGAAGATTTCTTCTTTATTTCCGCTTCTTTATCTTTTAGAGTTCCTTCAGATGTTTTTATTTGCGTGGCAAGTTCAGTAAGTTTTTGCTGGGAGGCTTGTTCTTTTTGGGGAATTGCATCTTCTCGCGCTTTGACTGTGGTTTCACGTTTTGCAAGAGCTGCGTTTGCACTATCAATTCTAGCTTTTTCATTCTTGGCCAATTCTTTAATTTTATTCTCAATACTAAAAAAAGAATCAGAAGCAGACTCTAAAGCATCAAAGCCTTCTTTGTCCCATCCGCGTATGTTTACTGACTTTAGTTTCACTTTTGAGAAAAGACCAAACCCCTTGTGCTTGTATGAAAGTTTTATCTTCTTGATGAATTGTGAGAGATCAAAGTGAAGGATATTCTTATCGCTGTCATCAACTTCACCTTGTATTTCAGTCCAGCTACCATCTAAGTTTTGAGTTTCTACTTTAAAATGGTTAGGTTTAAGCTCTTCTCCACCAGAAATAGAGATGCGGTGAGCGAGGTAGGCTTTCTTTAGTGAATATTCTGCATCGAACTCGCCAATCTTTATTTCAGCACCTTCTTTTTCAGCAAGATTAATCCAATCTTTCTTTTTGTTGTGGAAAAAGCTTAGCGTGATGGGTGACTCGGGTGGTTTCTGAACTGTTGCGAGTTCTTGAGTTAAAGCTTCAATTGTCTGTGTGGTCATAATCTCTCCTAATAGTTAGCTCCCGACCGTGGGAAACCGTTATGTGTGTAGAAATAGGATTTCGGCCCAGTCAAGAAATGGCAAGTCGAATCCTGGAAAAATCTAGGAGATTTGCGTCAGATTCTGGGATAGCTTTGGCCAACGCAGGCCAAGGCCATTAAATATACTAGAAAGGCCTTTACAGGCCGTAAGAAAATTTGAGAACATTTTTCTGAGATTTTCTTTCTGAATAATGACTTTTGATCTGTGAAATGTCATAAATTTGACCCACCAAGGAGGCTGGTATGGCAATGGAGCAATTACAAATAAATGAAGGTAGATGGGCCGTCAATCGTACCAAGAATGTGGAGGCTTTACGTAATATCTGGAGTAAACACCCAAACAGAGTTGAAGTACTTGTTGATCCAAAACTTGGCGATGAAAAATTAGTAATACTAAAAAAGGATTATCTGGATTCTTTGATTTCTAATTATAAAGAACTTCATCAAGCGAAAAATAGCAAAACGTCTCATACAGATACTCTTTTCCAAACGATAGATTTGTTGTCTGATTTAGCAGAAAAAGATTCTCCTAAAGAAACGCTAAACAAGGTCATATCTGTACTGGCTTCTCTTCGTAATAATTTTGCACACAGTTAATAGTTAGATAGACACAGACAATGAAGTGACGAAGTTAGGGGCTGTTATGGCCCCTAACTTTTTTAAAGATGATAAGTTGATTTAATAATTTAGAATCAAAAGCTCTGCCACATCACGCTCTTGTGATTTGAGGTTGATCTCTCTTCGAGCACTAATAGGAACCATTCGATAGTACTTATAGAGATCTTTAATGAATGGAGTATCACTGTTACTCAAAGCCCACTTCACTCCGCGATTTGTTAGTTCGTTACAGAGGCTAGCAAGGCGAACTTGATCTTGTTCTCTGAATTGGCCAGAAGTGTATCGATTGAAGTCGGAATAACCACCAAGCTTGAAGTAAGGTGGATCAAAATAAACAAAGTCTTGATCTGTGACGCCCAAAAGGGCCTGTTCGAAATCACCTGTAAGGATTGTTGTATCCTGAAGGGCCTGTGAAGCAGCTTCTAAATTTCCAGCATCGTAGTAACGTCTGTCGTATGCACCGTATGGTACGTTAAATCCGCCTTTTTGATTAACACGAAAGAGACCTCTAAAGCACGTCTTGTTCAGGTAGATGAAATGAGCAGCTTTTGTCGTAAGATCAAGTTTGGAGTGCGAGATATTTCTTACTGAAAGAAAATGTTCCTTCGTATTCGGCAAAGTGTCCAATATGTTGGCTACACCTTTCCAGTCGTCGCGAATTGCTTTGTAAGTATCAATTAGCCATTCATTTTGATCAGAGATAGTAGCTAGTCTATGGTTAAGACTAAAGAAGACTGCACCACCACCAATGAACGGCTCCACGAACCTTTCGAACTTCGAAGGGAAGTGGGGGAGCAACTGAGAAAGCAAAGCTTGCTTTCCACCTGCCCATTTAATAAATGGAGTCGCTTGAGCAGTCTGAGGGAAAAGCAGTCCTGCTGATACGACACTTGTCTCAATCTGAGTTGTGTTCATCAGCTCAGAGAATAACAACCCCCCGATATTACTGTCAATATTTGGATCTTACCTGGCACTATTTAGTTCAATTTTGAAACCTGCACTCAATAAAGGTGATTGTCTGTTGATAATCTCTATGAAATTTGAGTTACTTAAAACTTCAAAAATTTCAAGGTTTGTAGGTTTGAAAGATTCATTTTCATTAGACAAATGGCGTTCTATCGGATGGAAAGATCCCTTCTGGGAAATAGTTCGATTTTATTGTTCCCTTCGGGGGAACGAGCAGAAAGAATTTTTAGCTGATCTGAAAACGAAGAAAGGCGCAGATTCTAAGTGGTGGAGTCTACTTGCACTTAACGATAGCGTCGCTGAAGATATTGTTTCATACATTAATGAAAGAAGCCGCCTACAAACTTATGCCCTTCAATGTCTCAGGACAGAAGAAGAAGCCCAGAATTTTTGTACAAAATCAGAAGTGGAGTGGAAAGTTACAAAAACAAAAAGTAAAGATCACCACCAGTCGTCTAAGGCCCTTATTGCCACAGTTTCTTCTATCGCGGAATTGGTATGCGGAAAGCATAAGGTTACACTTGACCCTAACCCACAAAGAAGATGTGTTTGGTATATTGATAATAAACTTCACATTACCGCACGTAATCTTGATGGTGCTATCCCGGCCCTAAAGGACCCATTCATAGTTTGGGAGATCAAAGAGTATTGGGGGAAAACAAAAGGTGGCAGCAAAATGAGTGATGCTGTTTATGAATGTCACCTTGTTGGCCGAGAGATTAGAGATTACGAAGAACGATCCGGACATAAAATTTCACATATTGTTTTTCTGGACGGGAAAGAACAATGGAATGCGAGAAAATCTGATCTCGCAAGATTTATCGATCTCCATAACCAAGGTTTAATTGACTATCTCTTTATCGGGAAAACGATTGAAACGGAGTGGAAAGCAACGCTTGAGCAATTGCTCAAAAAGAAGTAGTGATTCAAAAGATTCTGAGAGTGTAGTAAATCAAGAAGTGCTATTCCTGCAAAGAAGATCGGTTGATTTTTCTTAAATTATGAACCAGATAAAGAATAGGGTCGTCATAAACCGTGATCTTCCTGAAAAGAAGCCTTCGAACTATCTTTTTTTCCCATATCGGAATTTCCGCAATTAGATTACCTCAACTTTAACAGGGGAGTAATCTGTGAGCACGACGAGAATAATTGCCTTATCTATGGAAAAATTTGAACAAAAGCTAAGCGTTGCTTTAGGTGATAAAGAGTTGGCAAAGAGTATGTTGAAGGTTTACGAGCAGTACTTATACTGCCTGGGTATTTTGGATGGCGATTGGAGTGAGTACTTTCAAACAGAAGAAGCCTTTCATGATTTTATTAAAAAATATCACTTTGAAGAAATGAAAGACAGTGAAGTGGTGGATTTCATCCTTCGAGAAAATCTTGATGACATTTTTTTTCACGAATTAAGAGTTAATCATGAAATCCATGATATCTTTATGAATGAGGAAGCTGAATTCTATGTTGATTGCGGATTATTTATTAGGAGTGGAGAAAAATTTCAAGTCAATAATTCAAAGGAGGATATTGGTATCATGTTCTTCAATCTGAATCAAAAAGCTTCACCCATTCACCCTTTTGTTAAATCCTATTTTGTAGTTAAGCCGCACGATAATATTCCTTTATCGTGCTTTAGCTCTTAAGCAAAGCTTATCCATGAATGAAGATCTTCTATAATCGTAGATAAGGGATCTATAGATATAGAACTCAGCACCACCTTCAAGCTTCAGAAATAGCTCTTCCAGATGTTCATCAAGCTGGGTTGATGAACACCCCAAGAAGTCTTCCATTTGTTGAAGCGTAATCGTTTTGTGGTCCCCGAATTTAGAAACACAGTCGAGGAGTGCGTTCAATTTTTCTTTCAGGCTAGTACACTTGAGTGATTTGAGATTGAACTCCAGGATTCGACTTAGTTCGATATCTGACATTTTTAATGGGTGGCGTGCCTTGTCTCTTACCCACTGTCTCAATTCATACTCATCAAAAAGGACACCTCTAAATTCTGCTATTGTTTGAGGGTAGAATTGGAATCTAGCGAAATAATCTCTTATTGTGTGGTAAGAAGCATTACTCCTTGTCATGAGACTTACGAGAGACTGATGGTCAGATATTAAATCAAGATTATGGTTCATTGCATTTCTAAAGCTTTTACTTAGGTAGCTAGGAGAGAAGATCATGTTGAGAATGTTTTCCAATTCAATCTCCTGAACCCCTAGATATTCTTGAATGAGAGAGAGCTTTATAATTTTTTGAGATGTCCAAAGTAATTCGAACATGTGAATTACTTGTGCCGTAGTACTATGATAGGTCGACTCCTTCATTGATTTCATGAACTCTTGGAATTCATCCTTCGGCATTACTTTCATCCTCATAAGAATCCCCCTATAGTATTTTTCCTAATTCAGAATCGTAATATTTGCCCTCAAATTTCAATTTCCCTTTCTTATAAATTGGGTTGTTTAATATGCGCTTAATTGTTCGTGGATAAAATGAGCCGTTTCTTTTCGACTTAATTCCGCGCTCATTCAGAAATTTACTAATTGCGTAGGGACTGAACCCTTTTTTCTTTAAGAGAAAGATCATTCTTACCAGTTTTAGCTCCTCAGGTTGTATTTCAAGCCGACCTTTATAGGATTTTAGACCCATGCTAAGACCACCACCTGCGTAGCCTCCAGATTCGGCTTTGTTCTTTCGAGAAAGGCGTAACCGGTTCACCAAGACTAATCTTTCATATGATGCAATCGCATCAGTTAAACTATTCAATAAAAATGCCGAAGGATCGTTCTCGTCATAGATGCTATAGGATAGTTGATTAACGGAGCGAATATCCAAACCCAATTTAGATAGCCCCCTCTTTACGAGCAAGCAGCTTTCTCTGCACCGGAACATCCGGCTCAAGTCATATACAACTATCTTCTTAATCCCCTTGCTTTCGCAGTCGGCTAACATTTGAAAGTATTTTTCTCTTTCAGCAAATTTCCCCACAGTTCCAGATACAATATCTGTGTAATGGTCATATATGATATATTGATTTCTTTTGCAGTATTCAATCACATGAGAACGTTGAACATCTAACCCCACACCCGATTCTTGCTTATCTGTACTAACTCTTAGATAGGAAACCACATACTCTCGATCTTGAAGTGGGACATTCTTTTTAGGGCTATCTTGGAATCCTGATTTGTAAATTGAGATATCATCCATATATGTCAAAATCCTTTTCTCCCGAATGAGAGAGTTTCTTAAAGGCTATTTCTCAAGTTGTTTTCATTCCGAGGCGACGAAGCCTACGGCAAAGGTGAGTGCAGGGTTTACAAAGGTCGATTATCTGATGTGTGCTAGAAGGAGGAAACCATCTGTCATCCCCGCAAATTCTACATGTAACTTTGATTGTATGCTTTTGAGGGTCTAGCATCTCAGTACCACCGAGATAATTTTTTTGGACGATTTTCTTCACAAAGGCTCTCTTGTAAGGAAAGCCTTTATTTTACATTACTTCGATATATTTTTAGAATTAGGATGCTTTTTAATATATTTCCGTCCAATCTCCATTGCTTCTTTGATTCTTGATTTCGGAATTTTAAAGTCTGCAGTGACGGGTATATCATTTTCTTCAAGCAGGAACGAAAAGAGTTGTGCTCGATCTCGGTTACTATCGTCGGTTTGTGTATAAAACTCCATCTGGCTCTTCACGTTCGAACGCTCTGCAATCCATAGTAAAAGCTCAGGGTTTCCTTTTGACAATATTTCGAAAGGAGTTCTTAGTTGGTCTTGATCCAGTAGCCCCCAATTGAAATCTAATTTGACATCTACGATAAGGGTACACCAAGTAATGATTATATTTTCATTCCCGCCCATGCACGCCCAGTAGAAAATCTGGTTCGCTAGGTCAGAGCCATTGAGAACTTGGAATTTATCTGCTGGGATCTTCATGATACTATCTTGGAAAAGCTTCTCCTTTCCAAGTAGTGCCATTAGGCCTAGTGGACATATCCCACATGATATTGGGACGTTTGGGTTCACGTATAAAGGATCAAAATCATCTGAATTTGGGTCCATGTTTACATCGAAAATTGAGTTCTTTGAAAACTGGGATTTAAATAGAGTATAAGGATTGCTTACAGCTCTTTCAATTCGTTGTCTTATAGGTACTTTCTTCGCGGATGTTTCCATGTGCTCTCCAGAGTTACTTAAAAATAACTTTGAAGGGCCAGGAACTATTCTCCGTAGATAGCACCACTTATAGGTTCTCGGGTTTGTGAAAGATCGTGGTAGAAATCCCAGATTTTTTTAATTGGAATATGAAGGCTAATTGATTCTAAATCTTTTGACATCTCTAGTGGGATAATAATGTCCATGTCATACCCGCCCAAAAAGTCTTTCAGGGTAGTTTGCCTTTTTACAATTTTGAATTGGACACCAGTAGATGTTTTTCCAGCGATATAAATTTCAGGAACATGGGGACGAACTGGTTCTCCGCCTTTTGACATGCGAGAGAGTCTTCCTAATAGACTGTGCAAAAGCTCTCCTGGGTAGGATAGTGTTGGATTTAATACGGTCACTTTACCTGAACCATATCGAATCTCGATGGCTAATCCATTCTTGTAATTTTTGGTAAATGGAAGATCTTTGATATATTGCTTTGATACACTTGAAACTTTAAGAGTCGTAAGATAGGAACCTTCAGTCCACTGTTGTGGTTTGGCCGATCCAGTTGAGAAAATTCCACTTATATGATCTGAGAGGCCAAGATATTCATAACAGGGAAGGGTTCCTGATAAATCTTCATCGTGAAGAATTTCTTTGTATTGAGAGCAATAAGAAGTGCTCCCTTTGTCTTTAACAGAAAGTGGAACCTTAAACCGAACAAAGCCTAAAGGCGTCTCTTTTTGAATGACAGGTTTGCCCAATGTGAGTTCGTAGGATGAGATTGTTTTTAGATCAACTGTTAGTAATTCTTCCCACGGATTTGAATTGTACTTTTGTTGAATTTTTAAAGCAGTCTCGTAAACGTTGCTTGCTTTAATCTCGTCGTCAGTGAGTTCAATTTTCTTGCTTGCACTTTTGATGTCAAAGTTATGTGCGTTTCTAGATATATCAACTCCGCAATTAGAAATTGCCACAGACAGGTTGTTTAGCTTGTCCGGAGATACTGCCCTTATAAAATTGATCCTCTCGCGTACGAGAGAGCAAGAGTTTTTCTCCTCCGAAAGCTTGTTTGTAGTTATAAAGCATGAATCTTGGGCCAATTGGTAAAGAGATTTAAAACGTCCATGGTAGTAAGCTTGTTCTTTAACGGCCTCTAGATCTCTGAGCGCCTTAAATGAGTTTCCAGCTTTTAAATCTGATTCTGCAACACCAATTACACTAAGAAGATTTTCATATCTTTCAACTTCACACTCATTGGCGTCACAGAGTCTACTGACTCGAACATCCTTTTCCTTTTGCATGTTAAACCTGGCACATGAAAGACAAAGTGCAATCAGGGAAATCTGTGCTGCGAATGAACTTCTATTCATAGAATTTGAAGTTGTTTACTTGGAAATCCTTGTTGGTTTTGCCTTCTGTCGCCACATCAATCTTTCTGAGACGACAGTCTAAGAAATTTGTTTCGTATTTTTTCTTTGGTGAGTTATAGCAGTCTGCCGTAACTGTTACAAAAGCATCCCCGGATTCCCAGATTGCCCAGGTATTGTCCTTTCCGGCATCGAAATTATGCCCATATGCTCTGTCGTGATATAGGTAAGTTGGTGCAGGGTCATCTTTTGAAAAGTGCTCTTTAACAAGGGGGTTATCATTGATTCCATTGCACTTACCAGCGAAGGCGATATTCACCCAAGTAACTTTTCCGCTGTTGAAATCAGCTTTTGTATTTATCCCATGCCATAGGCAGTTATCAATTTTCTTTCGTTGCCCATAATAAAAGTCACAATTTGGAGGTGTGTTGCATGTTCGTTTATCGACTTCAAAATCACCAAACTTTTTGATCATTTCTTCAAATGGCTCACCGAACTTAAGATCAGATACAACTTTAGGGGAGCCTCCCTTACATGAGATAAATAGGAGGCTCAGGGCCATAAGCAGAAACAGATGTATAATTTTTTTCATTTTATCTCTCTTGGTTCTTATCTAGGAATTCTCATTGTGACATTCTATTTTGTTGGTGAGCATTCCCATATTAGGCCGCCATTTGTCGATTTTTGATTGCAACCATTAAATCCTCTTACATCTATCATGTACTGGACGTTGTCCATTTTAAGGGCCATGAGGCCATTGTTCGCACAATATGTTTCCACTAAGCTTTCCATCCTAATATCAAACCCTAGCCTTCCTCCCAGTTTTACAAAATACTGTTTTTTTGGATCGCTATAATCGAGAAAGCTACAGTCGTTTAGCAATTTATCGCCGTACTGACCAAAGATTGAATCACTTCTGGGCCCGTACTGCTCTTTAGATTTAACAAATCGAGGAAATGAAATTGGGGAACCAAGAGTTTCTTGGCCGTCTACTTTATGCGAGGTCTTCGTGATTTCCTTGTCTCCAATGACGTACGTTTCTAATGTCTTTGTATTCAGATTTTTGTAATCTTTTAAAATCCACACTTGCTCGGGGGTAGTCTTCTGGACTGACACATCAACTTTGATGAAATCATCTGGATTTCTGTAGTTAATGAGATTGTAACTGGTCGTGTCTTTGGGAAATGCATAGAGTCTGTAGTCAATTGGCTTCTCAAAACAGGAGGTGAGTGACAATAACATACAAGCGATAAGAATTAGCTTCATAGTTTATCCTGGTATTTGAGGTTTATTTAGGAGTGACCTTCTCGATAGTCAGCTTGTAAAGTCCCGTGTGTACCGTGGCGCTATCAAGTAAATCTGCAAGTTCTGGCTGTTTTGTTTTTCTACCGAATGCCAATTCTTCAATTGAAACTTTTAGATAGCTTGCGACTCGATCAAGTTGTTCTAGGTTGGGTGAAGCGGACGTTCCTTTGACCCACCCTATGAGCGTAGTACGAGGCACAGATGTAGCTTTTGCCAATTCAGAAAGGGTAATTTCCTTTAACTTGAGTATCTCCTCAAGGTTCTTACCAAGCATATATTTCTCCTGTCGTTTGGACAGTATTCGGGATTTGGGTATAGAGACTTAAACTTTGTACGAGATTCCGACAGGTGACTGGCTACCTTGTCGACATCTCGCTATCCAGTGTCGAGTTATCGTCACAGAGGCTTAGTCGATTATTTAGTTATCAATTTCGAACCGTAATCCTAATGATCAAGCGATGATAAAATTTCGATTTCAATTTTATCATCGAAGTCAATATTTCAGGAATTATGAATCCCACATTTATCTGAATTCTGAATAGAAGCATTGAGCTTGTCTTTTAAGCATAAAACTGAAGCACATATGGCTTGATAGCAACTCAACATTAATTGGAGGTTGGATATGAAAAAATTGTTGTCTTACGAAATGATGCTAGAAATGAAGAATCCAGAGGTTGAGAATGTGCTAAGGCCCGGAGCTCTGATCGCTATTTTTAGTCTTGCACAAGGGGATAATGTGATTCAAGACGAGATCCCGGAGAAACGAATATTGAAAGCTATATGGCTAGTAGCGATTTGTTTTCCAAAATGCTGCGTGACGATCAAAGATCTGGCAGCGGCAATTTTTGTAGATCCCCTAAGAGTTCGTGATGTAATTGATCGTGAATTCCTTGAGTCCAACTCAAAATTAGTCGCGGAGACGAAGATTGAGATTGAGAAATACTTAAATGAGGCTTCGATTATCATTAGAAAAATTGAAAGAAGAGGTTTCCTTCATCTTGATCAAGTCGGCGAAATTCGTACTACCTTTCTTGATGTATTGAATCCTGATGAGTGGATCAGTCTTGAATGGCCAATGGTAATTAGAGAAGAAGCAATCGAACCCTAACTTCCATCTATTCCAAGCAGGGCAGCTTTTGTGGGCTGCCCTGACAAAAAGAAATCAATCTCTTTTCTATTCATAATAAATTTAAAAATTTCATCTAGTATCTAACCATCATCAACAAAACATAGGAGAACGTGATGAAGGGGTTTAATTTTTCCAGCAACGGTCGAACATTAGAAGTATTTTTGCCAGCCGGTCTCAGTAGTATCTTCCCAGCCGAACTCAGAAAACTAATGAATTCTGGAAGTAGCTTTGATCGAGTAGTGAAAGCTTTGGCAATTTTTAGCTTCCAAACAAATCAAGAGTGCTTATTCCTTGCTGACCTATCTAGAATCCTGGGAATGAGGGGGGATGTGATTGCGCAAGTGATCCGAGAAGAAATCCCGCAGAGAAAATCTGAAGTGATGTCACACTTAAGTGAAATCTGTTGTGAACTTGTGGAGATGAATAAGTACGTCATGGATGAGAGCGAGCAGCAAGATTATTTGTCTCCCGATCTACCAGATCAGGCGTATGTGTTTTTTTACAATAGACTTATTAGTCATATCGTCGAGTTTCAACTTGAAGTTGAATACAGCATCCTAAATCGAGATTCTGAGGTGCGGATTACTGCAAATCATCTTAATAGCAGCGAGGCCTAATGTATGAATACGAGACTAGTAATCGAAAGCGAAAATCCATACTTTAAAGTTATGTACAGCGATGCATTCAATGCATTAGTGAGTCGGACGATGCGAAGATATGTTCATAAACTACCAAGCGACCTGAGATATTGGGCCGTAGTGTCCATACTTCACATTTTAAATCTTGAGGCGAAAGTTTTGAGCAAGGATATTTTAAAGACGTTTCATGCGAAACGATCAGAGAGATTAGCAATTGCTCCAGACGATATTCTTTCTCTTAGACAGAATTATCAAAAGATATATCTCGAAGTTCTAAGTATTCTTACTTTTTCGAAAGCGCCCTCAAGCAAGTTATATAAGGCTTACAAAAACCGGCTAAAGCGGTTAGACCCAGAGGAGTTCAATCATTTTGTTAACTCTGTCTTGGGAACAGTGGCTGAACAGGAAGCAAAAAAAGTGAGTATCGTTTCGTCCGTTAAAAAATCTACATCTAATTGATTATTCATTATGGCTATGGATGGCTTTTTACGTCTTACAAAAAGGGGGGGTAACGTCAAAAGGTCCCCCTGCTTTAGCTACTTCTGGGCACCAACATTGGCGGTCACATTTTATTATTCAACTTCAAAACGATCTTCTTCTTTTCAGGTGTGAAGCCAATCATAAATCCTTTAGGTGTTGTGTGGGGTTTATCAGTCTGATTAGCAGGGTGATCATCAATTGGCTGGACAGACTCGTCTAGCTCCCTAAATTGGGTACCAAGCTCGAAGTAGGAGGTGGTGGGCCCTTTAGATTCTGGCTCATATCGACCGATCCGCTTTATTCCGCGTAGTCCTTCATCACGTTCTCTCCTAGAGGCTTCCTCGTCATCCATTAAATAGAGAACAAGCTCAATAGCCTTACCGGAGTTGTCATTACGACGAAGGGGAACAAAGCATGTATATCGATGTGATCCTTCAACGATCTCCATAATAATCTTTGGAACACTTAAGCGTCCTTTGGGGCTAACTTTTAGAAAATGGACCTTCTTTCCCTTGGGCAGAGTCCGAACGGACTTGTCGCCCATGATAATTAAACCCTCAGCTTTTAGCTTCTCTAGATCATCACTCATCCCTGGGCTCCTTTTACATAACTAGTATATCACAATAGATCCTTCCGCTTAAGTCATAAGTAATTTCAATGCATTGATTCGGTGCGTTGACATTTTCCCAGCATAGTGTACTATCACTTCTGTCACTGCAATCACTTGGCACCCAAAAAAGGAGAAGCTATGAAACTGACTCTCATCAACCAAATTCGAGCACGACTGTCAGACCTAAGTAGAAAAGGCAAGGTAACCTCATATGGATTCCTTGCTCGCATCTACGGAATCTCAACAAGGGCCTTAGCAAGTATTCTTGAACGCCACCTACTAGATTTATGCCATGTCGTCGTGGGGCGGGAGGGTTCTGTCTATGTGCTCTCGGCTAATTCTGAGATCTGTAAGTATCAGCTTAAAAAACTCACGATACCAATTCAACCATTGAGTTCAATCGAAGATGAATTAACCCTTAAGAAAATTCTCAAACGAGTAGCAAAAAATTCTTGGACACTTTCTGATCTTAGAATTGTTCCAACGCAATTCGTTTGTGAGGAAGAGCTGCGAACATTCTTTTTCATTCTGGTCGAAAATGGAGCTAAGTTATGAATCCTTCATTTTCCCCAAACTTACTCAAGCTCGCTTACTTGGGAGGGATTAAAAAATGTGCTTTCTATAATGCCCCGTTCTGGGAAGAAAATGAAAATCCAATGGTCGCAATTCGCCAGACCGATAAGGTTTTGCAGTCCCTTGTGATCGCAAGAAGAAGTGGTGGTAACGGCTACGTCCAGATTCCCAAAAAAGAACTTCGCGAAGAATTGAATGATCTTCGATTTAGAGTGATGGGCATTCCAACTTATAGAACTCCTGCTTCTACAAAAAACTCGGGCGGCATCTCAAGAGAACACATCTTTCAAGAGGCGCTGATTCCGGATTTGACTTTCAGGCTTACTTGGAAAAATGACTCTGAAAAGCTCTTTGTGCGAGGTCACTTCATTGGTCGGAATTACGAGCTAGTGACCTACCCAATACATTCCGAGATAGCACAACGATTAATCGACATTTTCTCCGACCGGAAATCATACGCGATTCTTTATGCAAAGAAGTTGGACTACTTGCACCAGAAGATGGAGATGAAAAAAAAGGAGAAGCTTTGGGATTCAAAAAAAGATAAAGCTCCGGAGTTCTCAATGACTGACCTTAAAAGAGACATCGCTAACAAGGTCGATGCAATTAATCAAAAGATCGTACGGATAGTTAGTGAGCACCTTTATCTCCAAGGTATTCCAGAAAATGGTGCCTGGGCCTACAAGTTCAATACTAAGGGTGACGTTAAAGTGGGGGTTGGAACTCATGTTGTAATTAAAAAAGAAGGATGATGGGTTCTTGCCTGCTTCATAAATATGACATTTTGATACTTCAGGAGCTCATTACACTATAAGGAGTAAGTATGAAAAAAATTTGTGATTACCTGTCGCCTGATCAGATTGAAGAGATGAAGGATTTTTCCATTTCGGAAAAGTTAGCTGCTACTTTGAAGTTCATCAACTACATTGATCCAGATGCGCGCTTTAGCTGCAAGGATGTTTCTCTGTTTTTGGGGATTAATCCTCAGGGATTGCATTCTATTTCAAGAGCAATTCGTAAAATAGATCAAGGTTTTCCGATTGAGATGATTCTCAAGGTTAATCGCAACTCATCCGCCAAAATCCGTGAGTTTAATAGGGAAAAGGTCAATAGCTTAAGCGAAAGCTGGAAAAGTAACTAAGAATCGTTCTTTCATCAATCAGACAGTCAACCTCTGGGTACTAGGAAGTACCTGGAGGTAAAATGGAAATTCATGGAAAGTTTGTTGATTCGTTAACCTTAAGGGCTTATCCAAAGGATACGCAAAAGTATAAGGCCTTTGTAGATAGCTTAATAACGAACATGTTTGGATCATCGAGAAGTTGCGACGTAGACTTTCTAGGTGAGATTTTTAAAGGGCATTTCAATTTTGGTGAGAAGGATGGGAGGCCCATTAAACTTAAGAAAGATGGCTGTTTGATACTGGGGTTTACGAAAGGGGTGCCCAAACAAAAAGCTCCAATTGGTTGCCAAATAATCCAACCCTCAATTTGGAAGAGTCCCTATCAAACCCTAAGTAAAATAAAAAAAGACCTAGAAATACACGTTGGCAAACTTCATTTAGAAGTAGAAAGAATCGATCTTGCTCTCCATTTTAGCGGATGGAGTATAGATGAGAATTTCTACAATTCCATTCAGACACTGACACCTAATATATCGTCTTATAGAAAAGGAACTATTTACTCATCAATTGCCGTCGGCACACTTCATGGAGCAATACCTTTTATGAGGCTCTATAACAAAACAAAGTATTTACGTGAAAATCCTTCTAAGCCATCACCAGCTTCTATTTATAGTAGAAAACCCATATTTGGCCAAGATGTTTGGAATTTAGAAATGTCTTTTAACTCCAATGTACTCAAAAAAGGATTTGGCATTTCCACTCCTGATGAAGTTTTTGATGCGATCCCAAGCTTGTGGGCGTATGCGACCAAAGATTTTGTTTATGTGTCTAATACTGAAAGCAATCAAGAAGCTCATCCTATGTGGTCAAAGTTGTCTGAAGCTTATAGTGATCTGTCTGTTGATTACTTCAAGCGGAAGTCGAGATCAAAAAGTGATCCTAGTTTTGATTATAGAAATGATCAGTTCGTTAAGAGTGCTAAGTCTCTTGCCGATATTTTGGGGTTGAATTGGCAAGATTTATTATCGTCAAAATATTCAGAAATCTTAGTCGCAAGGAAGGTTCAAAAGAAAGACTGAGCTTTTCTTTCATAACTACCATCTGAGCATTATGAGTAATAAATATGAGTTCGTCATAACCATGGCGAATGAGAGGTTTACCGGGCAGGGGGGGAAGGCATGCAGAGAACTCTACCCTCCCTGCTTTTTACAATTAACAGGTTGGTTCCGGGGTTGCGAATTGAGGCTTGTACAAGCCTTTCTGTTTTATTCTCTTGCTTCAATTCCGATATAAGTAAAAATCCTTATACCAGAAAGAACGAGCCACTGTTTCTTAGCTTATCCGTAATTGATTTGTGCCGACATAATTCACCCATCAGACATGGCAATTACGAGTCGTGTTTTGCTAACTGACTATGGGGCATGATTTTATGAAAAACCAAAATGGTAAAGGAGGTGATACTGATCCTACGCCGATTGGTAATCAATTTCGTATTGTTATTTCAGGCATGCCTGATGTGAGAAAAATCTTAGAGGAAATGGAAATTGATTTGTCATTGAATGCTGAGGCAAATATAGATGAAAGAACAAAGTCCACTTAACATTCCACCCGATGAGTCCAGCAAGATCGGCGCATCTTATAGCCGAGTAAGTGCAGACGGAGAAACTCTGTCGCTTTATCAACAACCTCACATAAACAGAGATTGGATGGCTTCCATATCGAAGAGGATGGGCCAAAGTTACATCATCAAGTACGATCTCAAAGAACCAGAGGGAACTAGCGGGAAGCACGACCAGCGTCCAGAGTACCTTACACTGATTCGACTTATCAAATCCAAGAAGATTCAATTTGTAGTAGTTAAAGGCTTGGATCGACTTGGCCGTAAGCTCCGCTACTTCACAGAGTTCATAGACATTTGCGCAGAGTACGGTGTTGAGCTTTATATCAATGGTATGGATGCCGATCTGAGTACTCCGCAAGGAAAACTGCTTTTGCATATGCTTGGCGCGGTTGCTGAGATGGAAAGAGAGTCGATCATATATAGGAGTAAGTCTTCAATTCGTTCAGCGATGAAGACGATGGGGAAAATACATGGTGGGTGCATTACCCTGGGATATGAGTTAGATAAATCGCTTCCGTGTGGAAGAAGAATAGTAGAGCATGAGGCAGATGATGTTCGAATAGTTTGTGATTTATTGATTAAGCTTCGATCTTATAAAGAAACTTGTCGAAAGTTGTCTGAGCTTGGGATCAAAACTAAAACAGGTAAATATTTCAACAAAGAATCAATTAAGAGGTTGCTTTCAAACCCAATTCTGGTTGGGAAGTTGAGAATACCAGAAACAAATGAATTAATAGCAATTCCTACACAGATTTTGAATGAAGAAGAATTTGGTAAAGCCCAGACGGTCATTAAAGAACTTAGCACTCAGTTTGGATTTAGAAATAAAGATAGAAAGCGTATTTATCCTTTAACCGGACTTCTGTACACCAAGACAGAAAATCTCTTCAAAGGAACTTCTGGAAATGGCAAGAATGGAGATCGCTACAATTACTATAGATCCACAGAAGATAACCTGAGTTATAGATGCGAAGAGATAGAAGCTTCTGTAGTAGACTCTCTTTTCTATCTAATTAAGCATTCAGGTTTAGAAAAGTATCGTTTCGAATTAAGCAAATCAAAATCAAATGAACGAACTCAGCTATCCAGAAAGATTGTACTTCTTGAGCAGGATCTTAGGATCATTTCTTCTAAGATCTCTAAAGGAACTGATACAATAATGAGCTTAGATAATATTGACTCCCAGGTTTTGCACGAGCTGCAAAGCAGAATCAAAGTTCTCGTTGATGAACGATGTCTAAAAGAGCAAGAGTTGTTGAAAATGAAAGACGATCTTGAAAATCATACTGATCATAACTACGGAATCAACTCTTTGGAAAACTTTCTAAATTCAAATATTGCTTTCTACAAAGATACTAAGAACTTACCCCAGTTGAGAGGGTTCTTTAGACGGCTGATCAGCAAAGTTGTGGTGGATCATGAAGTAAAAGAAATAAAAATTTTTTGGAACATAGAAGCCACTCAAGAAGAAATCCGTCTTCCTTTAGAACGTGAACTTACTTGTACAAGCCGAGGACTCGGCTCATCAAATCCGGTAGAAGTTTTAATGAGAGATAAGCTTGAGCATCTATCAGTCATCGAGAAAAAAACAGGATCGCAGATTTCAAAAGAATTAGGGGTTAGTCGAGCCACAGTGATTAAATATCAGAAGCGATTTGGACTTCAGGCGAGAACAACAGGTAAAAATGTAAGGCGCAAAAGAGGTGTTTCTTATGGGACAAAGATTTCTTCTAATGGCAAGATGACCAAGATTACAAATGAATCAAATGTCATTGAAGCGATGAGGATTTGGAGAGGCAAAGGCAAAAGCTTTAGAGAAATTGCGAATCTTCTAAACGATCAAAAGGTTCCTACTAAGACAGGTAAAGGGCCTTGGCACGGTAAGACTGTTCACCAAATTTTAAGCGCAGTTGACACTAAACAAATTATTCAATAACCTGTGAGTGGTTATTGAAATTTCCAGCCGCCCGCAATCACGGTGAAAATTTCTTGTTTTTCTCCAAAAATACAACAACTTTTGGGACTTCTTAATGCGGGCAAAGACAAAAAGTCCATAAAGGGTTGCTAGTATGTCGCATTCTATTCCTACGCCGGAAAATCTCAAAGAGAAGGCAAAAGTCCTCAGGAAAGTTCTCAAAGAAAAGCATGGTTCAGACATTTCTCACAGTCATTGCATGGAAATGATTTCACAGATCTTTGGTTTCAAAGATTGGAACACAGCTTCTGCCTCCCTGAAGCCGAATGTGGATACCAAAATCTACCCAATGAAGATTGGAACTGTTAGCGATTTGAAGAAGGCTCTTGCACCTTATGATGATTCAGCATCAGTACATGCTGATTACGAGTTCAGGTTGGGAGACTTTTTAGATGGAATAGATCCAATGGAAGAGCCAGACTATGTGAGGCTCCAAGAGTTTTCGATGAAGATGGAAAGCTTTGGAGATGACCTAGCTATTTTCAAACTTGTCTTGGAAGATGAAAGCACTGGAACTGACGGCGTGCAGTTTAGTCTTGGAATCGGATTGAAATAACTTCAAATAAAAAAGCCTCCGCAAAGGGAGGCTTTTTTAAAGAATCAAAAATCTCAAATCCCATCTGTAAACCTTTTGTCCAAAGGATAAGATGGGGTGACCGATGGGGCTCGAACCCACGACAACCAGAATCACAATCTGGCGCTCTACCAACTGAACTACGGTCACCGCTGATATGAGGATCCAATTTAAATGAGGTAGGGCCCTAAAGTCAATGGCCGAAATGGAGGTTTTTTGTGTTTTCTAGGGGGAGTGAGTCTGTTTTGCGTTAATTTCCGGCCCTTCCTGGCCCAAAACGAGTATAGTTAAAGGGATATTGGTTAATTTATAGGATAAGTGAATGATCTTTTTTTCTGATTTTGATGGAACCCTAACTCTTGATGGGAAGCTGACTCGCGAATTTTTTGAAATCCTTGATGTTATAGAAAGACGTGGGGACGAATTGATTATCGTTTCAGGGCGCTCATTGTCTTGGGGACACTTCTTTCTTACTCATTTCCCGCTTCATTACTGCATTATGGAAGGTGGCGGAGTTGTTGTTTATCGTGATGAAGCTGGTCTTATTCAAGAGAAGAATCTAGTCAGTGATGCTGAGATTAAACGACTTGAGGATTTTACTAATAAACTAGCAATGAATCATCCGGATATTCCTCTTTCAAAAGATTCATTTGGCAGACGTACAGATCGCGCCATGGAATATCATGATATGACTGAGGCTCAATTGAAGGTTGCTGTAGATTTGATGACCAAAGAAAAGATCAATTTCTCTAAATCAAATGTGCATATTAATTTTTGGTGCGGAGAAATTTCAAAATATTTAGGTGTGACAAAATTTATTAAAGAGTTTCGTCCTGAAATCACTGAGAGTAATAGCTTCTTCTTTGGAGATGCTCCTAATGATGAGAGTATGTTTGAACTTTTTCATAACTCAGTAGGAGTGAGTAACATTCAACACTGTCTTGATCGTCTCAATCATAAACCTCGTATTATTCTTGAGGGAGATGAAAATATCGGTGCAAAAGGTGTCTTGAATTTTATTTGTTCTCTTTAAATTTCTCTTCGACGATCATTCGAACTTTATTCTCGAGCACTTCTAAATCAATGCGATGTTTTTCAACTAACCAATCCCCAAGATCTTTGGGGATTGGTGAAACAAAATGAGTATAAGCATCTGTGGGATAGGTGAGTTTCAGTGCCACTGCATGAAGGGCCTGTCGTGGTATTTCCATTAACTCATGATCAGCTAGAGTGGGATTGCCATCTTTAAAACGCATGAAGATAGATGAATCCCCATTGTAGAGTTTATCACCTAAAAGAGGATAGCCGTGAGCGGAGGCATGAACACGAATTTGGTGCTGGCGTCCTGTCACAGGAAAGGCAAGAGCGATAACATAAGTACCTAAATCCATCACTTCTTCAAAATGAGTTTGAGCTTCTTTTCCAAGCTCGGAATCCTTGCTCCACCAACTGATAATGCCTTGAGGAATGCGGTTTTCATCTCGATCCATTCGTTCTCGGGCCGTGAAAGGAAAAGGAGTTGTGACCTCATTCTTTTTACTGATGAAGAGATAACATTTTCGGATCAGATCTTTTTCAAACAGATTGATAATTTTTTCAGCAGTTCGAGGATTCTTTGCGAGCAAGAGAAGGCCGGTAGTCTCACGATCAATCCGATGAATGGTGTGAATCGGTTTATTAAAACGAGTTTCATACCAAACAGTAGCGCAATAAAAGAGATTCTTTCCAGCAGGGTGGGTGAGCATAAACGGTGGTTTATTGATCACCATGAGAAACTCATCCTCATAGATAATACCTGGCTCTTCATCTTTGGGAACTGGCGAGCCATGCCAGTGCTCATCATCAGTAATGCTGTCGTTATGAGTGGTGATGATGACCATTTCTTTGGCGTGAACTTTAACACTTGGTTTATGAGGAGGTTTGCGACCAACAATCTCAACTTCACCTTTCTCAATTTTAGATTTGAGATATTGCCGTGAAAGATTGGGGACACAGAATTGAACGAACTGATCTAAGCGCCACCCCTCATGACTGTGTTCAACGGAGTAGGTGGCGACATATTTATCGGCGCTAAAGACTTTGGATATTTCACTCATGCGCGAGTGTCATATCTCATTTTCAACAAATATTGAAGTGAAGTAATCGCACCATCTTCTGAATAGCGATACTTCTTAGTTAAGTTCCCTAGAAGTGAATTAATTTGAGTTCTTGAATCCTGAGTAATCCCACTCGATTTCCCTTCACGTTTCTCAGCAAGATATAACATGAGGTTGCTTGAAATCTTGGAGATCACTTTCTTCTGCTCATTTCTAAAACTTTCTTGAAGCAGATTCACGAGATCTTCAAAAATCACAGCGTATCTAATCGGTTTACCTGGGTTATCTAGAGCATAAGCACCTAGGCGAGCAATAAGATTGGATCTGAAGTTCTCAGGAGATTCATTGATAAAGACATTAGATTCAAATTCAGAAATAAAATAAGAATCTGGTGCTTCGAATTTTCCAGTAACCGTGTTTTTAACTTTCTCACCCTTAATCATGGCATTGATTGAAAGGATATATTTTGCAATATAGTCTTCATATGAACGATCATCCACAAGACCAAGTGAATCCCTGACTTCTGAATCAAGCAGATCTAGGCAGTGTGATTCAATAAGATCACAGAATGCAAACGGATCATGGTAAGCCCCTTGAGGTGCAATATTCAAGAAATCGTACTCGTCTTTCTTTTCAGATAAAGCACGAAGAGCTTCTAGAGCATCAACGAAAGTAACATGTTTGTTTGTGTAGGCCAGGTCATAAATAATCTGCTTGAGGTCACGCGGGGATATACCAAACTTCCCTTCGTAGACAGCATCATTGTCATATTCATTGAAAACATCGCGAATATGAGCACGCATAATCTGTTTAGTCTCAGAATCAAGTTTATCAGGAAGAATTCTTTCAGCGTAATACAGAGCTTTTTCCAGTGGGTTAAAGTTTTGAACAACTTGCCCGAGCTGGGTAATATTGAAATTCTGAGCACTACTTGCACGCATACGAGTCATCACTGCCCATAGGCATAGAGAATCGAGAGTATGAGGCTCAAAGTTAGAAACATCTTTAATCTGATTTACTTGTTCATCATAGATCTTCGCTTCTTCTTTGTAGTTCATTAGGTATGGAACCTTAATGAAGTGAAAGCGCCCTTTAAATGAATTGAAGTCAGGATGTTGTCTGAATGCCTGAAAATGGATTTCATTAGATGAACCGATAAAGAAAATATCCAGTTCAGTAAGAATCCCATGAAGATTAATCGTCTTAGACTCCATCGTCATCAGAAGATATTTAAATGTATCAAGGGGACGCTTCAGAAGGTCTGAGAATTCCAGAATCCCACGATTGGCCAGAACCACTTCTCCAGAAAGTGAGAACAAGTTTAGTGACTGAAGAGAAGGTGGAAGAGAGGCAAGGCGACGATCCATTGTGATCTGCTGCATATGAGCATCAACATGTAATTGCGGCTCAATTGTCGTTGCACTGCTTGAGTAACGGCGATTGATATGAAGGCGCTCTACGCGAATATGCTTGAAAACTTCCTGATAATCACCTTTATAACTCTTTAGAAGAGCATCAAAGATCATTCTGTTTCTGTTTGAAAGATCTCCGTTGTAGAGATAAGACTTCTTCACCGATTCAAGTTTATTAAGATCATTTTTAAACGCATCTTCGATCATCTTCTGGCGAGCTTTGATAGGAATAAGAAGGATCGGATGATCTTTGAGTTCTGAGTTGATAATGGCCGAAATATCCTTATCTTCCAGATAAGCATAAGTATCGTGCTTCTCGCCAGATTTTCCAGAAAGACCTAAAGAGCCTTTTGTGAATTGATCAATGGGGAAGATCCAATTAAAAGTGAAGAGAGAGCCTTCATCAGTTTGAGAATAGTCTTCTGCTGCTAACATAATCTTTTTAACGAGAGAAGATTTCGCGGAACCATTTGGACCGATAAGAAGAATAAACTTGTTATTATATCCTTCCTCTACGAAGTTTTGAAGGAAGTTATAGATTCTTTTCTGAACTCGACGTTGTCCATGAACGGCCGGAGCTTGAGCATGTTCTTTCGTGAAGAGTTGAAAACTGCCGTCTTCGTTTCTTCCGAAATAATCAAACATCTCTTTTAAATAAATACCTGAAGTACGAAGTTCCTTGTGGGGAAGTTTTCCAAACAGTCTCATGTACTCATCAAAGCTCATGAGTGAGTGGTTACGGCCTTCTTCTTTATTTACTTCTTCCATCCAATTCATATAACCTGATCCTGTGAAAAGAGATTCTAGTGATTTAAGTATATCAAAGATTTACATCTTCTTGTTGATTGTTGGCATTGCTGGCACATTTTTACTGCTTATTTATCCTCGTCTTAATCTACGAGTGGCCACCTCACCCGACAATAGCGACTTAATTAATCAGGCTTTGCGTGAGAGCGTTCCGCTTATCAAGAGTGTTTGGCTGAATCCTGTCAGTCATGTGGACTCAACTAAATGTGCACTTCCTAAAAATGTTGGAACGGCCTATTTGGAATGCAATCCTGAAGGATGGCAGTGTGTATGGGACAATATTGATCAGGTAAAGTTAGTGCTGGGTGGAAATACTTATCACATCAAGGCAAGTAGAGAGCTGGAGTTTGTAAAACGACAGGTGCAAGGGGTTCAGCAGATCACTGGGTATCTTGGTGAGATTGAAATTGTAGAGCTGAACAAAAAACAAAAGATCTTTTTATCTCGTACCTGTCATGAGGTTTATCTTCCGGAGAGAACTTATGCTTATGGTGAAGTGAAAGATTTAAGAGACCCAGGAATTCTTTGGGATAATGCTGGTAGAAAATTGTTCATCGATAAGTTCTATGTTTCTGAGCGAGAAGTTGTTGAGTGGAGAAATTATTTGGGTCAAAATAGCGAAACAAAAAATCCTTGGAAGCCTGCTAAACTTAAAAAGAGCGAGCAAGAAGATTTTTGCCAATTTCATGGTAAGAATGTTTTGATGGCACATTTCTTTGATGCAACCCAGATGACTCCATTGGATCAAAAAATGAAATTTCCTGATCTGGTGATTCGCCCTGATACTCCTTGGCAAAGAGATTATAATCGTACTTTCTTGAGTGAAAGTAAAAATCCTGATTACCGACTGAATCCTCGTGATTGTAGTTTGGCCGAAGTGAAAGGATGCTCTGAAAGTTTCTTTATGACTGATTCGGTTTCATGGTCAGGAGTTGCTTTTGGTTTAGGTTTTGAAGAAGAGAGATTTTATAATCCGATTGATGCCGATTTAGATCTTAAAAAATCTTCTCGTTTTGAACTGGCCTCATCTGCTTGGCATAAGCTTGGACGCAGGGGAACAAGTGTAGAGGACGGCAGTTATTCCTTCAGATGTTTCAGGGAAATCTTATGATTCATCTCATGCTCTTTCTTTTTGCCCTGACTAGTTTCGCTCTTCCTGATGCTCTTATTTCTCGTTATGAATTAATCGAGACTCATGAGTTTTATCAAGATAATGAATTGATACAGAGGCCTTTAGATGCTTGGCAGGCCATTGCTGCTTTCAGCACAGTGAATACTGATCTTTCTTTATCTAAGGTATGTTTGAAGTATTATCTAAAAAGTCAGACTGAGGGAACATTCAGAGTTGAAAAAAAATCAATGACGGAGAATTGCTCAGGGGCAGGAGAAATTATCAGTGAGATCAAAAATCTCAGAGGTCTGCAATTTCAAAGAACTCCTCATTTTAAAATAACTTTTACCTATCAGAATTTTTCAACTTCTGAATGGAATATCAGTTTAAGAAAAAAGAATGATCTAAGGCTTCTTGAAACACCTGACCGCCATCTCGATGAAACCGTTTTGTTTGTTAGTTCAGGAAGTGAGAATACGGGACTTCTTAAAGATGGAACTCAATGCTTAAAAGTTTTAGATGATTGTACTGTTGAAGGGACGTCTGTCTGTCATCAGTGTGAGAACGGGTTTTTAGAAGCTCCTAATGGCTGTCTTGTATCCTCTCAGTATTGTTTAAAGGGAAGCTGTGGAAAAAAAGGCGGTCCAGCTTGCCGTCGAGGAGTGAAGTTTTTAAGAAAGCGAGTGCTTGATTGTCGAACAGATGCGAGCTTCGCATTCTGTGAAGCAGGATCTACTCCTGTGTGTCAGGGGCAGGAAGTTTGGTGCCACTAAGATTTGAAGAAAGCTTAGTTGAAACTGCATCGTCGTAGGAATAATCATTCCATGATTTATGAGCAAAAGTGATGAAGTTCTGATTCTTAGTGTAATAAGAAAAAATAGGCGTGTTGTAGAAAGATTCTAAATCAATTCCAATCCAGTAGCTTTTCTCAGGCTGAATCTTTTCACCAGCAAGATTTAGCGTCAGTACATTTTGGTGGTACTGATAAGGATTCGGGTGCCAAGAGGCTTTATGATTTGTATTGAATCCTTCCTCAAGAAGTTTCACTAATTCACTTCCGCGAAGTTCAAGTTTTGCAAGCTTTGTGACACCACGTTTTTTTGGATGAAAAACAAGATGGAATCCTAATTCATTGATCGCCTTGAAATAGTCGATTTGGGTGGTTTTAGGAGCAACTTCTTGCTTAGGAAGAGTGATCTCTACATCAAAGAATTTTGCAGGAACTCTTTGAGCATGATTAACACTGTCATCTTTGTAGTAGCAGTCATTTGTCTCTTTAAAAAATTCATGACAAGTCATGACCGGCTGAAAGACTTGCGTCTTTTGGGGAATCAACTCTTTAGTCTTCTTATTAAAATAGAAATCAGCAAGGTTAAAGCTCACACCCTTTGCAAACCCACTCATGACAAGAGTATCATTCACAAAGTTGGCCACTTTCTGTTCACTTCTTCCACCGATAACCACATCAACTAGATTCGGCGGTAGGCGATTAACAAATTCACCAAGTACATTAGTGAGATCGCAGATCTCTGAATTACGTGGCTCAAAATTTACTTTTTCAAGGGGTAGGTTTTTTTGACGAGCAATATTTAATCCACAGTTTAAATTCTGGTGAGTCATAACGATCACCATATTCGCACCTAGCGATTTCAGAAGGCGAGCTTGTCTGAGAGTTGATTGAAGCATGTTCTCTACAAATAGCCCAAGTCTGTTATCAACAGTTGTTTTGCCTACGATATCATCTGGAATGAGAGCAATAATACCGATTTTTACATCACCCACTGTTTTTAAAACATATGGTTTTGATCCTGGCCATTCAATATGGCGAGCAGTTCTTAGATCATAGAGATTGCTGAGAATGAGGGGTGTTTTAGTTGCAGCAGCAAAATGTTTTAAGTAGTCCGGAGTATTTTTGAATTCTGCAGGCAACTTGATATTAAAGTCACTCATTCCAAGAGTAATGGCATCAAATTTTAAATCTTCGTAGAAGTTGATGATGTCACTGGTAGGTGTACTTGGAGAGAAAATGTCTCCTGAATCAAGCAGAAGAGTATTTTTAGAGTTAGCACGAAGAATATTGATGTATTGGGAGATAACTTCTTTCCCACCAATTTTAATAGATTCTTCTTCTTTATTTTTCTTATCTTTGAATTTGATTTCCAGAGGCTGAATTTGAGCTTCCAGATCATTAAAGCTCGCAAGACTCAGACGGATAAACTCTTCTGGCTTTTCAGTGCTAGGAGCTTCTGGATAAGTGTAGAGTTCCTTATGTCCTTCTGAGACTTGATTATTGAGACCCTTATTCTTAAAACTACAGCCCCCGATAAGTAAGGCCAAAAGTATGATTATTTTCATTTGTTCACTCTAGTAGGATTGAATTCGGTACAGTTTATTATAAGTTTGGACAAGTTTTTCAGCGAGGTAGGCATATTCTGTACGTCCTTGCTGGTAACTCATGGATATTCTCACAACAGAGCGTCCTAACTGGTCTTCGATGCCCATTGATTTTAAAACGACTGATGTTTCCGGTTGGTTATCCGAGCAAGCAGCAGAGGTTGTTACAAAAATATTATGACTTTCTAGTTCGATTAAGACTGCTTGTCCATGAACACCAGGAAGCCCAATGAGTGTTGTTCCTGCCAACCGTGGAGCACCTTCTCCGATGATCACAACTTTAGGAACCTCACGTTTGACATGATTTTCAAATTCAATGCGTGCTTGTTCTAAATCTTTTAGCTTAGACTTATTTTCTGTAAAATCGCGAATGGCAATGGCCAAAGTTTCAATACCTATATAGTTCTGTGTCCCACCACGCAGACCCATTTCCTGAGTAGAGCCAAAAATATAAGGTGAGAGTTTAGTCGGTTCACGAGCAATAATGAAACCACTTCCAGGAAGAGCTCCGATTTTGTGCCCAGAGCAGACAGCATAATCAATGCCGGAAGCTTCGAAGTTAAATTCACCTTTCCCAACTAATTGAGTGGTGTCACAAAAGTAATCAACGCCGAACTGATGAGAGATGTCTGCAATTTCTTTATAGGGTTGAATAACACCTGTTTCATTGTTAGCGGCCATGATGCAAACAAGGGCCACTTGATCTTTATATTTATTGAGAAGAGCTTTGAGATCTTCTAAATCAACAATTCCGTCGTTAGAGATTTTTGTTTCAATAATTTGATAGCCGAATTTCTTTTCATAGAAAGCAAGTGTTGTCGGAACTACCACATGCTCGATAGGAGAGGTAATAATAATTCTCTTATCACTGTTCATTAGAACAGAACCAAGAATATGTGAAACTCCTTCGCTTGAACCAGAGTTAAAATAAATTTGATCAGGGTAAGCGCCGATATCTTTTGCAATCATCTCTCTGCATTTCTCAATGCCTGAATGCAGACGTTGCCCCATAGAATGAAGGGCATTAGGGTTCCCATAAAGATTGCTATCAATTCTTTTATGAAGATGATTTTTTACACTCGCCAGTAGTGGAGCTGAGCCATTGTAATCAGCATATAACATAGAAATCTTCCTCTAAGAGATTGAAAGCATCTGATCGAGTGCTTTCATTGCAAATTTTTTCGTATGGTCATCAACTTTAATGATGTTGATAGGAGACCCGTTCTTAATAGATCTAAAACTTTCAAGAAGCCATCTCGGACGCACTCGGTACATTGTTGTACAAAGACACTGGTATGGAGAAAGTGAAGTAATGTCCAAGTGCGGATAAGCTTGGGCCAGACGATTCACAAGATTGATCTCTGTTCCCACGGCAAACTTGCTTCCCGCTGGAGCCGCTTTAATTTGATTAATGATATAGGAAGTGGAGCCTGCAAGGTCTGAACCTTGAACGACATCAAATGAACATTCAGGGTGAACGATGATTGTTCTATCTGCTTCCTTCTCTCTCCACATCTTGATGTGACTCGCATTGAAGCCTTGATGAACAGAACAGAAACCGTACCAAAGAATAACCTTGGCCTTCTGAATTTGCTCAGGAGTTAGTCCTCCAAAGCGAAGACGTGGATCATAGATCACCATATCTTCCAGAGGAATCCCTAGTTTGAAACAAGTGTTTCTACCTAAGTGTTGATCTGGAAAGAAGAGAAGTTTTTCACCTTGAGATAGCCCCCAAGTAATAATTTTCTCAGCATTCGAAGATGTGCAAATGGAACCGTCGTTTTCACCAACAAAGCTTTTTAAAGCAGCGGTACAGTTAATATAGGTGATGGGAACAATTTTATCTTTAGTGCAGTCAGTGAGATATTTCCAAGCAAGATCAATCTCACGACGATTGGCCATATCGGCCATTGAGCAGCCGGCACGCATATCAGGAAGAATCACTTTCTGATCGGGAGTTGTTAGCATATCTGCAGTCTCTGCCATGAAGTGAACTCCACAGAAGATAATGTATTCAGCATTTTTAACTTCACTGGCCTTACGTGCTAGTTCAAGTGAATCACCTGTTATATCGGCAAAAGCTATAACATCATCTTGTTGATAGTGGTGACCAAGAACAACCACACGATCTTTGAGTTCTTCTTTTATCTTCTTTAATTCAACGAGCACTTCTTCGTCAGAGAGTTCTTTCTCTGAAATAGCAGGTAGATGGTCTGAATTTTCTAAATTTTCATAAATATCGATCATAGGAACCTCGTAGTGGCCTCACAATACTCGCAATTGCATGGATTGATAAGTGTGCAGCGCATTGTTTTTTGCTCAGGCAAGGGGGTTAAATAGCTAAAAAAACTTAAATTGGCCCTTTGACTTAGTGTAGCGCCTTACTTAGACTTTTCTTATAGGACCATTGAAAGGACCACTTTTTAAGCTAGAAGGATCACAAGGAGAGTGCTCATGAAAGTTATCACTGTCGGTAATAACAAGGGTGGCGTAGGTAAAACGATGCAATGTTTTCAGCTCGTTTGTCATCTTGCCCATCTTGGACACCGTGTTCTGGCCATCGATCTAGACTCACAAGCAAACCTAAGCTCTACACTTGGAGTGAATATTCAACGAACTCTTATTCCTGAATGGTTAATCGGGGACGTTGGTGTTGAAGAGATTGTTTGTGATGTAGAAGGCGACCACGATTTTTACAAAAATGTTAAGTTAATTGCATCAAGCCGTCATATGGCAAATCTTGCAAAGCTTCTTATTCTTTCTGAATCAGAAGTTCGTAAGAATGCTGGACGTAAAGAGCGTCTACTTAAACTTCGTCTACAGCAAATTCAAGATCAGTTTGATTATGTTGTAATCGATACTCCTCCAATGCTTGGGGACGAGTTGATTATGTCTCTCGTTGCTTCAAACAAAATTCTTATTCCAACACAAGCTCAAGACTATTCAATTGATGGTCTAGAAGAGTTGATGGATACATTTGAGATCATCAAGGAAACTGAAAATCCTGGTCTTGAATTTGCCATTATTCCTTCTATGGTCAATCCAAGAAGAAAAATTGAGCGCCAACGTCTTGAAGAGCTATCTCAGTCATTCAACGTGACTCCTATGATCCGCAACCTTGTGGACATGCAGGAATCAGTTGCTCTGAGAAAGCCAGTATTCATGTTTGCCAAGAATTCAAAAGGTAAAACTGATTACACAGCTCTTTGGGATTCTCTAGGTCTTAATTAAGGTTATTAGAAAACAAGTACGTTTTTTATAAGGAGAGGCTTGTGGCCAAGGAATTTAGTGCACGTGTAACTAAACGTGACCGTAAAATAATCGACATTACTTCTAATATTGATGACCGTATTCTTCGCATGAATGATCAGAAGCTTCTTCGTGGAGCTCAGTTAGCCAATATTCAACTTGCTGATATTGAAGTTCGTGATCAGGTAAGAACAAAGTTTAATGATGAATCTCTAGCTGAACTCGCTGAGAACATCAAAGTTAATGGTCTGATTCAACCCTTAGTACTTCACAGAGAAGGAAATAAGTTCGTTCTTATTTGTGGTGAGAGACGTTTCAGAGCTATGTCTCTGATTAAGATGCAAGAAGCTCCTTGTTTTATTCTTGAGAATAAAACAAAAGAAGAGTTGATGGCGATTCAGTTCTCTGAGAACCAAGCTCGTGAAGATCTTCACTATATTGATCAGGCCGATTCGATTCTGGGTTATCAGAAACTGACTGATTCAAGTGAGCGAAAAATCACTGCAGCTCTAGGAATTTCAAAATCTGAAGTTCACCGTTGTTTAAAAGTGGCAAAATTACCGAAAGAAATTAAGGAAGCTGCTAAAACATACAACACTGAAAAGTACGTACTACTTGAGTGGGATGAACTACCTAAGAATGAATTCAAATCTGAGTTAAGAGAAAAAATTCTTTCGGGTGAGTTAACAAAACGAATTCAATTAAAGAAATTAGTTCTTTCTCTTAAGGGGGATGGCACTGGTAAGAAGCTTGCCACTAAGAAAGCGGCTCCTGATCTTGAGCTGATGAAGGCGTTGAAGGCCCAGATGAAAAATCCAAAACTTCGCGCTCATGCCGAAGCCATGCTCAAAGAATTAATGCAATAATCTCTTCACTTCCAGGCCCTCTTCCGAGGGCCTTTTTTTTGGCATCTGTCTTGCTTTTATATTCCTTAAAGGGACTACATTAAGTTCGTTAAAGATCGGAATTTTAACAACTTAAGCGTTTTATAAGAGGGACTGGGGATGACTAATTTTTGGACAATTACCTGCAATTATCTAAAGTTTAAACACCTTGTTGGGGGCGCAACGCTTCTTGCAGTGTGTGCAGCTTGGGGTGAATCTGGACTGACGAAACGTGCTCCTGCCAGCTACCTTCCTGATGATGATGTCATCGTAAAGCCAATTAATAATGAAGTTGGATTTTATCAAAGATATGTTGCTCAAGATAAATCAATTGATGTGATCCAATCTCGTAACCAAATCCAAATTTGGCAAAACAACCAAGCATTTGCTGAACAGTATGGATACGATTCAACTGGTACAGGGTCTTCTTATTACGTTCCAACGGCTGAAGAAAAATGGGAATACTTTAAAGATCGTTATATGAGATATCTAAAAAGAAAAGGTGAGCAGCCTTTAAAAGATATGCCTAAAGACTGGTATTCTGATTTTAGAGATTCTCAGCGCGTGGATACCATTGATGAATTAGAAGCGGGTTTTAAAAGAACTCAAAAGAAGAGTCTTACAGGTAAAAATCTTCCGAAAGAATTTCAAGCTAAAGAAGTTTCTTTTTGGAAAGAGAACAAATTCGTATTCCAACCACGTTTAGATCAAGGTCTCGTGATAGTTGGTATCAGAGGTAAATTCATTGATGCCAGAGCTTGGGTTGGTATTAACGGTAAAACTGAAGTGAACATAAAGAAAGATATTGAAGAAATTGGTTTCAGAGCGATGTTTAACTACGAACTTGATACTGGAGAATATTTCACGTCAATTGACCAGGCCATTACAGATCACCTTAAGGCTCGATTCATTGCTTCAAAGAGACCTGATAGAAAAGAGCAGGATGAGAGACTAATGCTGCTCTACGCACGTACGTTTTAATCTGGCCTCGAGCGGAAGAGGAGAGTAAGCTCAATCAATACTTTGAAATAACCATTCAAGGGAGTTGTTTATGAGTCTCTTCGAGAGCCCTTTTTTTCAAGATGCCTTTGCTCAGTTAGAATCAGCTGCAGCAGTCATGAAGTTAGATCCTAATGTCTTAGAACGTCTCAAGTATCCCAAACGTGCATTACAAGTCTCTGTCCCTATCCGTCTCGATGATGGAACGGTAAAAGTTTTTGAAGGTTATCGTGTTCAACACAATATGACCTTAGGTCCCGGTAAGGGAGGAATTCGTTATCATTCTCATGTTTCGCTCTCAGAAACAGCTGCTCTAGCGATGCTAATGACTTTTAAGTGTGCTCTCGTCGGTCTGCCCTTAGGAGGTGCTAAGGGCGGAATAAAAGTGAATCCCAATGATTTATCTCGTGCTGAACTTCAGGCCTTAACCAGAAGATACGCGACTGAAATTTCCATGATAGTAGGTCCTGATAAAGATATTCCTGCACCAGATGTAGGAACTGATGGTCAGACGATGGCGTGGTTTATGGATACCTTCTCTCAACTCAAAGGCTACACAGTACCTGGAGTGGTGACAGGAAAA
>CALHBF010000010.1 GCA_937931205.1 uncultured Bacteriovoracaceae bacterium
TGGCATCTTACGGCGTAAGACACTCTTGAGTACTGCTTCAAAGTACAACTCCTTAGTTTTTTGTTTGGCGACTTGAATTTAGGACAAGAGTGTCCCTTTTTCAAATCGCCGGAGTTGCATTAGGAAGTTGAATCCAGCGGCATACCTTTTGGCCTTTTTATTAATTATACTTAGATTTTCTTTGGATAGAAGTTCATCGGTTGTTTTACTTCAACTACTCCACCACCTTGTGGAGCTGGGAAAGCAATACCTCTGAGAACATTCACAACACATTTTTTAACAGATGCAGGAAGATCACTTGCTCCATCAACACCTGCTTGAGACACGTGTCCCGAAGCACCGATTGTGAAGTTCAGCTTCACACTTCCTGAGAATTCTTGACCTCTCGTTGAGAGCTCGTTCTGATAACATGATCTAAAATGAATCAAATTATCCATAAGAATCTTTCTGATGATATCAGGATCCATTGAACCAAGAACAACTGTCTCGGCCGGAATCCCTGCTTGATAGATAGCTCTTTTCGCAGATAGTCCCTCTGCTCCAATTGATTCACCTAATTTACCAACAGTAGCACCTACTAGACTTCCTTGGTTAGTAGCAATATCGGCCGTCTGAACTGAACCTGATCCACCTACAACACCAGTAGCAGCACCAATGCTTGATCCTGAACCACCTGAAGCAGATTTCGTCTGAACATTTGATAATGATCCACCTTTTGCAACAAGACTTGAAACTGTTGATTTAAAATCTGCTGATTTATAAACTTCAACATGCCCTATGGATTTTGATTGAATCTGAGAAACAGCTGGTGCTCCTGCAGAAGCTGAAGGCATCGGTGTTGGCTTTGCTGTCTTAGCAGCTACTGGAGCAGCTTTTTGGGCAGTTTTTGTCACCGGTGTTGTACCCTGTTTTACCACTTCTTTAGTTTGTGCAGTCTTTTTACCTGGATCAGGTTTCTTGTCCTGAACTTTTGTCTCAATGACATCAGGTTTTTTAACATCAGGCTGCTTTTCTGCTACAACCTTCTTCTCAACAGCTGGTTTATCAGGAGCTGTTTGAACTCTTTTTGGAGCCTCTTCTGTCTTCTCAACTGCCTTATTCTTAGAAACAGTCAGTGGTTGCTTATAAAGGATTGTTGCTAGTCTTTCTGGAGCTAGCTCTTCTTTCTTTTGATCTTCTGGAATCTCAATAACGTTAAATCCAACTCCTGCTAGAACAACAAGAAATAAGAAGAAGAATAAGTACTTTTGAAAATCTGGATCTCTCTTCAAAATAGGAGCAGCAGCTACCTGAGGAGGTGCTTCAACAGATCTGATAAAAATTTGAAGCTCACCATTCTGAAGTCTTAGAATATCCTGAGGAGCAAGTTCAAAACTTTCATTCTTCGTATTCTTCTTTTTATCTGATAAAAGAAGTGATTCAAAACCTGGAAGTGATTCAACTAATGGAGCAGCACCCTTCTTCAGAGTAATGAATGGAAATTTATCTTTCTTTCCTAAATAAGGAAATTCGATTTCTTTAATTGATCCCTGAATACCTGTAATATGATAAGTAAAATTTCCTTCCGGAAGGTAATCAACAGAGAAGATATTTTCTTTAAAAAGAATAATTACTTCGACCGCTTGTCTTGAAGTTTGATATTTGAAGATCGGGTAAATCTCATTTTGATCTTCAAAGATGTATTCACTAAATTCTGCTTTCGGATCTGCCGCCAGAGGATAAACAATACTAGGCAGTTGGGTCTCTGGCAGTTTCCCCTTAGGAGGGGCAGTAGGAGCTTTAGGTGGAACTTTTACAGAAGCCTTCCCATCCATTGGCTCAAGAATATCCAGAACAGGTGGCAATGCTGCCGCTGCTTGGTAAACTCTATATTCAAAATCAACATTGGCCAGTCTGAATCTATCACCAGGAAAAATATCCTTGGCAACAATTCTATCCCCATTAACAAAAGTTCCATTAGTGGAATTCATATCATAGAGAACTGCTTTGTTTGGAAAAATTTCCATCACCGCATGAATGGCAGATACTGAGTCAGAAGTCACCATAAGGTCACAACTTTCTGAGCGCCCCAAGAGAATTCTTCCAGGTCTGAAAACTCCTCCTCTAACTTTTACTTTAGAAGATACTGAGTAAAGTTCAAACATCTGTGTTTGATTATGCTTTTCTGTATTCACATCAACCCCTATCTAATCCCATCCAAGGATTTCTTCATCTCTCTATTAAAATTCGCTCTATCAGGAAGCTTATTCTGAAACTCTTTTCTCAATCTAGGAGATACTGAAATATCCCCCGGTGAGCCAGCAACACCTTCAACAGACATTTCAGAAAAATCAAACTTTTCAAATTTTTTATATTCGTAATTAACTTTTTTCTGAGCAAAAGCTGTTATAGAAAAAAACATACATACTAAAAATAAAAACTTCATATTTTCACCCCTATTTTCTGGGCCATTTGCTCGTAGTACTCTTTTATAGAAGGATCTTTAGGCTTCTTTATCCCTTCAAAGATATCCTTAGCCGAATTTGCATTACCAGATTTGTAAACCGCGTAAGCGATATTCACTCCAATATCAGCTCTTTCCCAAAGGTTCTTTGGAATTTGCTGATAATATTTCCATGCACTTTGGAAGTTCCCCTGCATTAAATATGAAGTTCCGATAGCATTCGTGATACCAACGTCAGTCTGAGAGCTATTCGCTAATGATTGAAGAATAGGTAGCGCCTTTTGAGCAAGACCAAATTTCAGGTATAGACGTGCGAGGTTGTACCGAGGTGTTTTAGCAAATTTTCCAATATCAGCAGCTTTTTCAAAAGCAACAACTGCTTTTTGATACTGACCTTGACGAGAATACATCACACCAAAATTATTCAGCGCAGGTACATAATTTCTTTCCGCTTCTATGGCCTTGTTGAAATAAAGAAGAGACTTTCTATATTCCCTTTGATCCATATAACAGATACCTAACTGATTCCAGTAGGAAGGAAGTTTTTGAAAGCGATCATAGCTTTTAGCTGCAATAGTATAAGCTTCTTTAAATTTACCTTTCGTGCACAAGTAGGCCATCGTTACCAATGGATCCTTACCATCTTCAAAAGCATCTGCTTCACTGCTCGTTAGCAGGGCCATTGTCTCATCTTTTAAAACAGGGTTTTCAAGATTTGGCTGATTGTTCTGAAAATAGTCTTTGACCTGACTTTTCTCTACCATCGGCTCTTTCTTGAAATCTTTATTGGTGATTTGATCAATATCAGTAAATGTTGATTCACCATTTTTCTTCTGCTGACTTGAGCAGGCAACTAGTGTTGAGAGTAAAAGGATTGAGTATATCTTCTTCACTTAACACCTCCTCTCTGCATTACGACGTTATCTTCAGTTCCAGCAAAGCGGACTTCTTCAAAGCCTGGAGAAGCAAGTACTGCGAAATTGTCATCAGAGAGAATAGAGTTTTTATTAATAGTCAGTTCTACATCTTTTCTAAGTTTTCTTGCATGACTCATTAATGGTCCCCAAACTTCACTCATCGCTTTTTGAAAACTATCAACATACTCCTGAGGTTTATCAGGAGGAGTAAAAGCTTTGATTTCTTCTGCTACAGATTCATAAGCATCAATAAGAACCTTTGAGCTTGTCACAATGGCCTTACCTGAGCCTGTCTTAGTAATTTGGTCAACTTGAACTGTTAACTGATCAAGGGCCTTAAGTTTAGCTTTTAGGCCATTGTTAAAGGCATTCTCAGGAAAAGAGAGTCGACTTGATTTTATATTGTGGGAAGCATTGAACACTCCACCCATAGAGCGGAGTGCAATTAAATCGATGGCCTCAACCGGAATGTCTTGTTTCAATTTTAAAGCTTCTCTGTAAAACATCGCTTGTTTACTGGCAACTCTATCGGCTTCACCAGTATTACCAGCAGAAATAAGGCGTTTTCTCATAGACTCGTATGGAAGAATAAGTGCAGAGTAATTACTCTTACTTCGCTCTAACTCACTCATCAGATCTTCAGCAGCAGTCCATTTATCATGAGCGATAAGGTCTTTAAGAATCTCGTGATCAACTTCTTCCATTACTGCAGCTGGCAACTTACAAGTCTTTGCATTTCTTCTCATTTCTAAAACACGATCTAGCTCATTATCTGCCAATGAAATAAAAATAGCATTCTTATAGAAGTTTTGTTTATTTGCCGAGTTTACACCACAAGTCTTGGCCATCAGTCTGTAAGACAAATCGGCAGACTGATCTAAGTGTTGGCGAGCAAAAAGGCCTGAAGCAATTGTAAGAAATGAAGGTGAGAATTTCACGACATCACCAGCATCCATCTGCTGAAGAGCAACTGTTGACCATTGATAACTTTTATTTGCCTCTCCAAGTTCATAGTACAAAGCAGACAAGTTATAAGAAGCATTGGCACGGGCCTTAGGAGTCGATTCAGATGATTCAAAAATCTGATGATATCCTTTTAAAGCGACTGCTTTATCACCTTTATCAAGTGAACTTTGCACGCCTTCGATCTGAATTTTGGTCATCAGGCTTCTTAGTGCACTAGCATATTTTTGAGATACTTTAAATTCACCAGAATTAATGCGTGAAACATAGCTTTTAACTTTATCGTAGTCCTTACTACCACGATAATGCTCCATGATTTTTGCAAGCATTGCCTCCTGGGTTTTAAAATCGCCAGGGAAGTTTTTTGCAAAAAGTGTCAGCGTCTGATCAGCTCCTGTAAAATCTTTTTGTTCTACTTGGGCATTGAAAAGCTTCTCATAGATTGATTTAGCACGTGGAGATTTCTGATCGACTGAAAGAGATCGCTGATAAACCGGCACATAGTATTTATCTGCAACTTTTTTATTTAAGCTTGGAGAAGCCAGAGAGGAAAGCATTCCCTCAAGGGATTGCGTCATAATCTTTGACTGTCCAGCTTCTTTCGCTCCATCAAAAGCAGCGAGATACAAATCAATCGCTTCTTTTGACTTATTAGCGGCATAAGCTGTTTCTGCCTGGAAAAATATTTTTTCCGGACCGGCCTTCGGATTTAACTGTGCCGAAAGAGCAAAATAGCGCATAGCTTGTTTTGCTCTCAAATCATTGGTCTTTTTTACGTTGGCATAAATTTTTGATGCGACTGATTTTTGAAGTTCAGCAGCTTTTTTATCGACATGGTAAGTAAGACTCTTTCTTTGATCATCATCGAGAAGCTTGTTTTGATTCAATTTAACAAGTTCTTCAGATGCTATAAGATGCTTATCAACAGCGTTACCTTTATCATAAAGATTAAGCTGGGCCATAAGGATATCAACTTTTCTCTTTGGATCCTTCTCATACTTTAGAGCTTCAACAAGTAATGTATCGGCTTGCTTAAACTGCCCATCAGACATTGTTTTTTCTGCAATGTGAATCATTTGCTTTGTGAAATCGATGTTCTGACCACGATAAAAAGAAATAGCTTCAGGGAGTCTTCCGCCTTCAACGAAAAAAACGCCAATATCTCTATTAACGTCGTTTCTTAGATCAACATATTCTTTTTGCGAACTTCTCTTATGAACACTCTTCATAAGATCGATGGCCTTATTATAATTTTTAACTCGGTAGTAACACCAAGCTAAATTGAATGTATCCTTAGTCCACCACTTGTCATTCACTTTACCAATTGAGCTCTCATAAAGAGGAATGGCCTTAGAGTACTCGCGATTATTGTAATAATAGTCAGCTAGAGTTAATTCAATTTTAGCTCTTACAGAAGATTTAGCAGGAGTTTTATTTAATGCCGCTTTAAGGTAATTTTGAGCTGCCTTATGGTCACCCATTTCTCGATAGTTCATACCAAGAATGTAATAAACCTCACCAATATTACGGTAGGAAGGGAACTTTTTTGCAAGCGTTTGAGCAGCAGTATTGGCCCTTTTAAAGAACTGATTCGAGTTATTAAAATACTCACTTCTATTGGCCGATCTACGTTCTTCAGGACTAAGCTTTAAGTATTTTTCATTTTCAAAATCAAGCCAATGTCTTCCCTTCTCGAGGTTAAGCTCGGCCATTCTAAAAAGAGTATCAGGAGAACTAAAATTCTGCTGCTTGGCCAAGCGATTAACTTCGCTGAGTTCTTCATCAATAATCTTTAAGATATTCTGTCTTCTCGAATCTAGATTCTGAGAATAGGCCAGCTGGCTTGAAAGTATTAGTGAAAAAGCAATAACCTTTAACATTCAGACCTCAATGCAAACACGTAATCACCGAGTTCATCGGCCCAGAACTCACCATTAAAATTCCAGAAATACTGTTTATCGTTTCGCTCAATATACTTCAGATCGCCTCTACTTCTATTCTGTGTTTCATTCTTATAAAGTTGTTCTTTTCTCTGAGCAAGAACTTCTAATTTAATGTAACTCATATCTTGAAATGCTCTGAAAAACTCTGCGTACTTTGTCACCATAGATGAACGAACATAAGCCCCTAACGTGCTCTTGTATTCATCAAGTACAGTGCGAATATTCCTCATCATTTGGTTTTTAAGATTTGATTTAGGAAGATTTTGAATGCGCTTATATTCTTTAATGGCATTTGTTAAAGATGCTCTTAGTTCTAGGTAAGCTCCATCTTTCTGAATGCTTTTCAATGATCTTAGAACATAAGCATCGGTGGGTTCTTTACCTGATTCAAAATTGGCCATTAGCTCATAGTAGTATTTATAGTTTTTGCCATGACGAAGAATGAATCGACGTAGATCTTGTGATTTTTTATTATGAATTGAATAGAAATCATCAGCAATAGAGCGGGCATCATCATAAAGACACATTTTAAGATATGAAATGGCCTTAAGGACTTCTACCTCAGGATTGAAGACAAAATCCATTACTGGAGCTTTATAGGTAACAAGTTTACCAAGAGTACGGTTATAGTTCTTTAATTGAAAGCTATTCCAAGCTTCTTCAAAAAGAATAGTAGGCCAAATGATCGACTCTTTTGGAATATCGATATAAGAAAGTTCAGCTTGCTTATACTCACCCATTCCATAATAAGCTCGGGCGATTCCCGCAAGACAGTAGTCTTTATTCTGCCCCATCTGATTACGATAAGAGTCGTCATCAATTTTCGAAATTCTTTTCTCTGATGCGTTAACACAATCATTAAAAGCAGCAACAGCTCCTTTATAGTCACCTTTATGTGAATAGTTCACACCTAAAAGATGAGTGATAAAAGGATAGGCCGGGTGCTTAGCTTCAACCTTAGAAAGAAGGCCTTCAACTGTACTATAGTTTGAAGAACTCAAATATCTTTTTGCAAGAATATATCTCACGTTGGGTGAATTAACTTTTTTTAGCATGCTCTCTGGAAGAGATTCAAAAGTTTTTACACCTACAGCATTCATAACTTGATCAATAGAACGATCAAGGTCTGAATCAACTTTATTATACTTGGCCAGATACTCTTTTACCCAAGGAATCAATGAGAAATAAAAACCATCTTCACTGATTTCAATGATGAGGTCTTTATGTCCAGTCAATGAAGCATTACTTACACCGAATTTCTTTTGAGCTTGGTCATAACCTGCAAAAGAAGAAAGTGAAACGGCTGCACTAAGTAAGAATATTAATTTTTTCGAGAACATCCTGTTCCCCTTTTAACAAATTAAAATTGATAATTCAGACCAATCCCTAAGTCGTAATTATTGAAAACTTTGCTTGCGGTAGTGACAGGATTACTTCCACCACCGGCCTGCTTTGACTTGTCAGCTTTATATACAAGACCAGTCACATCTAAACGAACACTCCACTGTTCATTGATGTAAAATCTGAATCCTGTACTCCACATTGCTCCAAAAATATTTTCACTTGTTAGACCATCGGCCGCACCAGGAATGAATTTATTTCTATTATCCAATGTCTTAATATTGGCAGCTCCTAGACCGAACAACCAATCAAAGTAAAAAATCTTATTGAATGTATTGATTTTAGAATAGAAAGGTGACCACATGAACATAGCACCAGTATAAGTATCAATCTTACGATAGAATGGAACTGTTCCCTGCTCTCTTACTGATTTAGCAGTATCGTTTTCATCTCCACTATTTTTTCCGAAAACGAGTTCAATACCCCAGTCTTCACGGAAGAAGTATCCAGCACGAGCTGTTGCTCCGTAAGAATCAATAAAGGCACCACTAAGAGTCATTGCTCCTGTTGCACCAACATAAAACTCATTGCTCTTTTTAAATCTTCTATTTTGCAGAACATAGATTTCTTTATCTTTATCGAGCCATGAGAAATCATAGAGCGAATTTTCAGCAGCAAAAGAAGTTGAACAAATTAAAGTGAGAAAAAGTAAAATCAATTTCATAGAGTCTCGTCACTTGTTAAATTAATAAGCATCTATGAAATTTTATCACTTATATGAATGCGCGCAACTTACTGTTTTATCGAAGGCAAATATCACCATACTCGCACTGACCACAATGCTCAGGATTAATCTCCCAAGGTCTGGATTGTTTCTTCCAAAATGTAAGCAACTCTTCTCTCAGCTCTAAGAAACTAACTTCAAGTGAAAGATTTTTTTGTTCATCGATAAAATATAGCTCTAAAAGAATACTATTCTCTCGCGAGACCTGCCCGAGAGTGAAAAGGGCAAAGGCATAGACCTTAAGCTGAAGCCAATAAGGATTTAATTTGGACTCCTTTAGTCGGCCAGTTTTAAAATCCCAAACTTGATATTTTCCGTCTGCTTTAGGCTTTAAAATAAGATCAGGCGTTCCCGAAATGATATGCCCGAAGAAAGAAAACTTAATGGGAACTTCGCTGATGAATTCATAATCTGCTGCTAACCCTTGAAGTTTCTCTAAGGACTCTGTCAGGATTTTTTCGTCCTTCGTTCCTAAAAACTCTCGTGGGACAACAAAGTTGCGACTAACAGCACGAGAAAGAGCTTCATGAAGGCTGGTACCGCGAGCAGCACTGGATTTCATAAAAGATGCAAGATCATCCTCGGCTTCAAAAGCTTCATCACCGACAGCATTTAATTTGATAACATTCTGAAGATAAAATTTTCGAGAACACTGCAAGAGTGAATTGAGTCTAGTGACACTTAATTCAGGAACAATCAATAACTCGCCTTGTTCCTCATCCTTTTGATAAACACCTACTGAGTCATAATAAAACAATGGCAAAGGTAGCGGCTGTTTTTCGCTGATAATTGAAGAATAGGAATCAGAATCAAGCTTGTTAACTGTAAGCTTATTAAATTTCGTTTTAATCAACCAGTCATCTAATAATGATGACCAGCTATTTTCTTTAATTTTCTTTTGCAGCTCACCCAAATCAACTTTAGTCCAGATTAACTTCTCAACAGCACGAGTGCAAGCCACGTAGAGAAGTCGCTTGGATTCAGAATAATTTTTAAACTTATCAACATCTCGATCATACTGATAAAAAGGAGTGATTACTTTTTCTTTCTCTTCAAAGTTTTTATACCAATAAAAAGACTGAGGATTATCCCCCATAATATTTTTATTCGGAATATTGGCCGAGTTAGTAAAAATCCCACCGATGATGACGTGGTCAAACTCAAGTCCCTTAGAAGCATGGGCCGACATAATCACCACCCTACTGGAATTGCTCCCCCAACGAAGGTCCATCGAAATAGAATTGGCACCTGTCTGCTTAAAACGAGAAAATATCACAGACAGATTATTGTCGTATAGTTCACACAAAAGACTGATATATTTTAAATTGAGGTCAGCATTTTCATTAGTCACGTATAAAGAGAAGATAAACTTCTTATAAGCTTCTAAAAGACCATAATAATGGAGATCTTGTTCAAACTTTTCAAACATCTCAACCTGACATAACTCTTTAACACCTAGCACTTGCAGATAATTATTTATGACGGAGAGATGGAAATCATTTTTCGACTTTTCATTTTTATCAAAAAATCTCTTAAGAAGAGTGTAGAACATCCCTAGAACGGGATCATCAAGCAATTCAATTTTAAACTGGGCCGTAAAACCAATATTCTTATTCATTAGATGTCTGATCACTCCTGTTGAAGGATCAAGCTTCTTGTAAAGAATGGTATTTTGTTTTGTCGGGTACTGAGCTAATAGCCTCTCTACTTGATCTGCAATTATCTTTGATTCTAGAGCATCTAACTGCTCATTGCTGATTTTGTCTGCTTCAACATTTGATAGATCCAGATCATTGATAATAATTTCACCATGGGCCTTATACTCAATAGGGGGAAGAGTCTGGGGCTCAAAATTCACGGTAAAAGGATCATGATCTGAAAGTTTGAAGCCAATTGGCAGGACATGTTCAAAGATAGAGTTATTGGCTTCTATCACTTCAGCAAGAGAACGATAGTTATTAGCAAGGCTAAGATTCCTTGGAATCAAACGGGAGCATTCATCAAAGACCGCTAACTCCCCTCCTCTAAAGCCGTAAATAGCTTGTTTAGCATCACCGACACAAAACAATTTCGTAAAATCGTTCTTAATTAATTTCTTGATAATTGAAAACTGCAGAAAAGATGTATCCTGAAACTCATCGACGATAAAATATTCAAAGTCTTTGCAAACTCTCTTCTGAGATTCAAAATCATCAAGCCCTAAGCTCACATAATACTCAATATCTCCGAAGGTAAAACCATCGTTAGGGCTAAGTTCACTATCAACATATTCATAAATGGCATAAAGACTTTGAAACCAAGGCAGAATGAGGCTTTCGCGATTTTCTTTAAAATCAAGAATCATTTCAAAAGTATCTTTGACCCATTCTCTCATTTCTTTATAAGCTTCACTGACATTTTCAAGCTCTGGTGTTTTAATCTTTGCAGTCAGAGCTGGAGCTCGGACGGAACACTCACTATAATACGCTGATAAATTATCCCATGAATGAATTTCAGGAAGACCCATGCGCTGGAATCGCTCAATAAGCTCTTTCTCATACTTATTGGCATCGGCAGGAATATCATATCGAGAGATCACTCCAATGGAATCAGAGATTTGATGAATTCGGTATAAGCTTTCAATGAGAAGATTTATTTTCTCATCACTGAACTCATCATTTTTAACAAACTTCCATTTTAATCTTTTGCTCGGATCGTTAAATATCTTGCAAAAGCTGTCGCGGATTTCACTCTTTGAGCGGATAAGCTGATCTCTCAGATACGGCTGAATGGAGGAGCTATTATTCTGGAACCAAGACTCTAGAATTTTTTCAACCTGACTTGAACGTTGTTCTTCAAAAATGATATCGGCCGTTGCAGAAAGCTTTGCAAAGTACCCTGATACAATGAGTTTGCGGCAAAATCCATCGATCGTAGTAACCGTCAGCCAAGTAAGATATTCACGTGCTGTTTCCCACGCCTTCGTCTGATGTTCCGCTACCAATTCATCGAATTTTTTATAAAGCCTCAGCTTCATTTCACCTGCGGCCTTATTAGTGAAAGTCATCATGACAACTTTTGAAAATTTCTCTTTGATAAAATGTTCAAAGTCTGGAGACTCCCCTTTTTGAGCAATCCACCCACTCGTTAAATAAGCAATATGCTCAACGAGAACAAAAGTTTTACCTGATCCCGCACCGGCCTTAAGTAGCACCCCACCATGATGTTCAATGGCCATCAATTGTTCTGAGTTAGGGCTTCTCTTCATACCTGGCTTCCTTTCATACAAACTCGGCTAAGATCACAAAACTGACAAACATCTGCGGCCAGCGGTTGAGCTTTAAAATGACGATCAGACTTAATCCTTTCTGTTTCAACATTGAGAATTTTCTGAACTTCTTCAATTCCTTCCGCCAAATCTACTTTCATAGGATTTGCTGAAAAGAACTCCTTGAATTCCTTCGACACCTCTTCATCGCTAAAAAGGAGAACACTTTTAGCAGGCTCATCCAAAATAACAAATCCCATAATGAGAGATTTTTGCCTGATTTTGATACCTTTATTTTCTAATCCCAATAGATAAGTCCAAATCTGAAGATCAGAAAAATTTCTGATCTCCGTTAAAGTTGGTGCAGCTGATTTTGTCGACTTAAAATCCAGAAGTATCACGTAGTCTTCTGTTTGGGCAAAGCAGTCGATCTGGCCACGAAATGCTTCATCTAGTTTAAAGTTAAATGAGTCTTCCATGATCCAATTGATCTTTTTACCTAAAACAGTTTCAATCTTCTTTAAAGCAGAAACACCATTAGAAGATCTATTAAAAAGCTGAATCAAATTATTCTGATAATCTTCAGCTTTTAGTTTTAAATCTTTTACCTCTTCATCAAGAACCTGCTTTGTCAGTGCCTGAATATCTTCAACATTATTCTTCACTGTCAGCTCAATGATTTTATGGGAAAGAGTTCCCTTCACGCGGGGATCTAGCTCTGTATCAAGATGCACATCGGGAAATTTTTTATCGATATAATTAAAATAAAACTTTCGTGGACACTCCTGATAAGACCTGATTTTTGAAGCCGAGTAACTTCCACTAAATGGTGTTAACGTTTTATTTTGAAAATAATCCTCAATCAAGCGAGTTTGGCGCACCAATTCCTTAGAATCAAGGATGAGATCAATCCCTTCAAAAAGTTTACTCCAGGAAAGGCTATGCTTAAGAAGTCCATCAGGCATGAAGAGCAAGGCATTTCCATTTTTGATCACTTCGCACAGTTCAAATTTTTTGAACTCAAGATCAAGTTCACTGCGCTTGAGCGGTCCCAAGATTGATAAATGGGTCATCATTTCTAAACTATACTTCTGCCCTAAACTGATGATGTCATCGAAGCGTTCATCTAAACAAATAAGAACTCTCCTACTAGGATCTAGTGTGTCTAAATCCCCGAAGGACTTCAGATCAATAGTCGAATCTGTATAACTCAAATTTGTTAATGATGTTCTGGGTTGATTAAGGCTCACAATATCTTTTAATAAGCGAATAAGAAACTGATCCACATCTGGACGAGCTTCAGTCATTTCTCCAATTAGTTCTAGTGACTCTTGGATAAGCTGAAAGACTCTTAAGTCTTTATAAGCATGGCCTTTACGTGCCTCTTGAGTTTTCTCCTGAATTAGTTTTTCAAAATCATCCAGAGACATTGGATTAAGAGTATTAAAGAAAGCATTAATCTCATTTTTTACAATTTCATGATTCACCTTAAACTGCGAAGAAGAACTTGGAAGAATGTGAAGATGATCAGTGGTAATTCTATTAACACCTAAAACCACCTGATCGCGAGGCTGTAATTCATTCTTAAGCAAAAAAGATAATTCTCTGGAATTAGCAGACCGATAGGGCAAAACGAAAGACTCACTCTCCTCATTCCCTATGACTTCAATCTTTGACATTCCATCCTGAAGCCATGAAGCCCAGTCACTGTGCTTTAACTGATTCTTTAAAGTTGCAGGAATAGGAATAAGAACATCATTCCTAATCGATAAGGCCTTCAAAAAATCAATTTGCACACCATTCAAATGCTGAAATCCCCAAAACACATAAGAGTTCGGCTCATCCTGATGATCATCATTTCTTAATTTTTGAGTTAATTCAAAGTAACTGGAATGCTCATCATGAAACTGAGTGCTTTCTAAAATCTTCCAAAAAAGTTCTATCGCCTTTTTAACTTCGGGATCAAGAGTTTCAAGAACCGGCTGCAAAGCAGTTAGATCTAGTGTAAAACTTCGAAGTTCAGAAAACAGAGTGTAGGCATTACTGAATTGTTCAAAGCTCAAAGTCGGAAAATAGCTGGGTCTTAACCAGCCAAAGATCAAATAAAGCTCGGATTTTCTTTTGAGATTTAACTGGACCTGTTTTTGGGAAATGAGATCAGAGAGAAACTTATTTATCGTTAAAACATCATTGCTTATTTTCTGGGACTGCAGCCTTGATCTCAGACCATCGGCCTTAGCAGGACTAGGAGAAATATATAAAGCATTGGAATAACGAGCAGAAATCCAATCCCAAAGGTTTGTCGAATGGTGAAAATAAACAAATTGCATCATAGTCTTAATTCTACCTACAAGGAATTAGATGGTTAACAAAAAACTCCAGTCAGTATATAAATAAGCCTCATAAACTCGAGGAGATTCCAACATGCTTGCCAATAGCAGACTATATAGCTTTCTTGATCATAAAAATGGATTTAACGTTCACTTCTTTGAAGGGCAAAAACTTATTCATGACCTTATTCTAAAACATCCCTTGCAGGGTTCTGGCTTCCCTTACTTCAGAGATATGGTTTTAGGATTAATGCCGATTATTCATTTTCTCAAGCCACTTGAGAGTCTCGGTGTTTATATCGACTCAGAAGATCCTTATTTCCGTTTAAAAATTGAGACGAATAATGCTGGCCATACAAGAATGCTTCTTCTTCCTGAGGATTTCAGTCAATTTCCACACTCTCTCACTGGTAAGGTGAGAGTTTCAAAAATTGTGCAAGGAAAAAATCCTTATACTTCATTCTTGGACTTAGAAGATCTGACAACGAAAGATGTGATCAACAAGATTCTCAATGAATCATATCAAGTACCAGCGAAGGTAACAGTATCTGAAATCAGTGATCAGTCGATTATGGTGACAAAACTACCAGCACTTAACGTGAACAAAATTACTGATGATCAAGTTTCACTTAATGAATACATTACGAAGAAAGCATTGAAGTTCCACGATATTTTCGAAGAAGCACCAAATGACATCGAAAAGATCGTCCAACAATTTGAAAAGCTTGATCTTGCTTATTTGGGAAGCAAACAAGTTGATTTCTTCTGTCCTTGTTCAAAAGAGCGAATCGTTGAGAACTTAAAGAATATGTATAACAACAACATCGACGAATTAATGGCAGGAGAGCCACACTTGGACGTTAAGTGTGACTACTGTAACGCCAAGTATGTTGTTTTAGAATCAGATCTGAAAGGTCTTAATTAAACGGATTAATAAATTTAAATTCTAGCCCTTGTTGTTTAGGCCCACTTAAGATTCTTTCGAAAAGTTGGGCCTCTTCATAAAGGCCACAAAAGTTCTCAGATCGTGCTCCCGAAGCTAGCACCAAGTTTGTCAGTTTTGATCTTTGAGCTTGTTTCTCACTCACCTTTTCGAATTGATACCAATCACGTCCCTGCTCTGGAAATTGTACAAAAGTAGAATTGGCCGTCGTTAACAGCACCAATGTTTCAAAGGAATCATTGGAAATTTTCATAGCTTCATGAAAGGCTCTTTCTAAATCAACCAGAATATTTCTGGCTTCCTTATAGTTCTTGCTACGAATGGCCTTCCCATAAGAAAAATCACGAACAATGAATAAGTAGCGATTATGGCCCTTTGCTATTCTGGCACCGATCTCTCTGAAGTTTTCAGAAATGGTCGAATAACAGCCTGTCTGATTACAAGCTCGATCATAGACAACATCTTTGGAGTTCAGAGGAATTTCTTCCGAGTAATGAAATTGTGGTTTTGAAGCGACCGGAGTGGACATTGACCAGAAATAAAGATCATTATAGAACTTTTGGCTCCCCTCGCATGATTGAAGCTTTAAAAGAGAGTTCTTACTATCTGCACCCGATTCAAGAATCCCTGTGCGATATTCGCTACTTCGCAAATAAGACCAGATCGGCTTTAATTCAACATCCTCACAGCTATTTTTGATATTTTTCTTCCCCGTCATCTGAGCAAGAAAACTATCGAAAGAATTTGGACGAACTTGATAAAGATTGTAGGCCCAACTATTTCCCATACAAAGTGAATCTTCGAATGAAGATCTTCTCTCGGCAGGCTGGTTAAAGCGCAGAAGAGCGAGCTGTTCTTCATCAAGTCCATCAACCTGAAACCAAATAATTTTCGTCGGCAAAATTCCAAATTCATGTTTTTGCAGATTGAGTGAACTTACCTGGGCACAGCTGGCCAAAAAGAAGAGGAAGAAAATGTATTTCATGCGTTTACTCTTTTATCTTTCATTAAATCTTGAATACAGAAAGCGTTTTGGAATATCGAGAAATAGAATATCACGGCCAAGAAAAATAATTCACCAACAAGTAATGACCATGGACTTAAAACAATCACTAACATCAAAAAAAGAAACATTTTAAGCAGAACTCTTTTTTGAAAACGATTGTTCTTCATAAAAAATACGAGAGTGATACTTAAGGCCAACAATACCAGAGTGAACTGGTCGGCCCAGCGGCTCCCCCACGCCAATACTACTAGAGCTAACAGCATGGGAATTCTCGTCAAAGTTTTGTGCAGCCTATTCTGTCTGCCTCCAATCATCATAATTATCTGCAGCACTAAAGAACTGACACAAATAATCATGGGGATCACATGATAGCGATGCCAGTCCTGAGCATCCACCATACCGAAATCGAAGAGTGAAATGAGAAGGAAATAGGCCATTAAACTACCGCTCGATAGGTGCGACATAATTTTAAAAGGCTCGTTTGATATACCGAACACTCTGATCTGCTTTAAAAAAACAAATACTGAGCACAAAGTTAAGCCCAGATGCAAAGAGATAAGGAAAGAACTATCCATGATGCCATCCAAAAGATAAAATACTACTTTAGATTATAAACATTTTTAACCAGATGTCTTAGACTATTAGACTTTATTGAATTCGGAGGGCGAATGGAAGCAACTAGAGAGGTCATGTGGATGATCCCAGCTTGGATGAAGGTATTGATGTACCTATCCTTTGGGGTTGCATGTGCATTCTTGGTTCAGGGAATTGTTCAAAAGTATCGTTACCTAACATCTTTTGGAAAAAATATTAAAGACGTTCTCCCTAAAGAACTGAACTACGTTAATTTCTTAAGAACTATCTTTTTCCAAGGTAAAGTGAAAAGAGATCGTTTTGTGGGTGTTTTCCACTCGATGCTCTTTTACGGCTTTGTTGTTCTTTTTATTGCAACTGAGCTAGTAGCGATCCATGCAGATACTCCGTTCAAGGTTTATCGCGGAACGACTTACATTGTTATCTCTTTTCTAGCAGACTTCGCAGGTCTATTCGTATTCCTTGGAGTACTGATGGCCTACTACCGTCGTTATGTTCAAAAGCCTAAATATCTTTCAGCAACTAAGCCTAATCAAGAAAAGTTCATGTACGGTATGATCATGGCCCTGATCGTGATCGGTTTCGTGCTTGAAGCTATTCGTATTTGGGCAGCAGGAATGCCTGAAGGTGAAAAGTTCTGGTCTCCGATCGGTTACGCGATGGCCGGAATTGTCGGTCTGATCAACCCATCTGAAGATGCGATGAGATATACTTACATGTCTCTTTGGGTTCTTCACATGTTGAACACCATGTTCTTCGTAGCAAGCCTTGCTCACTCTAAATTCTTCCATATCATCGTTCTCCCGGTTAATGCTCTACTTACTCCGTACCGTCGTGGTGGTGTGCTTAATCCAATGAACTTTGAAGATGAGAACGCTGAGACTTTTGGTCTTGGTAAAATTTCGGAGCTAACTTTAAAAGAAAAACTAGATACTCTTGCTTGTGTTGAGTGTGGACGCTGTACTGTTGTTTGCCCGGCAAACCAAGCTGAGAAGCCGCTTGATCCGAAATTAATCGTTACAAAAATGAGAGATTTCATTAACCCTGCAGATCCTAAATCTTTTAACGAAGACAAGGAAATCTGGGGAGAGAATCCAATCTACTCATCAAATGAGCTTGATTCATGTACGACTTGTGGTGCTTGTATGGAAGAGTGTCCTGCAAATATCGAACACGTTCAGATGATCATGGATCTTAAACGCTATAAGGCCCTGACTCTAGGAGATCTACCTCCAGCAGCAGCTGATGCGACTAACAAAATTAAAAATAATGGAAACCCTTGGGGTATCACTCAAGAAGATCGCTTTAAATGGGCAGATGGTCTTGATGTTCCAGTGATTGAAGCTGGTAAGAAAGTTGATTACCTTTACTACGTAGGTTGTGCTGGTTCATACGACTCTTCTAACCAGAAAGTGGTTCAAGATACGGTAAAACTTCTTACTAAAGCAGGCGTGAGCTTCGCTGTTATGGGTAAAACTGAGAAATGTAACGGAGATCCAATCCGTCGTTTCGGTGATGAGTACTCATTCTATGAAGTGGCCATCGAGAACATTGCGAACATGAGACAATATACTTTTGATAAAGTGGTTACTCACTGTCCACACTGTCTTCATACCATTGGTAAAGAGTATGCTAAGTTTGATGATGGTCAGTTTGAGACAGTTCACCATACTGAGCTTCTTTCTGAGCTTCTTCGTTCTGGTAAACTAAAAACCCTTAAAGAAGTAAAAGAAGAGCTTACTTTCCACGATCCTTGCTACCTTGGACGTCACCATGGCGAGTACAATGCCCCTCGTGACATCCTTCAATCCATTCCTGGTGTTTCTCTTAAAGAAATGAAACTAAACAAGGACAAGGCACTTTGCTGTGGAATGGGTGGAGGTAACATGTGGTATGAGCTTCCTGAAGGTCACCACCTTGCTCACAACCGTCTTGAGCAAATCGGAGAAACTCAAGCGCCAAAACTTGCAACATCATGTTCTTATTGTATGATTAACTTTAATTCCTCTAAGGGAACAGTTAAAACAACTGAGGACTTACAAGTTGAAGACGTGGCCTCTATTTTGGCAAAATCGGTACTTTAAATTTATCTTAGGCATGGCCCTCAGTGGGTCATGCCTATCTTCATACTCCCAAACACTTCCTCTCGATACCAATAAAAATACTGAATATCCCGGGATTATCGAAACCTTCGAAAAGCTCATCGGTATTGATCAGACAAAACTCTCTCGAAAGATTGAAGTTGTTCTTAAATCTCAGCGACCATTCAATGAAAATATCGCTCAAAATATCAGGCTTGATACTGATTTTTTAAACTCTGTCATTCTACACTCTACACCGGGCTATATTAAATACGCCTCTGGTAACAAGTGCCGCTTTTATAGCTCAGTAGTCACTGACCTGCTTAAGACTAGTGAAGGCAAAATTAAAAATGTTCTTTTAAGTTACACTGATGCCAATAACAACATTCTACCGGCCGTTTTAAATAGAAAAGACTTTCTCAATAAGATCGCCCTGAATGAATGTCCAGAACTCAAACAGACACTTGCCTCTTTTGAAGTTAAAAACTTAAGTTCGACACTGGAAAAAACGCTATTTGAAGTTCCTTCAAGTAAGGATCACTGTGCCAATATCCATCTTGGATGGCAGGTCAGTCCACAAACTCCGTTTCTGTGTCAAATCAGAGATTACATAGATGAGGCACGTCTTGGAGAGGGCGATCCTAAAGATCTGCCAGCTCGTCGACAATTAGCGAAAGTTCTCGACTCAAAATTAAACATTGTTCAAAAAGATTATCTGGATAATCTCTGCCGAAATCTTGATCACAAAGAGATGTTCTGTTCTGAGTTTCTAAATATTTCTTTCTGGAACAAAATTGCGTCAGGCCTTAATAACAAAATCTACTTGGATGAGATTTGTAAAAAAACTCTCAATGTGGGCCAACTCTCCCCACTTCAGTATCGTGAATGCCTAAGCCGCTTAAAGCGAGAGAATGACCTTTGTCTCTACAATCCAGATACGACTGAGGGACTAACACCTCACATGCAGTGTGATTACTTATCGCAAGCACTCAATCATGGGCAACTTCGTAGTGACTATGCAGATTGCCCAGGTCTGAACTCTAATCAAACGATCAGCAATATTTCTCGCCTACTGCTTGAGTTTAGTGGTGATAAGATTAGACCTTTCAGCGGTCAATGCTCGGTTGTACCAACCGCTACTGTTTTAAACTTTAACAATGAATCAGATAACTCAGAGGCATGGAAACTAGAAGCCTGCTATTTTGATAAAATTAAAGAAAGAGACGTTTGCAATAAAGTTTTCTTCGGTGATTACGCCAACCACCCTTTTTCTTATGGCAATGCGGTTGTTAACGCTCTGGTAAACACCAGAGGGGCCAGCAGCAAGAACACTTGTCAGATGGTTGAAGAAGAAAAATTTAATCCATTACTGCTAGAATTTAAGACTGGCTGTCATATTATTTTCAATAAAAATAATTGTACTCCTACCAGCTGCCCTAACAGAATTGTCTACAACGATCGCCCTTTTGATCTGATGAAGACAAAAGGTTCTGTTGATTATGAGTACTTCCCACTCACTGTTAAAACAGAACGTCTTGGACAAAATTATTTAATGGAATTGGATCTCAAGAAAAAGATGACTCGTGTTCTTAACACCACAATGCTTAAGTCTTATTTTCAAAGGGCAAAAAAACCTCTTCTTCATGGAGTAGGATGTGCCGAAGACCTACTGCCTACTTTCTTTAGATCCCAGTCTCTTCGTCAGTGTAATCCGCTGCCGTTTATTATTGATGGCATGATCGAAGATAAAGACAAGTTCAGTTTTGTTGTCAGAACTTCAGTTGATTCCCTGCAAGCTCCTCGTATTATGAGCTGGAGTCAGATTTACTCAGGTGTGAAATCATATCAAGAATCACACCCACTTAACCTTTGGACTCTCCATGCTATTGATTAGTTTAATGCTCGCGAGTTCCTTATCTTTTGCTCAAAAGCTTCCGCAGCTATTAACCAAACACGCGCCAGAAACTTTAAGATACATCTCCAGTGACGGGCAAATTGCCTATGTTAAAAAGAACAATGGAGTGCTTGGTCTTATTATTGGCTATCGCAGTTCAGACTTCATGTCGGATGCTACCTATAGTGATTTTCTAGTGACTGACTCTCAAGATAAAGTTCGTGTTGTCATTGAAGTTATCCCTAGTCATCATCGCAACTATCAAATCAATAAAAATCATAAAGTTTTTGTCACGAAACTTGGCATGGATAAGCCAACTGAAGTGGGAGAAGGTCGCTACCCCGCTCTTCATCAGGGCGATGACTGGATAAGCTTCTATAAGACTGATACTCAACAGATCATTCTCAAAAATGTCGTCACACAAAAAGAATATAAGATTCCTACTAATAAAAAATCTAATCCCTTCTTTTTCCCAAGTTACGTGATGAGTACCCAACAGCACCTGCTGTACTCTGATATTGATGACAAGGGTTATGCTCAGCTTAATGTTTTTGATCTAGGCGCCAATAAGGCAAAGCCTCTTCTTCGTGGAGAGCGCCCGGGAACCTTCTTTGATCTTTGCCAGCACGCTAATTATTTTGCAGTAGGAGAATTTCCTTACGAGGGAATTGAACGAGGAAGCCGTATTCTTCATTTTCCTAAAGATGGCAATCGTCCGTCAGGATACACTACTCTTTATCAATCATCGGAGGCAGACCTAGGAAACATGGCCTGCACGAAAGACTCAATTTACTTTGTGAAAACAACTGGCTTTGATCCTATTTTAGTTACTAAAAAAACAGAAGCTGCCAGAGTGAAACTTACTGACAGCAAACTGGAAATAAAATCAGATCTAGGTTATGTCTCGCAGCTTATTCGTATGGACAGTCGAGTTCTTATTCCTTTTCGTGATCAGCTTTTCGTTCTTGAGGGAGTAAGTAACATTGAGACGGATACGCTCAGAAGGACAGATACAGGTGAATAAACTACTCCTTCCACTCTTCCTCCTAAGCTTCTGCCTGCCAAGTTTAGCTTTTAACAAAGACTTCACTGTTATCAGTGACAAAATTCCTTATGAGTTTATTGTCATGTTTAACTCTATGAAGGATCAAACTAAAAACATCAATGATCAGATTAAACTAGTGGGGTTTGCCGAAGACCTTAACCGAAATCTGGGATTTTTGGAAAAAGAACATATTTTTTTCCTAATGAAATCTGAAGTGAGTAAGAGTGTTCTTGAGTATCGTTTTGAGAAGACTCGTGAGTTTGGCATCACGAATCACCTTATTCTCAAACTGGAAAATAAACTCAATGCTAGTGAGCGATACCTGACTGATTTTAGTAAATGGATTTGGCGGGCCATTGTGGCCGAACTCAAATATCGCCAAAAAATGGGACTGATCAGTGACGGCCCTTTTAATCCTGAGCTTTTCCGTGATGATAAAAAAATTCAGGCCGTGCGCTTTAAGAAGTACCTTCATTATCTCATGCCATGGATTGATCAGATGGATAATCTGGACCATCAAGGCTTCAATCTCCTCGCCCAAAAAGTATCTTGGGAGATTTTGCGAAAACTAAACGATCGCTCTCTCCTTTTTAAAAATATGAGTTATGCCCAAGCTGATGTGCAAACCATTCTTTTTAATATTCCGACCAAACTCCAAAATTTGACTCCTGATAAGGTGAAAGAATTACAGTTCCTTGAGAACAGTAAAACGCTGAAGGAAGAGAGTCAGGAAAGCAAAACTGAGGCGAAAGAGAAGATGGATCAATTATCTCCGGATGACCTCTCTCCTCTGAGTGATGAGATCTCGAAAAAAATACAAAACCAAGAGCCGTAACACACCGCACACTCTCCATTCTTAATACCCTTTTGGGCAGCATTTCGCTATAATGGTGAAGCCTCAATTGCTGTTCAAAGGATACCTATGGCGCTCTCTAAAACCCCTTATCGTGGAACTCGTGATTTTTTCCCTCAGGACATGAGACTAAGAAACTATATCTTCGCTAAAATGAGCGAAGTCTCTGAAGTCTATTCCTATGAACCTTATGATGGGCCACTCTTGGAAGAAGTCTCACTTTACCTAGCTAAGTCGGGTGAAGAGCTAATCAATGAACAGATTTATTCTTTTATGGATCGTGGAGAACGTCATGTGGCCATTCGCCCAGAGATGACTCCAACGGTAGCAAGGATGGTGGCACAAATTCATCGCGAAGTACCTAAACCACTTCGCTGGTATGCCATTCCCAATCTCATGCGCTATGAAAAACCGCAAAAAGGCCGCTTGAGAGAATTCTGGCAATACAATGCCGATATCTTCGGCGCTGGTATTCATGGTGAAGTAGAAATCATTCAGCTTTGTATTTCGATTCTTAAATCATTTGGGGCCAATAGCACTCATTTTGATGTTCACTTAAACGACAGACGCATTGTGGATCTGATCTTTAAAGAATTCATTAAATTGGATTCTGAGGCGACTCATAAACTTTACAAGCTAGTAGATCGCAAAAACAAAATGGATGCGGATAAATTCAGCGCGGAAGTGAGAGTCATCACACAAGATGAAACAAAAGCGCAGATTTTTGAAGAGTACGCGAATCTCACAATGGTTGAAGCTCTTAAAACTTTTGTTTCAAAATTCACTGAAGCAAATCAAGACTTCTTCCAATTCTACGATAATCTCAAAGCCTTGGGATTCGCAGAATACTTGGTTTACGATCCATCAGTGGTCAGAGGACTTGATTATTATACAGGTGTAGTCTTTGAAATCTTTGACAAACACCCGGATAACCGCAGAGCGGTCGCCGGCGGTGGAGCCTATGCGAACCTACTTCAGATTTTTAATGAACAGCCTCTTGAAGGAGTTGGCGTAGGCCTTGGTGAGGTCCCACTCACTGAATTTTTGAAGGCCCATAATCTTCTTCCTGATGTAAGCCGCGCTCAGATTGATTACCTTGTCAGTTATATCGATCAAGAAGGTGAAGCGCTTGCGATGAAGGTTGCCGCAGAACTTCGTGCTCATCATAAAAAAACAGAACTTCTCTTTGGAGCTCAAAAACCTAAAAAGGTTTTCACCTCTGCTGAGAAAAAAGAAACTTCATTTGTGGTGTTTATCGGTTTGGATGAAGCCCAAAACAATCAAGTGAAAGTAAAAAATCTCAAAACAAGAGAAGAAACAGTTTATTCATACAACGATTTTTTTAAGACAATTTAAGGATACTTCATGGAAATTCAGAATAACCTCCCTACAACATTTGAACCAGCAGAGACTGAGAACAAGTGGTATGATATTTGGTTAAGGAATAAAAGCTTCAAACCTAAAAAAGGCAAACAGAATAAAACATTTACCATTATGATGCCACCACCGAACGTAACGGGAAAGCTTCATATGGGTCATGCATTGGATGCTACTACTCAAGATACTCTTATTCGTTATAAGAGAATGAAGGGATTTGAAACTCTTTGGATTCCGGGTACAGATCACGCCGGAATTTCTACGCAAGCAGTAGTTGAGAAACTTCTTTGGAAAGAAGAGAAGAAAACTCGTCATGATCTAGGTCGTGATGAATTCTTAAAGAAAGTTTGGAGTTGGAAAGAAGAGTACGGCAGTGAAATCGTTAATCAGCAGAAAAAAATAGGTGTTTCATGTGACTGGGACTACTCTACTTTCACTCTTGATGAGGTTCCTAATAAAGCAGTAAAAAAATTCTTCGTTATGCTTTATAACGAAGGACTTATCTACCAAAACGATTACATCGTTAACTGGGACCCTATCCTTCAATCTGCTATCTCTGATGCTGAAGTTGACCACAAAGATGTGAAAGGCTTCTTCTATCACGTAAAATACAAAGTGAAAGAAACAGGTGAAGAGATTGTTATTGCTACAACTCGTCCGGAAACAATGTTTGCTGATACAGCAGTAGCAGTAAATCCAGAAGATGAGCGCTTTAGCCATCTTGTTGGTAAGACGGCAATCATTCCTATTTGTAACCGCGAAATTCCTATTATTGGAGATGAGCACGTTGATATTGAAAAAGGTACTGGATGCTTAAAAGTAACACCGGGACACGACTTCAACGATTTTGAAATTGGTAAACGTCATAACCTCCCTATCATCAATATCTTAAACAAAGACGGCTCATTTAATGAAAATGCTCCGGAAATTACCGGTCTTAAACCGAAAGAAGCTCGTGCTAAAGTTGAAGAACTTCTTGGCGAACTTTTAGTAGAAAAGAAAGAGCACCTTAACTCAGTTGGGCACGGTGAGCGCTCAGGTGAAATCGTTGAACCTATCGTTTCTAAGCAGTGGTTCGTTAATATTAACAAGATGGCCGAAGAGTCTGTGCGCGCAGTTGAAGACGGCGATATGACTTTCTTCCCGAAAGGCTGGGAGAATACTTACTTCTCATGGCTAAGAAACCCTAAAGACTGGTGTATCTCGCGCCAACTTTGGTGGGGTCATCAGATTCCGGTTTATTACTGTGACAACTCTCACCAATGGGCCGCAGAAGAGCATCCTGAGAGCTGTCCTCACTGTTCATCAACCAACTTCACCCAAGATCCAGATGTTCTTGATACATGGTTCTCTTCAGGACTGTGGCCTTTATCAACACTAGGCTGGCCTGATGAAGAAAAAATGAAAGAACTTCGTTTTGATGATTTCTATCCTAATTCAGTACTTGTTACTGGCTTTGATATTATCTTCTTCTGGGTTGCCCGTATGATGATGATGAGTCAGAAAGTAACGAACCAAGTTCCTTTCAAAGACGTTTACATCCACGCTCTTGTTCGTGATAAGCAAGGCCGCAAGATGAGTAAATCTCTTGGGAATGGGATTGATCCGATTGAGATGATTAATCAGTATGGAGCTGATGCGATGAGATTCACTCTAGCAGCAGGTTCAGGTTATAACCGTGATCTCAACCTTGATCCTGAAAGAATCGAAGGCTACAGAAACTTTGTAAACAAATTATGGAATGCTTTCCGTTTTGTTTACCCGTTCCTTGATAAGGCCAGCGATACTCTTCCAACAAAATCAGAGTGGCATCTTCATGATAAATGGATTCTTGCTGAACTTAATGATGTTGCAAAAAAAATGAATGATGCACTTGATATCTATCGTTTTGATGACGCCAGTTCTGCTATTTATCAGTTTGTTTATGACAAATTCTGTTCGTGGTATATCGAGCTCTCTAAGAACATTCTTTACGGGGATGATGAGAAAGCAAAAGTGATCAGAGCTACCATGCTCAAATACTGCTTCAAGAAAATTGTGACATTGATGCATCCGATGACTCCATTCATCACAGAGGAAATCTGGTCATACCTATCAAGCAATGATGAGAAACTTATTGATCAAGAATACGTTGAATTTGAAGACAAACTAGTAAACAACGAAGTTCTTGAGATGATGAACAAGTTCATTGAAGTAACTTCTGGTGTTCGAAACATCAGAGCTTCAGTAAATCTTAAACCAAAAGATGAAGTAGATGTTCGTCTCTTTACTGATGACAAAGATCTGGCCAAGTTCATCTATGAGTCTCGCCACTTCCTTAAAGATCTGGCCAATGTGAAGTCTGGAAAAATTAAATCGAAGGCCGCTGATCGCCCTAAAAAATCAGCTTCGTTTGCAACAACCAGTACTGAGATCTTTATTCCGCTTGAAGGATTGATTGATATCAATGAGCAGATCAGTCGCATCAAGAAAGAAATGGATAAGACTCAGGTTGATTTCCAGAAGAATGAAGGCAAGTTAAATAACCAGAACTTCGTACAAAATGCGAAGCCTGAAGTTATTGCTGAAGTGAAAGAAAAAGCTGATCAACTTTATGAGAAGCTCAACTCTCTCAAACTCATTTTGAAATCTTTTGAAGATTAAAATAAAAAAAGGGACTCAAATGAGTCCCTTTTTTTATGCATTTTTTTGATTCTTATCCACAGAAAAATACTCAAACGGCACATGCACACCACGACGGGCAAGTCGCTCCGTCATAATTGTTTCCTTCAAAAAGAATAAAGAAATGAGATAGGCGGCACTATTACCAAGCAGAAGCGGAGCTATTCCAAAATGTGTTCCAGTGACTTCCAAAGCAAAAATGGTTGAAGTAAGTATCGCTCGGGTTGCCCCTGAAAACATGGATGACATACAAACCAATGCTGTTATCTCAGGAATAATGCCAATATCCGGAAACAGCGCTTTTCCTGCAAAACTTAGAATGATTCCTAGACTGCTTCCAAATGTTAGTAGCGGGGCCAGAGTTCCCCCAGAAGTTCCACTCCCTAATGAAATAGACCAGGCAATCAGTTTAAAAAGAAAAAGAGTCAGAGCAGGAATCAGCAGCATCTTTCCTTGAAGAGCATCAGTAATATTCACATACCCCACTCCCAAGACTCTCGGATCATAATAACCCACGATCCCTACAACTAATCCTCCTAAAGCAGGCCACCACATCCAGTGAATAGGCAGCTTTTCAAAAAGATCTTCAACCTTAAAAACCATTTTCGAAATGAGACAAGAAACTCCGCCCGTCAGTGCTCCAGCAACAAAATAGAAAAGAGAATTCCATCCGTTGATCACTTCAACAAAATCTCCTATTGGAAATTCGGCTGCCACATGACCGCTGGCAAGTCTTACGGAATAGGCTGCGGAAACAGAAATAATAATGGGAACAAAAGAGAGAGCTGAAAATTCAAATAGCAGTAGCTCAATACAAATAAACACTGCGGCCAGTGGTGTTCCAAAAATGGCAGTCATTCCGGCAGCTGCCCCTGCGGCTAGAAGAATTTTTCTTTCATTTTTATCAAAATAAAAATGTCTTCCAATCCAAGATCCCATTGCACTTCCCGTAGCAATGATCGGTCCCTCTGCTCCGAATGGTCCGCCTGAACCGATTGCAATCGCCGCTGACAGCGGCTTTAGTAGAGTTATCCTGCGAGGGATGCGACTATCCTTAGTGAGAATATTCTCCATCACTTCAGGAATACCATGGCCTCGTATCGCCTTACTCCCATAACGGGCCATCAGACCAACAATGATTCCACCAAGAACAGGAATAAGGATATGAGGCGGAGAGAACTGATGTTCACCTAGATTTAAATGATGAGTTGAGAGCGACTGAAACCAGAAGAGGTTGGTGAAAAAAGCAATTGAGAGCAACAACACCTTAGCAATTATTGTGGCCACTAAACCAATTAATGCCGCCACCAAACAGAGAACGATGAACTTTCTTTTTTTAACAGACATGAAATTTCCTTGGAAGTCAGGAAAATTATCTCACTCGTTAAATGACGCCAATGCTCAGCGTATCGAAACGGCGTGTCAAAAAAGATTACTGTTCGTAAAGTTTAAAGAAGTCGAAGGCGTTATGGGCAACTTCCTCGGCGCTAAATCTTCCAGGTCTCTTCATCCCTGCCCCGGCCCCTTTGAAGTTTAAACTCATAATTTTTATTTCACTCAAGAAATAAAAAGGGCCCAAGATTTGAGGATTCTCTTTATCGTAAAGAATAAGCGTAGGTGCTCCAGTATAAGCACTCAGAGCACTGATTGAACCATTACTGGTAATCACCCCTTTGGAAAAGCTCATCATACGGGCAATCTCAATATGATTCTCAGGAATGAAAAACTTATAATTGTTTTTAGGGTTAAGAGTTTTAATAAATTCTTTCTGATTGAGAATAAATTTATCTTCAGAGATATCCATAAATAAGACGATGTTTTGACTCTGAAAATATGAACAAACATGAATCCACATCTCATCAATTTTACCATCATTAAGTGGCCCAATATTGATAGCGATATAATTTTCAAAATCACTAACAATAGGAGTTAGTTCTCGGGAGAAAATTTTCAGATTGGACTGAGGATCGAAACCAATAAGTTGATAAAAATTTTCAACCACATGTTGTCCCTCAAGCCACGGGTGAACTTCGTTGAGAACAAATCCATTTAATCCCTTCTTAAAGCCAATTCTTTTTTTGGCACGCAATCCAACTCCAATGGAAGAATCTAAAAAAGACGGCGAAAGAGAAATAAAAAGATCTGTATTATAGATTTTCGCTTCAGCACAAAAGCGATGAACGTCAAAGATGCTCTTTATCTCTTCACTTGGATATTCGTGGTAAAAAAACTTCTTGAAAGGAAGAAGATTAAGGGCCTGGATGCCATAAGAAGAAGAGATGAGATGAACTTCAGCCTCAGGATACTTAACTCTGAGAGCATGAAAAAATGCAAAGCTCAAAATCTTGAGCTGATGCTGATCGGGAAGTTTTACTGCAATTGAGCGGACTAAGTTAGTCTCTTCTGACGTTTGAGCCATAATACAGTAAAGAAGCTAGTCGCTAGGGCCGGTACCAATGCATTTATTAATGGAATGGTAATCATTACCAAAAAGACTAGTCCGTATCCTCCATATGAAAAGATGTTTTTAAACAAATCACCTACACACTGTGAAAAATTCAGGTCATGTCTGGACCAAGAATAATCCACAAACTGTATTGCAAGAACTAAGGCCAGAATAAAAATCCCTACAGGATAAAAAAGAGGGAAAATATTTAGAACAAAGGCCAGGGCAGTGAGTGCCAAAATGAAAACAAGCTTCTTCGCTTCATTGACAAAAGTAGCACCTAAGCTTTTCAAGAGCATCGAAAAACTTTTTTTAGCATCATTGCTAATTGCAGCTCCGATGAGTTTTTGCTCAATTCTATAACTAAGCAAACTATTAAAAGGAGCAGAGATAATTCCTGCCAGCAAAATGAAGGTCCAGCTCATTATGAGAAACATGAAGATAATAAAAATGGCCGTAACGAGTTTACCTACCCAACCAGCAGTTTGTGGATCAGGAATCCAATCCTGAACAAAAACGCCGAAATAATCAGAGTTCTTAAAAATTAAAACAATGAAAAATATGTAGATGCTCAATGCTAAAATTGTCGGAATAATCGCCAATAAAAGATTGATGGGATCTTTGAAAATAAGTCTTAGTGAAAGTGGTAAAATTTTTACTTCATTCATGGATAAACCTATTCGACATTTTTTTGATAATTTTTGAACCGGAAATTAAAAAGTTCAGCATAATCTGCAAGTACGGATTCAGTACCTTGAGGGATCTTAAATACGATCTCTTCCAGTTCTTCCCACGATAAATATTTGAAAGCCAGATCAGTTAACACCCGCAAATCCCTGCATCTCTCGAACTTTTGGCGGGCCTTGGTAATCATTCCCTGGGCCCCTATGATATTCGAATTGCGGTAATGAATACAAGCAGCGGCGACCTGAATAACTGCCCAGTAAATATTTCGGGCATTGTCATTGCGATCTTCCATCCAGATATCCTCTAAGGACTCGTGGCATTCCCAATACTTCTGCTCATTAAAAAGGGCAATTCCCTCTTCCATCTTTGCCAGATGGATAGGAGTGAATTGCCCAAAAGTATATTGCACCTTAGAAACCACCAAGGATGTTAAGACCTGAGTCAACATAAAGAACTTGACCAGTCACACCGCCAGAAAGGTCTGAAGCAAGATAAACAGCTGCTCCACCACAATCTTCTGGAGTTACGTTTCTCTTCATTGGAGAAATTTCTTCCACTTGGTTAAGAAGTCCTCTGAATCCAGAAATACCAGAAGCAGCAAGAGTTTTGATTGGACCAGCAGAGATACAGTTAACTTTAATTCCGCGAGGGCCTAAATCATAAGCGAGGTAGCGAGTAGAAGCTTCTAGAGCAGCTTTCGCAACACCCATAACGTTATAGTTCTTAATTACTTTTTGAGAACCGTAATAAGTCATGCTGATAATTGATCCACCATCATTAAGAAGATCAGCAAGCGTATCTGTTACTCCAACAAGAGAGAAAGCAGAAATATCACAGGCCATTGCAAAGCCTTTGCGTGAAGTGTGAACGAACTCACGAGAAAGATCTTCTTTATCAGCGAAAGCAAGAGAGTGAACGATAATGTCGAACTTCCCCCATTTTTCTTCAATTGTTTTCTTCATTGTCGGATAATGATCATCATTCGTTACATCAAGCTCGAAAATGAAATCCGCACCAATTTCTTCAGCAAGCGGCTCTACACGTTTTTTAATGGCATCATTCATATAAGAAAGAGCTACTGTTGCACCTTGCTCTTTAAATGCTTTTGTAATTCCCCAAGCAATTGAACGGTCGTTTGCAAGACCAAGAATTAGGGCTTTTTTACCTTCTAAAAGTTTCATAGAATCCTCACTTTTTTATTACCGATAAAACTACCTTAGTTTGAAGTGAGGGATCAAGTTATTTGCGATTTTCGGGGTTTAAAATGTCAACTCAGTAGAAGAATCAAGCTAAATAATGAATTTTTTTTTAATAAAAGGGCCTCTCCTAAAAAGAGATCAACTTATTCGGAGATAAACCTATCTTCAAACACCTTCGACTCTCTTCGTAAGATCATTTCAGACTTAATGAGACCCCTTTGAGGAATTAGTTCCCAATCTAAATTTTTAGCAACGTTTTGCCTTAAATCTTCCTCTTGAAAGAAGGGATCTTGAGGTTCACTATGGCCTCAATAAAGAAAAAAACAACGACAAGGAGTACCCAATGAAAACCACTAGCATGATCTTCACCCTACTCTTTCTCGCTTCTTGTGGAGGCGGTGGAGGCAACTCAGCTTCTAGCTCAGGCAAGGCCCAAGCTGTAGCTTTGGAAGAAATCAATCTCGAGGGGAATACTCCGGTTGCAGCGCAAACTTTTGATATCAATCTTCAATTGAAAGGCTTTCAGGCCAGTCATGAAAATAAAGTTAATGAAGCCAAAGAACTTATTAAGCAGGTTATTGCTTCAGATGAATTTAAGAATGAAGTTCTTGGTCACACTTATCAAGGCAAGAGACAGTTTGCGAATAACAATGGCATGTCCAATGAAGAAGTTTATAAGAAAATCTTAGAAGGCTCAGAAAACTTAACACCGGGAAAAAATAATCAGATGGATTTACATCTTGAAGCTTATACTGATCCGAAAAGTATTACTGTCGGTTACACATACAAAACAGCTAAGAAGATTTGGATGAATACTAAATATCTTGCAATGTATCCTGCTGCTAAAATTACCACCAATATGGTTCATGAGTGGCTTCATAAGCTAGGGTTTGGTCACGATGCTGATTCTACTAAAAAAAGACCGTACTCTGTTCCCTATGCTGTCGGCTATATTGTCAGAGACTTAGCTCTTAGAATGTAGAAAGTGCCAAAAATACCTGTCATTTCTTCCCTAAATCTGAATAGGAAATGTACCCTAACCCTCTGAATTTTGAATTCATTGTGAACACGAATAGAATTCTCTTACCAAAGTTTTTTTCTAACTTTGTAAGGGAGGTACGTATGCTCAAAATTTTTAGTCATAAGAAAGGTATGTATATGGTGGAGCTAGAAAATTTCTCTCCGGGTACCTGATATTTAATCTGTCTATTCCATGCCCTCTTTAAAGAGAATTAAGCCTTTAAAGAGGGTTTTTTTATGCATTAAGACGTAGAGGACAGAGGACAAGCCAAAATTATTCATGATAGCATGACTTCATGAAAAAACTCGTACCTGACTATATTGAAAAACTTGAAGTATACCAAGCCGGCAAACCTATTGATGAACTAGCTAGAGAAAAGGGTCTTACCCGTATCTCAAAATTAGCAAGCAATGAAAATCCACTAGGACCCTCGCCATTTGCCATCCGTGAAATGACCAATGCTCTTTGGGACACTCATCGCTATCCGGATATGGCCGCTCACGAATTGAAGTCTGCTCTTTGCGAACTCTATCGATTAAAACCACAAAATATTATTCTTGGTAACGGATCTGAAGGGATCATGGGATATATCTGTCGCGCTTTTCTTCAACCTGATGAAGAAGTGATTACCAGCGAGAATACTTTTATTGGTTTTCTTATTCTGGCCAAATCAGTTGGAGCAAAACTCATTCAAGTTCCTCGCCTTCCTGATTATAAATACGATGTAAAGGCCATGGCCGCAAAGATTTCTGATAAGACGAAAATTGTCTATCTAGCCAATCCTGATAATCCAACTGGAACATACATCACTAAAGAAGAGTTTGATTACCTGATGAAACATGTTCCAAGTCATACTATTGTGATTCTGGATGAGGCTTATTTTGAATTTGCCCAAGATCAATGGGACTACCCTGACTCAATGACTTATCGTTATGATAATGTGATCACACTGCGCACATTCTCAAAGGCCTATGGAATTTCAGGTGTTCGTTGTGGTTATGGCTTCGGTCACGAATACCTCATCGGAAATCTTCATAAAGTAAAACTTCCTTTCGAACCAGGTCTTATCGCGCAAAAAGGTGCTTTCGGTGCTTTAAAAGATTATCCACATCTTAAACGTACTCTTGAACTTAACAAAAGTGAGAAAGCAAGATTGGTGGATTATCTCATTCATCATGGAATTAACCCTATCTCTTCCGTCACAAACTTTGTGACTTTTAAAACAGCTTCTGAAGAGGCCAGTAACGACTTATATCAAGGTCTCTTAAACTTTGGAGTTATCATTCGTCCGCTAAGAGCAAACTTAATGCCGGATCATGTTCGTATCTCCATCGGTACAACTGAAGAAATGAATCACCTTTATGAAGCTTTTGATCAAATTCTTCCTGAATTTATTAAGAAGTTTGGAGCGAACTAATGAAGATTTGTACTTATTTAAAATCGACATTCCTTGGAACTCACAAACGATTAGGTATCGTTCATGAAAATTTAGTCGTCGATACTAATCTGGTTTGGAAAAAACATTTTGAATTAAATGGCTACTATCTGCCAGAAGAGAAAGCTAATCTTCATATGCCAAGTTCATTATCAGACGTCCTCTCTTTTTACCAAGAAGGAAGTATTGATCGCTTCAAAGAGACTTTGGTGATGTTTGAGAATTTGACGAAAAGTGGAATTGCAGCCTCTGAGTTGTCAGTCACACTTGACTCCATTGAGTTCGACTCTCCTCTTGATAAAATCATCATGTATCGTGATTTTTATGCACATGAAAAACATGTAAAAAAAGGTTTCGAAAAACGCGGTGAACCTGTACCTGAAGCCTGGTATGAGATTCCTGCTTACTATAAGGGCGGCACTGCTGGCTTTTTAGGAAATAACACCACAATCCCTTGGCCTTCATTCTCACAAAAAGTTGATTATGAATTAGAGTTAGGGGTTGTTCTAGGACGTGACGGATTCAATATCAAAGAATCAAATGCTCTCAAGCATATCTTTGGTTACACCATTCTCAACGACATCTCTGCTCGCGATATTCAAAGAAAAGAAATGAGTATTCGTCTCGGGCCTGCTAAGGGTAAAGACTGGTGCTCGATCATGGGTCCAGTCATTGTTACACAAGATGAATTTGGAACATCTGAACCTGATCTTCTTATGCAGGCACGAATTAATGGCGAACTTTGGTCTGAAGGACGCTCAAGCGACTCACACTACTCTTGGGCGCAAATGATTTCTCATATGGGTCAAGATGAATGGATTCGTGCCAGTGAATTCATTGGTTCAGGCACAGTTGGAACAGGCTGCGGACTTGAACTTGATCGCTGGATTCAGCCAGGAGATGTGATTGAATTAGAAATTGAAAAAATTGGAATTCTTAAAAATACAGTTGGAAAACCAAAGTAGGTTAAAATGGAAAACTTTAAAGAAAGCGGAAAATTTACAAAACAGGCCCACGTGAAAATTCCTGAGGGTCATTTTGAAGAAGAGCATGGAAGAAAAGGTTTTTTTGGTAGAGTATCTCACCTCTATCATGCCCAACAGCCAACTGGGTGGACTCAAATCGAGGGCGAACTTAAGCCTCATAACTTGCCACCTCTCTTTAATGATAAAAAGCTAGCTAACAAATTTGTAAAAATATTATTCAACCAAGATGTGCAATTATATCTTGGTACTTTAACGGAAAGTCCTAAAACATTTTTTAGAAATGCTGATTGTGATGAAATGTATTTCATTCATGACGGCGAAGGAAAAATGGAAACGTCTTATGGAACAATTCCATATAAGAAAGGTGATTACATCATCATCCCAAGAGGAACGACCTATAAAACTTATCTCTCTACTCCTACGAAGTTTTTAAAGGTTGAATCTCATTCAGAATTTGAGCAACCTACTCGTGGAATTTTAGGTCCGAATGCTCTTTATGATCAGACTGCTATTTTTACTCCTGAGGCCAGTGTTGGTTCGGAGCAAAACCTGTCTGAGTATAAAATTGAAGTCAGATATCGTGGTGGGAAATCCTACATCACTTATCCCTTCAACCCTCTCTCGGCAGTAGGTTGGAAAGGTTCTCTCTATCCATGGCGACTTTCTATTTATGACTATTGCCCGATTAACTCACACAAGTACCATATCCCACCAAGTGGCCATACTACTTTTGTTTGTAAGAACTTCGTTATCTGCTCTTTTGTGGCCCGTCCGCTTGAGCACACTTCCGAAGGTGTTTTGAAAGTACCATTCTTCCATTCTAATATTGATTACGATGAGGTTCTCTTTTATCACCAAGGTAACTTCTTCTCTCGCGATAACATCGATGCAGGGGCCATTACTTATCACCCGCAAGGCGTGCATCATGGACCGCATCCAAAGGCTTTTGCCAAGGCCAATGAGAATGAATGGACTGATGAGTATGCGGTTATGATTGATACCCGCTACCCTCTGATGATGACTTCAGAGTTTGAGTCTCTTGAGAATAAAGAGTACTGGAAGTCTTGGATGAAGAAGTAAAATACTCCAGAATAATTTGCCTCTTTATGCCCTTCCGGAATGTGCGACAATGGTTTCACTAATAAGGAAGGGCATCACCCATGAAAAAACACTTCATTGCACTAAGTTTACTTCTCTCTTCATTTGCACATGCTTCTGATATCAAACTTGAACAACTTTCTAGAAAAGATGTTAAAGATGTATCAAAAGAATTTGCTACAAACTTCACTCACTCAATTGCAACAGCACCAAGTACTGATGGTCTTTGGGGAGTAGAATTTGGAGTGACTGCCTCAACAATGTCTTCTCCTAAGCTAGGGAAAGTCGTTGATAATTCTGGCGGAGATGGTAAAGACTTTGAAACACTTTATAGTGGTGGTGGGTTCCTGAGATTCCATGTTCCTTTTGAACTATTCTTTGAAACTTCAGTTCTCCCTAAATCAAAAATCGCTGATGTAAAATTCAACAATACAACCTTCGCAGTTGGCTGGAATGCTGGACGCTTCTTCAATCTTCCACTTGACCTGACTGCTGGTTATGATGTGGCCAACGGAGAAATCTCATTCAGCCAAACGCTTACTGTTATGGGAGTTCCTGCAAACTCTGACATCAGTTTAGAATCAGCGACACAAAAAGCATGGTTAGGAGTTTCTAAAAAATTTCTTGTATTTACTCCATATGCTAAAGTCGGTGTAATCAACATGAAATCAACTCTTAAAGCTACTGGTACAGCTGCTAGCGAAGTTTTCAACTACACTACTTCTCAAAAAGAAACAGTGAAAGAAAACAGCACTTTCTGGGCAGCAGGAGTACAAGTAGATTTAGCGATCCTAAGCCTTGGTGTAGAAGCAATGAGCGCTCTAGATAACACTCGTTATGCTGCGAAACTTGGATTCAGCTTCTAATTAAATTCAATTTCTTAAAGGGAGCTAATCAGCTCCCTTTTTTCCTTTAATTATTCCCCTACCTGTGCCAAATTCTTCTTATGAAAACTTTTCAAACTGACGGACTCTTCTCAGATAATTACAAATTCTCTATCGGTTCAATCATCCCAAGACCTATTGCTGTTATTTCTACAAGAAATCCTGATGGAAGCAATAACCTTGCGCCCTTCTCATTCTTTACTTCTGTTTCAGCAAAACCCATGATTGTTGCGTTCTGCCCTATGATCAGAACGGCCACAGGTGATTTCAAAGATACTGTTAAAAATATTCTGAGAGAAAAAGAATTCGTCGTTAACTTCTGCACTGAAGAAAATTACGAAAAGGTAAATCTTGCATCAACTGAACTTCCCTTCGGAGAAGATGAGTTCGCATTCTCTAAACTAACGCCTATTGAATCCGAGGTTGTTAAGGCACGTAGAATGAAAGAATCTCCAATTCATTTTGAATGTATCTTTAGAGATATGCTTTGTTATGGTAAAGAACCCGGAGCTGGTTCACTGATCACAGGAGAAGTGAAATTGATTCATATCGACGAAAAAATTTTAGTCGATAATAAAATTCAAAGTGATCTCTTTCGCGCTGTTGGACGAGGGGCCGGTAATGACTGGTTTAAGACTGACTCAAAGTTTGAGTTGGAGCGTCTTATGAAAGCACAGATTCAAAAATAGGGAATTCTGCCTCAGCTCTCTATAAATTTAAAGAGTATTAATCACTTGAGTGATGGCACTCCATTCGCAAAGATTCCAAGGGCTAAAGCCAAGGAGCTTCATATGCGAATCTCATCACTCGTTGACACGTTAGTCTTTTCATCTTCCTGTTGGGAATCTGCAGCTCCACGTACCCGCAGTATAGTCATGTCCCTTAAAAAGAAATCCCCTCTTATTTATATTGAACCACCTGTGTTAGGTTTTACCAGCTTTGCAAGTCTTAATGAGAGTTATCCATCTGAGGAAATCAAAGTTCTTACTCCTCATCTTCCTAAGAATGCTAAAAATGATGAGAAAAACATTGTCGTCAACGAACTGTTAGCTCGCTATCTCAATGAGAAGAATATCGAAGTTTATGAAAGCTGGTATTTGGGAACAACAGCATGGGACTACTCAGACGAACTGGCCCCCTATGCTATTACACTCGATCTTATTTCTGAAGACGAACTTGCGCATCCCCTCATCAGCCTCAGTTCCATTATTACCAGTTCACTCATTCTAGAAAATGAAGATTACATCCATATTGGGGATGCTATTGATATAGACCATTTTCTTCAGGCAAGACTGAATCTCATAAGACCTGATGAGCTCAAAATTATTCCTGATCCCTTGATTGGATGTATGGGTCTTAAAAATATCGACATTATTCTTGAACTGGCCCAGCAAAGACCTAACTATCACTTTATTCTTTTTCAAGACAACGAACTTGATTATCCAGAAGTTGAAAATATTCACTTCATTGGAAAGAAGAATTTCTACTCCTTGCCTCTTTATCTCTCACCACTCAAGGTTGCTATTACAGTTCCGGATGAAGAACTCATTGATGAGATGCTATGCGCCGGTAAAAAAATCATTCAAATTGGCAAAGTAAACGACGCTCTTCCCTTTGTGCATGAATGCGAAACTATTTCTGAGGTTCTCAAGGCGCTGGATCATTACGTCAGTTCACCAGAAATGGATCCCTTATGGCTTAATGAAGTCGATGAATATCTCAAAACTAAAACTTGGGATCAAAAAATAGAACAGGTATTTATTCGAAAGAATGATATCAAGCAAGATGGTTTCAATAAAAAGATTACACCACAAATAATATAGTCAAAGCTCTCAAGAGTTCTTAAAATTTGTTTATAATTTAAAGGAGTATCTTATGGGCTTAATCTTAAAGCAGATATTCGCCTTTCTGAAATTACTGAATTCAGATACTGGCAATATCTCATTAGCGATGGGAATGACTTGTGGATTCATTCTAGGAATGACACCAATCCTTTCTCTTCATAGTTTACTGGTATTTCTTATTCTCTTCTTTTTCAGAATTCAAATCGGGGCAGCATTTGTTATCGCCTTCTTTGTAAAATTCATTGCCTTCTTCTTTGATCCTCTCTTCAATATGGTGGGAAGTGCTGTGCTCGAAATGGATGCTCTTCAGGGAATTTTTACAACCCTCTATAACATGCCACTCGTCCCCTATACGCGTTTTAACAATTCTATTGTTATGGGCTCAGCAGTTATTACTTTTGCTCTAAGCCCTTTCATTTTTGTTCTTTCACAAATCTTGATTGTTAAATACCGCGAGAAAGTTCTGGCAAGGTTCCAGGAAACTAAGTTCTGGAAATTTGTCAAAGCGACAGGTTTCTATAAGTGGTATTACAGCTACTCTAAGTACAATTGGAACTAATATGAGTGATAAGAAGATAAAAAAAGCACGCGGCCCTATTCGTTATGAGGCCATCATTCCAGTACTTGTTATTTCAACAATTACTTTTATCTATTTTAGCGTCTATTTCGATCGCCATGTGAAAAGCCTTGCCGAATATATCGGAACTCAGGCCAATGGTGCAGAAGTAAATATCGGAGAAGTAGATATTTCTTTTATTAAAGGAAGTATCACTGTTACTCGTCTTGAAGTAACAAATCTTGAAGACAATCTCAAAAACACCATTGAGATTGGTAAAATGAACTTCAGACTTGTTTGGGATGCTCTTCTTCGTATGAAATTCGTAATCGATGACGCCAGTATTGAAGATATCATGCTGATGTCTAATCGCCGTCGCGCTGGGAAAGTACTCCCTCCTAGTCCTGCCAAACCAAGTAAATCAGAAGAGCTACAGGCCGAGCTGGTAAGTCAGGTCCAGAGCAAGTATCAAGGTAACGTACTTGAAAACTTAATTACTTTCTTAGATGGAAGCTCTGTTGATGATCAGATCAAAGAAATTCGCGGCACGCTCAAGAGTGAAACTCGCATTAATGATATGATCAAGGAAATTGATTCGAAGAAAGATTACTGGGATAAAGAAATTAAAACTTTGAGCGATGATAAAATCGTCAAAGACATTGAGAAGAAAATTCAAGACATCTCTAAAGAAAAGAATGATCTGAAAAAACTTTCAATGGCCAAAGAGATTGCTGACGATATCAAGACCGTGAATGAGCGAGTAAAAAGTGTAAAAAGCAAATCAGATGAACTTCAAGCTGAAGTGAAGAAGATTGCTCAATATCCTAAAGAAGTTCAGGCCCTGATTAAAGAAGATACTGAAAGTCTTAAAAATCGTTTCTCTATTCCAAGTGTCGATTTCAAAGATCTTGCTCTCAATCTTTTTGCTAAAGACTTTGTCGGACATCTAGGAAAATTCAGAAAATATGCAGAGATTGCCAAGCAATACATTCCTGAAAAGCAAGAAGTGGCCGAAGAAGAAAAAGTTATTCCTGCCAAGAGAGATGAAGGAAAAACTTATCATTTCCCAGTTACCACCGGTTACCCTTTTGTATGGCTCAAGCATGCAAGCATCTCATCAAAAGGAACAGAAGGCTCTTATGTTGGGGATGTTAAAGGTAAGCTTACAGATGTTACCAATGATCCTAAGCTCATTAAAAAGGCTACGATCCTTGACGTGAACGGAAACTTCCCTACAGCGAATTTGATTGGAGTTAAAGCAGTTTATGCTCTTCATCATCATGTTGCAGATCCTTATCAGGAAGCCTTCATGCAAGTAAATCAGTTCAGGCTGGATAATAAGCTTTTTGTGAATGAGAAGAATAAGAAGTTTGGTATCAATGAGGCCAATGGTACTTCGACGATCAGAGCACGTATTCAAAACAATACTGTAGATATGAACTGGCTGGCCCATTTCAATGATCCTAAATATCTCGTTGATCTCAATACCAAGTCCGGCAATGAAATCCTGACACGCATTTTGAACAACATTCCTATTATTAGCCTTGAAGCGCGAGCTCGCGGCCCATTCAGTAAGCTTGATATTGATCTCAAATCGAATCTAGGTGAAGAGCTTGGGAAAGGTCTAAAGAATGAGTTAACTTCGCAAATAAGCAGTGCTCAGGGCAAGATTAACGCTCTTATCGATGAGAAGATCAAAGGACCACAGAATGAGTTAATGGGGAAAATCAATCTCTCTAATAACCAGTTAAAGTCTTTCAACGATCTAGAAAATCTTTATAAGAAGTATGAAGATCAACTGCAAGCCGAACTAAAGAAAATGCAAGGCGGACAGGGTGATAAGATTAAAGAACAAGGTAAGAAATTATTAAAAGGTTTAGGCCTTTAAAATAAAAAAGGCTCCCATTGGGAGCCTTTTTTTTGCTAAAAAGTACGGCGTACTTTTTAGTAATTAAGAAGTTTTCTAAGAGCAGTTGATACATGTGAAACTTGCGGAAGAATAACTTCTTCAAGATCCGGACAATAAGCAACATGCACATCTTCAGAACAAACACGAAGAATTGGAGCGTCAAGTTGCTCAAAACAATTCTCGTTAACAAGAGCAGCAATCTCTCCTGCAAATCCTGAAGTTTTATGTTCTTCGTGACAGATAAGAAGTCTGTGAGTTTTAGAAAGAGATTTCTTCACAGCTTCAAAGTCAAACGGAGCAAGAGTTCTTGGATCGATGATTTCGATTGAATAACCTTCTTTCTCAAACTCTTTGGCAGCTTCAACAGCCTTCTGAACAAGAGCACCCCAGGCTACGATTGTTGCATCCTTACCTTCTTTAACGATACGAGCTTTACCGAAAGGAATCATGTATTCCTCACCCGGATCAGCTGAACGGTTATAACCTTGGTAATAAAGGTGTTTATGCTCAAGGAACATAACAGGATCATCACAACGAATTGCTGTACGTAGAATTCCGATCGCATCTAGTGCATTTGATGGATAAACAACACGAATCCCTGGATTATGAGTGAATAGTGATTCACCTGACTGAGAGTGATACATTGCTCCACCACGAAGGTATCCACCGATTGGAACACGCACTACCATTGGACATTTAAAATCACCGCCTGAGCGGTAACGAGTTGTCGCCATCTCGTTCTTTAATTGCATGTAAGCAGTCCAGATATAATCGAAGAATTGAATTTCAACTACTGGCTTTAATCCTCTCATCGCCATACCAATGGCACGGCCGATGATGTTGGCTTCAGCAAGTGGTGAGTTAAATACTTGGCCAGGCTTAGCTGCTTTCTGAACACCGTGAGTAACTTTGAATACTCCTCCCTTACCTTTAAGATCAGGGTTGTCGTATTTCTCTACTTCTGTGAAGTCAGCAACGTCTTCTCCGAAAACCATCATAAGAGGGTTTTTCTTAATCTCAGACTTCAACGTCATGTTGATTGCCGTTGCCAGAGGAATATCATCCTTACCTGAGAACTGAGGAGCAGTATCAAAATCAGCAGATGTAGGATCAACATCTGGAGAATACAAATGATCTTTGTATGTTGATTTTTCAGGCCAAACAGTTGTGAGAGCTCTGTTCATCGCCTCTCTTACTTCTTTTGTTGCCTCATCAAGCATTGCTTGAGTCTCATCACTTGTCATGAGACCAGTATCATTTAGGAAACGAGGGAATGAATTGAATACATCTCTGTAAGCTTCATCAGCTAGATCATCTTTGGTTCTATAGTAAGAGTGATCATCTGAAAGAGAGTGAGAGTATGGACGAGTTACTGTTGCGTGAACAAGAACCGGGCCATTGCCAGCACGAAGATATTTTTCAGCAGCAAGCATTGTATCGTAAGATTCAATCGGGCAGTTACCGTCACAGTTAAAAATCTTAAGGCCTGGGAAATTAGCAAGAGCAACAGAGATAGAAGCTCCTGGAGTCTGAACAGATACTGGAACAGAAATCGCATAACCGTTATCTTCAATCATGAAAAGAACTGGAAGTTTATTTACACAAGCAGTTGTCAGACCTTCCCAAAATTCACCTTGAGAAGTTGTACCATCACCACTAGATACGTAAACGATTTCTTGATCGTTATAAACAGGAGAATCTTTTAGATTCATTTTCTTTAAGTGAAGTCCAGCTTCAGCAATACCTACCGCTTGAAGGAACTGAGTTCCAGTACAGCTTGATTTAGAAACGATATTAAGTTTTACGTTCCCCCAGTGAGCAGGCATCTGACGGCCGTGAGAAGCAGTGTCACCTGTGTTACCATTGGCCTGGCAAAGCATTTCGTATGAGCTGTGGCCTAGACCAAGACAAAGAGCTCTGTCGCGGTAGTAAGGAATGAAATAATCGTAGCTCGGACGAAGAACTTTCGCAGCTGCTGAAAGAATACCTTCGTGACCTGCTCCTGAGATTTGGAAGAAAGCTTTATTCTGCTTCTTCATCGTGATCTCAGCATCATCAGTTTTACGAGAAACATAAATATTTTTTAAGAACCAAACAAGATCAGCTTTTGTGAGCTTATGTTTTTTGATCAGATCAAGTTTATGATCATAACTAGGATTTGATTTCAACGTGCTCGCAGCACCTTTAGACTTTACGTCAGAAGACTTAGTTGTCGCCATAGGAACCCCTTGATTTAAAAGTGAGACTATCTTAGCTCATAAAGCGAGAGAAAATCCACCCGTAAGGGAGGACTAGATAGTAATTTCTCAATATTTTTTGATGTTAAATATGCGAATTTTAAAAGAAGAGGCCAGCCTAAAAGGCTGACCTCGCGAAGTGTGGATTAATGGAGCCCAATACTCACTTTGATTGGTCGCTCGATCTCAAGTCCACGGGCCACCAATAGGTCAGTAATCTCGCTTGGTCGGATACTGCGCCCCTGATCTACCAACGCTTGGATATAAAGTCCGTCTGCGCGACATGGCGAAACCTCATCAATTGTCTCCAGCAGATTTTCAGAAAGATCCAGCTTTCCAAACGTCACATCAAGAAGCATTGGCCTGATATCTTTCTCTAAAAACTTCTCATCTTTTTTAGAGTAAGACTGAATCAAAATCTCTGAGGCATTTTTTAGCTCAGAACCAACAGCGTCTTTATTTCCTGCTTTCACCGGAATGAAATAGGTAAATGATTTAGCCGCATCCTGAATTGAAGGAGTTTTATTTGTAATCGGATTAATGGCACGGAAGTGAATTCCCGGCTCTGAATGTTTTTCTAGAAGTGAGATAATCTCATTATAGTCCTTCCACTCTTCTGGAACTCGAACATCGAAATATTCTACCAATGAGGAAATTCCCAGAGTCAAAGCTGGTCCAAAAGATAAAAGCGGTCTGATGTTGTAGCCTTCAGAATGAAGAGTCTCAAGACCTGCACGCTTAAAGATACGTGCCATTACTTTTTGAAGATCTAAGTGAGAGATGAATGTAATTGGTCCAATTTTTGAGAACTCAATACGATAACGAGCGCCCAATTCTTGGTTTCTCTTCTCTCTTAGTTCAACAATATTCTTCTTTAAAACTTCTGGTTGAACATACGGCTCATCTTTAATTGAGTTCATACCTGTAAGGAAGTCACGACGCTCTTCCACCATTTGTTTTAGGTCGCAAGCGACACCACAGTGATAACAAACAAGCTTCTTTTTATCGATATCAAAGGTCTTCTCTAAAGATTCAAGATTTGAATGGTGAACAATCATTCCTGCCACTTTTCCACATGGAGGAGACAGTCTGTTTTTGGTTGCCTTCTTCCATTCAAGATTCAAGAACCTTTCAGTCAAACCAACATCAATATGATCCCAGGCAAGTTTTCCTTCAAGAGGGATAGTTCCTAAGAAAATCTCTGGATCAATGCCAGAATTGTTTACACATTCAACCCACAGGTCATACTTGAATGTTTCATCCCAACCATCAAAACGAGCTCCACCTGCCCAAGCATTAAAAATAATGTTGGCAACACGACGATCACCTCGAGAAACAATACCTTCTAAGTGAGAAATCTTTGAGAAGTGTTTTCTAAAATTTAAGCGATACTTTTCTGCATAATCTTTCAGAAGCTCTTGCTTGCGCTGAATTTCTGATAAAGTAATCATACTAGACCACTGGAATGGAGTATGAGGCTTAGGAACAAAGCTTGAAACTGATACTGTCACAGTTGGATTTTTTACTCCGCACTCTTGGGCTTTTTTCTTGGCCTTTCCTGCTGTCTCCATAATCGCAACAACATCTTCATCCTCTTCTGTAGGAAGACCGATCATGAAATAAAGTTTCATTTTCGTCCAACCACGAGAGAAGACGTCTGTTGCAGTCTGAAGAAGATCTGCTTCTGAAATATTTTTATTAATAACATCTCTCATTCTCTGAGAGCCGGCTTCAGGAGCAAAAGTAAGTGAAGAGTTTTTCACTTCTGCAAGTTTATCAAGAATACGAACATCAAGTCCGTAAGCACGAAGTGAAGAGATACCTAGAGTAGCATTCTCTTTCTGTAATTTATCTAGAAGCTCAATAACAAGCGGAGTAACAGCTGAATAATCAGCAGTTGAAAGACAAGTTAAACTCGCCTCATTGAAACCACCATTTTTGAGTCCATCCATCATCATCTGCACAACGTTTTCAGGATTTCTTTCTCTCACAGGACGATAAATCATTCCTGCCTGACAAAAACGACAACCTTCCGTACATCCTCGAGCAAGCTCAACCGAGAAGCGATCGAAGATCGCTGTCATATGAGGAATAGGAGACTTCGTAGGAAAAGGATAATTTGTTAAGTTATCCACAAAATAGCGTTGAACGCGAGCAGGTAGCTCGGGATGTTCATCTACTGGCCCCGTGACAACTTCCATTTGTGTCATAGGATCAATTTCAGTTTTATAAAATTGGGGAACGTAGATCCCTTTCCATTTTGCAAGTTCAAGAAGAATATCTTTTCTCTTCCATCCCTTCTGCTTTGCTTCACCAATGAAGTGAACAACTTTTGCAAAAAGAACTTCACCATCACCAACTAGAACAAAGTCCATGAATGGAGCAAGTGGTTCAGGGTGAGTAGCACAAGGACCACCACAAATGACAAATGGTTCTTCTTCCTGACGATCTTTGGTCCAAATAGAAATCCCACCAAGATCAAGCATATTAAGAATGTTTGAGTAGCTCATCTCATACTGAAGAGAAAAACCAACAACATCAAAATCTTTTAGAGGACGAAAATTTTCTAGAGTCACCAGTTTTAGATCACGCTCGCGAATTTGTTTTTCCATATCAATCCATGGAGCAAAACAACGTTCAGCAAGAAGACCTTCATGCTTATTGATTTCATCATAGAGAATTTTCATTCCCAAGTGACTCATTCCAATCTCATAGGTGTCTGGAAAACAAAGTGCAACAGAACCTGTAACTTTATTCCAATCTTTTTTTACAACAAAATGTTCACCACCGATGTAGCGAGCTGGTTTTTCCAAAGATTCAAGAAATGAGGCATAGGGATTGTGTGAGGCCATATGATGAATACTCCAAGATATCTCTCTGAAGGAAGTAGAGAGGAGGGGGTACAACCCTCTAAGCATTAATAGATTCCCCTATTTAGCAGAAGCCCCTGTCAAAGTGAAGGATAAAGAAGAAAAAGGAAGAAAAGGCTGAAAAAAGTACTAAAAACCACTGGCAAAAGAAAACACCCAACGTCGGTCTTCTTTTTCACGGAAACCATCTCTTGAACGATCGACGGCGTAAGTAGTTAAATCAAGGGTCATATGACGAAGTTTAATCCCCAATCCACCAGAACCCCAACCGTCACCATAACCACCACGTAGGAAGATTTTACGAGCAATATCGATCTCTACCCCGCCGGCGACTCGACGTCTAAAACTAGTATCGTAGGAATCGTTTAAGTCTTTTAAATTGACTTCGAAATGCAGGCGCGAAGCTTGACCAATTTGTGGAGATACAGAAAAACCAACATCAACTGTTTGCTTAATCTGATTAGGAACTCCTCCAAAATTTTCACTATCACTGGTTTTACTGAAGTTTGAATTTGTAGCATTTCTAAGCACTGCTGAGAAAGTCGGAAGATAGGTATAAGGAAGAGTTAAACGTGCTCCAGCAGTTACTTGAACAGAGCTCCCTATTCGATAATCACTATCTTGAATATTGATCTGCTGATCATGATCAATGGCCTTATACATTTCTCTTCTCATGAGATAAACACCAGAAACACCAAGCTTTAACACTCCACCGAATAATGAAGCGTTAAGGGCCATTACTGGACCGTGGTCTCTACGTTCAGCAATCTCAAATTGATTGGCGGAATCGTTGTTAATCACACTTCTATTTCGTTGAGATACCATGTAACCGAGAGTGAAATATCTCGTGGTAAAGTTCGGAAAGAGATTCACTCTTGAGTGCATAATCTCTCCACGATTTTCCGTTAAAATACTTCTCATCTCTTCCGGATCAAAAGACTTAATGTAGTTGGTAGGAATTTTGTAAGCAGGTCCATCGCTCATCGCACTTATTAGTTTAGATGAACTCTCCAAGTGCATATTCAATAACTGAAAATCAAATTTTCTAACTGTTCCTAAGCCTGCTGGATTATAAAAAGCTGCCCAAGAGTCATCAACTTTATTGATAAAGGCATTCCCCATGGCAAGTGCACGGGCAGATGTTACAAACTCAGGAAACGCATGGTCCTCAAAATCGAGAGCGGCCAAGACCTGGTTTGAAGAAAAAAGTGTTAATAATAGAAGTCCTACTCTTACCTTCATCATCACATCTTAACCTTATTAACTAGTTTGAAATAGATCGGAAAACTCTACCAACTGTATCCCAGACCAAAGCCCGTTCTCATGGCCCATTTATCGCTGGTCTTGGTACTTTCAAGGAGTTGAAAACCACTTTCTAGGCGAAAGAAAACACTCTGGTAATTAATCTCAAGACCCAATGAGGACGTATAAACGTCGCTTTTAATTCGTGGGCGCTCACCTGCGTAGAAGCCCTTTTTAATGTGCCCGCGGTATTTATACTGACCCAGACCAAAGGAGAAATAGGGCATGAAAAAAGGATTTAATCTGTATCCATAAATTCCCCAATACTCTTGGGCGTTTAGCCTGAACTCAATATCTTTCTTATCAGACTCGTGACGATTCCCACCTACTAGATAGGCAAAAGAAAGTTTGTGTCCGTCTCCTCCACCCTTAGCACTACCAATAAATTGAAACTTACCACCAATAAGAGAATTGGCCGAACCAACATGGGACCACACAATATCGAATTGATCAAAAAGGCCGGTAGAAAACTGATAAGCGGTACGTGAAATCTCATCGTAAGCGACACCGCTTATTCCATCATTATTACCTTTTAAGCGGGCCAGATGAGCAGTAGTTTTATAAAGCTCGATACTTGACTTAAATCCACCACCTTGCACTTCTGGACTTAAAAATCTCTGACTAGGCAGAATAAAACGAGTCGCACAACCTGACAAAATCAGAGTGGTAAATAATAAAAGAAGTGTTTTCATAACGTTAATTTTAACAAGACTCACATCAGGTTGAAGGGTGAGGTAAAAACTGCCTCTTTAAAATGACATCTCTTAATTTTCGACTCTCAAGTGCCGAAAAATCTCTTAAGATGAGTAAACTTACCCTACTGCTATTCTCACTATTTTTGGTTTCATGTCAGGTTGAAAAAAAATCTGGCGGAGATGACTATATTTCAGATCACCGTAAAGCGACGAATAGCTTTACCGTTAAAAATACGCAGACAGGAACATTAAAAGAGCCGCAAACACTCACTTTCACTCTTTCATTTCCTTCCGATGTCATTGTTACTGGCGTTCCTCAACTTGATATTGAAATTGGAAGTACTATCCGTAAGGCCGTCTATCAATCAGGTGATGGAACAAAAACCCTTACCTTTAGTTATGACATCATTGCTGCTGATAATGATGCCGATGGAATTAAATTTAAAAGCATCGATCTCAATGGTGGCTCATTGCAATTCATGCTTAATGAAGTACTGACAAATTGTTCGACTTCTATCAAAGAGGTCCATTACAAAACTTTACGCGTTGATAACACTGCTCCGACAATTACTAACATCACCCATGCTCACCCACCTGGAACATATTACTGGAATGATAAACTTAACTTCTCAGTAAAATTCAGTGAAAAGATTGTAGTCACTGGTGTACCTGAACTTGATTTAAATTTTACGGCCGGTGGTTTGCAAAAAGCTCAATATGTAAGTGGCTCTGGTTCAGATACCCTCACTTTCCGTTACAACATTGCAGATACGGCCGCTGCGACAGGGATTACTTTCCCTGCCGGTATTACTCTTAATGCAGGGACGATTAAAGACCTTAATGGGTTTGATCTCATCAATACTATCAGTGCGGCCATTGCTACGAATGCCCGTAACTTGACTCTCCCCTTAGTTGTTGAAGGAAGAATCCCCAAACTTGTCTCTGTCGATCTTCCTCCCAATGGAGCATACGGTGCAGCTCAGGAGCTTGACTTCACTTTAGTCTTTGATCGTGATGTTAATATCTTTGGAAATTCCCGTCTTGAACTTACTGTCGGTTCAACTATAAGACATGCCAATCTTCAAAGCGGAGATGGAACAAGTGAATTAACTTTTCGCTACATTCCTATTCCAGGCGACGAAGATAGTAATGGTATTGCTCTAACAAACTCAGTTGTTTTCCCGACTCCTGCCACTGACTATATTTCTTCAACAGCAGGAGCAACTGCTCCTTATCGTTTTGCCAATATTCCTACAAATAATAATTTAAAGAGTCCTGTCACGACAGGAATTCGTATCGCGGCCATCCAGCCACGTATCACTAATATTACCAGAACCAATGATAGTACCAATAGTCCAAGAACCAATGCTCCTGATAATGTCTGGAATATTGGCCAAGATTTATTTCTGCAAGTTCAGTTTAATACTCCCATTTTTGTGAACAACGACAATGGATCTCCAACGCTCAATTTTACGATTAATGGTGTTTCAAAAACGGCAACATACCTTTCAGGCGGAGATGGCCAGACCACACTCATTTTCCGATACACTGTTGTCGAAGGTGATAATTCAAATGGAGCTGATATTGGAGTGGGAACCTTCAACCTCAATAACTCGGTGATTGAAGATGCACGAGAAACGCAAGCGCAAGTGACCATTACCCAAACAACCGTATTGCAAACTGTGATTGATGGAGTGAGACCGACTGTCAGCGCTGTGCAAGCTCCTGCTAACGGAACATATTCGCAAGTAAACCCATTAACCAATCTCGACTTCCCAGTGCAATTCTCTGAGCCAGTTGTCCTCGTCGCAACCAATGCCAGTGATCTTCCTATTACCATTGGAGCTACAACTCGTAATGCACAGGCGACATCAACTCTTTCGGCCGGAGTGGCCAATCGTTTTTTAACATTTCGATATACCATTGCGAATACTGATAATGACAGCGATGGAATCGCGATCACTTCACCCATCACTAATGCTGCCAATGTGAGAGATAATGCTGGTAATACAGCAGTTGATCTGACCTATACTGCTCCCAATTTAGCTAATGTGTTGGTTGATACGACCAGACCAATGATCACCAGTGTGGTTGAGCCAGCAGCGACAACTTATGTGGGAGGACAAACCCTTACCTTTACTGTAAATTTCAGTGAGCCAGTTACCTATACAGGTACACCTCGCATTCTTTTGGATATTGGCGGAACCATAGTCAATGCCAATGTCACAACACCTGCTCTACCAGCAACCACTGCTTTAACATTCTCCTACACGCCGATTGTTTCTAATCTCAGCGATACGGCAATAAGTTTTCTCGCTCTTGAAGCAGCAACTCGCTCTGCTATTCAAGATATCGGGAGAAACAATATTGGAAACGTTAATCTTCCAGCAATGGTGAATACGATCGGAGTTGATTCCCGCGCTCCTAGCATGACTCCTTCACTTATCAGTGCTGCTGGCTACTACGAAGTGGGCGAAGTGATTCAGGTAAGACTGACTGCCAATGAAGATGTAACAGTCACCGGCTCTCCTATTTTGAGAAGTAATCTAGGTGGAAGCAATGTTGATTTCGCTTATCAGCCAACCGGCAGTACAGCGACTCAGCTTATTTTTGAGTACACAGTCATAGCAAGTGATTTTGACTTTGATGGACTAGGAAATATTTCTACTCTTACCAACTTTAATGATATTGAAGATGACTTCGGTAACAGTCCAGTAGCGGCATTGGCCTCAACTCTCACCATGTCAGGAATAAAAGTTAAACCGACTAGTTTCCTTGCTTGGTCAGCAGGACAGACGACTGATGTTTATGAAGGGTTAAATTTATTCTCAGGACCTGCAACGACATGTGGAGCGGCCAACTGCTTTAGTCTTACAGGTGTGGAGACAGTCGGCAGCAGTGTAAACAATATTGATACAGTGTTTTTACGTTTACGAGTTAATAGTGTTCCAGCTAGCAATGATACGCTTTTAGAGAATTTTTCAATTGAGAATAGCGGTGGAAATATTCTTCTCGTTCCAAACTCTCCCGTTACAAGCTTGCGCCGTAATGGAGTAGTTATTAATCTAGATGGGAATGGAAAATATCCATTGGGAGTAGGCTTTAATACCCTCTTTAACTTAGAAGTAAGCTTTGCGGCGCCGATATCATCGCCAGAGATTGCAAGTCCAGATTTTACAGGACAGGTAAGACATATCTTATTTTTCTCAGGGCCATTATCAGCGACTCAAAGAACAGCCGTACAAACAGCAGCTAACTAAGCTTCTTGCGCTTAACAATAATAGGCGGACCGGCCATGAGCCTTTCTGCCTCACGCAAGACTTTGATCTGCAGCCACTTTAGTTTCTTGGTAAGCATTAACAGCATAAATCAACTCCTTCTTTATCTTTCGACTAAAAAAGATAAGCAGGAATGATGCCAAATAAAAAAGGGCCTCAGATGAGGCCCTTTCATTATGACTATCTTCTTTTTTGACCAGGCATACGATGCGAAACTTTACCAAGATAACTTGTCTTGATTTGTCTCATGGCCGTAATTCGATTCTCGGCCATCACATCAGCAGCCTTATTAACAGGGATATTTTGAGCTTCAGCGATCTTGAACACTTCTAAAGTCTTATCATAGATTGTATCTACCATACGACGAGACTTAGAATCGGCCCAGCCTTCAAACTCAATAGACACGTTCATCACACCACCAGCATTTACCAGGTAATCTGGAGCATAAAGGATGCCTTTCTCTTTTAGAATAAGGCCATGACGATCTTCTTTAAGTTGGTTATTAGCAGCACCACAAACAATCTTCGCTTTTAGTTGCGGGATCGTTTCATCATTTACTGATGCACCAAGAGCACAAGGAGCATAAACATCACAAGCAACACTAAAGATTTCATTCGGAGCTACAAACTTAGCAGATGGAACTCCTTCTTTCATTCTCTGAATATTTCTTTCGTTCACATCAGTATAAACAATTGTTGCTCCAGCTTCATGAAGAAGCTTGGCAAGTTCAAAACCAACCGAACCAACACCTTGGATCGCAATAGTTTTACCTTTAAGATCGCGCTTACCAAAAGCTTTAGTAACAGATGCTTCGATTCCACGAAACACACCGAGGGCCGTATAAGGCGATGGGTTTCCAGATCCACCATTGGCCTGAGCAACACCAGTAACATAATTTGTTTCAGTAAAGATGTGCTCAATATCATCAACACTTGTGTTCACATCTTCAGCCGTAATATAGCGACCATTGAGAGACTCAATAAAGCGTCCAAATGATCTAAAAAGTGCTTCATTCTTATCTTTAGGGTCGGCGATGATTACCGCCTTTCCCCCACCGAGATTAAGGCCAGAAATGGCGTTTTTGTAGGTCATACCGCGAGATAAACGAAGAACATCAACCAGGGCATCTTCTTCGCTGGCATAAGGCCAAAGTCTCGTCCCACCTAGAGCAGGTCCTAATGTCGTATCATGGATACCAATAATTGCTTTTAACCCACATGATTTATCTTGAACGAAAATCACTTCCTCGTGGCCCATTGAATACATCTTTTCTAGAGTTAACATGTCGGTCTCCTTTCTCACTATTTGCTAGTGACCAGAATCTCAAGTTCAGTTAAGATTAAACTTTAATGAAAGAAAGTTTCTGCCTCTCATTAGCATTTGACAAGGATGTTTTTAATGCCCAAAGTGTCGCTCATTGATACCAATCAAGTCTTTGAAATTTCTCAAGACGCCATTCTTCATGACGCACTTGATACGCAAGGATGTAAACTTCCCTTTGGTTGTTTAGCAGGATCATGTGGTGCTTGTCGCATTGAAGTGATAAATCCTGAAGCTCTTCATCCTGCAGGTGCGGTGGAACAAAATACGATTGAAGCTCTTTGTGAAGAAAGAAAAAATGCTGGACTTAAACCACTAATCATTCGTCTTAGTTGTCGGGCCAAGATCAAGACTGATGTTCAGATCAAAGTTATTAATGACGAGTCTTAGAAATTAACGTCGAAGCTTGCGAATTTTTTGATTGATATCATTGGCCGCAGAGACTGCATGATCCCAGGCCGTATAGATTTGTTTGCGCGTATTGGCCTTTAAATCACCTGCAACATAAAGATTGGCCACAGATGTCTCACCAGCCGTATTGGCCTTTACAAAGCCTCTCTCATCAAGATCTGCCCCTAACATACGGGCGAGCTCATTGTAGACAATCATACCAAGTGAAACAAAGCAGATATCCACTTTGAGGTGATGACCATTTTCAAAATCAATCTGTGAAAGAATTCCTCTCTCCTTACCTTGGAGACCTGTGATTTTTTCTTTTATGATTTTAAATTTATATTTCTCAACAAGCGCTTCAACTTCATCACTTAGATTCAGCTCCTCGCCGTGAGTGAGAATCGAAATGGGAACTTCATACCGTTCATGAAGCATGATGGCCACCCAAGCAGCCCCTGAGTTATGTCCAATCACAGCGGTGTTCTTACCGAGCACATGATGACCATCACAGATCAGGCAATAATCCATCGTTTGAGCATTGGCATATTCAAAAATAGGTTCAATGCTTCCATTGATGATCGGCTGAACATCCATCACTCCCGTGCAGAGAATAACATAATGAGCGCAATACACTTCATTCTTGGAAGTTGTAATTTCAAACATCCCATCACTTCTTTTTGACAAAGAAGTCACTCCCACGTTTTTATGAAGATAGAGTTTATTTTTAAATTCTGAATCTTGAATCCATTTTATTGTTTCAAGATTAGGATCTTCGATTCCTCGTTTATACTCTAAATGGGCGGGCATGTTTTCTACACGTCTTACCCACATCGCACGCGACTTCTTCTTATCTTTGGGGGTTCCTGGAAAGAAAAGACATTCATCATTATTGAGCACTGTACGAAGTGCTGCCATCACACCAGCAGAACCCCCGCCAATGACACATACTTGATAAATCTTTTTTTCCATAAACATCTGATGTTATTTTGCTGCAATAATGCGAGCATCTTCTTTTTCCTCAACATGAGGATTAATGATGTGCTCTCCAGAAGTCGACTTAATTTTAACTTCTTTAATTTCAGAATTTTTAACACGCACCAATTCAAAAGAATATTTGTCCCAAATGATCATGTGACCTTTCTTAGGAAAGTTATTTCCTAAGTGCTCCATCAAAAATCCATTGAGTGTAGAATAGTTATCATTTAGAGGAATCTTAATATCATATTCGTTATAAAGATCTCGAAGAGAAATCGTCGGCGGCACAATCACCCCTTCCTCAGATTCAACTCCCAGAATTCCGTCTTGTTCATCATCATGCTCATCACGAATTTCACCAAAAATTTCTTCCATGATGTCTTCGAGAGTAAGCATACCTACGACAATGCCGTTTTCATCTTTCACCAACGCTAAGTGAACTTTTTTTCTATTCATGTGGTCAAAAACAGCATGAATTTTCATGTGCTCATAAACATAAAATGGCGGCTTTACATATCTGGTAACATTAAATTTTTGTTTGTCCTGATCATCAGCAAAAGCTAAATCTTTTACGTGCAAGAAGCCAAGTACTTCATCCAGATCTTCGTCATACACTGGATATCGTGAATGGGCATCTTCCTTAACTAGCTTAATGATCTCTTGGTAACTCATATCCTTTTGAATACCTTCAATGCTGGTACGAGGAACCATGATGTCTTTTACTTTAATCGACGGGAATTCTAAGATCGAAGTAAGGAGTTCAAGTTGTTTTGAATCCATACTTTTCTTCTCTTCGGCCATCTCCACCATCACTTCAATATCATCTTTCGTCACCTGGCGCCCTTGCACCTGGGCATTCTTACCAAGGACAAGTTCAATGATTTTCATAAAGATTTTTACCATCGGGTAGAGCATGTAATAAAAACCAATGAGAACAATCATACAAAGCGGAGCGATTTTTTCAGCTTTACCACGTGCAAACGTCTTCGGCAGGATCTCTCCTACAAATAAAATCACCATCGTTGTTACAAATACTGAAATCGCAATGGCGTCATTGGCAAAAAACCGCTGAGCAATCGAAGTCGACAATGAAGCGATAAAAATATTAACGAAGTTATTCCCTACCAGGATGGTAGTTAAAATATCATTAGGTTTAGTTAGCCATTGTTTTATGGCCCATGAATCTATCCCATGCTCTTCTGCAATCTGTTTCGCCTTTTCATGAGGAAGTGACATTAGAGCCGCCTCTGAACCGGAGAAAAAACCAGAAAGTAATAGAGAGACTAGGATTAACAATAGTTCTTGATCAGCACTCATGAGTTGCAGCCTAGGTCTTTATAAAATGAGAAAAGGGAAAGTGTAAGTGACGTTTCGGACGGGGGTTCTATGGGAAAGATCTCCTGTTAGTTAAAGACTAATTATAGCATAAAACTTTAAAAGAAAAAGCAGATCAATAAAATTCACTTAATTCCAGTGATTTTAATGAGATAATGGTTTTCCCTTAAAGTCATGATCTGAATAAACAATCCTGTCGTTCATTTCGTGATCAAAGTCTCTAATTTCATTCATATTAGTGATGCTTCGAAAGTTAGTCTGGCACTTATAACAAATAGCAACCATCGCTAATCTTCTAAATAAAAACACATCGAGTAAGTAAAGGACAACCAGAGAAATTCCGTACGTCCAAATAGATAAAATAGCGGCAATCACAAAAAGAGTAACACCAATTTTGCGATTAAAGTCTTTCTGCTTATAAAAATCCTGACGACTACAAACAGGACACTCTTCTAAACGACCTTCCACATGAGCTGGAGTAAATTTCACCGGCGTCACATGCTGACAAACTTCACACTGAGCTTTTGAAGCATCAAGAGTAGGATTAATATCCACGCTTGAACCGCATTCTTTACAAGTAATTTGAATATCCATCATAGAGCAAGTCCGTGTTTGGCCATTAAATAGATTGAAATAAGTTCACCCACAATAACAAAAAACTCTACGATGTAAAGAACGCCAGTTGCACTCTGATTGGACTTTAATCGACATAGTCTGTAAGTGAAAAAACTTAAAATAATCGGAGCAGCATATCCCCAAAGATATCTCATGGAAATGAATAGCCAGTTATACATATAACCGTCTCCATAAGTTGTTCCTTCAACGAGATAAGGAGCAGCTGGGCCAAAAAGAATGGTGAGGGAAAAGAAAAGCTTTATGAAAATAAAAACCCAAAAAATCCACAAACAGTAGATCAGAGGTTCAAAAGTGAGCTTCGGAACAACTAGATAATAGTGCCCAAGGATCATAGCAAAGTTGGAGATCCCGATCAGTCCCATGGTGATGAAAAAGAACTGTAACCAAAGAGGATTGAAAGCAAAAACATAAAAACTTAATATGGAAAAAGTCACAACTTGCAGGATATATAAGGCCCACATAAAAATGGTCTTATCATCACGGTGAAGAAAATAAGTTAAAATATTACTGACAATTAAAAAAGCATAACAGCCATACTCTACTGGACTTAAGCCCGGCTCCATAAAGAAATCCAGACCGAGGCTGAGCATCAATGTCACCAGAACAATGGAAGTTCCTAGTTTATAAAATCCCACACCCGTAAGTTTGGTATCAACTACTGGAGAAAGAACTTGGGTGCCAAAAGAGAGCCCAAAGAGGAAGGTAAAGATAACAATTTGAGTAATACTATTCATGTGGCCCACTATATAAGGACTTAAAGAGATCATCAATAATCTGATGATTTGGAGGCGGAATTTTTCCTCTAAAAGGCTCGCTCAGACGATCTTGAGTAATGGTCAACCACTCTCCCTTCCCTTCTAATTCGCTGTATTTAGGAAAAAGAAAAATATAAAGAATGATTTTCTTCTCACCAAAATCTAAGGTGTAATCTCCGAAAAAATGATGATCGGAGGCTTTTACATCAATGCCCACTTCTTCCGAAACTTCGCGAATACAAGCGTCCAGTGGTGTTTCCCCAGCTTCAATTCCACCACCTGGAAATTCTGACAATCCATGAAAAGGGCCATCATCGGTTCTGGTCTGAACCCAAACTTTTAAATGATCACTGATCTCATGAAAAATACAAAGAGAGACAGGAATAATTCTCACGCTGAAACCTTCTTTTGAATCACCCAGTGAATGGCCTCAAGAAGAGCACTTCCTACAAAAGGGGCCCACCAAAAAGCGAAGCTATTCAGAAAATAACCTACTAAAAGCCAGAAAAATCCGGCAGGAAACAGTCGAGCAATCCACAGGTATTGAGGGTGAGCTTTCAGCGGTTTTTCGAAGATATCTTTAAGAATGAATACAAATTTTAGAGTTGAAAAGCGATAGCGTTTATTCGTTTTCACTTTCTCTACTTCAAACAACAGTGTCCAGTTCCAAATAAAACCAAGTGCAACAAGTGAAGCCGCTGAAAGAGAAATAAACGACAAAACTAAAATCACAAGAATTAAAAAAGTGAGTTCAAGTAATCGAGGGTTCTTTGAACTCAAGCTATTCACTCTAGGAATCCATCTTTATTTAGGAAAGTGATTTCAGGAAACTGAATACGCCTTGGAGAATTTAAGACAAAGTTAAACACGCTCATAAACTCATCAATAGAGAGCATCTTATCACGCGCAAAAGTCATCCCCATCTTATCCCACAGCGGAGTATCAATCGCACCAGGGCAGAGATTAGTGAAACGAACCTGATGGTTCTTCCACTCTTTCTTCAAGCTCTCAATCAGTCCTCGTTGCCCAAACTTAGAAGCACTATAACCGCTAACATTCGGATAACCATAATGAGCTGCTGCTGATAGAACTGAAATAATGTGCGTCTCAGTAGGAACAATAAAAGGGGCCAGATACTTAAACATCAAAAAAGGACCAACTGTATTAGTGGCCAGATGCTCTTCAAAAACTGAAGTACTCATCTCAATCACAGGACTCATATGACAGATTCCTGCATTGTTAACAAAAAGATGAATGTCTTCGGTAAATTCACGAACTGTTTCGTAAAACTCCATGACAGATTCTTCGCTCGTAATATCGAGCTCTACATCGTAAAAATTGTCATGTTCAATGGAGGTTCCTGAACGGGATCCACCAAAAACGGTGAATCCCTGATCAAGTAATGATTGTGAAATTTCTAGGCCCAGGCCTGAAGAAGAACCTGTAACAATGGCCGTCTTTTCCATATTACTTCGCGATTCCTACTGCACGAGTTTCTCTGATTACTGAAACTTTAATTGTTCCAGGGTAAGACATCTCTTGCTCAATTTTACGAGCGATATCGCGAGAAAGCATAATTGTTTGCTCATCAGATACTCTTTCATTCTCAACGAGAACACGAACTTCACGTCCTGCTGAGATCGCATATGAACGATGAACACCTTCAAAGCCATTAACGATTTTTTCAATATCTGAAAGACGAGATACGTAAGACTCTTTAAGAGCTTTACGAGCACCAGGACGAGCACCAGAAAGAGCATCTCCAGCGGCCACAAGGTGAGCAAGAACTGATTCCGGTTTTTCATCATCGTGGTGAGCACGAATTGCGTGAACGATATCCGGAGACTCTCCGTATTTTTTAGCAAAGTCAGCACCGATAACAGCGTGAGAACCTTCAGCTGAAGCATCAAGAACTTTACCGATATCATGCATAAGACCTGCACGACGAGCTTGCTTAACGTTAAGACCAAGTTCCGCCGCCATGTTACCTGCAAGGAATGCAGTCTCAAGAGCATGCTGATATTGGTTTTGTGTGTATGAAGTTCTCCAGTTAAGAGCACCGATTAGTTTAAGAATTTCAGGGTGGATACCGTGAACACCGATTTCCATCTGAGCTTTTTCACCAAGTTCACGAAGGCGAGATTCAAACTCTTGCTTGCACTTCTCGTAGAACTCTTCAATTTTCGCTGGGTGAATACGACCGTCGGCAATAAGACGCTCGATAGTCATACGAGAGATTTCTTTACGAACAACGTTGAATGAAGAAATAGTTACGATCCCCGGAGTATCATCAATAATAAGATCCACTCCACAGATTTGCTCAAACGCTCTGATGTTACGGCCTTCACGACCAATCAGACGTCCTTTAACCGCATCATCAGCAATTTCAACAGATGAGATTGTTTGCTCAGCAACGTACTCTCCTGCAAAACGCTGAATAGCAATTCCTACAATTCTTTTTGCTCTTTTTTCAGATTCTTCATTGGCCTCTTCTTCAATGCGCTTGACTTTTTTAGCAGCATCAAGACGAGCTTCTTCTTCTACTTGCTCAACAAGCTCAAGCTTTGCCTGCTCTTTAGTAAGACCAGCAACCTGAGTTAACTTGTGAGAAAGTTCTTCACCAACTTCTACGTTCTTTTTAATTTCAACATCAAGCTTTTGAACACGTGTATCGATCTCAACTTCTTTCGCTTTGATCTTCTCTTGTTCTTTCTGAAGCTGTTCTGTTTTTTGCTCAAGAGAAACTTCTTTTTTAGTTAGTCCTCTTTCAAAATCAGTCAGGTGCTTCTTCTTCTTTTCCATTTCAGCTTCAAGAAGATTGCGCTCTTCACGAACGATCTGTTTGCTGTCATTAAGAGCTTGTTTTCTTAAATTTTCGGCTTCATCTTTGGCCTTCTTAAGAATATCTTCGCTAGCATTAAGCTGATTTTTTTTATCGATTGAGCTCTTGATCGTAAAAGCAACGAATGCCAGAACGGCACCGATTAGCGCTCCTACAAGAATCATCACAACTGGACTCATAGATTCCCCTTATATTCTCTTTTGCTGGCGAACATCCCAACAAAAGCTTTCTGTTATTATAAAATCCATCAAAGCATCGTGCTCTTTGACAGGAATATTCTCACAAATTAAACCCGAGTATGTCAGCGCAATTCTGAAGGGAATATTATGGGCCAGATAACGGTCATAGTATCCTCCCCCTCTTCCCAGTCTCTCGCCCTTCAAACCGAAGGCAAGTCCCGGAATCAATAACCACGCTGGGGTCACTACTTTTTCAAAGTCTGATAACCACGCCTTCCCTTGAGGATTTGCGCTCAGACCGAAACACATTGAGTCATCAGTTTTCACCGGATAACTTAATGTGAGAGAAAAATGATTCTTAAGCTCATGGAAATCGGCCAAGACTTCATTCTTCATAGGCAGATAAGCTCCACCAATACTGACCGTGAGTTGAGGATTTTGCTGAAAAAAATGATGCAACTGCTTCGTTAGACCTTGTTTGATATCTTCCAAAGCAACAGGAGAAAGGCCATTCAGAATTTCAAGGGATCTTGCTCTTAAGATCTCTTTATCCATTCTGCTTACTTCGCTTCAATTAGTTCAAGAGCTTTTTGTAAAGACTCCTCAAGCATGAGGATGTTCTTCTTATACTCTAGTTCTAGATGTTTGTTCTCTGTTGCGATTTTAAGAGCAACGAGAATAGCGACATCGGTATCTTTAAGCGTCGGTCTGGCAGATTTTAGTTTAATCACTTCTGAGTTCACTAAATCAACCACTGACCTGGCAATATGACTGTCTTCCTGATCAGGCTGCACTTTTACGCGACAACCTAACACATTAAATTCAACTTCCTGACTCATTTGGGTCATAAAATAAATTAGGGTACAACCAGATAAAAGTCTAGGTTAAAACCCGTTTAATCCTACTAATGTTTTCAAATAGAGGTCTTTATCAAAGTGGTGAAGATCCTCTACTCCCTCTCCAACACCGATGTATGTGATAGGCACTTTAAGTTCATCAACAATGGCCACTGCACTTCCTGCTTTGGCCGAACCATCACACTTAGTAAAAATAATACCAGATAATTGAAGAGCTTTGTTAAATTCTTGTGCTTGTTTAAGAGCATTTTGACCAGTAATCGCATCTAGTACTAAAAGTACTTGATGAGGAGCCTCAGAATTGATCTTGCTCATTACTCTTTTGGTCTTAGAAAGTTCATCCATCAAGTTCTGATTGGTATGCAATCTTCCTGCTGTATCGATCAGGCAGTAATCGTAATTTTCTGCAAAGGCCTTGGCGACAGTATCAAATGCCACCCCAGAAGGATCAGCTCCGTCCTTAGCTCGAACCATATCGACACCAGCACGCTCACACCACACCTGCAACTGATCAACAGCAGCGGCACGGAAAGTATCACAAGCACCAACAAGAACCTTAGCACCTTGAGCTTTAAGCTTAGTAGCTAGCTTGCCAATGGTCGTCGTTTTACCGGCACCATTCACACCAACAATCATGAACACTTTAGTTGAACCATTGCCTTTAAAAGCAAAAAGGTCTTCGTTCACATTGGCCTGAATCGGGGCCATCTTATCATTTAAAAAATTGAAAACTATTTCTTGAATCTCTTCAGGATTTTTCCCTTTACCCTCGTTCTCAAGTTTCTCCAAGAGAGATTGAACATAGCTAGTCGGAATATCCGCAGAATAAAGAACCTCTTCGATTGAATCAAGATCGGCCTTCTCACCAGCAAAAAGTCCGCCGATTTTACCCCAGATATCCTGACGTGATTTGGCCAATCCCTGACTTAAACGGTGGGCCCAGCTAACACCTTCAATTTCTTTTTTAGGAGCAGCCGTTACAGTAGGAGCTGCCACCTTACTCTCTTCAACATCACTCTCGCGAGGTGCACTGTCTTTTTTTGAACGCAGAAGAAGGTAGGTAATAACCCCGCCAACTGAAGCAAGACCGGCAATAACCAGCTCGAGATTATTTTGAATAAAAAGTTCCATTATTGATCCTTATTATTGATTCTTTGAACCATCTCCCAAACCATCCAAGCAGTAGCTCCCCATAACATATAGGACTCATGCTGACTAAACTTGGTTTGAAGCCATGGTGTTCTCAAAGTATGGAATAATACAGGATGAGGAGTTAGTCCACGGGTTAATCCCATACTCCAACTATCCTCTTCTAGAAGCTGCTTCCAAGGGTAAGTAAAGAGGTCGCTCCACTCCCCATTGCTCACGGCATCATTAAAGACTTTTTTAGGGTCCCCTGCGTAATAACAAACAATTGGCAGAATGGCCTTACCAAAGCTGGTTCGTACCAGTGGTAAGCACCCTAAATATTCGATCTCAGATATTGGTAAACCGGTCTCTTCCGTAAACTCACGGCCGGCCACTTCTAAAGGAGTTTCTCCTACTTTTTTGTGTCCTCCAAAAAAACCAACTTGGCCTTTGTGTGTAGGCATATCCAAGGATCGCATGATAAAGAAGACTTCCTGATCGGTACATAAAAAGACTACCGCTCCTGACCAGTCGGCTTCATCAAGTTCGGGACTGGAGTTAACGACATTTTTTAAGAGATTTTTATCTATGCGCATACGATATCAATTTGAGCTTGTGGGGTTAATCAGAAATTTTTTTAACCAAAATGGTTTCTTAGATGTTATCACGCCTCCCGCTGTTGAAAACCCCGGAATGGAAGTTCATATTCATCCATTTCAATTAACAAGTGTTATCAAGAACCAAAAAGACGCACGATATCTCCATACTTCTCCTGAATTCTGTATGAAAGAACTTCTCTCACTTTCTGAGGAAGGTCTGAATGATATTTTTACCATCACCTATTGTTTTCGTGATGAGCCGAATTCCCCCATTCATCGTTCTCAGTTTTTAATGCTTGAGTGGTATCGCAAGAATGCCCACTACACGAAAATCATGGATGACACTCAAAACCTTATTGAGTTTTGTCTCGAAGAAGGCAAGCTTCGTGGTTTACCGGTGCGCCCTCATATGCAAAAAGTTTCAATGGTCAAAAAAACCATGCAGGAACTTTTTAAAGAATTTTTACAAATTGATATTCTCAATTTTCTTGATGTTCCTTCCATCAAGGAACTCTTAAAAAGTTTTCCTGATGTTCCAGTGCCGATCAGTGAGCTTGAATGGGATGATTACTTCTTTCTTCTCTACTTAAACAAAATCGAACCAGAACTTATTAAATATCCACTACTGATGATTTATGAGTTTCCAGCTCCTCTCAAAGCACTTTCTACTCTTAAAAAAGAAGACTCGAGAGTGTGTGAGCGTTTTGAAGTCTACATTAATGGCGTCGAACTTTGTAATGCCTTCAATGAACTAACAGATGTACAGGAGCAGATTGAGCGCTTTAATGAGCAAAAACTTCTGAAGAAAAAACTTTATGGATATGAGTTAGCAGAGCCAAAGATTTTTTATGAGAGTCTGAAGCGAGGTCTGCCACCAAGTGCAGGGATTGCACTTGGTGTAGAACGATTACTTTGTAGTTTATTTGATATTGAGAATCCGTTTTATTCTTGAACTTCTTGTAGATCATTCATGAGCTTATGCATCTTGATGATGAATTCAGACTTGATATGCTGAATGGGCATACTTTTGGCCCACTCATAATGGTAATCAATCGATTTTTGCGATCGAACTTCGTTATTAGCAAATGAAGCAGGATAAAGATAAGCAACATCACTTGAGAAAAAAGCATACCAGCGATAAAGATCATCCAAGTTTTTAGTTTGGTAGAACTCCATCACATCAATTCCCTTCTCGGTCAAAATTCTTTTAAGAGTATAATGATTAAGTTCTGCTAACTGCTCTTTACTCATGGCCTGATTTAAATATTTATTTGAATAATAAACAACAAAATCAAGGATCTTATTTGACGGAGAATTTTCAATACTCTCCAGAGTATTATAAACTTCATCAAGAACTAGTGACTGATAAATCCCTTCACGACTTCCACCTTGATCAAGAGCATTCATCCAAGTTGACAGTTCTTCATCACGCGCTTCTGTTCTGCGAGTTACTTCAAAAAGCTCCTGTAAGAAATTAAAATTGAACTGACGAATTCTTTCTGTCGGAAGTTTATCAAAGGCCGTGGCTTCTTTTTTTAAAAGCTCATTGGTACTTGTTGTAAGTCTAAGCTGCTCAACCGATGGAATCTCCGGCATTTTTAGATCTGACGTTGGCGCAGAGTCTTGTCCAAAACCTAATAATCTCTCTGTCCACTTAGCACCGATCAGATTGGTAAGAACTCCTCTTACCTTATCCATCACACCAGCTTGCGCGGAGATACTCGTCATTAAACAGAGAACAATAATCAACTTTTTGGCCACACACAACTCCTTGATACCTTGAGTGTAAACCAATTCGGACGGAGTTCAAGACCCCGTGGGGAGAAACTTCTACCTACTCCATAAGAAGGTCTGTTATTTGCTATAATAGAGGAAGGAGTAAGGTGCATGTGGCCATTTAAAGCAAAAAAGAACGAAGAAATAAAAGACCTGTTTACTCAGCTCACGCAGCATATTGATCTCAAATTCCAGGAAGTGACGGCGCAAATTCGTGAAGTAGAGCTAGCGGTGGAACAGATGGAAGTAAAACTTTTAACAAAAGATTTAAAAGATAAGCAGGCCTATGGCCTTCTTCATTACAAGCTTCATGAAACAAAGAACACGAAGCTTGATGAAGAAATTAAAGATTTAAAATCGGCACTCACTAAACGAGTGGCTACTGACCAATAATACGACCAACTAAATCGTAATCCAGTACTTCAGTGATCTCAACTTTAACAATGTCACCGGCCTTTGCCATTCCATCATTAATAATCACTTTTCCATCGATATCTGGGGCCTGACCGGCGTGACGACCTTGAAGAAGCAGATCTGTTTCTTCATGAGCACCTTCAACAAGAACATCGATTACTTTACCAAGGTAAGCTTGGTTAAGTTCACGAGCAATTTCTCTTTGAGCTTCATAAAGTTTCTCAAATCTCTCATCAATCACTTCTTGCGATACTTTATCTTTTAATCTGAGAGCAGGTGTCCCCTCCTCATCAGAATATTTAAATACGCCAAGATGGTTGAAACGAGCGAGCTTAATACCTTCAAGAAGTTTTTCAAAATCCTCTTCTGTCTCTCCAGGGAAACCAACAATGATACTTGTTCTAAGAACAATTCCCGGAATTTTTGCACGAAGAGTTGCGATCTTCTGATGAATCACATCATTAGTGACCCTTCGGTTCATACGACGAAGAACACCATCAGCAAAATGCTGTACTGGCATATCTAAGTATTTTGTGATTTTTTTAGATTTGGCCATCAGATCCATTACGTCTTCAGTAAGATCATCTGGATAGAAGTAGAATACTCGAACCCATTCAATTCCTTCTACCATCTCAAGACGAGAAAGAAGCTCATAGATCATTGGGTTCTTATTATCAATTTTCCCACCACCAGCAAGATCCACTCCGTAGTCAGAGAAATCTTGAGAGATAAGATTTAATTCTTTTACTCCTGAAGCTGCTAGAGCAGTAGCTTCAGCAACAAGAGAGTCAACAGTACGAGAACGAAGTTTTCCACGAAGAGTCGGGATAATACAGAACGTACAGTTTCTGTTACATCCCTCACTAATCTTCAACCACGCCATATAACCTGGAGAGGTATTTAAGCGAGGATCAAATTCTGTGTGAATATATCTTGGGATTTCAACGAATGATTTCTTTTCAAGTTTTCCTTCTTCCATAGCACGAAGAAGAGGAACGATTTTGTTGTACTCACCTGTTCCGATAAACATATCAACTTCAGGCATCTCTGCTTCAAGTTCCGCTGAATATCTTTGAGACATACATCCAGACATCACGAGCGCCTTACACTTACCATCTTCTTTGTAGCTTGCAAGATCAAGAACTGTTTCAATAGATTCCACTTTCGCGGCCTCAACAAACGAACAAGTGTTCACAATAATTACTTCTGCATCTTCTGGCTCAGTAGTGATTTTAAAACCATCGAGCTTCAAGTGCCCAAGCATCACCTGCGAATCCACTAGGTTCTTCGAGCAACCAAGAGAAGAGAAATAAATAGATTTTTCCTGAAACTTTTTATCAAGCATACGAGCACCTAACGATAATTTTTAGTTGGTTGGTTTTAGAGGAAAAGGAAGGGAATGTCAGCGTCAAATAATGGGAATCATGTAAAAAAGACAGATAAACCCTGAAAGATAAGTCCGATTAAGAACATGATTTCAGGGGGCTAGGCATCTGGGTACTAGATCCTTATGATAAAGAGATGAAGTTCGTCTCTCTTTCCTTCCTATTCTTCCTGTCCTCAGTTCAGGCTTCTGACCTGTTAACTCGATATTGCCTGGAAGTGGGAGGAGAAATGCATGACTCCTATACCTGCCCGAAAAGTGGTCTTCCCATTCACTGGAATTTTTGTGTTAGCAAGAGTACCGAAGGGATCACTCTTTTCACTGATGGTTGTACCGGGCCTAGTGGCGGTCACACCGAGCTTTTTTATCCGGCCTGTATTCAGCACGATTACTGTTATCACCATGAGCCAGTTACCAGTGGAATGAATCGTCGCGATTGTGATCAAGAATTTTTGCAAACGACATTAAAGTTATGTCAGCAGAGTGAGAATCCCAATGTGTGTGAGATGTGGGCATACTCAATGTACTCAGCGCTGAGAGGTTTTGGAGAAATTGCCTTTAACTGTGCTAAATATCCAGCTGACTATCGTTCATCAAATTAGTCTTTAAGATAAAAACAGCCCACCGATTTATTATTACGAAGACTCGCATTCAAAACCATAAACGAAGTCTCAACGCCGTTACGAAGTCCAATGAGTTCATCGTGAAGTTGGGCATGCTTATAGAATTTAGAAATCTCATCTTTCAGTTCAGTGAACATCGCACGAGCACGATTAAGACGATTCTTAGAGCGAGAAAGACCTACGTAGTTCCACATAGTCTGTTTGAGTGTGAGCTGGTCTTGAGCAATGAGAGCAAGATCAATTTCTTCAGTTCCCAGTACCCAATCTTTAATAGTATCAGCTCGATAAACTTCAATATCGTGAATTTCGGTCAAAATATTTTCTGCGGCAAGATACCCAAAGGTTAGACCTTCGAGAAGACTCGTTGAGGCCAAGCGATTAGCACCATGAAGTCCTGTGCATGCTACCTCACCTACAGCATACAAATGAATAAGATTCGTTCTTCCTTTCAGATCTGTCTTAACTCCCCCACAAGTATAGTGAGCTGCTGGCACGACAGGAATTGGCTCATGGGCCATATCCACGCCATTATCAGCACAGTAAGCATTGATCGTTGGGAAACGCTCTCTCAAGTATGATTCATCCTTGTGGGAAATATCCAAGTACACACAGTCTGCTTTATCAGAAATCATCTCTTCTAAAATCGCACGGGCAACAACATCTCGCGGGGCAAGTTCTGCATCCGGATGATACTTACTCATAAAGGCTTCGCCTTTAGAGTTAATCAAACGTCCGCCTTCACCACGAACAGCTTCTGAAATTAAGAAACGGCGATGGCTTGAACGGTTATAGAAAGTTGTCGGGTGAAACTGGATAAATTCCATATTCATCACCGCTGCTCCCGCTCGATGGGCCATAGCATGACCATCACCTCTGGCACCTTCTGCATTTGAGTGGTGAAGATAAAGTGCACCTACTCCACCCGTTGCGAGGATTGTGGTTTTAGCGATGATTTTCTTTACCTGATTTCCTAACTGATCGAACACATAAGCGCCGACCACTTTATTCTCTTCATAGCGCTGTCGAATATTAACTCCATGGTGATTAGGAGTAATAAGATCGATGGCAGTATGACTTGTTAAAAATTCTACGTTCGGAAATTTTGATTTATCAGAAAGATAATTAAGCAGAGAAACCTGGATCGCTTTCCCTGTCATATCCCCTTTATAAATAATACGCTTGCGTGAATGGGCCGCTTCTTGAGTAAAAAGCAACTCTCCCTCAGCATCTTTTGCAAACGGAGTATGAGATTTATCTATAAGGATCTCATCAATAATTTTTGCCGACTTCTCAGCAAGCACCCGAGCAGCTTCTTCATAAGAAGTAAAGGCCGATGCTTTCATGATGTCTGCGACTAAATCTTCTTTGTCATGCATGGTCTCGGGGGAATAAATAATCCCACCCTGTGCCCAAAAAGTGTTGGCCACTTCAGGCTTCTTCTCACGGGTAACAATTGTTACTTGTAGTTTTTGTTCCGCAAGCTTCAGTGCCGCTGTTAGACCAGCGATTCCAGAGCCAAGAATGAGAACATCGGTATGAAGAGATGCATTCATGATTTAAATTTTAAAGAGATGTCCACGCGAGGAGCTGCATTAGTAATTGCTCCCATGCTGATGGCATCTAAACCTCGAATTAAATATTGATCAATGTTTTCTAATCGAATTCCACCAGAAGCTTCATAAGTCATATCAGCTGGCTTAAGAGCAACGGCCTCTTGGATTTTGGCAGGCGCAAAATTATCAAGCATCACATGACGAATGCCTAAATCAATGGCCTCTTTTAATTCTTCGATCGAGTGAATTTCTACAACCATCGAATTATAAAATGTTCCCTGAGATTTAAAAAACTCATAAGCTTTTTTAAGACCACCAAGAGATGTTTTGTGATTGTCTTTAATCATCCATACATCACCCTGTCCAAAACGGTGATTATCTCCTCCGCCAACTCGAACAGCATATTTTTCAAGAGCACGAAGACCTGGAGTTGTTTTTCTAGTATCAAGAATTTTAATTCCTGAAGCTTTTGTTTTTTCCGCAAAGACGTTGGTCCATGTTGCAATAGAAGAAGCGTGTGCTAGAAGATTAAGAGCTAGTCGCTCACTGGAGAGAGCAATTCCAAAGGGAGCGCTTCCCAAATTAATGACTTCACCTTTTGATATGCGCTTTCCCTCAAAAGATGAGATTTTTTGTAACTCAGACGATGAAAATCCCAGAGCAGCAAATACTGCTAAAAAATAATCACTTCCCGCTAAAATGAGATCAGATTTAATTTTAAGGGAGAGCTCCACCTGATGATTCGGCAATGACTTAATGTAGTACACATTACGAGTTAGATCATCTTCCTCAAGCCAAGTTCTCACATCATTTAACAGTGCCATTTGCATCAACATATTCATGGTTTTTAAGTATCTCAAATTCAATAAGGGCGCAAGGGGATAAGAGTTGAAGCACGTCATCATATTGCTATGAATTCAATGAGTTAATAGTCCTGCATTCATCCCTAATCTTGCATTACTCCCCCCATATGAAATGGGGACTCACCTTCTTTTTTATTTTCATGACGTTTGGCATTTCCTCCCTCTCTCTCATGAAAAAAAGAGAGCTCACTTCCTTCTATCAATTTGAGCGCCCCATTTCACTTACTCACTTTAAAACCGCTCTCAAAGAAATTCCTAAGGCCGATAAAGATCACCTCGCTTTCTGGTATGGACTGATCTCTGGCAACACTCAAAGTTTGAGTAAGAACTACAAAGAAAAATATAAACGAATAGGACTCTCCCATGCCTTCACCCCATCAGGATTTCATCTCTCAGCAGTGCTAACTCCCCTTAATCTTCTTCTTCCTAAAAAATGGACGATGCCATTTCTGGTTGTTTTGAGTTTATTGATCTTCTCTCTTCCAGGCCTTGATCCCCTAAAGCGTATGGGCCTTATTAAGTTGATTAACCAAAAATTTGATAAAACTCTCAGCCTTGGTATCAGTGCCATCATCTGCCTATTCTTAGGCCAATTGAATAGCTCTCCCCTCTCTTTTATTTTCAGTTTCTTCTTCTTGGGAATCATCTATTCAGGTTTAAAAAATATTGCTTTGGTTATCTGGTTTTTTATCGGGCAACTTCTTATCTGCTTCTTTCAAGGAGAATCAATTTCCTTTCTCAACCTTCTCTTTTCCCCTCTGGCAAACTTCATCCTGGGCCTGATCACCCCCGTACTTTTCTTGCTCTCCTATCCTTTATGGGATTTCACACTGGTACTTGGGGTCAACATCATTAAGAGTTTTGATAAGATCGTAGAACTGCTTTATCTCTTCACTCTCAAGGGTCCAAGTGTTGAAGTTCATAGCTTCACAATTATGCTGATAGTGCTGATGCTCTTAAGAAAGTTGAAACTGTTTTTCATCGGACTTCTCCTCTTTTCCACAACGCTTAATTTAGAAAAACCTACTCGTAGATGGAGTGAGCGTTACTACTTTGAACCTTCGGAACAAGCATTCAGAATCCAACAAAAAGATGGAATCATTCACAGTTTTTATCAGGATGGAAAATGTATGGAGAGAATTGTGATGGGAAGATGGGAGAAAAGGTGCTCTCCGAAGAGAGCACCTAGAAAAAAGAAAATTAAGAAACTTTCATATCCTTGATAAGGCTTGCGAAAGTTTTTTCCTCACGGATTGCATACATAAGGTTGTTTTTTACGTTTGCATTGTTTTTATAGAAAGATTCAATTTCATCTTTCTTCATTCCTGACTGCTCAACCATTTCACCGATTTTTACATCAAGATCAGCATCAGTAGCTTCAACATTATATTTCTTCGCAAGGTGATCAAGGATTAGACCTGAACGAACTTGGAAAAGCGCTTTTTGCTCAACATCTGAGCTCCAACGCTCAAAATAAAGCTCGATCATTTGATCATTGAAGCCTTGGCCTTTAAGAGTGTTCTTAAGATCAGCTCTTACTGCTTCTTTTTGATCTTCAACAAGTGCAGATGGAACATCAAAAGTATTTTCAGAAATTAGTTTTTCAAGAATTTCTTGGTGAAGTTTTTGAGTTACTTCACGCTTCTTTTGAAGTGCCATTCTTGATTTATTTTTTGTTTCGAAATCAGCTGCTGATTCAAAACCAAATTCTTTAGCTAGTTCATCATTAAGCTCAGGGAAATTCTTTTGTTTAATTTCAAGAAGCTCAACGTGGAAAGTAACTGGAGCATTACGAAGAGATTCTTCGTGGTATTCAGCTGGGAAAGTAACTTTTACGTCTTTCTTTTCACCTTTCTTCATACCGATCATGCCCTCTTCAAATCCTGGAATGAATTGACCAGAACCGATTTCAAGCATGTAGTCAGATGCTTTCATGTTCTCAGGCTTAGATCCATCAGCGATCTCACCTTCGAAATTGAAAACTGCGAAGTGGCCATGAGCAAGAGCAGCTTTAGCATCAGCAACTTCTACAACTTCAGCTTTTGAGGAAAGGTAGTTTTTCTTTAGAGTTTCAAAATCTTCAGCAGATACTTCTGTTGAATCTTTTTTGAAAGTTAGCTTTGAGTAATCTTTAAGAGTTACTTCAGGGAAGATTTCAACAGTTGCTTCGAAAGCTACTGTCTTACCTGCTTCATATTTTGTGTTTCCAAACTGTGGGTAACCAACAGCACGAACTTTTTCTTTTTGAATGGCTTCATAGAACTGCTCAGAAATAAAACGGTAAAGAGCATCGTTTTCAATTTGTGGTCCGAAAAGCTGTTGAACCATCTCAAGTGGAGCTTTACCTTTACGGAAACCTTTTAGGTTTGAATTTTGTTGTTTAGCAAGAAGGGCCTGCTTGATTTGCGAACTAAGATCAACTTTATCAAAGTTGAAGATGAACTTCTTAGTACAGTCGTTTACGTTCTCAATTGTGTAAGACATAGCATTCTCTCTTTATGGTCCATAAAATTAATGAGACTTTTTAACATAATAAGCGTTTAAATTCAAAGATTTCAGTAATTGACGCGCATTAAATAAAGGCCATGCCCCGGAGCAACGGCCCCTAGTTTTTCCTGTTTCATGGGACTTAGACTGTTTTGTAGCTCTTCGAGAGTAACTCTCCCGCGTCCCACTCTCCAAATCGCACCTACCATGAGTCGCACCATTTGCTTTAAAAAGCCAGAACCCACCACTCGGAAGACATAGTATGAAGGGAAAAGTTCATTGGCGGGAACTTCGATAATCTCGCATTCAAAGATTTCACGAACAAAACTGGAGACAGGGGTTCCTTCAACAAAAAAATTAGTGAAGTCATGCTCGCCAATAAAAATCTGGCAAGCCGCCTTCATGGCCTCAAGATCGATGTCGTAAGGATAATGAGTAATCAAATGCTCCGCAAAGGGCGGATGAATTTCATTGGTTGAAAAACGATAATGATACTCTTTTGATTTTGCATGGACAGTGGGTATAAACTCATCACTTGAAAGACTCGCCTCAAGCACCCTGATATCCTCTGGTAAATGAGAATTCATCGCCTTCAGAAGATTTCGAGGATTGATTTCCAGTGGGATAGTTGCCTTCACCACTTGCCCCATGGCATGAACACCCGTATCAGTTCTTCCTGATCCAAGGGTCTTTATATTAGTTGATTTGGAAATTTTTTGGAGAGCAAGATTGATCTCTCCTTGAATGGTTTTGCCATAGGACTCGGGCTGGATTTGCCAGCCCAAGTATCGAGTACCAACATATGAGACAGTAAGGCAGTAATGAAACATTACTATGCTTCAGCTTCTGTCTCTTCTTTCCAATCGAAGATTCCAGCAAATTTCTTTCTATGAGTAAGAAAATACAGAATAGAAGTTACCACGTAGAAAGTAATAATGAGAGGAATCATCACCTCTTCATAGATAAACAATGAAGCAATAATAGCGAAGATGATCGCAAGAACTTGTTTCTTATGCTTGCTTACCCATTCCGACTTCTTAAAGCTAGGGAATGGAACATTTGAGATCATAAGAATGGCGTAAAATAGAAGATAAGGAACAGTAATAAAGTTTAAATTTACTTCTGGGAATCGCAGAGAGATCAAGACCAAACCGATAACAGCTGTTGCTCCACCCGGAATAGGAAGACCTTGGAAGTAATCAGATTTGTTTTTATCAATGTTGGCATTAAAGCGAGCAAGTCTTAAAGCTCCACAGAGAACAAAAAGAAATGCTACGATCATACCTGGACGACCGGCATCTGTTAGAAAGCGGAAATAATAAATAAGGGCCGGTGACATACCAAATGAAATAAGATCACTTAACGAATCAAATTGCTCACCAAAACTTGATTGAGTATTAGTAAGTCTCGCTACTCGACCATCAACGCTATCAAAGATCGCACCTAGTACGATTAACATACAAGCTTTATAGAAATCACCATTCATCGAAAGGAGAATCGCAGTAAAACCGCAGGCCATATTAAGCGCGGTAAATGTATTAGGTAGGAAGTAAGCAAAACGACGATCTAACATAAAATTTCCTTATACTAGAGTGGAAGCGAAGCTATTACTGTGCTGCCAGGAACCACTCTTTCTGTTTCATAAACTAAAATATTACATTCTTTGGGAAGATAGATAAGCACTGTTCCGCCGAGGATGTAATGGCCAAAGCAGGCGCCGGCCTTACCTATATCTCCTGTTTTCATCCAAATTTCAGGACGCACTCCATTAGGTCGATCGATAAAGCGCAGGCTTATAGGTACTTTTCGTTGGTTAAGAAAAGTCACATTGGTTCGACTAATATTTTCCAGATTGCCGTAAAACTTTTCAGGCTCGGCATCTAGAGGAATTCGCTCACCTTTAAGATGATGAAGATAGCTTACTTCACTTGAAGTTGGAAGATAAAGACCTTTAGGATTCCAAATTGAAAGTGAGATACGAATTTCGTGACCAGTTTCTCCTGTTTCAAACAGCTCAGTGTTCTGTCTAATGGAAACAATGGTTCCAAAGCTTGGTGACAGAATTAACTCTTTATCGACTTTTACTGTATCGATAAAGGGAACTGGGGATCTTCTAAAGACACTTAAAAAAGGAACAATAACTAGGCTTAAGAAAAAGAACGAAGCCCAGCTAAGATAGAAAAAAGACCAAGATAGCAGGGCAATACTTCCCCAAACAAAGGCAGGATGAAGGAAGAAGTATTTTCTCATACATTCGTCCTGAACTCGTCCTCTGGTGCTCTAAAGTAATAAGACTCTCTTTGAAAGTTCTTCTCAATAATTGCTTTAAAAATTTCTGGGTGCTTCTGAATCAACTCAATTGTACCAATAGCATTTGGCATACACTCACGACCTAAATCATCAATAGACTTCTCGGAATGAATGTAAAAATGAGACTTATCCACAACAAAGTCTTTTAGCTCTTTGCTAGGAATAAGAATATTCTCAGTCTCCTCACCTTTCAGCGCATGAATGAAGTACTCTCCACGGTAGGCCTTTGTTACCCAGTTCCCCTCTTTAATTCCCAATAGCGGTAATACCTCATAAGAATAAAAAGAGTATCCCTTGATGCCTGAGAACTTGAGAACATCCACAAAGCCTTCGCTTAAGCGAAGACCAGTATAGAAACCCGGACCAGAAACACAGATGACTGATTTCAAATCACGCACTTCAATCCCCGCTTCAGTACAAAGATTAAGAGTTTCTAGTTGAAGGATTTCGGAAGCTTTTTGATTAGGAAAAGTAGAAAACTTGGCCCAGCTAAAATCATCTTTTAGTAGGCCAAGAGTTAAATCGTAAGTTGAATCAACGAAAAGGTGTGCCACGGCAATTTAAAACAGACGTGAAATGTCGTTGAAGATGGCAACAAATATCAATAAGAACAGAACTGACATACCAAGACGTTGAGCAAGTTCAAGTTTCTTACGTGATAAAGGACCACGGTTAATTGTTTCTAAAACAAGGAACATAATGTGACCACCATCCAGAACAGGAATCGGAAAAAGGTTAATCACACCTAGGTTGATAGAGATAATCGCCATCAATCTAAAAAACATCGATAGACTCACATTGAATGAATCAGAGGCTACTTTACCAATAGCAAGCGGCCCGCCGATATTATTGAGAGAAACTTCGCGAGTAATAAGTTTTTTATAACCGCTAACTGTTTTAATCACTCCATCCCAAGTTCGAGAGAAAGCTTCAGTTACGGCAGCTCCAAAGCTTTCTGCTTTAGCTACAATAAGTTTTGGTCTTAAAAATTCAACAGAACTTTGAATTCCAATCAACGCAAGTTTTTGTCCATCAACTTCTTTAATTTCAGGAACTACTTTTCTCTCAACAATTCCTTCCGGAGTTCTAAGAGCAAGAGTTACTTCTTCATCCTTATTGATTTTCTGAAGCTTTTCACGAAGCTCTTCAAAGCGATAGATTGACTCTCCGTTGAATGAAAGAAGAATATCTCCCTTCTTCAAATCGCCCTTGTCAGCAGCTGAACTCATCACAACGTTGCTGATTTCCAGGTCAATCGGATAAATATGTGCAGCTCTTAGAGCTTCATCAAGACTTGCTCCCTCAAGCTTCACTGCATGAGGCTCATCATTAACAGCAAATTTCTCGCCTTCTTGCACATAGTGGAAGAGATAGATTTCGCCTGGCTGAAAGTTTTGAGCAAGCTCATCATAAGAAACAGATGTATCAGGATTTTGACTTGAGTAAGATAAGAAAAACTTTTCGTTACTTTCATCAATAACAAGCGGACGCTTCATCGGACTCATTACTTGCATGAAAGCATTAATGAAAGGCTCAAGGTTCATATCTACTGTGAGAGTCTGAACTTCACCATTTCTATTAACTTTAATTGTTTCAACCTTGGAAGCTTTAATATTCAGATCATCAAAGCTTAGAATTTTTTCATCGTTGATCCCAACAAGTACGTCACCTGTTCTTAGACCTTTTTCATAAAGTGTCGCGGTTTGAGTAACGATTCCAACCTTTGACTCAGGAACTTTCTCACCACCTGCAAGAAGTCCTACATAAAGAACGTAAGCAAGAATAAGGTTAGCAAGCGGCCCGCCGAAAACAATCCAGAAACGTGCCCATTTCGATTTATGGTTGAAAGCAACTTTCTTTTCTTCAGGTGAAAGCTCAACTTCCGAAAAAGGATCATCACCAAACATTTTTACGTATCCACCAAGAGGAATGGCAGAAACAGCATATTCAGTATCTTTCTTTTTATATTTAAAGATCTTTGGTCCAAAACCAATTGAGAAAACCTCAACTCTTACTCCGAAAAGACGGGCAAAGAAAAAGTGACCTAATTCATGGAAGAAGATCAGAGGTCCAAGAAAGACGACGAAGATTAATATTTTTTCAAGCATTGAAACTCCTTAACTGAAAATAACAAGGAGAAAAAAGGCATAGAGAGGGGCTACAAAAACTAAGCTATCAACTCTATCGTAGACTCCACCATGACCAGGGATCAGGGAAGAGCTGTCTTTAATCTCAAACTGTCGCTTCAACTTTGATTGGGCCAGGTCACCGATCTGGGATGCACAAGCGATCAAAGTAAAAGTAATAACAGTTAAGATGCTAACACTATCTACGGAAAAGTACCAAAAAACTGATGTAGCAATAACAGAAAAAAAGACTCCACCGAGGGCGCCTTCTACTGTTTTCTTCGGACTAACCGACTCCCAGAGTTTCCTTTTACCAAAAAGTTTCCCTGTAAAGTAAGCTGCTGTATCCACCATGAAGTTAAGGATAAAAAGAGCAATTAATAACTCTCTCCAGTTTTCAAAGTAGAGAATAAAGCTCAGGCATAAAATAGGAATAAGAATCAGCACACCACTTAACCACGAAGCCTTTCTAAAAAACTTGAGGAAAGACTCTGACTTGGATTTACCAAAGAATAGGTAACCCAACAGACAAAAATCAAGAAGTAGACCACCCATGATCCAACAAGAAAAGTGGTGATTGCTTACCTGATAAAAATTGAAAAACCAAAAACCTAACAAATAAGAAATTTGCGATATCAGGTACGAGACGCTTGTTCTGGATTGAAGAGAGAAATTAGTAAGAACTTCATCAATGACAAAAAAACCGATTAGACCAAAAAGGATAAGGGTTGATTGAATTCCCATTGAGAAACAGATAACAACCCCAAGAATCATCACTAACCCAGAGAGGATTCTAGTCACGGTATTCGACATTAGACATTGACCCCTTTAAATAAGGTAGACTTGTTACTCTCCGCCTTCATTAACGAATCTTCTAGGCCTGTCTGTGAATTCACATTTCCAAAACGACGCTCGCGGTAAGAAACATTTTCAATGATTTTTTTGAACTCAAGAGGAGTGAAATCAGGCCATTTTGTCGGCGTGAAATAAAGTTCAGCATAGGCAAGTTGCCACAGAAGGAAGTTAGAGATTCTCTGCTCTCCCCCAGTGCGGATCATAAGATCAACGTCACCTGTCTCAGGACGATACATGTATCGATCAAGATCAGTTTCGTTCATCATTTTTCCAGGATTTTGTTCCTGAAATAAATTAACAGCACGAGTGATCTCTGAGCGTGAACCATAACTAAAAGCAAAAGTTAGTTTAAGTCCTGTATTGGATCTTGTTTCGTCCTCGAGTTCTTTAATAAGAGCGATCGTTTCTGGAGCAAGATTTTGAATTTCACCAATAACTTTAAATTGCACGTTATTAGCAAGAAGACGCATTTTTTCTTTTAAGAGAAATTTTTTGAGAAGTCTGAACAACGTGGAAACTTCCTCAATCGGTCGGCTCCAGTTTTCAGTTGAGAATGCATAAAGAGTCAGTGCTCGAAGACCAAGATCATCTGCCGCTTGAACGATATCTGAAACAACTGCAGAGCCACGGATGTGACCCCATACACGTGGACGGTAGCGTTTAGTAGCCCACCGTCCATTTCCGTCCATAATAATCGCGACGTGTTTGATATTCGACATAAACCTTAAACTGTAAGTAGTTCTTTCTCTTTAGCTTCGATAACCTTATCGATTTCCTTGATATAATTATCAGTAATCTTTTGGATCTCGTCTTGAACTTTTTTAGACTCGTCTTCAGAAACAGTTTTATCTTTTTCTGCTTTCTTTACTTTGTCATTTTGATCACGACGAACGTTTCTGATAGCTACTTTCGCATCTTCGCCAAGCTTCTTTACGTCTTTAACAAGAGACTTACGCTTATCTTCAGTAAGGGCCGGAAACTGAATACGAATAAAGTTACCGTCGTTACCTGGAGTAAGACCGATGTTAGCAGCAAGAATAGCTTTCTCGATTGCAGGAATAAGAGTTTTATCAAATGGCTGGATCTGAAGAAGACGAGCTTCTGGAGTTGAGATCTGTCCCATATTTTTAATTGGAGTTGCAGACCCGTAATAGTCAGCATTAATTCCATCAAGAACGTTAGCTGATGCACGACCAGTACGAACTTTTGTAAGTTGGTTTTGAAGAGATTTGATGGCCTTGCTCATGCTATCTTCAAGAGCTGGCTTAATTTGATTCATCATTTTTAATACTCCTTAAAGCTTTTTAGTAACGAGAGTACCGATTGCTTCACCGTTAACAACTTTAGCGATATTGCCGTCTTCAAACATATTGAAAACGATAATGTCCATATTATTATCCATACACAGAGTAATGGCCGTTGAGTCCATTACAGTAATCTGTTTATTTAATACATCAATATACGAAAGTTTATCGAACTTAACAGCATCTTTATGCTTCATAGGATCTTTATCATAAATTCCATCAACTTTAGTAGCCTTCATAATAAGATTTGCTTGAATTTCGTTAGCACGAAGGGCTGCTGTTGTATCAGTAGTAAAGTAAGGATTCCCAGTTCCGGCCGCGAAAATAACCACTCTCTTTTTCTCAAGGTGGCGAACAGCACGTCTGCGAATATAAGGCTCGGCAACCTCTTGCATATCAATGGCCGACATCACACGCGTATAAACATTATTGCGCTCTAAAGAGTCCTGAAGGGCAAGACAGTTAATCACTGTTGCCATCATCCCCATATAGTCGGAAGTTGCTCTATCCATTCCAGTCGTTGCTCCCGCAACTCCACGGTGAATATTCCCTCCACCAACAACGATTGCGATCTCACAACCGGTGGCATGTAATTTAACGATTTCAGAACTGATTTTATTTAAGATTTCCCCTGAAATACCAAAACCTTGGTCTCCTGCGAGTGCCTCTCCAGATAACTTAATAAGTACACGATTGTATTTCATTAGAACCTTTATAAACAAAAGGGGACCGAAGTCCCCTTTATGATTTTAATCTGTTGAAGATTAGTTCTGACCAGTGATTTTTGCGATTTCTTCAGCGAAGTTCTCTGATTTCTTTTCTACACCTTCACCAAGGTTAAGCTTGATGAATTTTTGAACGTTGATTTTTGCACCAATTTTCGCAGAAACAGAATCAATAAGCTTACCGATTGTGATATCAGGATCTTTAACAAAAGATTGCTCAAGAAGACAAACTTCAGAAGCAAGCTTGTTAAGCTTACCTTTAACGATATTTGGAATCATAGCTTCTGGCTTACCTTGCTCTTTAAGTTGAGCAGCGTAAATCTCAGCTTCCTTGTTCTTATAGTCTTCATCGATTTCAGAAGAAGAAAGGAACTGAGGGTTCGCAGCAGCGATGTGCATAGAGATATCTTTCGAAAGCTCTACGAATGCTTCGTTACCAGCAACATCTTTATCTGCTCCAAGAGCAACGATCACACCGATTTTCCCAGAGTGAACATATGAACCGATAATTCCGTTACCTTCTAGCTTAAGAAGAGAAACACGACGAACGTCGATTTTCTCACCAATCTTGATTGTTAAATCAGAGATTGCATCTTTAATTGTACCAGTTGGTCCTTTAGCAGAAAGAAGAGCTTCGATATCGCTGATGTTACCATCAACAGCTACGTTAGCAGTATCTTTTGCGAAAGCTTGGAAAGCATCGTTTTTAGCAACGAAATCAGTTTCACAGTTAACTTCTACTAGAGAAGCGATTTTACCTTTTACACAAGCAGAGATCATACCTTCTGCAGCAACACGAGATTGCTTCTTAGCAGCGGCAGCAAGACCTTTCGCTCTTAGGTAATCAACAGATTTTTGAAAATCTCCGCCGTTCTCATCTAGAGCTTTTTTACAATCCATCATTCCTGCGCCAGTTGTCTCGCGAAGGTTTTTTACGTCAGCAGCTGTATATGCCATAAGTAAATCCTTTATCGTTTAAGTTTAAAAATTAAGCTTCTTCTTCAGAACCTTGAAGATCGATATCCTTTGAGTACTTCTCAAGAATTTCTCTTTCAAGATCCATATCACGAGCTGAATCTTCTCCGTTATCCTTACGAGCTTTAGAACCACCCTCAACGATTGCGTTAGAGAAATAGTCTAGGAAAAGAGAGATTGATTTAAGAGCATCGTCGTTACCAGGAACAACGTAATCGATACCAGTTGGATCACAGTTAGTATCAGTGATAGCAACAACAGGAATTCCAAGAACGTTTGCTTCTTTAACAGCAATGTGTTCATTGTGTGGATCGATGATGAAGATAGCTCCTGGAAGCTTTCTCATATTCTTGATACCACCAAGAGTTTTTTCAAGTTTTTCAACTTCTTTTTCTACGTTAGATTGCTCTTTCTTAGTAAGAAGTTTGTAATCACCATTCTCTTTCATTTTTTCTACTTTACGAATTTTATCGATAGAAAGAGCGATAGTTTTGTAGTTTGTAAGCATTCCACCTAACCAACGAGAAGTAACGTGGTATGCGCCACACTCTTCAGCTTTTTGCTTAACGATGTCAGCTGCTTGTCTCTTAGTACCAACGAAAAGGATTGATTTCCCAGACTGAGAAGTCTTCTTAAGGAATTCATATGCTTTTTCGGCCATAGGAAGAGTTTGTTGAAGATCGATGATGTAGATACCGTTACGTTCACCGTAAACGTATTTCTTCATCTTTGGGTTCCACTTGTGAGTCTGGTGACCGAAGTGAGCGCCTGCTTCAAGCAGTTGCTTAACAGAAATTTTAGACATAAATGCTCCTGGTGGTTACATCGAATCACTTTTAGCCATCAAATGATGGACCAACCAATTAAAGTGATTAGATTTGCCCCTAATGGGACTATTAATATAGGTCAGAAGTAAATAGCACGCTGTGATGTTTTGATCAAGAACTTTAAGAATTGTTTACGGAGCTACTCGGCGCATTAAGACGGGTAGAAAATCAATAAAGATTCTCTACCCAACCATTTCATTATTCCATTGGTGCAATAAGCACTTTTCTTGGTTTTGAACCCTGCGCCGGGCCAACAACTCCCTGCCTCTCCATTTCTTCAATCAGGTTGGCAGCGCGGTTATAGCCCACCCCTAGGCGACGCTGTAAGAACGAAGCCGACGCCATGCGGTGCAGTGCAACGATTTTAACGGCCTCTTCAAATTTCTCATCTTTTAGACCTGAGTTGTCACCATCAAGCCCCATAATCCCACCTTCTGCATCTTCGCCAGCTGAACCATTATTTTCAATGTACTCAACTGCTGAAGTATCAAACTGGGCCGGAATTTCGGCAAGCTTACTAACCAATGTTTCAATCTCTTCTTCATCAACATAAGCCGAGTGCATACGAAGAGTTTCAATCCCCTGTTTAAAGAGCATATCCCCTTTACCAAGAAGCTTTTCCGCACCCATGGTATCTAGGACAACCCTTGAGTCCATATTTGTTGTTACACGGAAAGAAACACGTGTTGGGAAGTTTGCTTTAATCACCCCAGTGATAACGTCTGTTGAAGGTCTTTGTGTAGCAAGGACGATATGGATACCAGAAGCACGGGCCTTGGCAGCTAAGCGAGAAATTGAATTCTCAATCGCCTTTCCTGATTTTGAAAGAACCAGATCAGCAAACTCATCCACCACCACCACGATGTATGGCATTTCATAATCCATAGCATCCACATCTTCGTAGTATTTATTAATCTTACAAAGAAGCTCGTGTCCTGCTACTTTAAGTTTTTTATTAAAGCCTTCTATATTCTTTACACCAAAATCTTTAAGTAGCGAGTAACGTCTCTCCATTTCATCAATTGTCCACATAAGTGAAATAGAAGCAATTTGAGGATCAGTCACAACCGGCATAATTAAATGCGGAAGCGTTTGATAAAGAGCAAGTTCGAGTTGCTTAGGATCAATCATGATTAAGCGTAACTTTTTAGGTGATAGCTTAATAATGAGTGAAACCAGCATGGTGTTAATGAATACCGATTTACCTGCTCCTGTTGTACCTGCCACTAGTAAGTGTGGTGTTGAAGCAAGATCAACAACAGCTGCGTCTCCGTAAGCATCTTTCCCCATCGCAATAGGAAGTCTGAGATTTGAGCTCAAGAAGGCGTGAGATTTTAAAACCTCATCTAGATAAATAAGGTCTCTAGGGTTTCTAGGAACTTCGATACCAATCGTTGATTTCCCTTTCATCGGATAAACCATACGAATTGGAGCACCCATAAGTGCTAGTGAAAGGTCATCAGTTCTGTTCGTTACTCCGGCAACTTTAACACCAGCGCCAAGCTCGAGTTCAAAAGTATCAACTACTGGCCCTTTTAAAACATTGATCACAGAAGCTCTAATATTAAACTCTAAGAGTTTCGCTTCAATAGCGTGAGCAATAGTGACAAAGTAATTCTCATCCGGATCGTTAGATGTATTTGAAACCTTCTGAGGAGCAATACAATCAATTAACTCATCAGCTTTGAAGAAAGTATCTTCTTTTACAACCCGAGTAACGAATGGACTATCAACCGCTTCAAACTCTGTTTCAACTTCTTCATTTCCTGTATCTTCATGAGTAGTAAATTGAGTTGAGGACGCAAGAACTTCAACTGTATCTTCATCAGTTGTATTCTCATTCATAACAGAGTCACTTACGACATCATCATTTTCTTCCATTTCAAATGAAGGAATAATAGGAGTTACTTTTCTCTCTACAGGAGCAGGAATCTCTGGCTTAGGAGACTCTGACTTTTTGACTCTGAGTGTTTGAATCTTTTGGGCATTCGTTTTAACAGAATCCTTTAGAGTTTCACCCTTCTTGAAAAGAGTCGCAAAACTAAATTCTTTGAATCGAGAATAATCAACTTCAGACAAGTAACGAGGAATATTGAGAAGAATTTCGTAGCACTTCTTAAAGAAGGCCATAAATGCTTTTTCTGAAACAAAATAGAAAAGGGCAAGAGAAGAAGCAATGAAAAGCAAGGCCATATAAAGATGGCCAATATAATCATTAATTAACGAGTAGAGCCCCTCCCCTAAAGAGATCGGCGCTAATAAATAACATACTGAGAAACAAGAAAGAGTTAAAAAGAGAGCGATAAAAGAAGTCGTTGTTTCATTCTGTTTTTTAGAAAGAAGCAAAGTATTTAATAAGGCAAAAATAACAAAGGAAGAGGTAATCCAGATTCCACACCAGTAACCAAAGTTAGCAAGTATGGTGGAGAGATAATAAGTGATGATATTCACTGAATCGTTCTGATAACTAATTTCAAAGTAATTATCTGGTAATGAATCATGCAGTGAAAAATAAGTGATATTTAAAAATGTGAGAGCAAAAAGGGTATAGAGCTGTATTTTAATGATTTTTTTTTCCATAGATAAATTGTATGGCAGTCCAACACCTTGTTGCAAGTAATTGGAATCATAGGACCATAATAGGGGCAAGGAAAAGATAAGAACAAGAAGTGAAAATAGGAGAATTTAGGGAGATTGTTTGAGTAGATAAAATAAAAAAAGCCCATCGTGAGATGGGCTTCTTAAAATATGAAGGGTGCATCTTGCTATTCTCACACCAAGTGACCCTGGCACTACCTTCGCCGCAAGTGAGCTTGACTTCCAGGTTCGAGATGTTACTGGGTATTTCCTC
>CALHBF010000011.1 GCA_937931205.1 uncultured Bacteriovoracaceae bacterium
GTTGTTCCTGACATCGTTAAAGGAGCTGAGACACTCACTGACTCAACTGCAGCTCCTGCAGCTGGACAGTTGGTACCATCACTTAAACACACTTGTTGCCCACGAACTAAAAAGTCATTTCCAACAACGGAAAAAATATCAGTATCATTAGTCTGATTGCGAAGTTTAAATACTTCACTAAACATACCAAAAACAAATTCTTCTGCATTCTCAGTGAAACTCATTCTATTATCATTTTGAAGAACAAGTTTTTTATCGGCATTAAACTGAGGAATCTGTCCTGCACCTGCTCCCACATCCACAGCAATAGAGCCCACTGTTGTGATACTTGCTCCCTGGCCGACAATACCAGCACCTTTAGTGATCGAAGTAATTCCGCCATCAGGTCCTGCTCCTACCTCATCAGGAGCAGCAATCCAGCGCTGAGAACTGGCATCCCACTTTAATATGTAACCATCCTCCGAAGCCCCAAGTGGTGCAAACTTTCTTGGAGTCACTGATCCATCGGCCAGCTCTACTGAGATGGGATAACTGGATGATCCATAAGCATCAGCGATAATGAGAGAATAAGTTTTTCCAGCGATGAGTTTTAAAGCATTAAACCCCATGGCCATCACTTGTGATGAAGTACTAGAAATTTTTTCTAACTCAGAAGTTGAACCAGAAGCACTGAGTGAAATTTTTCGAACAGTGTTGAGGTTCTCACCCTTAATAATAAAAGCACCATCCTTAAAGGTGATGGATTTGACTCTATAAATAGAAGTGGCATTGGTTGTCGGGCCACTAATATTTGTATTGGTAAAACCATAAGTAGGGCCAGAGTCAGCACTGACAGCTGCACCAAACTGAGATGGGTTAACAGTATTAGCACCGGCCACCGCACGAGTAGGAAGAGTGCCCTGAGGAACATAAGGAGCAGATTGATTGCCCTGATTAGCTCCACTCAAATAAGTGAATTTCTCTGAAGAAGAGTCTTGAACTGCTGAAGGATTTGCCAACGACGCTGTTGAAGCTGTCTCACTTGTATTTTCATCTACAACATCGACAAGATTTTTAGGAAGATCAGGTTGAAATGTGTCGGTCACAACACTAGGGCGAGTCTTCGCTCTTTTAGCACTATGAATACTGGCAGGTTTTCTTTGAGACTTTTTTACCTTACGAACAATTTCATCGTATTCGATGACATCCTCAACCAGTTTATTTTTTTTGAATAGCAATCCGTTGGAGAAACCAACCCCAATAAACGAAAAGAACAATGCTAAAAGTATGATTCGCTTATACTTTCCCATATCTGCTCTATCGAACTTATTGGCCTTATATTTAAAGGAATTCCTAATTATTCTTTAAGGAAGAAATATTTTGCCTAGAAAGTAGACAGTTTTGCACTGTTATCTGGGCAAACTAACGTAAGTAGAACTCAAAGGAGCAGTCTCCCTTACCAGGATAACACAGTTCATTGCCTAGATTATTATGGTAAGGAACGATGGCACTTCCTCCTCCATCAAAAGCAATATTGAACATATCATTTGTAGCATAGTTATCATTGGCCCCCTGGCCAGCACAACCTGCTGTTCTAGAAGTATGAAGTAGGACTCCAGAACATTTAGGCGCATCATAGTTCCATGTGCCCATTCCAAGATCAATATAGGGCGAGTTTGGATAAACACTGGCCTTCAACATTGCATCGTTTGTTCCCACCAAGCGAGAGAACCATTCGGAGTTAATTGAAGAACCAATATTAGAAACATCTGTTCTTCCAATTCGATATTTATTATGAGTGATGACCATAAAGTCATTAGGAACTGTTGCAGCTGTAACGGTTCCATTGGAATAAGCAACCCGGGTCCAACCACCACCTGAAGTAGTCATATCGCAGTAAACTCTAAATGGAAGCTCACCACCAACGCCATCAGGGTCGATGTAATAAAGTCCATCACCAGTTGAAAGACCTGCATTTTGTATTTCTTTACAACTGCGTTTCGTAAAGTGCCCTTCCGCACGTCGAGTCCATAATTGGACATGAGGAACACCACCGCTATCCACGACAACAGCATCTCCAGCTGGAATTCCAGAAGGTGTACCATAGCCAACGTATGAGCCAATCGCATAATGCCAATTTGAGACACCTACTGAACCATCAATGAATGTATTAGCACAACCTACGGTACAATTTCTTTCAAGTCCTTTCCATGCGTTCGTATTTAGATCTATCAATTGAGGAACATAACCTTCTACAGGTTGATCTATTGTTGGATTTGAAGTCTGTGCCCAGATATTGCGAGGAGCGAATCCTGGCCAGTTTATTTTGAAAAGATAGCGGCCATTGGACTTAAAATCATCCAGTCGATTGAGAATAGAATAGAGATTGGCCGTTGGGGTTGATGGGTTTTTAGAGGGAACATCAGCAGCATTGGCAAAATATCCACCAGCAATATTATGGTTGAAAACTAAAGTCCATCCACCACCGTCATTTGTCATATCACAGTAGACTTGCATAGAAGATCCGCTTGTAGTGGGATCGATCCAGTAAAGTCCATCACCTATGGATAAACCATATTCTAGAATTTCTTGACAGTCTTTCGGTTCACGTAAAAGAAAAGAATCATCTCTGACCCACAGCTGGGCCTGATTAACTCCACCAATAGGAGTTGTAGCAGGGATCGCGCCATTCCAAGGAATAACCGTTCCGATAGAATACCAACGATCAACATGATTGACGGAACCTTCCATTACATTATGGTTACAGGAACCAGTAGGACAGTTCCTCTCAAGTCCGCCCCAAAAGTTGCTTGTTTGATCAATAGAGATAGGAACATAACCACTCACGGGCTGATCGATAAATGGATTTGTTCTCTGTCTCCAGATATTTCTTTGAGATGTTCCTGACCAGTTAATCTTAAAAGTAAAATTTCCCTGAATTGATCTGAAGCCTTCTATCATGGAAAGAATCGAATAGAGACTTGAGTCAGGGTTGGTTACATCGTTGAAGGAAGCTTGAGTGATATCTGTAAAAAAACCACCTGTATCAATTTTCTGATTCATCAGGAGTGTCCATCCTCCCCCATCGGTTGTCATATCACATTTGGCCAGAATAGGAGCATTGCCACCAGAACCATCCGGATCAATCCAGTACTTTCCATCCGGAGATAAGGGGAATTTCGATTTTATTTCAGTGCAACTGGCCAGGTAGTCATACTCACGAACAAAATACCATCCATTACCAGCACCAGCTCCGCTAGGTGAGCCCCAGGCCACGGTCGAACCAGAATAGTAAGCACCATTGAAGTATCCACCCCCGTTAGTCTCTCCGCCTCCATGAGGACTTCCATTCCAACAACTCCCATACCAAAGTGGTGTTCCCGACATGGCCTCAGGACACCCACCTGAATGGAAATCATTCTTCACATCTATCGTTGAAAGAGGTCGTTGGGTTCCAAAATGATAAATGAATAATCCTGGCTGAGTTGCTCCAGTGAGAAGTTGTAAGTTGAGTGCATTGACTAAAAAGAGCCGAGACTCGTTAGTACGCTGGATATTGAACTTACTCATCTGTTCAATAGGTTGACCAAAATTAGAAGACCACTGAATCATAAATTCAGCATTCTTTTTTTTGTTCGTAATTCGCTCCCACCAATTGAGTCCAAGAAAAAAATTAAAGGCTTCTTTGTCATTACCAAGATAGGTCTCACAACCAACGCCACTTCCTTGCGCTTGTGAACAACGAGGAGTTGTATTTAATGTATTGACCCATGAAAGATTGGTTGTTGGTTTATTAGTCCCTGTCCGAGTATTTGACCATACGAGAGTCCATCCTCCACCATCTGTAGTCATATCACAGTAGGTTTCAATGGCAGGATATCCTACGCCGACTCCATCCACATCAATTGTATACTTTCCACTGGTCGCAGATGGATTGGCCTTTTTAATGTCGAGACAAGAGCGAAAAGTTGCATCACAGTTAGTGAGAGACATACCACTTGGAGGATTGGCAACAAAACTATTCCATTCACTGTCAGCCTTCGCTCCAATAAAAAAATGATAGCTCGCATTTCCATTATTCACTTTTTTGCAAGTTCCATGCTCATTGATTCGAACAGTTGTCCCTTGAGGAACAATGTAGCCTGTCCCTTGATTTCCTACGCTGAAAGCAAAAGAAGAAAAGATTAATAAAGAGAGCGAAACAATCGTTTTCATTATTTTATTTTAAGATGTTTCTTAATGAGTTCAAGGTCTTCTTTGAGTTTTTCATTCTCTTCTCGTAAAGATGCCACTTCACGTTCTAGAGTTTTAACTCGTGATTCAAGACCTGCGTGCATCGTTAAGAAAAGCTTTTTATTTTCCTCAATAACTTTATTCTGCTCTTTAAAAGCTTCAACTAAGATGGCCACCATATTGGCATATTTAACGGCCTTAATACCATCAACTGAACTAGTCACAACCAGATTTGGTTCAATCTCTTCTACTTCCTGAGCGATAAACCCAACTTCATGCTCATCATTTTCAATCCAGTCAAATTTTACTCCACGAAGAGCAAGGATCTTTATCAGAGCATTGTCATAGGTCTTCACATTTTTCTTTAAACGAGCATCCGAAGTATAAAGATAAGCTTGTGCTTTAACATTCCCATTCACTTCAAGTTTTTCAGATGGAGCTGTTACACCAACACCCGTATTACCATTGAGAAGAATGTTGAATAAACCTGTCGTATTGTTACTCACCTCAAAAAGACCAGTCGGCGTATTCGTTCCATTTCCTGGTGATACTTGAAATGAACTCGTTGTCATTTTCATTCGTGAAGCGGCAGTTCCACCTGCCGTAGAAAAAGTAATCGCATCACTGGCGTTCCCCACTTGAAACCACTGAGAGTCTAGGCCTGGAGACCATGCTGAAGCAGAACGAGTTCCACGAAAAGAGATATTATTTAAAGCATCACGTAGAGTAATATCATTTCCAGCTGTCGTGATTCCCGCATCTCCTGAGCCAACTCTTAGTCTTGTAGTGGAGCGGATATCACCGGCGACATCAAGTGGATAAGTGGGAACTAAAACTCCCACCCCAATTTTACCACCGAAAGGCTGAAGTAATAATTCCGAATCAGAACTTGAAGTCGCATAACTGGCCGTTTTGTGTCCTGCTTGAATCCAACTGGTGCGTCCGTTGTAGTCATCAGTTGTTCCCAAATAAAGAGCGTTACCACCATCACTTCTGGCGCTTGAAAGTTTTAAATGAGCGAGATTAATATAGTTGTTGGCATCAGAATTGGTGGCATTAGGAGTGGCAGAATCTCTGCTTATCTCAACTAAGTTAGCAGGAAGAGTTGTTCCTACTCCTAAGTAACCATTACTTTGAATTCGAACTCTCTCAACCCCACCAGTGGAAGCGGCCATAGTATCAGCTGCCGGACGAAACCAACCGGTATCAGCATCACCAGAGAAACTAAATGTTGGGCTACCAGCTGTTCCATTTGCTGAATTGATAGAGGCCCCTCCAACTGTCGTTGAAAGTAATCCATAGGAGTTGAAATTAAATGTCTGTGCTCCACCAGAGGAAATTCCGATTGAGCCTACGCTGGAAGAAAAGAATCCAGTGTCTGTGCTGTTACTGAAAGTATAGACAGGAGCTGCTGCCGTTCCAGTTCCAGAAGAAACAGAGGTTGAAGTCATGGGACCTTGAAATCCAGTGGCCTTAATAATCCCATCAACTTCAAGTTTTGTGGTTGGAGAAGTTACTCCAATTCCGACATTCCCATTTGCTCCTAAAACAGTAAGACGTGAAACTTTTTCATCGTATCCCCAATCATTTGCTGTATGAGTCGTTGAATATAAATGAAATTGCTGTTCTCCATTTTCTAAAACAAAAACGTTTGCACCCGTTTGGTTGTTATCATAAAAACCTATCGCTGCTCTTGAACCAACAATCCCTAGCTGCGGAGGATTCGTGTCAGTTCCCCAGCGAGGTGTTTGAACATGAAGCCCAGCTTCCGGAGTTGTAGTTCCAATCCCTACCTTACCCGTAGGATCAATTCTCATTGATTCACTGAAAGTTCTATTGGTTCCGTCCCATCCGACTTTTCTGAAAATATGACTTCCGTAACTGCCAGAACTACCGCTATCTAAATTGAGATTTAAGGAGTCTCCACCACCAATAGACATAGAGCCATTGCCATTACTATAAGCAATCCCCGTCCAATATCTCTGTGTCGTTTTATTACTTGTGCCATGGAATGAAATCTTTCCAAGATTATTATCATTACTGTCAGTTCCAACCTGATAGAATGCATCAGCTCCAGAAACAGCAATTTTTCCATCGACGACATGAAGTTTATGACTCGGAGCTGTTGTTCCGACTCCGATATTTCCCGATGGAGATAAGAAAATGTCAGGAGAATTAGAAGTTCTTCCTGTAAAAATCAACCCCCCAGTAATTGTCTCAGTCCAAATGCGGCCGATTTGAGCGCCAGCATTGGTTTTGAAAATAATATCTCCTGCGTCTCCAGTTGCGGCACTTCCTGCTTTAAAAATAAGATCACCAGCTGAGGTATCTCCACCAATTTGAAGCATTCCCTCTGCATTTGTTGTTCCGATACCAACTCTACCAGCGCTATCAATTCTCATTCTCTCTGAGCCACCAGTTGAAGCGGCCATAGTATCTACTGACGGACGAAACCAACCTGTATCAGCATCACCTGCGAAACTAAAAGTCGGGCTACCAGCTGTCCCATTTGCGGAGTTAACAGAAGCTCCTCCAACAGTTGTCGAAAGGAGACCATAAGAGTTAAAATTAAATGTTTGAGTTCCAGCAGAAGAGATTCCGATTGAGCCAGCACTTGTTGAGAAAAAACCTGTGTTTGTACTATTGCTAAAAGTATAAGCAGGAGCAGTTGCCGTACCAGTTCCTGATGAAACAGAACTTGAAGTCATAGGTCCTTCAAAAGCCGTGGCCTTAACGATACCATTTACTTCAAGATGAGTTGTAGGGTTAACTGTTCCAATACCCACGTATCCTGAATCTAAGATAGCTCCGACACGTGTGTAGCTTGTTCCGGCCACTAAATCAGAAGAAAAAGAACTACTTACTGTTAAATTCGTTGCATCCGTTATTGAGGAGATTGTTCTAACTTGTCTGTTGGCAACAATTTTATCTCCGACTGAGAGTGAAGCTGTAAAATTTGTCCCTACTCCAGTAACAGCAGAACCTGTTGATGAAATAGTTCCTAATGGAGCAGTCTTTGAAGTATGAATAGTAGCATTAGGAGTTCCCTGCCCAAGCCCGACGTTACCATTATGGTTAATAATCATTCTTTGAGTATTGGTCGTAGACCCATTCGCTGTCGTATGAATCGCATAGGATGCTCCATGAGCTGTAGGAGTCCAAGCTTCAGTAGTGCGTGCAATGACAAAAGCGCCTCTTCCCATGGCTGTCCCGTCCCAGCCTGAAAAGCCGTGGTATCCTAGCTCTGCTCCACTTACGACAGAGGCAAGTTCGTCCCCTGGAGCTCCTCTTTTTGCGACAACCAAACCACGGCTATAACTATTAGGAGTTTGTTGAATAACTTTGATTTCTCCGTTCACCTCTAGTTTTGAAGTTGGCGTATCCACACCAATACCAATATTACCAGTACCAGCAAATTTAATTCCACTATCAGCAATAGATTCCCAATGAAGATCCAATCCTGTTACTTGACTTGGATCAATTTGAATATCTCGACAAACAAAAATATCCAGCATGATATCGTGAGTCCAAGACTGATCCGCGGCACACGTTGGAGGTGCACCAACATCAGTACGAGCAAAGTTACGAACATAAGGATCTGCTTCCGCAGTAATTCCCGTATCAACATCAGCAGCAGGTGCCCAAGTAGCGCCATTCCATTTTAATACCTGATTCGGTGCTGCTCCCATCTGATGAAGCTTATTAGCAGTAATTGCTGCATTTGGAATTGAGAGCTGACTCGATCCATTGAGTCCAATTGTTGCATTATCAATGGCAAGTCCAAGTGAGACACTTGTCGTTCCTGATTGAGTTAATGGAGCAGACACACTGATTGACTCAATAGCAGCTCCAGCTGCCGGACAATTCGTTCCATCACTTAAACACACTTGTTGGCCGCGTACTAAAAAATCATTTCCGACAACTGCAAAGATATCTGTATCATTAGTCTGATTACGTAACTTAAAGACTTCTGCAAACATCCCGAAAACAAATTCTTCAGCATTCTCGGTAAAACTAATTCGATTATCACTCTGAAGAACAAGTTTTTTATCAGCATTAAACTGCGGAATTTGTCCTTCATTTGATCCAACATCTACTGCAATAGAACCTACTGTTGTAATGCTTGCTCCTTGGCCAACGATCCCTGTACCTTTTGTGATAGAGGTAATCCCGCCATCTGGACCTGCACCAACTTCATCCGGGGCAGCAACCCAAGATTGAGAGCTAGCATCCCACTTTAAAATATATCCATCTTCAGATGCTCCGAGAGGAGCAAGCTTTCTCATGGTAACTGCCCCATCGGCCAGCTCAATTGAGATAGGATAAGTTGAAGAACCATAAGCATCAGCAATAATCAGAGAATAAACTTTGCCCGTTATTAATTTGAGAGCATCAAATCCCATGGCAACGAGTTCTGAAGAAGAAGCTGAAACTTTTGAAAGAGCAATAGAGCCGTTACTTGATTTGAGAGTGATATTTTTAACTGTATGAAGATTACTACCTTGAACGATCAGTTTTCCACTCTTCAGCTGGATCGCTTGAACTTTATAAATAGATACGCCGCTGCCTTGGTTACTATTTGAGTCCCCGGTATTCACATTACCAAAAGACATTCCTCCGCCTCCGCCTAAGTTTACACTTGAAGAACCTGTCGTAGGTAATGATGAAGCGACAGTCGGAGCTGTATATGAGGGAGTTGGTCCTGTAGGAATACCTTGGCCTAGACTTTGTGGGTAATAAGTTTGTGACGGAGAAGCAGAATTTCCACCGGTACTACCGCTGATAGAGTGATCTTCGAAAGTCTCGTTATTTGCCGCAAAACGGTCACTTGACTGAACTTCAGGATTAGCTATTTCTTTAGCGAAAGGAAGCTCTCCTGCAGTAACAACTGTCTTATGTCTTTTACTATGAATACTGGCCGGTTTACGCTGAACCTTTTTAACTTTGCGAACAACCTCATCATATTCAATTACTTCTTCAACCAGAGTATTCTTTTTAAATAAGAGACCATTGGAGAACCCCACTCCAATGAATGAAAAGAAACCAGCAAGAAGTATGATACGTTTATACCTACTCATGACTGGCTTATCGTTACTTTCTCAAGAATATTTTAACAAAGGCTTAATCTTTTAAGATAGGTAAGTAATTCCAAAACAAACGTTTAATATAAGAGGATTACTTTATTCAATTTAGCATACTTAGCAAGGCCATTAGGCCAAAAGGTATGCCGTACCTTTTGGCCCACCTTTTGGCCCAACTATTTTTCTTAGATTTTTTCACTTTCAGCAAAGAAGTTAAGCGGCTGTCTTACGTCCACTAACCCACCACCTTTTGGTTTAGGGAAATCAATCAGACCAAGAACCTGCCCCATACAACCGATACCTTTTTTCGAGAAACGAGCATCTTTAGCGCGAATATCGTGTTTGGCAACTTTACCTTGTGGCCCGATCGTAAAGTTCAGATCAATCACTCCTTTGATTTTATCCGAGTTCGCAATCAGCTCCTGTTGGTAACAGTGACGGAATTGCGGAATATACTCGCGAAGAATTCTTCTTAGTAACTCTGGGTCCATTGATCCAAGAACTACAGTTTTTGGTTCCAGGTATGAAGAATCAAATCCTGCTTTGCTCGCAAGACCACGAGAACCAAATGAACCTGAGCTTGCACCACTCTTATCACTACCATTAAGTTTTGATACACCAACATCAGCACCAGTTACCATAACTCCATCTGCAGCGTTACCTGTGTTGAACTTTGTATCATTAAGCTGAGCACGACTCACTCCTGTATCTTTTAGAGAAGGAGCGTCCGCTGTTAAAGACCCCATGGCCACACTTGACTTGAACTCATAGGCCTTAACTTCAACGGCCTTAGGAGCAGCACTATCTTGAGGAGCTGCATTTTTAGCAACAACCTTTTTATCCTGACTGGCCTCAGCTTTAGCAACTTTATTAGGAGTGTTCTGAGTTTCTTTATGTCCAGTATTTTGGTTCTCCGAAGTCAGCTCCTGAGCGGCCACTTCACTTTTCTTTTGAGACTCCATTGTTACAGGACTTGGAAGTTTATAAACAACAGCAATATCATTCTTCACTTCTTCTACTTTATCTTTTACAAAGAACAGAAGAAGAAGCATTGGGAAGAAAACTGAAGCAAAAATTTTACCGCTGTGCTTATAGAATTCCTTATCGCGAGAGAAGAAAGGAATACTTCCTAAACTGATTCCTTTATCAACTAGGCGAAGAGAAATTTGCTCAGCACCACATGTAAAGAAGTTAACATCCTTTAAGTCCACTTGAGCAGGAGCATCCAGAGAAGCAATATTGTTAAAAGTCAGCTGTTCATTAGCAATCGTAAACAGACTCTCTCCATGTAACGAATGGAAAGGGATTTCAAGACCTAAACGATATTTACCATTTTTTAAGTTAAGGTAAGTGATATCCATCATAAGACCGTTCATATAGGTAATCACTTCCAGGCGTTTACCACGAGTCTCATGAACTAAATCAAATGCCTCAACCGAAGGCTCTAAATCCACATAAGAATCAATCTGAATCAATTCAGGAAGAGTCTTAAGGGGCTTAAACTGAGATTCATCAAAGATGATATTACAAAAATCACCATCAATGAAAACAAGACCTTCTTCTTCTGGGATTTCAGGAGCATCACCAGTGTTGATCACAGAAATGTTCGAATCATCATCCACCAGACTCGTAACACTCTCTCCTACAATCTCAACACTAAAACTTAAATTCCCGATGCTTAATACATCACCATGTCCGATGAATCCATCCTGGATTCTCTGTCCGTTAACAAAGATCCCCGCGTGAGAATAGAGATCTTTGATTAAGAACCCTTCACTATCCTTGATATAGATCAGAGCATGGTAAGAGGATATAAAATCCTCAAACAAGCGAATATCACATGTATCTGCAGACCCAAGAAGACTTTTCTTCTTGGTTATCGTTAATGCTTCTTCGTATCTTTTATCAAGGCATCTAAGGATGATGCTCACTTGCTCAACTGCTGTACCCATAATTACTTCCCTGTAAGTTTTGAGGAAACATCTTCAGAGATTTTATTCTTGAAGCTCTCAAGTTCCTTAATACTGCTCGGCTCACGAGTTGTGAGTACCGACTCAGCTTTCGAATAATCTTTAACCATTGTCAGATACCAGGCATAAAGAACTGAAATATCCGCTCTTTTTAGACTGAACTGAGGGAGTCTGTTAAAAATCTTTCCTGCTGAAGCAACATCGTTCTTTAAAAGGTAGATTCTGGCATTGATGCTCATAAAATCTACGTCTGAAAGATGCTGCTCCTTCTCAACCAGTTCACGGGCCTGGTCAATCAGGTTAAAATCAAGATAAAGAAGTGCCAGGTTGTAGCGAGGAACTTTGAATCGAGATTCAAGTCTCATACTTTTAGTAAATAGATCTTGAGCAATTGACCAGTTGTCTTGCTCAAGAGCAATAATACCTAAATTGTTATAAGCAATGGCCTTAAAACGATTCTCTTTAGTCTCGTTGATTACCATCTGATAATAAAACTCTGCTTGAGAAAACTTTTTATCCAAAAAGAAGCAATTCCCAATCTCAATCCAGTAGTGAGAGTCTTTTGCTCTTTTATAAAAAGAATCTTTCAGAGCTCCAAGACCTTCTTTAACGTCCCCTTGATAGCAACTCGATTGACCGCGAGGAGCTGTTGCAAGTCTATTGGCATCCCAACGCATTAAAGATTCTTCTTTAAGGGCATCCCAATTAGCTTCTGAGATCGATCTATTAATTTTTGGTCCATGCGAACATGCGCCCAAAAAAACAAGTGATAAAAATAAAAGGTACTTCATAATTACCTGCCTTCCATAACAAGACCAAGACCCTGACTCAAATTCAATCTTTGAGCTTTCACCATTTTCACAGTGATTGGACTAAGAGTACTCATTCCTGAAATTACTCTTACGATCTCCTGGTCAAACTTCTTATGTGTTACAAAAAACTGTCCAGACATCTTCTGCATGGCCCCAGAGAATGATTTAAACAATTCCGGGTCCATTCCTTTTGGGTGTTGATTCTTAATCACATTACCAACATGAAGATAAATCTTAGAGAACATTGCAGTTGCTTCAAGAGAAACATCGAGCTGACCTGCTTCCATCAGGTGAGCAAACTCGTTTCTGAACCCTTGAAGGCTTAAAAGATATTTCTCTAAAGAAGCGTTAAATTTTTCCATATCAAACGTATCTTCTTTCCAGAAATTATCGACCAGAATTTCTTTTGATTTCTTTTGAGCAAGCTCAAGAAGTTCAATTTCAGAAGCCCAGTCTTTTGTCTGTTTAGTATCCATTTTCTTATAGATCGCTAAAATATCTTTTTGCATCTCTGGATATAACCAATACCAAGAGTTAAGAATCAGCGGATAGTTTTCATTAAGGTCATGGTAAGGTGACTTCTCAATGAACTTATCAAGTTTCTTAAGATCACGGGCCTTAACAACTTTATTGTAATAAAGACGCTCGTGGGCCTCAACACGGTTGTTCTTAGCTTCCAAGCAGTGAACATAATCCTTCTGAATTGATTGGGCCTTATCCATTTTGTCTTGAGCAAGTACCATCAGAGACAGGATCTCAAAATAACGGTCTTGAATCGGATCATTATAAAGACAGTCTCTAACCAGCATTTTTTCTGCATGCTTCTCAGCGAGATCAAATCTTTGGAATCGATACAGACGCTCAATAAGGGCAGAGATATCCTTTCTCTTCTTATCGTATTCTACTGTGGTAAACAGAGGCATTGATCGCTCAATCCATTTAAGCCCTTCCTCTTCCTGAGTTAATTCAAAATACGATAGACCTGCATAGTAAGCTGCTTGTGATTTTACTTTCACTGGATATAAAGAATTGTTATAGACCTCAATAAATCCTTCTGTGGCCTTAACTCTTTCACCTTTTTTCGCCATATCCTGGTAATGAGCAAAAAGCACGTTACCTAGGTTTACCTCAGTTAACTCAATAACATCCTTACTAAGAGAAAGGTAACCAGCGCGGAACTCATGAACTAGATTGGCAAGTCGAACAGTATCTTTCTTCTCAACGAAAGTATCCAGTGATTCGATCATCATTTCTTGTTGATCTTTCAGGTGGACACTGTAATTAGCATTGAAGCTCTTGATAGTCTTCAATGCATTATCAGGCTCATTCGCTGTTACATAAAGACGGTAGAGAAGCGGATAAATCTTTTCAGATTTAGCATCTACCGGCCAATACTTGATATAGTTCTCATAACTAAAACGTAAGAACTTAATGTTCTCAGTTTTATTGATAACCTCTAACCCTGTAAGAGCAAGAAGTGAGTTAAGAATTTTCTTTAAGTACTCTTGATCTTTTTTAGCAATACTTTCAAGAGCAGCTTTTTCATAACTCTGAGCAGCTTTTAAGTACTTTCTCACTGAATAAAAGCTCTCACCCTGGAAGTAGAGATACTCTGACTTCTTGTCAGGATCAATTTGCATAAGATCGTCAAAATAAGCGAGAAGTAGCTCTAATTCATTTTCAGAATAATCTACTTTGCTCTTCTTAACGTCTCGAGCGAGTTTAACTTGCAGGATACCAGCAACACCTCTTAGTTTCTCAATTGCATCAGCTTTGAGATCAGTTGTGGCCTTAGGATTATTCAAATAAAAATCTACGAGTTTCTTTGAATAAACCTTGTGGGAATCGAGGTCATTATAGTGTTTAAAATGATCAACAAATGCATGAAAAAGCACTTCCTGGTGTTTAATCAGTGCAAATGTATTGATCTGCTTTTGAGCGGCCTGTAGAACTGTTAGAGAATCCTGACGGCCACCTTTATCCGAAGCCTTTTTGGCCATAGAAACAAGATACACAATATTATCCATCTCATGAGACAGATAGAAATCAAGTCCTTCCATTGTCTTGTCAGCATAAACATAGAAAGCACCAATACTTTCTAATAGCTGATCTTTAATATTCACGTAACGTGGATCTTTCGTAAGATCATAAGCATCTTTAATCGTTTTGATGGCACCAGGAAAATTCCTATTTTTCAGGTAACACCAGCTAAGGTTATAAAGGTGCTTCGTTAACCATGAATCTTTCTCATTTCTGATAACTCTCTCATACAACGCAATCGAAGCAGGGTACTGCTTCTCATTGTAATAGTGCTCAGCAAGTGCCGTCAGAGCGTGGTGTTTAAGAGTAGCATCACTTAACTCGTGTGAAATAACATATTTAAGATATTTCTCAGCAAGGTTATCATGGCCGTAGTCTCTTGAGTTGATGGCCATTGCAAAAAAGATATGAGGTTTTAAGTTTGTTTTCGGAAACATTTTTAGAATTGTTTCCGCAAAACTCTTTGTATCCTCGTAATAACTCTTTGTCTCTGCCATGAAGTGAGTTTTCTTTAACGCTTGATTCTTATTGTTCAAGAATTCGTGGTTATTCTTCTGATGAATAAGTTTTAACTTTTCACTACGAAGCTCCAGCATACGATAAAGTAGGTCTGGCCCCTTCATCGTTGCTGAATTAAGAACCTTCATTTCTTGTTCAATATTTCTAGCAAGGTCTAAATTTTTCTTTTCATCATATCCATATGAAGAAAACGACATAATCAGTATGAAACTGTATAGTAACTTCTTCATCAGTAATTCCCCTTCACAATGAATTTAAACTGGGAATAACCGGCATGAGCGGAGTCATTCATGACTCTTTGGACAATTTCATAATCCATGTCCTTATCAAACACTAGGTTGATAAGCTCTTCATTAAGCTTCTGGTTGGCCCTTTTGCTAGCATTATCTTTTGCTGTATTCTCTTTCTGAGTTTTCAGGGCTACCGTTAATTCATTCATTGAACCACTTGCTGGTAATCTTCCGATCGACTTATTGTTTAGAAAGACTTCGCTATTCTTCGTAATCTGCAATACAGGAGCAAACTTTGTGATTTCGCGGGCCTTAGAATCCGCAAGCTCCATTCCTTTTGCAAGGTCAAGCTTCAAATCAGAAGAGTTATAACTCTGTAATAAAAACACCAGAAGAATAGTCAAAATATCAAGAAGAGAAGTGATATCCACATCAACTTCTTGACTCGACTTTCTGCGATTAAATCTCTTCTTCATTATTTAACCCCTTGGTTATCAAAAACAATTTGTTCAAATAGTTTTTGAGTATCCTCAGAGGGTTTCTGAGTAAGATCAATCGCCTTCACAAGCTCCTGAAAGCTAAGTTTTTTATCAACTCTCACGATCATTGTGTTTTCTTCTTTATTCTTTAGCTTAAGATCCTGCAGATAATTTTTAATCTGAGATTCATCTTCCCAGCTAAAGCTTTTCGATGCGATTGTTCTCAACCCTGTCTTGATAACAATCTCCTCTTTCTTAATTTCCACTGTAAGATTTAGCGGATCTTTCTTGATGTCCTGGTCAGCTTCCTTTGTCATAGGAAGTTTTGAACCAATCTCGTAAACATCAACGAACTGGGCCGACATCAGTAGGAAAAAGATAAAGATAAAGACTGAGTCCAGAATTGGCACCAGGTTTAACTTTTCAGGTTTTTTCATTTTGTGGACAGTTCTCACGCTAATCCCCCTTCTTAAATCTATTTATGATCAAAGTAGCTTATTAAGCGGCTTTATCCATTTGGTTAAGCGCTGCTTTCTTTGTTCCTAATAGATCAAGAAGCTTCACTGAATTCTCTTCGATTTCGTGGATCATTTTTTCACCACGAGACTGAAGGACTGCGTGAATCACCATGAGAGAAATAGCAGAAACAAGTCCAAGGGCCGTCGTATTCATCGCCACTGCAATACCTTCAGCAAGTAACTGCGCTTTTTCAGAAGCTTCAGCTTGTGCTACGGCCGCGAATGACTGAATAAGACCTTGAATTGTTCCAAGAAGTCCTAAAAGAGTAGATAGATTCGCTGTTAGAGCAAGGTAAGAGAGTCGTTCTTCAATCTTTGGAACAACTTCTAACATACTTGCTTCAAGAGCATCTTGGATTTGCTCTTTAGACTGATTTGAACGTTTAAGACCATTCTTCATCACGAAAGCAAGGAGAGCTTTGGATTCCCCACAGGCCTGAATAGCATCTTGAACCTGGTTTCCAATCACAGATTTTTTGATACTAGACATCAGTGAAGTTCCGTCTACGTGGAATGAGAAATACTGCTTAAAACGTTCTGCGCTGATGGCAACACCTATGCACCAAACGATAGCAATAATCCACATGAAGATACCACCATCATCCATGAAGCGAGCGAGCCATTGAATGATGTTTTCATTCTTAACAGCTTCGTCCACCACAGCGGCATCTATACCTTGAGCGTAGATTTTTTCCGATAATACGAGAAATGCAACGAGAGCGAGAGTGTTCAGTTGTTTCATGGCCTCTACCTGAAACAGACTATTGAGTCTTAATAATGTCTTCATCTATTTTACCGCATACGTGCAACTGTAAAAAACGTCCAACACATAGAGTGAAGATAATTACTTAATGTTGATGAATTCTATTTTATATTGGGTGACCTTCAATGATTAATTTTAATAAAATACCAGTCTTAAAATTAAATTCGATAGTTGGAGATCAGTTAGGCAACTACACGGGGCGATACCTCTAGGGAGTGCCTCACAGATTGGGCACTCCCTACCTAAACATCAGATTTTATTATCTAAAGGCTTCAATATCCTGCTTTACGAAGCTGTTAAAGTCGCGACGATTGAAGAAGTCTAAATTAAACTTCTTTCTATCCCTCTCCCTAACTGAAATATCCCCTGGAGCAATCAGCTCCCCTTGAACCTCTAAGTTACCAAGGTCGAATTTTTCATATTTTTTATATTCATAAATAACTTTTTCTTCACCGAAAGCATTCTGCATAAGCATTAGCTGGGCCACGAGTAGAATGATTCTCATATTATTTTTTCTCCTCTACTTTTACTTCCTGACAATTTGATTTTAGACCTAGTGAATAGTCACCCAATTCATCGGCCCAGAATTCTCCTTCAAATTTCCAGAAATGCTCCTTGCTGGTTCTTGTCACGTTAGACATCTCACCACGTGTTCTTTTTTGCTCATCAACAGAGAGCTGGCTGTTTTTATAAAGCAGATCTCTTTTTCTAGCTACAATTTCTAGATTCAGCTTGAATAACTCCGCTGAGAAGAATGGAACAGTTTGCAAAAACTCGTACACATCTTTCTTAGCATTGTAATTAATCTTACTCTTAATATTCTCACGCACGTCGGCCAAGTGAGGCATCAGTTCTTTCTGAAGCTCCTTCGACTCTGTCGCATGAATTTTATTCAGCTCACGATTAAGTTTGTAAATCGTGTTGTTGTCTAATGAAAATCTAATTTGTTTTTTAAGACGAGTAAAAATCTTCTTCACAAACTCTTCATTAGAATCAAATCCTGTGACCTGATCAGTAAGCGCATCATAAAAAAATGTTTTCGACTTTTTATGAGTTCCAAGCAATTTATCCAACTGAACAAAACGAGGACGATAAACCTTATAGTACTGATTCAAAATAACTAAACTGTCGTCGTAAAGACAAAGTTTAAAGTAGGCCAGCGCTGATAGATACTCCGCCTCAGGGAAAAAGTAAGAATCTAGAAGCGGTGACTTATAAGTACTAAGAAGTCCCAGAGCTCGGTTGTAATCATTTAACTGATAATAAACCCATGCCTGCTCTAAAATCACGTAAGGCCATTTATAAGATGTTTTTGGAATCTTTTTGTAATTAGTTAATGCCTGTTGATACTCACCGCGAGTGAAGCTGTTTCTGGCAGCATTAATGTGACAGACTTCTTCAATCATTTTGTAGTAACGGGCAATCTTTTTATTACCAGCTTCGCTCTCCTGAACGGCGGCACTTTTCACACAGCGGGTAACCGCTGATTCTTCTTTTTCCTTGTCACCAAGATGGAATTGAACTTGAGCTTCAATCATTTTCGCTTCGGGAAAATACCTGTGTTTAGGGTGAATATTATCCAGATAAGTCAGGGCCTTCTTAAAGTTTTTATCCTGATAGTATTTCCTACCCACAATAAATCGAATCGAAGAACTCGGATATTTAAGAAGTAGTTTCTCATCGTAGTCTTCCAGGATCTCTACTCCGGTAAAATAGAGAATCTCTTCAAGCTTATTGACTACTTTTTCAGTGATCGGCTTATCATAAGTCTCATAGAAGAACTCATTGAGGGCCGTATAATAATACTTTTTTTCTAGATATGTCTCATAGGCCGGTTTTGCTGCTAGCGCAGAATTCATTCCCAGGGCCAGGATCATCAACATCTGCCACTTCATAACAACTCCTAGTATGAAAATCCAATGCTAAAAACAATATCAGTGTTTGTTTTCATTTTTTTGCTATTTGGATTTTTTGGTCCTGCCGCTCTGTAATAGGTATTATGGTATTCAATACCAACATGAGTATGTTCATTGATATGGAACTTAACGTTTGTTTTAGCTCCGATCCCGTTATAGCTTTCTTTTTTAAATTTTGAATCTATTAATGGGTTTCTTACGTTATCAATATTTGATTCTGCATTAATACGCTGATAACCAACACCAAAAGACCAGTCAAAGTAGAAGATCTTATTAAAGGTATTGATCTTACCGTAGAATGGTGACCAAATCGCATACACACCATAAGTCGAGTTGAGCCTTCTGATGAAAGGCTCAGCCGAGTTAATTAATCTTACGTTACGGTAGTCATCGTTATTTGAGTTACTGTAGTTGTGGAAATTCAATTCCAAAGCAAACTCTTCAGTGAAGTAATACCCACCTCTAAGTTGAAGACCTGAGGTGTCCTGGAACTTAGAGGTGATGTTTGTAAGGTAACCTATATCCGCATAAATACTATTCTTCTTTTGGTATACTTTGTTCTGAAGAACATAAACTTGCTTGTCTGGGTCAAGCCAGAGGAAGTCATAAAGATTCTTCTCTCCGGCGTGAACTTTTAAACTTGATCCCAATCCCAACATTAGTAACAGCAGTAATGGCATTTTCAACTCCAAGATTAGTATTTGTATTCAACTTTGATTTCAGCGCCAACTGGAGGTAAATCATTTGCATCAAACTTGATGGATCTGCTTCCAGCGTCGTAGGTAAAGTTATTTACCTGCGTATTATTCACAAAAACTTTCAGTGTCCCTTCAAGTGGAGCGTGAGCAAGGGCAAAACTATCAAGTAGACTTAAGAGGTTTCCTCCCATGTCATTTAGAATTTGATAGAAGTCACCTTTAATATCTGCAAGCTTACCACCAGTAAGGTTTGTAGCAGTCTGGTAGCGTTCAAAACCTACTGTCAGACCTTGCTGATAACTTGTATCAGTGTTGACGATCGAGTAAATTTTTACGAGACCAGGATCCGTTTTGTAAGACTTTAAAGAATCTACGTAAGAGCTCACACTGTTTGGAGACTGATCTTCCTCATCCGACATGTAAACCACGGCAAGGTAAGCATCACTTCTTAGGTATGAACTCGCATATCTTTCCATAAAACCTTGTGAACCTTCTAAACCTTTCTCATAACCTGATCCCCTTGTTCCAACTTGTACTAGATCTCTAAAGTCGCTAAGGAAACGAGACTCATTTTCGCGGGCCTTAGCAGAAGTAAGTTTTTCAAAACTACCACTCACAACTGCACCACGCTTATTGTAAGTTGCATCAGTTGTAGTAATGGCCATCTGGAAATCTACATCACTGGTAATAAAGTCATTGATGAAAGCATTAAAGTTTGTCCCTAATGCTGCCTGCTCATCGGCCATCGATCCCGAGTCATCAATTACCCAAAGAATATCCAGTTTCTTTGTATTGGTTTCAGTCTGAAAAAACTTCTCCGAGAAAGCAGTGCCAGGAATATCTCCTCCACCACCTGTCCCACCGGAAGCTCCTCCCCCCTCTGAACCTCCGGCCCCTGTACCTCCACCAGTCCCTCCTGTACCAGTACCTCCGCCGGACCCATCACCTGGATCTACCCATCCTGGGGTATTAGGCTGGAAAGGATTTTCTAAGAATTCCTTTTCGTAATAATCTTCCTGATTACATGCAATTGTGAATAAAAGTGGAACTAAAGCTAAAACTCTGGTCATCATGACTAGACTCCCTTGGGAGCACATTTCAAAGAGCATTTTAAATTTTTAGACTTTCCTATTTTGTCTAAAAGCAGCTCTCAAATTGTGGTTTTCTCTCGTCTTTGGCTTCTACATACGTGCAGCTACTAGTAACGTCCAACTCAAAAACTCGAGAAGAAATTTATTGGTTGTGCGTATGATACTGCGGCCAATTTAGGCTACAAGACCCCAGCTTGAGACAAATTAACATTTGTAACTCTTATTAAAGGCTTAACACCCCCACTGCCACCAAAAACTTGCACCACTTTTTGGCTAGTTGGCACTTTCTCTGGCACAAAAGTTTTCCCCTGAAGACAATGTGTTAGAAGTTTTTTATAATGCGCCCATGGTAAAACAGCACATTCACTCTCTCGATGCGCAAGCTTGGGCAGAGTGGTTACATCAAGAACAATTCTCTCCCAAAGTTTTGAACTTTGTTCTGGATTTCGTTTACCAAAAAAAATTAACGGCCAATCTTCCCTCTCAATTTCCTAAATTTTTAAAAGATTTTTTCTCTGACAACACTCCTGTTATCTCTGAAGTTCATGTCTCAGAGGATTCAACTGCAAAATTTCTCATTCAGTTTGAGGATGGTGTTCAAGTTGAATCAGTTCTCATTCCATTCAACAAAAAACCAACAATCTGTCTCTCTAGTCAGGCCGGATGTGCGATGAATTGCAGCTTCTGCTACACAGGAACGCAAGGTTTAAAAAGAAATTTAAGAGCAGAAGAAATTATTGGGCAATATCTGGTGGTTCGCGACTGGATGAGAGAAAATCAAAAGATTGATCTCAATCCTAATATTGTTTTTATGGGACAGGGTGAACCGTTTCATAACTGGCAAGAAGTGAATCTTGCTCTCTCTATTTTTCTTCATAAAAAGATGGTTGGATTAGGTCCTCGTCAAATTACTCTTTCAACTTCTGGCTTTATGGAAGGTTTTGACGCTAAGGTCTTACCTCCCATCAACTATGCCTTAAGTCTTCACTCTCCATTTGAGTCTCAAAGAGAAGAGCTTATTCCTATTAACAAAAAATATCCTTTAAAGTCTGTCATTGGGAATTTGCAAAAAATTGAACTTCTGCCTCGACAATTTATCACTTATGAATATCTTCTGATTCGTGATTTTAACATGAGTGATGAACATGCTCTTGCTCTAGGCGAACTTTTAAGCGGAACAAAATCGATCATTAATTTGATTCCTTTTAATCCATTTCCTGGTTCTCGCTGGGAGCGACCTAGTAAGGAAGAAATTGATCTCTTCAAGGAGAAGTTGGTAGAACAAAAATTGCGTGTGATGATAAGAACCACTAAGGGCGATGATATCCTCGCGGCCTGTGGACAATTAAAAGTGAATAAATTCTCTAGGAAAAAATATGTCTGATTACTATATGAAGTTCGGTGGTATTGGCCGACTATTTGGCGTCAATGCCTTAGAAAAAATTAAAACATCAAAAGTTCTAGTGATTGGAATTGGCGGAGTTGGTTCGTGGGTTGCTGAATCTCTTGCCCGCACCGGTGTCGGCCATATTGATTTAGTAGACCTTGATGATCTCTGTGTAACCAATATCAATCGTCAATCTCACGCACTAACGACGACAGTCGGGCAATTTAAGGTAGATGTGATGAAGCAGAGAATTGAGCTCATAAACCCTGAATGTGTGGTTAATACTCATCACTGCTATGTCTCCCCAAAATCTCTTGAAACCATCTTTAAACAGTCCTACGACTTCATCATTGATGCTTGTGATGATTTCACCAATAAAGCGATCCTGATTAATCACTGCTATCGTCAAAAGCTCCCGCTGATTGTGATGGGTGGAGCAGGAGGAAAAGTCGATCCTCAAATGATTCGGGTAACTGATCTGAGCTTCAGTCAAAATGATCGACTATTAGCAAGACTGAGAAAAAAACTAAGACAAGAATTCGCCTTCCCTGATGAGAAACAAGAGCTGGGAATCTGGGCGGTTTGGTCACATGAGCGTGCCAAATACCCAACTTCAACGGGCTGTCTCACTTACCGTCCTCCTGGTATGGCCAAAAATATGGATTGCAGTGAGGGGTTTGGGTCTGCTAGTTTTGTTACAGGGGCCTTTGCTTTTGCTGCCACTTCGCTAGTGATGAGAAAACTCACCGAGGAGTTTAGTACCATCGAAGAATAGGAGTTTTGATTATGTTAAAAAGTATTCAAAATCTAAAAAACTTCATCACGTCTCTTTCAAGTGATATCCGAATTCCGGCCAGAGACAAAATGATCATTGCATTCTTAATGGTGCTGATCATTTCTCCGCTTGATTTTATTCCCGACTGGTTTCCCGTCGTTGGTCAGTTGGATGATCTGGTCATGTTTTCATTAATTGTTGATTATTTTTTTCGAGTGCTCGATCACAAGATTATTCTCAGTCACTATCCTTGGGGAATGAAAAGCTTCACGAGAATAAGACTAATCATGAAGCCTTTCCATTTTTTTGTCCCCAAACACCTAAGACGAAAATTGTGGAAATACGTTCCAGATCTCTACTGAAGCAGCCCTGTTAATTGATTCATATCAATCAGACGTCCCTTCAGCAGACAAAAGCTCTCTTTTGTCTTCATGGACTTAGGCTGAGCAACCACACCCTTACCTTTAATTTTCTCACAAAGAGTAAAAGCAGGGTTCTGCGTAGGATTAAGCTCAATGACTTCCTTCACCACTGGAAAGCACTCTCTGGCCGTCTTACATTCTTTTGAGAGAAAGCCATACTTCCCGGTCTTGCAAACGCTATAAGTTTTATTCTCAACAGTAACTTCATCCAGCTGACAATCAGCTAAGACTGAACTACTAAAGATGAGTAAAATTAAGTGACATATCAAAAAAATCTTCATCTTTCATCCAATAGGAACCATCGTCCTGATTACATTCAATGTTTGCTTTATAAAGACTACAAACCCTGCCCCAAGTATTCTTCACATTATATTCACAACGACCATTTTTCCAACGACGCCCAATCACAGTACTGGCATGAAAGCCTCGTACTTTATCAGTAATATGCCCAACACTATAGGAAACACTAAGAGGTTTTCCCTGATTTAGAACATCATTAAGCTGATCTGCATATTTTCTCTTACCATTATTGGTTGGAAAGAAAGGCGGAGTCAGCGTCTTTACCGTTCTTTGAGGAACATTGATTAATGGGCTACAGCTCTGCTTAATCATTCCCTCTAATTGGTCATTGAGATCATTATTAATGAAATCTTCCATGAAGTTAGTTGTCTTAGTATCAAGACTCGGTAAAGCAAACTCCATCAAGTCACAGGCCTCTTCCTTAGAGATTTCCTTTTTCTTGACTCTCTCTTTGATCATTTCAAAGACACCTATGAAGCGCGGATAATCATCTCGAGGACTATACGCACAGATTGGACTCGCTTCCATCGCCACGCGTGCAGCTTTCCCTGGGAAACCACCTTCGTAAACTTCCCTTCCCATGAACATTCTAAAAATATTGTAACCAGCTTTCCAAAAAAGATTTGAACGAATGTCTTTGTTGTAGATTGAACTTACATGTGTGGGAGATAAGGGTTTTCCGGTTTCAAAACTTAAAAGATCAGAGGCCGTATAACCATAACACCACCCAACACTTCCCTGATCAATAGGCTGCGAATAATGTTCTTTAATTTCGGGACTGGCCATATCACGAATATCAATGTCGCTACATTGTTCAGGCCCCATGCTATAACCCTTATACTCATTAGAGTAAGCTGGTGCCATGATGAGAAATGCTAAACCAATTAAAAATAATTTCACTTTAACCGTGACCTTCCCATGATATCCTGCACTTCTTTTTCAATTTGCTTTGTTTGAGCGCGAGACAAATCATTAGTCTGATTGGAATCAATTAATTGAGTATGAACGCTAGCAGGTAATCGATTAGTAACACTTAAAAATTCTTTATGAACATTTTTAAAACGAATCTTTGCCTTCTTAGCTTCAATTGGGGAAATAACATTATTTCTAACCATTTCATCAAGGGTCAGAGTTACATCCTCGTTTTGCACAGAAATGGCATAAGCATTCGAAAGAACTACAGATAATAGTGTATAAAATAAGACTTTCATGCTTGATAGACCCTTTTCCTAAGGGCCTATCGGCAGATTTGTCTCTTTTCTTGAATGTATTTATTGAAAAGAAATAATTTGATAAGTGCGAGTAAACTTAGGAGTTTCAACCTCAAATTCATCTCCCGCCTTCAATCCCAGCATTGCATCTCCAATGGGAGAAAACACTGAGACCACGACAACTTGCTCGCCTTCATGCTCTAACAATGAGCCACCAGCAGTTGGGATGAGGAAATATTTTTTTATAATTCCATTGAATGAAAGCTCAACTAAGGCACCAATACAAATCTCTTGATACTTAGAAGAAGCTGATAGATCAACTTCTTCAAGAATCTGGACCTCAAGTTTCAACTCTTCAACTCTCTTCGCCTCAGCATCGGCCAAGTAAGAAGCTTCAATCGCTCGTGTATCGTATTTACTTTCGGCCTTAAACTCTTGATCAGTTGCAAACTGGTGAGTAGCGTTGGCAGCAGACTCAAGTGCTGCCAACTCAGACTTAACATCTTTGAGAAGTTTATCAATAAGTGCTTGTTTCACTAGGCGCCACAACACTTCTTAAATTTCTTACCAGAACCACAAGAACAAGGATCGTTTCTCCCTACTTTCGGCTCAACTCTCTTAAGTGGTTGACCAGCATGAAGTTGGCCTTCTTTAAACTTCCACTTCCCGTCTTTTTTAGCAAAGTAAGCTGTTTCGTGGTGATGAAACTCACGATCTGATTCAACATCTTTATAGCGAGCAACGAACTCTACTACACCAGAGTTATCTTCCGCACCGCCTTTTTGAGTTTTGCGAACCTCAAGACCTTTCCACTCAGAGCTTTGGGCCCATTTAAGAGCTTCGTTCTTATCAAAAGCTTCACCTTCTACTAGGATTTGAGAAGCATCGATGAAATCAATATTGTGTTTTACATAGGCCGTGTAACGAGCACGCATTAAGCTTTCGGCCGTAGGAGCAGGAGTTTTTCCTTCAATAATTGGGGCGCAACAAGCTTCAAATTTAACTGGATTAGCGTCTAAAACGCGGCAAGGACAAGACATAAATACTCCTCATAGAAATAAACAAATAAAAGAATTATATTTGAAAGTTCACTCTTTTTTAAGAAGATAATGACAAAGACAATTAATACCTCGTTATTGAGTATTAAAGTCAACATTGGGCGTAAAATAAGTTAACATTTAGTTCCATGATCACTCTACCCATTGATGCTCATATTCCTCAAATCATCCAAGACTGGCAACTTAACCAGAGCTGCATCATTAATGCCTCGGCTGGATCAGGAAAAACAACTCGTCTGCCTTGGGCATTGGCCCAAAACACTTCTGGTAAAATCATCGTTTTAGAACCAAGAAAACTTGCTGCAAAAATGGCAGCAAGTCGTGTGGCCGATGAAAACCAGCTTCGTCTGGGAGAAGAGATCGGTTATGCCTTTCGGGATGAAGTTAAATTCCAGAAAAATTCTAGGGTCATCTTCTTCACCGAAGGTACATTCTTACGCTTTATCGAAGACCAAGACTTTCTTGAAAGCGTAGATACCATCATTTTCGATGAGTTCCATGAGCGCAATCTTGATACCGACATGATCCTGGCCATCATTCGCCAAAAAAGACAGCACTACCCCAAACTTAAAATAATGCTGATGTCGGCAACCATCGATCATTCCATTGCCCAGACTCTTAATGCCAAAGTCATACAGATTGAAGCACGCCTTTTTGAAGTTAAGGTTCATTACCTCCCCAATCAACCTAGTGTTCTTAATCAAGACCTCAATATCAAGGTGAAAAAAATCATCGACTCGCTTCCCACTGAGGGAGATATTCTGGTTTTTCTTCCCGGGATGAAAGAAATTTTAAAAACGCAAGAAACACTTGCTTCTCACATAGGTCAAACTTTCGTTCTTCACTCAGAAATTGAAAAAACAGAACAAGAGAAAATCATGCTGCCGATGAAGCAGCGTAAAATTATTCTGGCCACCAATATTGCAGAAAGCTCTCTGACTATTCCAGGTATTAAATATGTAATCGATTCTGGAATCGTGAGAAATTCTGAGTTTAATCCTTGGACGGGAATTAAATTTCTCCAAGACCGTCCGATCACCAAATCCAGCGCTATTCAAAGGATGTATCGTGCCGGTCGAACTCAAGATGGAGAATGTTTTCGTCTCTTTGCTGAATTTGATTATAAAGAACGAGCTGATTTTAAAGAGCCTGATATCCTCACCCGTGAACTAAGTGACAGCTACCTGATAAGTTCCTATTACCAGCATTCTCTGCAATGGATAACTCCCCCACCAAGTGATAAATGGGGTCGCGCCCGTGCTCTCAATGAACTTCTGGGAACGACTCAAAATTCATCCCTCACCGAAGCTGGCCTATTTGCCATGAAACATAATCTCGGAGTACGAGTAGCAAAAATTCTGTGGGAAGCTCAAGAGTTTTCAGAGAACCAAAAGAGCAAGTTAATCCATTTTTTAGCAAAACATCTTCTCAATGAAGAGCCCAAATATCTTTTAAGAAGACTCTCTAGCTACTTAAAATCTTCTTCAGCAGATACCAAAGATTTTGAAATGGCCCGCTATCTTCTTGCAGGCCTTATTGATCAAGTTGGCCGCCTAAGAATCGAGCAACATGACTTTATTCATTTTTCAGGTCAGACTCTCAAATCGAAGCTCGAAGCATCTTCCTTATCCAAGGGACTTTATCTCCTGACTCAGATTAATCAAAGGCAACAAGTCGAGAGTGCGCTGGCAATTGAAGAAGACTGGCTTTTAGAACTGACACCTTTCCCTTTAAAAGAAGTAACGGACTTGAGCTGGAGCGCTAAAGGAATTGAATTTCAATCCAAAACTGTTTTAGGAAGTATCATTCTTGACGAGTTAAAAAGTTTGAAAAAATGGAGCGAACTCTCCTCTGAGCAAAAGCATGAGTTCTTAAAAAAAAATCAGCACCAATACCTGAACTTACTTGAAAACTTTAAAAGTAGCTCGCAATATCTGCGGGCCTCTTTTTATGAGCGCTTCTATAAAAGAGAGCTTCAATTTGAACCTTCTTTTGAAGATATTCTCAATCAATGCGAAGGTGAACAGGCGACCATCCCTTACTTGTTCGCTCAGGAACTTCAAGCACTGTTAGGGGTTGCTCTCGATCAGGTCACACCGGAGTTGGTTCGCATTAACAATAAGGATTATCCCGTCAATTATGAAAATGAACCCAGCATCGAGGGCCATATTCAATACTTCTTTGGCCTTAAAGAAACCCCTAAAATTTTGAACAACACGCCTTTAACTCTGGTTTTATTAGGACCTCATAAAAGACCGATTCAATATACTAAAGACCTCGGAGGTTTTTGGGATCGCACCTATCCCCAATTTTTGAAAGAATGGCGAAGAGAATACCCACGACATCATTGGCCGGATAATCCAAAGAGCGCTCCACCCTTGCTTCTTAAACGACATTTAGAAACATGATCAAAGTGGGCAACATGGAGAAAAGATTCCCATAGATGGCTTCACAAGTTTAAGCTATGATAATTACATGAAAAAAAATCTCATTCTCCTTCACGCTGAACTTGGTATTAAAGAGGATCTACAACCTCTTAAAGAGTTACTTGATGAACACTTTAACGTTCACACTTTTACCTTTAGTGGCCATGGTAATGTTGCTGCTCAAGATGAATTTAGAGTTGAGCAATTTGCCAATGAGTTAAGTGAGTATATCGCCAAACATAACCTCAACTCTCCTTATGTTTTCGGTCATGGACTTGGTGGTTATGTGGCCCTTTTCCATAAGGCCAATTTTGAAGATTCACCAATTAAAAAGATCTTCACTTACGGAACCAAGTTTAACTGGTCACCTGGAGTGATCGCTAAGGAACTTCCTCTGCTTGATCCACAAGTTGTTCAAGAGAAATTTCCGCAATTGACGGCACTCTTTAAAAAGAAGCATGGAGATAAATGGCGCTGGTTATTGCAATCCATGGCACATCTCTTACAAAACTTACACAAGCTGGATGAAATCACTGCTGATGATTTGAGTGAGATTAATGTTCCCGTCACTCTGATGTTAGGTGATCAGGACCGAGTGGTTTCAAGTGAAGAAACTCAGATGGCCAAGAAAAATCTGAAACTGGCAGACATCCAAATTATTGCTCATTCAAAGCATGAAATGGAACGCGCCAACCTAAAAGAAATAAGCAGAATTATCTTGAACGATATTGGTGACTAAAAAACCATGAGAACACTTTTTGGTTTTCTACTCCTCTGTGGAGTGAAAGTTTTCAGTCATCTTTTCTTTCGAGGCATTTTTCAATGGAAGCCCGAATCAAAAGAAGATTTCCGAGATGTAAAACTGATTATTTTTTTAAATCATACCTCTCTCTATGAGCCACTCTTCTTTCAAGCGGCCCCCTTTAGCTTCTTATGGAGACTTACTCACCATGCCCATATTCCAGGTGCAGATGTCACCCTCAATCGCCCGATTGTAGGAAAATTCTGGAAACTACTCATTCCCAATATCAGCACCATCACTAGAAAACGTGACGTTTCTTGGAATACCTTTATGAAAGAGATTGATGAAAGATCACTCATCGCTCTGGCCCCTGAAGGAAGAATGAAGCGTCCTGATGGCCTTGATAAGTTTGGACATAAAATGACTGTTCGAGGTGGTGTGGCCGATATCATTGATAAACTCCATGAAGGAAAAATGATGATCTGTCTCTCCGGTGGACTTCATCATGTTCAAGCACCCGGCATACTTATTCCTAAATTATTTAAAACTATCAAAATGAATTTCGTGACTCTTGAAATTAGCGATTACTTAAAACAGTTTTCGCCAGAACCTAAACGTCGAAAGATTCAGATCATCCACGATCTTCAGTCTCGTCTCGAAAATGACTGTCCAGAAGACAAAATTAATTAGAAAATAGAGCAATAACCTTTTTAAATTGATTGGTATTTTATGAAAGCAACTTACTTTAAAGACGGCATTGAATGGCAAATCGTGACCACACTTGAATCTTGGGTTCAAGGAAGTGAAGTCCTAGGTGAAATCAAAGTTAAAAATCACGGAACACAAAATACCCTACTCACTAATCCTGGGCTTGGCCTCACTTATACTGACATCAAAAAAGTCCAAGCTCGCGAGGTGATGAAACCCTCAGTAGTTGAAGCACTACCAACAACAGCACTTGAGGCAGGTCAAGAGATCACAAGCCAGTTTTCTTTAAAGCTTCCTGAAAACTGTCCCGTGACAGATAAGAAATCAAGTTTCTATTTAAGCTTTGGGCAGAACTCCACAGAATCTCACCTGCAACTCAATATCCTTCCTCTTGAACTCTTCACTAAGGTTGTCTCCCTCTTTGATACCTTTTTCCGCTTTAAAGTGAAGGAAATCAAAGGAATCAAAACCGGTGTTGAATATAAGTTAATGCCCCCAACTTCACGGGATATGGCCAATGTTGAGCATCTGTTGCTTGAATTGCGCTTAAATGAAGATGTGCTCAATATGATTTTCAAATTCAGTGTTAAGAAACTTGATATGAGTGGAATTACGACCAAGATGAGCAAAGAGAATGTGAAAGAAACTCTTTCACTTAATCCTAAGGAGTACTCACTCGGTCGTGGAATGATTAATCAGGATCAGTTATTAAAATCAATTGAATCGATCTTGGGTAAAATAAAAGCAAACGTTTTCTAAAACAAAAAGGCCCGCATAAGCGGGCCTTTTTTATTCACTAATTCCTAGGAAATTATCATATGTCGTTTCTTCGTCACGTCCATCTTCAAGACTGATTACACGATTGGCAATCGTCTGAATAAACTCATGGTCATGAGATGTAAAAAGAAGAGTCCCTTTAAAATCAATCAGGCCATCGTTCACAGAAGTAATTGTTTCAAGATCCAAGTGGTTGGTCGGGTTATCCATCACCAACACGTTTGAACCAGATAGCATCATTTTTGAAAGCATACAACGAACCTTCTCACCACCTGAAAGAACGTTACATTTCTTAAGAGCTTCTTCTCCTGAGAAAAGCATTCTTCCTAAAAATCCGCGAAGGAAAGTTTCCGTCTGATCTTTTGAGTACTGTCTTAGCCAGTTGATAAGATCAAGACTAGCATCTTTAAAATATTGAGAGTTGTCATTTGGCAGATAACTCTGAGTCGTTGTTACACCCCATTCTACTTTACCTGAATCAGGCTTGGCCTCGCCCATAAGAACTTTAAATAGTGCCGTTGTCTTAACTTCAGAATTAGCCAAGAAAACAATCTTCTGTCCTTTTTTAACAGTGAAAGAGACCTTATTGAGAATCTTCTCACCTTCAATTGTAAGAGAGAGATCAGTCACTTTTAACAAATTATCCCCTGCCTCACGATCTGGCTTAAAGCTCACAAATGGATACTTACGTGATGAAGGCTGAATATCTTCCAGTGTCAGCTTATCAAGTAGCTTCTTACGAGAAGTGGCCTGTTTTGACTTAGAAGCGTTAGCAGAGAAGCGCTGGATGAACTCTTTAAGTTCCTTCATCTTCTCTTCGGTCTTCTTATTTTGATCTCCAAGCATACGCTGGGCCAGCTGACTTGATTTATACCAGAAGTCGTAGTTACCAACGTAGAGTTTGATTTTTCTAAAATCAATATCACAGATATGAGTACATACTTTATTCAGGAAGTGACGATCGTGAGATACCACTAGAACTGTTGTATCTTGCTGATCACCTAGGAAATTCTCAAGCCACTGAATCGCTTTAAGATCCAGATCGTTGGTCGGCTCATCCAGTAGAAGAATTTCCGGTTTACCGAATAGTGCCTGAGAAAGAAGAACCTTCACTTTCTCTCCCCCGGTAAGCTCTTTCATTTTTTTCTGATGAAGATCTTCTTTGATTCCAAGACCTGCTAGAAGAGAAGCGGCATTGGCCTCAGCTTCCCAGCCATTAAGCTCAGAGAAAAGACCTTCCAGCTCCGCTGTTCTTTCGCCATCAGCATCTGAAAAATCCTCTTTCGCGTAAAGAGCATCCTTTTCTTTCATAATATCAACAAGCACTGAGTGACCCAGAATAACAGTATTAAGTACTGTCTCTTCTTCAAAGGCAAAGTGGTTCTGCTTTAAAACCGCCATACGCTCACCGGGAGTAATTTCAATATTCCCTTTAGTCGGTGAAATCTCAGAGCTGAGGATTTTTAAAAAAGTTGACTTACCAGCGCCATTGGCCCCGATGATTCCGTAACAGTTTCCTGGTGTGAATTTCAGATTAACATCATCAAAGAGAGTTCTTCCGCCAAATTGCAGGGAAAGATCATGAACAGCTAGCATAAAAAAAGCCCCTTAAGCTATTAACTATAAGGGGCTTAGTTATCATAAATAGATGGGAGGAGCAAATTTATTGGGCGATTGGCGCTTGAAGATCTCTCAATTCTTCAAAATAAGGTCCAAAAATATCCTGTAATTTTTGTTGATGGGCAAGATCAAGCTCATCAATCAAGAACTCCAGTTCACTTGATTCTTGGTGTGCCTTAACCAAGTTTTCAAGCCTTAGGGCATATCCGGCCTTTTCTTCTTGGTAATTATCGAAAATTTCTTTACCAGCTACTGGATCAAGCTCAAGCAGACGATTCTCAAGCTGCTTTTCCCAGCTCTCTTCGATGTCTGTATTCGTCTCAATAAGTTTGCTAGCGACTTTTGAAACAGAATCTTTACCACCTTCTACCTGGCCCGGAGTGCGAGTAATGTGTCGGTGGGCTACCGGCGTATGATCACGTCTTGGAGCAGATACCTTCACTCTAATCTCATCCAGATCAACCACAACCGGTTTATCCGAAGGCTTGAGGTAATAAAAAAGTGCTGCAAAAAATGTAAAAAGAATTAGTGTCTTCATACTAAAAGTATAAAACACTCTGAATTTTTCACAAGCTTGAGAAAAATTTTCTTCTACAGTGTTTCTTAACTCATTTTATCTTCAAGACTGGCCCATTCATCCATTAATTTTTCAAGTTCAGCTTCTAATTCCGCTAACTTCGAAGCCTTCGCTTCATCATACTTGCTCATTACTTGAGCCTGCAAATCAGTTATCTGTTGCTCAACCTGAGCAATTTCGCCTTCAATTTTTTGATAGCGAGCTTTTTCTTTATTTGAGAGTTTTGGTTTGTCTTCTTTTTTATCTACATTTGTAGCTGTTACTTGAGCAGTTGCAGCAGGAGGAGTTAAGGTTTTGAGTTTATCCTCCAGCGCTAGTGCTTCTAAGAAAGGAGCTGCTTGTGAGAAACCTGCCTCAAATTTCTCTAACCCGTCACTGTGAAGAACCCAGGATTTATCAGTCACATTATCAATAAATGAGCGATCGTGTCCGACGATAATCAGTGCTCCTTCATAATTCTTTAGCTCTTCTTCCAGAATCCCAATAGTCTCAAGATCCAGATCGTTGGTCGGCTCATCGAAAATCCAAATATCACGAGCATGCTTCATAAACTGAGCAAGCTGTAATCTATTTTTCTCTCCACCCGAGAAAGTGTGAATAGGACGTTTTAATTCATCTGATTGAAATAAGAAATTTTCTAAATAACTGGCCACATGTTTTTTATCACCAGAGTTAGAAATCACATAATCAATCCCCTCTCCAATTAGTGACCAAGGTGTCTGATTCGGATCAAGAGCTTCGCGCTTTTGAGAAAAATATCCCGTATCTAGATTATGTGCACGATGTACTGTTCCGCTTGTTGGTTCAACCTCACCCAAAAGAATTTTTAACAGCGTTGATTTCCCCACTCCATTTCTTCCTAAGAGAGCGATTTTATCGCCCTTGGCGATAGTGAATTCAAGATTTGAGAAGAGAGTTTTTTCACCAAAGCTCATCTTCAGATTTTTGACAGAAAGAAGTTCTTTGGTTTTTCTTCCTGATGATTGCAGAGAAAGACTTACCGACTTATGGGCCTTCTCACGAAGGCTCTGAATCTGACTTGAAAGAGAGCCGTAGTCTTCAATTCTTTTTTTCGATTTCGTTCGACGTGCTTCTACGCCTTGGCGAATCCAAGCTGTTTCACGACGATGAATATTTGATAACTTATCAAGCGCCTTCAAACGTCTTGCTTCATCTTCTTTTAAGAAATTCAAATAAGCTTCATAAGTCCCTTTGAAGGTCTGAATTTTTCCACGTTGAATATGAACAATACGATCAACCACGTTATTTAAAAGTGAGCGATCGTGCGAGATGATCATGAATGTTTTCCTTGAATTCATTAACTCATCTTCAAATTCTTGAATTGTTTCTAGATCAAGATGGTTAGTAGGCTCATCCCATAGAATGATTTCCTGAGGAGCTGAGAGCCCAAGGCTCAAGGCCACCTTGCGCTGCTCTCCACCTGATAAAGAACTCATGATTCTTTTAAAGTCTTTGACTCCAAAAAACTTGAGATAGCTGGTGAAGCTGGCGTAAATTTTTGTCTCACCCAGTTTATCTAGCTCTTCATAAAGCTTTGTCTGCTCGGTAATAAGCTTCTCAGAATCTTTACCACTGCTGATAAGTTTATTGATTTCATCAATTCGAATTTTTCGAGATTTAAGATCTGGATGAAAAGCATAAAAGTAATTTTCAATACTCCAGATCTCCAATTCAGGTAATTCTTGCGGCACCCAGAATAAAGAAAAATCTCGTGCTCGGTCAAAAATAAAAGCAGGAACAGTAGTATCAGGAGTTACCACTCCGGCCATTACTTTAAAGAGGGAACTCTTTCCATGCCCATTAAGGCCAAGAACACCGATTTTATCGCCTTGGTTGAGGGTAAAAGTCACTTGATCAAAAATAACTTTGTGTGGGTAAGAGAGGGAGAGATTTTGTAGGGTGCATAATGTAGTCATGCACCCATATTAGAAGTGATTTTTAGATTTGTCCAAAGAGCTCTTTAGCGACATCCATCATCTTGTTCTTAGCTAAGAAGTTTTTGATGTAATTTTTGTTTTCTGGTTTATACCAGAAGAAAAAGGTTCTCTGTTTAGTCTTATCATCAAGACTAATGGCCGTTTTCACCGGTTTTAAGGTGTATGGGTGAAATCCTGAGTAATAGATCTCAGTGGCCACAGTCATTGGAGTAGGAGTGAAATCCTGAACCTGTTCAAGCTTATAGCCCAAGGACTTCGTTTTGGCCGCCAAACGCGCCATATCCTCAGGAGTACACCCTGGGTGCGAAGAGATAAAGTATGGGATAATTTCCTGTTTGCTTCCGATTTTTCTACTTACTTCCTCAAATTTTGCCTTAAAGATTTTGAAATATTCAAAGCTAGGCTTTCTCATCAATTTTAAAACTTCATCCTCTGTATGCTCAGGAGCAACTTTTAGTCTTCCCGATACGTGATGAGAAATAAGCTGTTCAACATATTCCTCATCTTCTTTGGGATGATTGGTACGAGGATTAAACATCAAATCATAACGAAGACCGCTGGAAACGAAGGCCTTCTTAACTCCAGGATGAGCATTCACCTTGCGGTAAAGCTCAGTCATTTTTGTTGGATTGGTATCAAGATTTTTACAAATCTGCGGGAAGATACAACTTGGAGCTGCACACTTATCGCAAACATCCTGATCAATTCCTTTCATTTGATACATATTAGCACTAGGTCCACCCAAGTCTGAGAGGTATCCCTTAAAGTCTGGCATACGAGTGATGTGCTCTACTTCATTCATGATAGAACTTTGAGAACGAGAAGCAATCATCTTTCCTTGGTGAGCTGAAATGGTACAGAATGAACAACCACCAAAACATCCTCTATGGGTATTAACAGAGAACTTAATCATCTCATAAGCGGAAATATCTCCACGTTCTTTATACTTAGGATGCGGCAGGCGGGTGTAAGGAAGATCAAAAGAGCCATCCACTTCCTTCTCTGTCATCGTCTGATAAGGAGGATTGATAACTAATGTTTTACCTTCTACTTTTTGGATCAGACGTTTTGCAAATTGTTTGTTGGACTCAACTTCAACGTGCATGAAGTTCTTAGTATAAGTTAGTTTATCCTCCAGACACTCTTCGTGACTGGCCAGCTCAAAGTTTTCCCACTGTCTATTTTTAGGAATCTCTTGACCATCATCAATGAGAATAGCTGTCTGGTTAATAGTCTTCAAAGACTTGAAAGGAATTCCTTTCATCAGGAACTTTACCATATCACGAAGCGGCTGCTCGCCCATTCCATAGATGAGCATATCAGCACCAGACATCGTTAAAATATTTGGAAGCAGCTTATCTTGCCAGAAATCATAATGAGTCACACGACGAAGACTTGCTTCAATTCCGCCGATAACAACAGGAGTTTCAGGATAAAGCTCTTTTAGAATTTGAGTATAAACAGTGGTCGCATAATCAGGACGAAAATCTGGACTACCGCCTGGAGTATAAGCATCAGTAGAACGCAGACGTTTTCCGGCCGTATACTTATTGACCATCGAATCCATATTTCCCGAAGTCACACCGAAGAAATATTTTGGAGCTCCAAATTTTTTAAAATCACGAAGATCATCACGCCAGTTAGGCTGAGCAATGATTGCAACTTTTAGCCCCATTGATTCCAAGATACGACCGATAACGGCCGTCCCAAAGGCAGGGTGATCAATATAGGCATCCCCTGTGACGAGAACAACATCGAGTTCTTCCCAGCCACGCTTGCGGGCCTCTTTTAAAGTAGTGGGTAACCATGAAGAGATGGGGATAAGATCGGGGTTTATTTTTTCCATGAGTCGGAATCTACTTGAAATAAGGCGATTCTGACAAATCTCATGATAAAGATTATAGGTTTTTTTGAGTAAAACGCTCGTCGCTCAGGTAATTGGCCGGGACTTTTCCCCATTCCTTCTTATAAAACTCCATGATTTCATGCATATCCTGCTCAAAATCCTTAGGAACAAGGACTTTTCCTAATCCGCATATTTTTTGAGAATAATCGATAAAACCTAACACAATCGGCACTCCTGCTTTAACCGCCGTGTGATAGAAACCTGTTTTCCATTTGGAATTTGCTTTACGTGTTCCTTCCGGAGCAATGGCAAGCACGAGGTTGGATTCTTTTTCAAAAAAAGAACTCATAATGTCGGTCATGTTGGTATTCTTACTTTCGGCCACTCTTTGTCGATCTAATCCATAGGCCCCAAGTGGTTTCAACACTAAACCAAATGGGAACTCCGTCCATTCTTTTTTGATGACGAAGCGGCAATTGTAATTTTTTTGTTCTAAAAAACGGAAAGCAAACATTGCTCCAAAAAAATCCCAATTGGAAGTATGGGGAGCACCGATGAGTACAAAAGAACGAATATCCTCTGGAACATTGTTCACAAAGGTCCAGCCATTTAAAGTCATCATTTTCTGGCAAAGATACTTAATCATGTGTTAATCCCTCTTTCTCTATCAAAGCAAGTTTATCACTTCTTTTCATTTTCTTTACCTCAATTTCAAATTTAGAAGCAAGAGATCGGTTAGGAAATTGACGTGAAAATAACAAAGCGACTGGACCTGAGGTGCGAAAAAACTTGGCACCCTTTTTAGAATGAGCATGCTCCTCAAAACGTCTTTGGATATCAGTAGTTATCCCTGTGTAGAGATGGCCTTTTTCATTCTTAATAATGTAGACGAACCAAAGATTGGACTTCATGATAAGATCATACCTATGAACCAACAAATAAACATCGATTTTTCAGAGTTTGAATTTAGTTTTGTGCGAAGTTCTGGCCCGGGTGGGCAGAGTGTGAATACAGCAAATTCAAAGGCTCAGCTGAGTTGGGATATTGATAAGAATACCAGTATTAGTGCCGACATTCTTCAGAGATTTAAAGAAAAGTATCCGCAGCTTATTAATGAGGAAGGAAGGGTTTATCTTAGTTCACAAACTCATCGTTCACAAAAAATGAATATGGATGACTGTATTACTAAGCTTTATGAACTCCTCAAATCAGTACAATTCCCTCCTAAGAAGAGAAGGCCAACAAAACCAAAAAAATCGGCCGTCCGCAAACGGCTCGATTCTAAAAAAATACATTCATTGAAAAAACAGAATAGAAATTACAAAGAATAACAAAGCCCGCAATCAGGGCACTCTGAAAGAGTTGATGAAAATTTAAAACCGCAGGCCTGACAAATAACTTCCGCATTTTTCGGGTCATAAACAGCATTGAGAGCTTCAAAATTAATTTTTTCAGCATCAAGGCTGCGCAGGAGATCAGCAGAGAAATACTGCCCAAGAACTTCTTTATCCGCTTCACTCCCCCAAACTTCCACTGTCACTTTGCAGCCTCTAGTACAAGTTTGAGGATTGGTTTTAAGAGTCAGACTGATGCCTTTCTCTTTTAGCTTTATTTCGTGGTTATGGGCCTCTTGTAGGCCCATAACTGTAATAAGAAATTCATTTGAATCAGACATCAAATTTTTCCTTTAAGTAATCAAGATAATCTTTAGTCCTGATCTCTCCACCGATAATATCACTGATCTGAGTTGTGCGACCATGAGTGTGAATATTTTCACGCAGGTAACTTAAAATGCGTGAGAACTCACCTTTTTGAATATCCTGATTAAACGTTTTAATTTCACGCTTCATCTTCTGGTAAAGGCTTCCGGAAATGAGGTTCCCCAGAGTGTAAGTTGGGAAGTAACCAAAAGCTCCGCCTGCCCAGTGAGAATCCTGCATGGCCCCTTCTGCAATGCTCTTCGGACGAACACCCAGATATTTCTCATAAAGCTCATTCCACATATAAGGGATATCAAAAGCATCCATTCCCTCATTGAAAATCATCTTTTCAATTTCAAAGCGTATGATGACATGAAGGTTATAATAAAGTTCACAAGACTCTACTCGAATAAGATTCGGAACAGATCTATTCATCACTAAGAATAATTTCTCAGGAGTAATCCCCTTCATCTGATTTGGGAAAAGTTCTTTCATCTTCGGGTGAATGAAATGGCAAAACTCCTGAGAGCGTCCAACGATATTTTCCCAAAAGCGAGACTGAGATTCATGAACCGACAAGCTTAGCGCATCTGCAGCTGGAAGTCCGTTCCACTTATCACGAGGAAGTCCTGCCTCATAAAGGGCGTGACCCACTTCGTGCATCGTTGAACCGAAAGAATCCAGATCCTTTTCATTGTAGCGAGTAGTGATCCTAAAATCTTTAGGAGCAATTGTTGTGCTGAAAGGATGTGCCGAAATATCTAATCTAGACTGAGAGCTCGGAAGACCAAAAATACCAGTAATGTATTTTGATAGCTCTACTTGAGCATTAATATCAAAAGGAGCGGATAAGTCTTTTACCTTCACAAAACGGCCATCTTCATTAACTTGCTTTGAAAGTTTGGTCAGACCTTTGCGAAGATCAGAGAAAATAGCAGTGATACTATCCACAGTGAAGTTCTTATCAAACTGACGAATAAGAGCATCGTAAGGAGTTTTCGATTTGTAAAAAGTTGTCTCACGTTTTTTGAGATCAATCAGCTTCTGTAAGTGAGGGAAGAAAATATCCCAATCATTGTTTTTACGAGCTGAAGCCCATACGTGAGATGCGGTCGTGCTTGCAAGAGAGATTTCTTCTACATGCTTTGAAGGCAAAGCACTGGCCATATCGTAATCCCACTGAAGCTCTTTTAACATTTTCTTCTCAAATGCAGTAAGCTTTGCCTTTTTGCTGGCATCAAGCAGGGATTTATATTTTTTATGTGTAAGTAGTGAATGCGTTTTTCCGCTTAAGTAAGAAAGAAGCTTTGCACGAGCTTCAATTCCTTCACTAGGCATCATCGTTTCCATGTCCCAATGAGCTAGGGAGCCGGCATTATTTAAAAGTGCAACTTCTTCGAGATACTTCTGAATTTTGGAGATTGTCATGACAGGAGGGTCCTTTTTAATTAACCCTCCTATCTTACACTAAGAAATGATTGTTTTGTAGCTTTCTTCATCAAAACCAAAGGATAAAACTTCACCTGACTCTCCCTCTAAAACCGGTCTTTTAATCATAGAGGAATGTTCTTTAAGAAAAAGAATCTGGTCTTTTTCAGAAAGACCTTCGAATTTATCTTTGTACTTTTTGTAGGTCTGACCTTTTTTGTTCACTGGCATACCACCAAAAGCGGCTATCCAGCGCAGAAGATCTTTCTCATTAGGGGGTTGTTTTTTGAAATCAATAAAGTTAACACCAATCCCTTGCAATTCAAGAAACTGGCGCGCCTTCTTGACGGTGTCACAGTTAGGTATACCAAATAATTTGTACATTTTTAAGAGAACCTTTCCACTGTTTGAAGAATCGTTTCGAGCTCGACGGGCTTACTCAGAAAAGCAGTTACATTAAATTTTTTCATTTTCTCGCGGGCATTGGCCTCAGCGGACATCACAACAGTCGGGATATTCTTCCAACTATCATGCTTAAGTTGCTCAGTTCTGAAGGCATAACCATCCATCACTGGCATCATCAGATCGACCAAAATAAGATCAGGAGTTTTTCCTTTAAGGTACTTAATACCTTCTAAACCATTCACTGCACTGTCGACGAAGTAACCTTCGCTTTCAAGAAACTCTACCAAAAGTTCCCTGATCGAATTGTCGTCCTCTACCACTAAGATTTTTTTTGTCATAATTCCAAGAATCCTTATACTTCCACTTTTCCCAATCTACCCTAGATTTGAGGAAGTTTTAAAAACTTTCTGCCATTTCAGAGTGAGTCCGACGCAATCTTTAGGTTTATTAGAGTTTAGCTGGGTAAGTGGATAATGTAGGGGCCAAATACTCAGATCAAAGAGTTGGCCCCACTACATTATGTTTTATTTAGGCTTCGCGAATAACGTACTTATCTTTTCCTTCATCAACCATTTCTTTAAGTTCTTTACCAACTTTAAAGAATGGAACTTTTTTAGGGCTCACCTTTACAACTTTTCCAGTCTTAGGGTTACGTCCTTCATAGGCCTTGTAGTTTCTGTTGGCGAATGAACCAAAGCCACGAATTTCAATACGTTCATCATCAAATAATGCCTGAATCATACTATCAAAACAGATGTTAACGATCTTCTCGGCCTGGTGATGTGGTAAATTGGCCTGTTTCTCGATAACTGCAATCAGATCAGCCTTCGTCATGTCTATTCTCCTTGAGACTTACACTAATTTTAAATGCTTATCGGAAAAAAAGGGAAAATATTAACGGCCAAGTATTAAAAATGTGGTTCTCCTTGCATATTTTTCCTCTTTTGGACTTAACCCCTTAATTTTTCGAAACGCTTATTCTTTTTTTCGATCACTTAAAGATTTCTTCATAAAGAAACGATGAGACTTATGAGGTTTCAAGGATATGAAGAACTCTAAATGGACATTTTTTATCATTACACTTCTCATGCTCACATCAATTGCATGTCAGGATACGCTTCCTCAGCGTTCAACGATTAATCCTTCACAAACAACTGATGGTGGAGATGATGATGACACTGAAGAGCCAGTGGAAATTACTCGTCCAACAAATGATATAAAATGGAAAGATGATTACTGTATTTGTCGAGATGGAAAGCCGGTTAGCTATAACAACTGTGGCTCTTTCTGCTCAGGAAAAAACACCAATGCCCAAGACATTCTCTATGCCACGTTTTCTATTGGAACCAAAGTTCAATTAGGTGGTTTCGGCTCGGTTCATGGATGGTGTTCAGCTATCCTAGAAGCAGAGGGTGCCAACCCTAAGTGTGTCATCAGAGCAAAAGATGGTTCAGGCAATATCACTGAGATCGATACCGTAATTCCTGATAAATCAAATTCTCTCACGGCCAATGTTTCGGGACTGCTTGCTGATAATAAGACTTACGTCTTAACACTGGTTGAGAAAACTTCAAGTGCGCAGTCTGACTCAGTTCAGATTGTGAAATTCAGTGAAGATGTGCAGACTCCAATTCTTGGCCCTTTAAAACTAAATCCTATCACGCAGTATGCTTGCCTTATCCGTGAGTACTCTCAGGATTCCAATACAGGTGATATCTATTTTGAGAACGCCTACCGCATGCATTTCTACTTCCAGCCAAGAACTCCTCCAACTCCTGTTACGGCCGGAGTGATTAACCTTATTTGCCATGATATTTTCAATCCTCTCTATGGAAAGGTTGATAACGAACTCTATCCTCGTTTTGAAGAAGCTCCAAAGACATATACTTTGTGGGATTCAACTGACCCTCGTTTCTATGATAATGACGGAAATGGCGTTGCTGAAATTAACGATATCATCAGACAAAAAACAATTCATAACGGCGGCTCGATCCCAAGTGGAACAGTTTTCTTCAATCAATTCCAATGGGCAGGAGCTCCTCAATTAACAGATACCGCTGGTAACTCTTCGGCCATGGCGAATCTAGGCTACTATATGGCCCCATGGATTGATCAGACCACTTATCGCTCTTACTGCTTAAAAGACACACACTATAATTCTAGTAACCCGCTCTTTAGAGCCTTGGGAGATGTTATTCAAGTTGATACTGAGGGACTCTACATCGGTGTAAAATCCGGAGAAGCGTTTACCGACTCAACAGGGACAACAACAACTGCTCCTGATGACTATATTCTTATTCGAGAAACTGATCTGAAGGATGTATGGTTCTACAAAGAAAGTAATGGAACATTGAAGACACCTACAGATGCAAATGTGGCCAATGTCGCCGTTTATTTCTACTACCCGCTCAACAAATCAGCTCCCCATATCAAAGGGCCAAGCCAGAAGATCTATCGAGTAAGAGGGGCCAATGAACTCAACCAAGATAGTATCAGTAGAGATACGACCAGTAACACGGGGAACTCATCTTCCCAGTATCCTCCTCACGACCGCAGAATTGGGTGTATTCCAAAGCAATAATTAAAAATGCGATTTTACAACTCTGACGATAGGAGAAAGCTCTTTTTGAAATAAGTAAAAAAGAACCCCTATCGTTAGTCCCATGGTCAATAGATTCACCATCATTCGCTGAAAAAAACGAACTAAGAAATTCCCATCAGGGTTTACGACCATCTTTTTTAGAATAATGTTCAGAATGAAGAGAATGACGATCCCTAACAGAAAATAAGAAAGCTCCCTCTCCTTTTGAATTAAACGTATAAGGCCTACAATAGAATCTCTATCAGTTAAAACGTCAGCTAAAACTGATTCGACCACAGGGAATTTATCCAGTAGTTCATTGAGCTTGGAGCCCTTGAACTGCGCGCGAAAGATCTCTCTTTTCTTATTCAGTGACATCAGAGAAATGTTGGATTGATTAAAGGCCCTTTCAACGAGTTCTGGAAAACGAGGATCTCTGATGGCGGCGATATCGAAGCGCGTATGCCCAAGCGAGCGAAGCTCATCAGTAAACGAGGGACCTGCTGGAGCTGAGTTTTCAGTTATTTCTTGAATTTCATCAGGAGACTGAGAGAACTCAACTTCTCCCTCCGCATAGGAGGAAGAAGTTGAGATAAAAAGAATAATTCCTAGAAGGAATGAAATCATGCTGTTTTTGGTTTTAGTTTCTCAAAGAGAACCGTCATTGGAACAGCAATGAAGATTGTCGAGTAAACACCAAGAATAAGACCAACAGTCATTGCAAAGAAGAAATCATGAATAACTGGTCCACCCCAAACAAGCATCACCACAGAAACACCTAAAGTAGTTAATGAGGTATTGATAGTACGTGCCATTGTTTCATTAATAGAGCGGTTAATAACTTCAAATGTGCTTAGACCAGGGTGCTCTTGCTCCACTTCACGAACACGGTCATAAATAACTACCGTATCGTTTACCGAGTAACCGATAATAGCAAGGAGGGCCGCTACGATTTGAAGTGAAAACTCTTTTTCAGTAATAATGAACACACCGATAATGATGGCAATATCGTGAATAAGAGCAACAACTGCACCAGGAGCGAATTTGTAATCAAAACGAAGGGCCAGATAAATCATGATAGCAATAATCGCCCATGCAATTGCTTTGAAAGCAGATGTTCTTAACTCTTCTCCAGCTTTTGGACCTACGATATCAGTCTTTAGGATTTCAAATTTATTATCTGCATAGTTTTGCTTTAAAACATCTTCTACTTTTGCTGATAAAACGTTGAGGTCCATATTATCTGTATCAAGCTTCAACAGAAATTCATTCTGAGAAGCTTCACCGATTGACTGAAGCTGCGACAGATACAAATCATCAAGTTGATTACGAAGCACACTTGCATCAATAGTTTTTTCAAACTTCACTTGCATCTCTACTCCACCACGGAAATCTACACCATAGTTCAGACCTTTTGTGAAGAAAAGGACGATTGTCCCAATAACAAGGGCCAGCGAAAGAAGAGAAAAATATTTAAACAGTTTTACGAAATCGATATTTCTCATAATTTTATCCTTAAAATTAAATGCTCAGTTTTTTCTTCTCAGGTTTTACATACCAGTCAAACATCACTTTAGAAGCAAAGTAAGAAGTATAAACCGTAGTAGTAATACCGATGAGTAGAGTTACTGCAAATCCACGAACTGGACCTGTACCGAAGTTTAGTAGACAAAGCCCTGCTAAAGCAGTTGTGATGTTAGCATCAAGAATCGCCCAAAAAGCTTTATCAAAACCGGTCTTCATCGCCTCATAAGGAGAAGCTCCAGCTCTTAACTCTTCTCTGATTCTTTCGTAAATAATGATATTACCATCAACGGCCATGGCCACTGTAAGAGCGATACCTGCGATACCCGGTAGAGAAAGTGTTGCACCAACCATAACAAGGATAGCGAGAGTAAAGATAACGTTGAAAAGAATAGTTATTGCAGCAATTGTTCCTGACTTCTTGTAATACCCAATCATGAATACGAAAACAAGAAGTGAACCGATTATAGCAGCAACTTCGGCGCGATCAATAGCATCCTGACCTAAAGATGGACCAACAATACGTTGCTCTTCAAAAACAAGCTCAACAGGAAGAGCACCGGCACGAAGTACCAGAGCAAGATCACGAGCTTCACTCATAACCGTGTTATAATCCCCTGTTCCCAGAGTAATCTGAGCAGATCCCCCAGCAATTTTCGCTTGAACAACCGGAGCTGAATAAACGTTCTCATCGAGAACAATCGCCAGACGTTTACCAATATTAGCACCAGTGATTTGTTCAAAAATTTTGGCACCACTCGCTTTAAAATCTAGTGAGACATAAGGACGGTTTTGTTCAGGATCAATGGCCACTCTCGCTTCCTGCAGCTCTTCACCGGTAAGTGAAGAAGTTGCTTCAATGAGATATGGCTCAAGATTAGTGATTTCATTTGAAACCTTATTGACCTCTTTTGCAAAACTTAGCTGATGACCAGCAGGAAGTTTATCTGCAAGATGAGCATTTACTTTTGTTACATAATCAGAAAAACGCTCACCTTTGTTAAAAGTGATGCCTGCTGCTTTTACTTCATCCATCCACTGAGAAAGAACAGCTGGATTGATTGAATCATTAACAAACTTAAACTCAAGCTTTGCTGTTTTACCGATAAGCTCTTTCGCTCTATCGATATCTTTTACACCCGGAAGCTGAACAACAATTCTGTCGCGACCTTGTGAAACAATTTCTGGCTCAGTTACACCAAATTCATCAATACGGTTTCTGATAACTTCGATTGATTTTGAAACGGCCGTTTCTTCAATTTCACGAAGGTAATCACGAGAAAGACCGTAAGTGAGAGTGTTTGAGCTATCTTGAGTTAAACGAAGCGGATAACTGAAATACTCGCGGATCTTTGATTTAGCTTTATCCAGATCACTTGGATTGCTAACTGTGAGTGAAACTTTTGGATCATTGCCATCTTTCGCATCAACATTTCCTAAAGTAGCGGCAATACCGTTCTCTTCAAGAACTTTGATTGAACGACGAACCTGACCTTGAATCTCATCACGATAAACTTTATCAAAGTCGATCCCTAAAACCATGTAGAGACCACCCTGAAGGTCTAGCCCTAGGTTGATTTTTTGCTTTACTGGGAAAGCGCTTTTCTCATTTAGATTGAAAAGTGTAGGTGTCACAGTCATGAGGGCCCCAAGGACCAACACTGACATTAAACTAAAACGAAACCACCATCCTCTGGCCATGTTCACTCCGTGTCATATTGGGTAATAAACGATTAAATCAGAAAAAATTCTAATCAATTTGAAAGGTATGAGCAAATAATTACGACGATTTAATAGATAATGCGGCCCAGCAAGGGCCGCAAAAGATTATGAGTTTTTGTGAGTTTCAGATTTTTCAGTCACAACTTGGGCATCAGCAACTTCAGTTTTAGCTGGAGCTTCAATACTTGGAGCTGCTTTTTTCTCTTCTTCAGTAGGGTTTGCTGCTTCGTTCATAGAATCAGTAAAACCCTTTGTGGCCTTTTGGAATTCACGAAGTCCTTGGCCTAGACCCTTAGCAAGCTCAGGAAGCTTCTTTGGTCCAATAAAGATAAGAGCAATTAAAAAAATAAGGAGTAATTCACCAAAACCTAGTCCGAACATACTTACTTCTTTTCAGCCAGAAGCTGAGTTGCAGACCCACCAATGTGAGACTTTAAGATTTTAAGTTTTGCACCACTTTCAAGCTCAAGCGTAACAACTTTATCGGCAATTCCAGTGATTTTCCCTAGGATACCAGATTTTGTGAAAACTTCATCACCATGAGCTAGTTTATCAAGAAAGCTTTGCTCTTCTTGAACTTTCTTCTTCTGAGGACGAATCATCAGAAAGTACATAACGAGAAATATAAGTACGAAAGGTACAAATTGCATGAACGGAGATTGTTGCGCAGCACCGGCAGCAGCTTCTTGTGCATAAGCAGATGAAAAGATTTCAAACATGTTAATTCCTTTTATTCCCAACGGTTAGAAGTGTAATTGTTATAAAATTTCCGATAATAATCGTCAAATTGATCAGCAAAAATAGCGGCTCTCGCTTCTTTTACCATTTTCAAATAGAAATGGATATTGTGATAACTGATTAATTGCCCAGCAAGGTACTCACCTACATTAAATAAATGTCGAATATAACTGCGGCTATAACGAGAACATACCTGACAGTCACATTCAATATCCGGCGGTAGCTGATCTTCTAGGAAGCGCGCTTTTTTAACATTTAGCGGGCCATGAGTTGTTAAAAATTGTCCGTTACGAGCATTTCTCGTTGGAAGAACGCAATCAAACATATCAAGCCCGGCCTTAATGCCATTTAAAACATCAAGTGGCTTTCCTACACCCATTAAATATCTTGGTTTATCTTCTGGCATCGTGGGAACGAAGTTCGCACAAAATTCCACCATCTCTTCATTCTTCTCACCCACTGACAGTCCGCCGAGAGCGTAGCCATCAAAGCCCAGCTCTTTGAGTCCTTCCATGCTCTCAGTTCGAAGATCCTGATGAAGTCCCCCTTGGATAATACCAAAGAGGTGCTGATGTGGTTTTAGTTCAACGGTTTTGCAACGCTTGGCCCACCTGTGAGTCAGCTGCATTGATTTTGCCAGAGCATCCTTAGTGGCCGGAAGCTTTGGACACTCGTCAAAGGCCATGACGATATCAGACCCAAGAGCGCGCTGAATCTCCATGGATTTTTCTGGAGTAATAAGATGTTTAGAACCATCGATATGAGACTGAAAGGTCACCCCTTCTTCAGTAAGCTTGTTGATGTCAGAAAGAGAAAAAACCTGATAGCCGCCGGAATCAGTGAGAATTGGGCGCTTCCAGCTCATGAATTTATGCAAACCACCCATCTTCTCAATCAACTGATGTCCAGGACGAAGATAGAGGTGATAGGTATTTCCTAAGATGATTTGGGCATTTAAGCGTTCGAGGTCTTCCTGCCAAAGAGTCTTAACTGAGGCGCGAGTTCCCACTGGCATAAAGATGGGAGTTTCAATAACTCCATGTTCAGTGTGGATGCGGCCAGCACGGGCCTTGCCACTTTGGGCCTGTAATTCATAAAAATTCATAGGCCCAAATTACACAAGTAGCTGGATTTAGTCCATCTTAACTTCTTTAAACCTACGTCGTTGTTTTTCGGTGATTTTAAGGCCTCCGACAATCAAAAAGACAGCTGCTGGGCCATGAAAGGCCATCATGTATTCCGGCATTCCTAATACTCGTTTAAAGTAAATGCCTACAATAATAAGAATAGCAAAAAAAGAAAGATGAATAGATCCCGTAATGAGACTTACTCTGTCTTGTTTTTCATAATTTTTCTCGTCCATAAAACGACTCCTCCCATCACGATGAGAAATAAAATAAAAAAGAATCCAAACTCATTTTTAAAGTCCAGATACTCATGCTGACTAACATTCAACACTTCATGTTTAATGGTTTGTCCATCTTGAATGGTTAATCGGTACTCTCCCGGCAGACGGAAATAAATTTGCGCTGACTTTACCTGCTGACCTTTGAGTTCAATATCACCGATCCCATCAACTTTAAGTTTCGGCCGATGCTCAAACTCTTTCACTTCAATCGTTATTGGAATTGAAGTGGTGAGATCACTCTTCGGATAAATGCTGTAATTCATCATCCAATCTTTTTTCCATCTGTTTATTGATACCGCTGGAATACTTTTTAGTTATATAAACAATCACCCCAATACCAATGACAACACTCAGTTCAAGCAAATGAATGAGAGTCTCAAAAGTAGCAGGGTCCATCAGTTCATTGTTATTCTGCATTTTTATCTCCCAACCAAACAATCGAATTAAAACCAACGCTCAAGATCCCCTCTCCCAGAGGGGATTGATAGTTCTTCGGGATAAGAATCAAAGACTGTAAGTCGCGTCTTTCAGGAGATTTCACTAAATAGATTGCATCATTGCTCAGAGGTAAATTCCAACTCTCACCCAAGCGTAATTGAGCAAGACGAACATACTTCCATTTCACACGATGCTCAGCGATCTTGAGTTCATAAAGTCTGATATCAATCACTGAGCTTTTATTGTTTTTTACAATAAAATGCTCATTAAAATGAATGGCACGATTTCCAAGCTCCCAAACTGATACTTCAGACAAAATAGGCAAAGATCCCGGAAGCTTTACTTGAAAATCTTCCTCATGCATCTGAATACTTCGCTGGCTTGTTCGACTTTTCTCGGGAGATTCAACCTTGATCAGAGAAAAAATTGCTCCCAGTGCCAGTGAAGCAACAAGGGCCACCACTAGCGTGAGAGATTTTTTTTCTTTTCTCACAAAAGGATGAACAAAATATAAAAAAACGATTGTCGTCACTTGAGTCAGGATCAAACTAAAAAGTCCCCATTTCCCTAAGGTCATCGCTCCGTGAACAACCTGAATGACAGTGAGTCCCCATAAAAAGGAATAAAAACCTAAGCTCAGGGATTTATTTTTTTTCAGCTCATAAAGTCCATAGAAATGAACGACAAAGGACCATGAAATATCATGGTAAAAAATATCTCCACGAAATAAATTCCCTACGAATGGAATTAAAAACTGGTGCAGCGTCAGATAGACAACAAGAAGAACATACAGAAGATCAATAAATTTCAATCGAAGTGTTTGTGACTCTTCTTGAGTAAATGTTCTCTTCTGCGGTTCTTCTATCGTAATCATTTGTTCAGCCATACCTGTAAATCAGGCCACATAAATTTAACGAGATAAATAACAGCTAAAATAATAAATGTCGGCCACACCAACCTGATAAATAGAGGAATGGAATGCCCTTCACCGTGATGAAAATCTCTTTCATCTAATTTCTTTTCACTCATGCTGCTCCCCTTCGAGTTCTAATACTTTTCCCTTAACTTCCAAACTTTCAACATTACTAAAGTAGCCCTTAAAGTACGCACCTACTGCAATACAGATGGAAGCGAAAACCAGTCCACCAATAACGATGATAAGGAAGGCCTTCAGCTCTTCGGAATCTACGTTACAGTAGAAACAAAAAGAGCCTCCTTTAAAATAATCAGAGAGCTTTTTTAAGTTCATCTTTTTCAACCTCAAATACTTTCATCTTGATACCTTCAATGTCCTCGTCATACACGACGTGAGCACGAACGAAGGCAGCGATCTGAAAGATAAGAAAAGCAAAGCACATAATGGCATAGCCACCGCCGATAAAGATGATGGCGCGATTCATCTCTGAGTAGTGAACTACCCAGAGAAAAATCATTGAAATCGAAAATACGGCGGTAGCAATAAGAAGAGGTACTTTAAAGAACTTCTTATTTAAATCCTTGCTCATAAATTACTCCTCTGCCGGAGGAAGAGTTACCTCGTTCAGATCATGAACAGTTCTCTTTCCGTCTTTAACCCAACTACCAAGTTGCTGAAGATAGGCCACCACGGCAATTGCTTCTTTCTTAGGAGTCGGTGGATTGGTCGATTCATCATAATACCAAGTGTATCCAGGCATCACTGAGTTGGGAGTTGTTGAACGAGGATCATAAAGATGGGCAAAATGCCAATCGTTACTCTTCTTACCTGCTTCACGAGTCAAATCCGGGCCAACTCGACGAGTACCAAAGAGATGAGGACGGTTAAGAAGATTTTCATACTCACCAGGAGTAGAAACAGCTCCGTACATCATCGACTCTCCACCCACTGGACGAACATATTGAGAGTGACAGTGCCAGCAGGCCTCTTTAATATAGATATCACGCCCTAAGAAAAGAGCTTCGTGATACTCATTTAAATCTTTGTAATAAACTTGAAATTCAGCAGGAATTTCTTTCGGCATACCACCGTCTTCGGGAATCCCAGAAGTCATCAATGCCGGCGCAATCCCTAGAGCAAGAAGGGCCATAATGAAAAAGCAGAAACCTGCGATAAGAAAAATTGTCGAAAAACGTTCTAAGCGATTCATAATTAACCTCTTGCTAGCTCAGAGTCTAATGCCGGAACTTCACTTGTCTTTGGTAGACGAGATTCTTTCCAAGTCATCACCATGTTAATGAAGAAACACATTGTTCCTGCAAAAATGGCAACACCAGAGAGAGTTCTCACCCACCAGAATGGTTTTGAAGCAACAACAGAATCAATGAATGGTACAAGTGACTTCCACATAAATCCTTGAACAAGACCTCCTGCCAGAAGATCAATATCCATCACCACAATTCCGATAAACGATAACCAAAAGTGCCAACGAGTCAGGCTTGCTGAATAGATAGGAGTATTAAGAAGTCTTGGGAACAAGTAGTAAATCCAAGCGAATGCCCAGAAGCTGAATGTTCCAAAAAGCACTAAGTGAGAGTGTCCTACAACCCAGTCAGTGAAGTGAATGATCTCTTGGAAAGTGAGAGTTACTTGAACAGCACACTGAATACAAGTTACTAGATATGAAAGAGCACCAACAAGGAAGAATTGAAGGGATACGTTGGAAGTAACTTTTTTCCAATCACTTGCCATCGTCGCAATCACGTTAAACACCACTGTATAAACCACAACGTGAACACCTACAGAGGCAATAATAGAAGCGTACTGGGCCCACATAGGGATTGGTGAATAAAGATAGTGGTGAACAGAGTTCATCGGATAGAAGAACGCCAATCCCCAGAAACCAATAAGAGATAGAGAGTGAGAAAAGAGAGGCTTACGCATCAGTACAGGCAGAAGATAATAAACCATCCCTGTTCCAATAGGAGTTACGAAAAGACCTACCAAATCGTGAATGTACATTGACGAAATAGTCGCCCCACCCGTTCCAGCGAAAACAAACTCTGGAAGGAAGTTACCCATAACAAATACCAGCGGAGTCCAAATAAGGGCCGCTAATACGTACCAAATAGTGACGTAATATGGCTCATGACGTCCGCGCCAAATTGAAGTCACCACATTGACCACATAAAGCACAACCACCAATGCAATGAACGGGTCAAGAATAACGGGAGTCTCACCCCACTCTTGTGCCTGGCCAAAGCCTGCAAGGATAAGTACGACAGTCAAAACAACCAGTGTGTTATAGGCCCAGAAGACAAACCAACCCAATTTCTCAGAGAGAATCGGCTTATTGGTTAACTTCGGAATCATATAAAGAACAATGGCAAAAAAGATATTGGCAAGCCAGCCATAGGCCACTGCTTGAGTATGTACCATTCTCACTCTACCAGGAGAAAAGAAGGCAATATCTTTAAGAGGATAAAGATCGATGAATTGCATGGAATATCCCAGACCGGCGATAACAACGATCAGAATAACCACAAAACTCATCATCATGTGGGCCTTAACAAGGCCGTAGGGAACCAGAGGATTTCTAGAATTTTCTTGAGTCATAACAATACCTATTTATCTTTAATTTCAGTAGCAATTGATTGAGATTGAATAAGAGGAATAGGAAGTTTATTTAAATCATAAACACCATTCTCAACACCTCTCATATAAAGAACCCACGCTGCCAGATCCCAGAGAGCATCATCGGAATAAACATCCTTATAAGAAGACATGGGAGTACCGTTCACCCCTGTTAGCAGAATGCGATAGATATCTTTAACTGATTTTCCTGATTTGATCGTGAGCTTTGCTAAGTTAGCAGGACGAATCGGTTGCTCCCAATCATCTTGAAGATCAACTGCTCCTTCTCCATCTCCATAGCCGCGATCACCATGACAAAGAACGCAGGATTCAACAAAAAGCTCCTTCCCTTTCTTTGCGCGAACAATGAATTTCGAGAAATCTTTGAAATCTTCCTCTGGAAATGCGGCCCCAATCACTGCAGGAGCGAAATTGGCAGAATCATTCCACATCGGAGAAAATGTTTTGATATATTCAACAATGGCAAAACGCTCCTGCTCCGGAACATCTGCAAAACTAGGCATACTGGAATTAGGAATACCGCGAGAAATGGTATTCATCAGATCATGATCACTAGGTAGTGTTCCTAAAGGGGAAGAACGAAATTTAAAAATCCCTGTCGTAAAATCACGTGGTTTAGGATCTAAAAACTTAGCTCCAGGTCCTAGACCATCACCCTTATCTCCATGGCAACCAGCGCATCTATTCAGATAGGCCATCTTTCCATGAGCAATCAATTCCTGACGGGCCACTGATTGCACAAAAGGCGAAGCAAAACTTGTTGTTGAAAACAAAAGTAACAAGAGAACTTTCATGACTACTCCTCACATATTTGAGGAGATACTAAGAGTTTAAAGACAGTTAAAACATGATTTAGATCATGAATGAGTTTTTAATTTATTTGGATCGCGAATAATCAACATTCCATCGCCATAGGAATAAAAACGATACTTATTATTGATCGCCGTCTGATAAAGCTCCAAAGTTTTTTCTCGGCCAACCAGTGCACTCACTAGCATGATGAGTGATGATTTTGGTAAGTGAAAATTAGTTACCATAGCATCAATGGATTTTACTGGTTTTCCCGGATAGAGAAAAATACTAGTCCCTTGAAATTCACCAGGTAGACACTCTATTTTACCATTTTGATAACAGCTCTCAAGTGTGCGCAAACTAGTTGTTCCTACTGCCACTCGAAATTGTGCCTGATTAATAATGGCGAGATTCTCTTCATCAATTGAGTAAAATTCTTCATGCATCTGATGATCTAAAATATTTTCACTTTTTACAGGAGCAAAAGTTCCGGCCCCCACGTGTAGGGTCACAGTGGCCAGCTTAAATTTCTCTTTTAATTTATCGAGAAGTTTTTCAGAAAAGTGCAATCCAGCAGTCGGAACGGCCACAGAACCAACATCTTTGGCGTAAACTGTTTGATAGGTTTCCTTATCCGCTTCATCAGATTCCCCTCCACGAATATAAGGGGGAATAGGTACTTTTCCAATCTCATCCAAATGAGTCAGAAAATCCTGATGAGAGCAAGAGACTGACACCTTGAATCCTTTCTCTGTGATTTTGGCGAGGATCACCTTGAGCCCATCAAAAAGAAACTCATCTCCCACTTTTCTTTTACCCGAAGCCTTGATCATCGCTGGATAAAGACCTTCTTCATCATGCATAAGTGTAAGGATGAAAACTTCGGCTTCCCCACCGCTGGGCTTTCTCCCAATTAAACGGCAAGGAAAGACTTTTGAGCGATTAAAAATGAAAGTAGACCCTTCAGGCAGAAAATCACCAATATGCTCATAACTGGAATGAGTGATGGTATCCGTGGCCTCATGATAAACTAAGAGCTTAGAAGAATGTCGGTTAGCAACAGGTCTTGAGGCAATTAACTCTTCAGGAAGGTGATAATCATAACTTGAGAGATCAAAATCAGTCATTTTTTCAAAAACCTTTCAATTCACTTGAAATATGGGTAGCCTAAATATGGGAGATTTTACGAATGAAAGTTCTCACTTTTTTAATGTTCTGCCTACCATTTTCTCTTTTAGCGGCCACTGGTGTGGTTGAAGAGGGAATTATCCTGCAAGATGAATTACGATTCCTCGAAGAAGCGGCCCAGAAGACATATCAATCCGCGGAACTTGGACCGGAAATCATCAATAGCACTCGTAATTCTGATGAATTAGATCTTGAGTCCACTTATTTTAATAATAATGGAAGTCAGGATGAGGTCAGTGTACGAGCAGGTGCCCCTCGTCGCCGACGCTAAGATTGAAATCTCAGCTTTAAACTCAGCACCTTTTCGACAATCTGATCAACAAAGTTTTTTGCCATTAAAAACGTCGGATAATCTTTCACTGAATTTAAAACCACCTTAAGCAGTTCATTTAAAATATTAAGCAGAGGCCTTAAATTGAGACGCTCAACCATATAGTCCCAAACATTCTCTGTTGGGTGAACGGTAGTTCCTTTAACAACATAAAGTGGGTTTTTAGGCTTACTCATTGCAACTCCTTTTCAATCGAACTAGCGAGTTCTTTAAACTGCTCTTGAAGTTGGGCAAAGTCAGCTCCCTTATAGTCAAAGACAGACTTTCCTTGAGACAAAGATTTTCCAAATTGTACTTTATTAGTGAAAGCACTATGAATGACTCCGTGCTTAAGCTCTTCTCTCATTTTCTCCATATCAGTCACCGCCTGTTTACGGCGTGAATCAAGAAGATTGGGAACGTAGCCTAAGTTTTTTGGAACAGGACAAATTTGCATATCTTCAATGTCAGAGAGGACATTCTGCATATTAATCAGACCTTGCTCTGAAAAACGATCAGGAATGAAAGGAAAGAGCACTCCATCGACAGCGCACATGATGTTAACGACCAGTAATCCTAGCGTCGGTGGGCCATCAATAATGATCACGTCATACTTTGTTTTTAATTCATGCTTTTCAATCAAGCGCTTTAAGATAAGCTGCCTTGGAGCAGTGATACCGGCCACAGTTAATTCAAATCCAGAAAGTTCCTGTCCAGAAGGAAGGAGATCAATATTATCCCCTACTTTTTGTATAACATCTTCCAGCATGCACTGGGTGTGAAGTGGCTTTAACTCCTTGACTGAATTAATCAGGAGATGGTGAATATTAAATTCAGGAGTCTTTTTTAAAAAGAGTGAAGAAAAGTTCGCCTGTGGATCCATATCCAAGCAAAGAACTCTTTTATTTTTAGCAAAGGAGTGGGCCAGATTAAAAGCGAGAGTGGTTTTACCAACCCCACCTTTTTGATTCATTAAAGCGATTGCTTTGCCTGAGTTCTGCGCTCTTGTATCCTGTTTAAAGAAAGAAAACATAAGTCTAACTCCTTGATAGCTCTATTGTCTAAAAACTGTCTACCAACTGTAAATGGCAAATTTTTTAATCTGCCCACTTCGAGAGGCATTTTTTTCCTTCCCCTTTGGGGATCTTAAAAAAAATCACTGTTATAGCCGATAGAGCTAATGATAGACCACGAAGGAAGAGACTATGGTAGGTTTCAACATGATTAAGCTTTGGCTACTTTTGATCACAATGATTGTGATCACAGGCTGTATTCCGCAAAGTAAAACAACTGAATGTAAGGATAATGAAGCATTCAATGCGATTCAAAGGCGATGTCTGCCGGTGAATCCAAATGAGACTTCATTTATCAAAATCAAATCTCCTGTTCCTACTGCAGGAATTACTATTGCAGGCTCATCGGGATCTCCTATTTCATTCACTGTGATGATCGAAAACCCATATAAGAAAAATTATCGTCTTCAGTGGCTAAGAAATTTTAATGGTGTTCAATCAACTCTTTACTCTCCGAGTGCTCCTTCTGCCGATCTTGTTAATCATCCTTATCAAATTTCTTTAGTTCCTTCGGCCGATCTTTTCGGAGCAATCGGTACGCACGTCATCACAGCGCAAGTGCTGGATGCCACAAATAACAATGTCATTGATTCACATGCCTTTACTCTTAATCTGACTTCAGACCCTACTCCTTATGGTCAGGGATTTAGTCCAAGTTTAAGTGTTCCTCTTACTTTCAGCACAACAAGCTCAAATACTGTTTTTGCTTTTGACGTTTTAAGAAATGGCCGTGCCATGAATACGCCAACAGTAAGCTGGAGACTAGTAAAACTTACAGGAGCTGCACTTGCTCCAAGAGTTGAAGTTGATACTCTGGTTAATACGAATAGTCCTCAGAACGTAACATTTGACTTCAATCCAACAAATCCGATGAACGACATGATTCCTCCATCGGCACCATACCTGGCCTATGTTGGAAACTATCGACTTGAAGCCAGTATCGTTGACGGAGCAACCACATTCTCAACTTACTACTGGGATATCACAATTAAACATCCCGACCTTGGTCAAATTGTTGTGGCCAACAACCCTGTTCCAGGAGACGCGGCCAACAGTGTGAGAGCATTCAATGGTATCCCTTATGGAAACGTCACTCTTCCTAACTTCTCATACAACAATTCTCTGACTCGTTCACAGTTTTGTGTACAAGTATCAGACCCGGATGGACGCTATGGTAACGGTGTTCACGTTCGTTATTATCTAGGTAACTCAACTGGACATGTGTATCAGGGACTCACAACAGGTGCAGATGATACAATCTGCTTAGAAGATGCATCAGCAGCAATTAAAAATACCATCGTGTTCAGTGATCCGAATCCAGATTTATCTTGGAGCACACAAATCAAAGCAAAAGTCTTTGATGCACAAACTGGTGAAGAATACACTACGTTTGTAGCTGGAGTTTATCCTCTGGTATGGAATGTTCAAGTCGAACCGACTAACAAGCCACCAGTTCTTACTTTCGTTGATGCAGGAGCGGTTGCCTGTACAAGCACCATCGTTTCCACTAAGAATGGTTGCGCGGTCACTCAATCAAACGATGCGATTGATAACTTCTTCAATGTTTCTTTCCAAATTCAAGATGAACATTATACCGATGCTGCAGAATTTGCTTACACAGCAACCTTAAGCCGAGGAGCAGTTGTCGTTGATAGCTCTTGTCAGAAGGCCTTTGGCGCAGCTGGAGGGCCAACCTTTACTTGTCAGTTAAAAGTTCCTTCTTATGATGCTCTAGGATCAATTGATCCGACTCTTGATGATTGGAGGGTTTCAGTCAATGTCACTGATAGTGGTTCACCTTTTACAGCAACTCAGAAGAGCTCAACTCTCATTTGGAATCTTAGTGTTCGCGAAATTAACTATCGCCCTATCATTAACAATGTGATGACTTATCAAAACTTGGTTGCAACCACTACTTTCTCGGAAAAAGATACAGCAACTTTCCAGGTTCAAATGACTGATCCGGAGCGAGATGAATATATCATCGAGCTTGCCCGTTGTGGTGCGACTCTTGCTGATGCGGATTGTACAACCCTGCAAACAACAACAAGAACATTTTTAAATCAAGGTGATTACTTAACCAATAGACGTTTGAACTACACGATCCCCGATGGTTTCATTGGGGCCAATGTTCTTTCACAAGTAGTTACATTTAGAATTAAAGTTATCAACTACGCTTCAACACTTGATCCACTCATTCAACTTCCGAATGAAGCTATTTCTAGTATTGATGTTACAATCAATAACTGGAACCCAGCTCCAGTGTATGCCAACATCAATGCTATTGATACGAAAGCCCCAACAATGTCAGACCCACTGGGCATCGACTATTGGGCATTTGGATCATTCCCTCTTACTCTTGACCCAGCAACAATCACTGATGCATCTGAATATGCATTAGAAGGAAACATTACTTACCAATGGTGGATTGCTCCTCACAGTATGACTCCAACATGGACTCAGATTGGAGGTGGTAATACCAGAATTTTAAGATGGACTCCAGGGACAACCATGGCATCTGGAAACTATTTTATTAAACTTTGTGTGACTGATGGTTACCCGACTCGCTCTACTGTAGATCCAAATGGTGGGGCCACTCTTTGTAATAATCCAGCGATCGTGAGCGTCTACAATAATTTCTTAACAACCGCTCCACTGAATGTAACGACTTCAGGACAAATCATTACCAATGCCCCTGCGGTATGGATTGATACGAGTGCCACTGGTAATATTACAACAGGCACAGGTTCTTCAAAAATCATCTACAGTGCTTACGTCACTCACGACTCTGGAGCTGGCAGCTTCCGCATTCATGTCCAGAAGAGCATTTACAATATTGATGATACTGGCCGCATGCAGGTTCTGGGAGAACTGGATTTTGATGCCATCAACCCGCTTGAGCAAGATGCTAGTTTTAACATCCTTGATGTTAAAGATTTAAGACTTATCGGTGATGATAACAGTCTTTATATCGCTTATCTTGCAAACTTTGTTAACGACGATCATGACCTGGGATACAAACCAGAAATTAGAAGAATCTATAAAGGTATCAACAGAGGTCTTAAAGTTGCTCCAAATCTGCATGATGCACCTTTTGCTTTTAACTATGAAGGCTTTTATGCCAACCACACTGGGAACGCTCCTGCGGCCTGTAACTGCTGGACGGCCTCAAATATCAATGCTGCCAATCTGCAAGTAACTGGCGGACAAGTCGATCTAAATACAGCAAACGTTTCGGCCGGTTCAACGATCACTCTTGGTTATGATGGCGCAACTTACCCATTAAGCATTGTGGTTGCAGGAACTGATCAAACTCAGCGCGCCCTTCAAATTACAAGTGCTATCAACTCTCACCCGCAACTGGGCTTTACTGCTACTAATGATGGTCTAAGCACAGTTACTATTTATGGCCCAAAAGCTTCTGAAGAAGCTCGTGTGCACCAGCTGACAAACAAACTAGGTAAACTATGGATGGATTCAAACTATCTTTATGTACCTTACATCAACCTTTCACAGGCCGCTCCCAACAATAAAGTGATTTCAATTGAAACAATTATTAATGACTCAGCTTCTGAACTATCTCTTGTGGCCTCAGGCCCGGGTGGAATGACAAGCACTCTCCTTGCTGGAACGTACTCAAACGATTTTGACAATGCTGTTGATCACTCTGGAAATCTCTTGATTGCTTACGCCAATAATATTGGTGAAGCGAGACTCATTAAATTTACTGGTTTCAACTTTGCTGCCAATAACACTTATAACCTGATGGCGAGTAAGAACATTCAAAAGATCAGAATGTCGGCAAGTAATGTTAACAATAACTACTACTATGTGATGGGTGAAGACGGCACCAACACGATGTGGATGACTCGCGTGGAATCAAATCTAGCAACTGCTGATTTCACCCGCGTATGGTCTTTAACTGCTACTAATGATGCGGCTTCAGCTTCTCTGGTTTCAAGTCTCGCAGGTCAGACCTATGACTTTGCGATTAGAACAGCTGGATCTGATACCTTCTCTGGAACATTGGCCGAGGCCCGTGTTCTAATTTCAAGCTCGCTGGGAGTTTTTGCTTTCAAAACTTTATCCAACAATACTGTGACCTGTGGTTCGTGTGAGCCAGTATCTCAAGTCAATGCGACTCTTCCTGTGGCCGCACCTCTGCTTGCTGTAAGTGATGTTGTCGAAAATCAGACTATCGGAAGTCCTGGTAACCAGCCTGGCACTGAGAACCAACGTGACATCCTCATTTTTGGTTATATCAATGAATCAAACGCTGGGGACACATTCAATACTCTGAGCCTTGGATTGGTGAACACTGAAAGGACAGTAATTAGCTCAACTACTCGTGATACAACCAACGGCCGTTACACGCCTGCAGTATTCAAGAATTAATTGTTAGATTTTCAGACTCTGGTATGATGAAAGTATGCGCTTTCATCATGCCATAGTCTTTTTCATTTTCCTGCTCCTCTCTGGATCAGTATTTGCCTATGAGCTGATGATTATTCAGGCCGTTTCCCGCAGCGAAAAAACCTTTATTACTCGTAATGGAAAAAGACAGGGCGTTCAACCTGGTCACACCGCTACCTTCACCGCTGACAATGTCTCTATTCTGGCCCGTGCTCGTACAGTGACAGGAAACTTCACTCAATGGGAAGCGATAAACGATCACGTCAATATCCCTTTCACTAAAGGCGAAGTTGTTACTTTTTATCCCGCCAAAGAATATCTTTGGACACTGGCACCAGAAGAAGTCAGACAAAAATATATCAAATCTCAGCGACCACCTGAGCGTCAGTCTTTCACTTTTCGCGGAAGCTTTGGCCGTGGAATTTCAGAATCAGTATCCGATGCTCCAGCAAATTCTGCTACTCGCGGTTTTCTAGGAGCTGAAATTTTCTATGAAAAAGATATCGGACGACACTTTTCTTTTGATGTAGGTTTTCGTTATGATCGTGAGGCCATCAACTATGCCTCAAGTACGTATGTCACCAATAGAGCAATTCTCGCCTTCAACTTACTCTACTACTTCAAAGTTTTTTCAGAATACATTCCAGGAAAGTTCTATCTTGGCCTTGGAAGCGGGATTGGACAATCTTCAACGGAAGTTGAAACGCTCAAGCAATCAGGAACAGTCGCAGTCCTTCCTGGATTTAAACTAGGTCTCACCTATCCATTTAATTATGATTGGGATTTTCTTATTGAGGCGGGAGTTGAGAGTTTACAGACAAGTGAAAAACAAGAAAGTGGATCTGAGCAAACAACGACGCAGACCAACTTTCGTTCAAGCTTTGGTCTGCGCCGTTTCTTCTAATTTATTTTACTAGACCGATTTCTCTTAGACGAATCATCAACCACTCATGAGAGTTGATCGGCTCATACTTCGCTCCTGTTCCCACACATGAAGGAATGCAAGAAAGAACAGTATCAGGATTCGGATGCACAAAATAAGGCATCGAATAACGATTTGAAGTTGCATCAGCAGGGTTCACTACTCTGTGAGTTGTTGCCGGAATCACATCATTAGTAAGACGTGAAAGCATATCACCTGAATCAACAACGAGTTGCTTCTCATTAGTTTCAACTTTTAACCACTGTCCATCACGATCAAGAAGCTCAAGTCCCGAAGAAGTCGCTCCCACCATAACAGTGATAAGGTTGATATCTTCGTGAGCAGCAGAACGTACCGAGTTCTTTGGAGCATTAGCATCCAGAGGCGGATAATGAATCGGACGGATAATTGAATTACCATCCTGAACCATGCTTCTGAAATAGTCTTGAGGCACATCAAGGGCCATACCAAGAGCATCTAGGATAACAACTGAAGTGGTATCAAGAGCATTATAAAGCTTTAAAAAAGTATCTTTAAAATCTGGGATCTCATCAGGCCAGATGTTAGCAGGAAAGTATTGTCCAAAACGAACTGGATCAACCAGAGTATCACGTCCTACGTGCCAGAATTCTTTTAGATCTGGGTACTGAGAATTCTTAGCGTGCTCAACACCAAATGCTGTATAGCCGCGCTGGCCGCCGCCTTCTTTGCATGTATATTTTCTTTTCGTTTCTACTGGAAGTTGGAAGAACTCATGAATAAGGTCATAGGCCTTGCTTGTTACTTTGGCATCAACTGGGTGATCAACAAGAATGATGAAACCGTAGTCTTTTAAACCTGAGAAAAGATTATTAACAAAAGTGACTTTGTCATTGTTTGAGCCATTCAAAAAACTCATCAAACTTAGTTCAGGCACCTTACGTAACGAATCCATAAAAACTCCCTTGGAATATTTATCTATCTAAATAATGGAGGTTGGCGAGGGTTGTCTAAGCAAAAAATGAGATAGTTATCAGTCATGAATTATTTACTTGAGGCCATTCCCCATCAGAAACACCTAAAAACAACTAGTTATATCACTAATGAAAAAATACTCCTCAAAAGGAGAATCCTCCTCACAATTGCTGACTAGCTTAGTAGTAATGCTTATCTTGACTTTGTACACCCTTATGGTTTACTGAATGGAGCGATTAATGAATGTGCAAATTTTCATTTCAAAAAAAGCACAAAAAGAACTGCGCAAGATTCCAAAGCACATACTACTTCAACTCGATCTCTGGATTGAGATAATAAGTGAGGAAGGCTACAGATCAATGCAACTTATTAAAGGCTACAATGACCATGCTTTAATTGGAGATAGAAAAGGACAGCGTTCATCATATCTATCTCGAAGCTGGAGAGTCATCTACACAATCAATGAAGAAAGAGCTGCTATTTTGATTGAAATTTTGGAGATCAATCACCATGACTACTAAAAAGCTAGCAAATGCAAAAAAAGAGATTAGGAAAATAACTGGCCACATTTCTTTTGGAGAAATGCTTTATTCACTACGACTCTCAAAAGAACTAAGTCAGACTGCGATGGCCGAATTATTAAAAATTAGTAAGCAAGATCTTTGTAATGTAGAGAAAGGAAGAAAACAAGTAAGTGTGGCCAGAGCTAAAAGTTTCGCCGAAGCTTTAAACATGCCTCCTAAAACTTTTGCCAAATACGCACTTCAAGACCAGCTTCGCGCCGCTGGGATACCTGGAAAGGTTGAAATTATTTCAGTCGCCTGAAATGTCAAACATCATCGTCCCTAGCCTTAACCAATTTGCACCTTCTGCAAGGGCTATCTTATAGTCCTGACTCATCCCCATACTTAACTGCAGATCAAGACCCCACTTCTGATCAAGTTCTGCTTTTAGGCCACGAAGCTCGCGGAAACAAGCTAGCGCACTCTTCATCTGATCATCCACTCGCAAGGCCCCCATAGTCATCAAACCTTGCAAGTAGAGGTTCTGGCAATCATTGAATCGAGCGATGGCCACATCAAGTTCAGGCCTACTCTCAAAGCCCGATTTTTCTTCTTCACGAGAAGTATTAAACTGTAAAAATACTCCTACACGATGATTCAAACGATGTTCGTTTTTAATCAGCTCATCTAATAGATGAATTGAATCCACTGAGTGAATCGCCTTGAGCGAATGAACTTTAAAAAGATCTTTTACCTTGTTGCTTTGAAGATGACCGATCATATGCCATTTGATTTCTGGGCAGCTTACTTTCAGTTCATTTGATTTGAGGAGTAGTTCCTGCACCCGATTCTCACCGAAATGGCGATGACCAATATCATAGTAGGCCCTAATTTCATCAAGGGTGCGGGTTTTAGAAACAATAAGAAGGTGCTGATCAGGAGAAAAATCTTGGAGCACATGATTTAAGTGCTCCAAGAATTTAGGATTCTTCATTTTCGGTCGGTTTTTTTTTAAGCCTAATAGTTGCTTTCACTTCAAAGTCATACTTGTCTGCAATCTTTTCAATTTCTCGACTCAGATCAATTTTTTCCAAGTAAGTCTTCAACTCATTTTTCACGCTGGCCACAAATTCTGTTTTTGTATTCTTGGCGTTCTCAACGAGATTTCCAACCATATCTTTTGGCAGAGGAACATCTTTCAGAAGGTTTCTTACCCCTTCTTCAGTCATAAAAGCGGCCGTAACTCCAGTCGTGAGCACCTTTTTTAAGATATCACCCAGTTTACCATCACGATCTTTTAAGTCCTTCTCTTCCATTATAGACTCGCAGCTCTCTTAGCAAATGCTTTCATTGTAAGAGGTAAGTTAGTACTGACTAATGTTTTTTCAATCATCCCTAGACCTGGAAGAAAACCTTTCAGTTCGACTTCCAAAGAATAAGTGACTTCTGTTTTTCCATTACCCAGATCTTTAAGTGTCCAACGACCATTATTCAGTTTCATCATGTCACCTTTAACTAGTGACCAGTTTACTTCTTTGTTCGGTACGTGTTTTAGATTAATGGTATAAGAAATTTCTTTGATGATATTCAAATTCATCGTCAACTCTGCACCGGCCTCAGTTGAATTTTTAAGATCAACTGATTTCACACCATCAACAAACTTTGGATAATTTGAATAATCAACAATCGCCTTATAGAATTTATCCACAGGGACATCAAACGTTTCTGTTCTTTCGGCCTTTGCCATATGCTTATTCCTTAATAACGAGGTTTCTTATCAAAATGATGTTCAGCTCTGATGTGTCTGATAGTACCTGATTCTGAACGCATCACAATTGAGTGAGTGTAACAGCCCCAAGATTTAAAAATAACTCCGTCCAAGAAGTTACCTGTTGTCACTCCAGTAGCGCAGAACATCAGGTTACCCTTAGCAAGTTCATGAATCTGGAAAACTTTATTAATATCACTGATTCCCATTTTTGCTGCACGAACAATCTCTTCATTGTTACGAGGCTTCAAGATCCCTTGGAACTCACCACCTAAACATTGTAATGCTGCTGCTGAAATAACGCCTTCAGGGGCTCCGCCGATACCAAAAAGAATATCAATACCTGAATTGGGAGTTGCCGTTGAAATGGCCGCAGAAACATCACCGTCACCGATAAGTTGAATACGAGCACCTGCTGCACGAACTTCCTCGATGAGATCTTTGTGGCGAGGTCTATCAAGAATAACTGCTGTCAAATCTTGAACTCGACATTTTTTTGCATCAGCAAGACGTTTTAAATTTTCAGTAGGAGACTGACGAATATCGATAATCCCTTTACCTTCACGACCTGTTGCAATTTTTAGCATGTATGTATCAGGAGCATGAAGCATATTTCCAGCTTCACCAATGGCCATCACCGAAATCGAGTTTGGGCCACCGTAAGCGCAAATAGTTGTTCCTTCCAAAGGATCAAGAGCAATTTCAAGTTTTGCTCCAGTTCCTGTTCCAACTTTTTCACCAATATAAAGCATCGGCGCTTCATCACGCTCACCTTCACCGATAACGACTGTTGCATCACAATCAACTGAATCAAGCATTGCTCTCATCGCATCAACAGCGGCCTGATCAGCTGCCTTCTCATCCCCTCTCCCCATTAAACGGGCAGAAGCAATCGCTGCCATTTCAGTTACTCTGACAAATTCCATGGCCAAATTTCGATTCATAAAAATTCCTAGGGCTAAAAGTTTTTACCCTTAAATTATACTCGGGACGAGCAAGTTATAAAAGTGATTAACTCAATTGACGCAAAAGAAATCCTTGGGCCTCACGTGGTAGCAGCTCCTCACCAATGTGCCCCACTAAATCTTTCACGCGATCAATGCGTCCAGCATCTGCGTAAGCATCAATATTGAAAACCCATTCATCTTCTTCGATAAGCGGAGTGTCAGCATTTCTCTTAGAGAGAACGCGACCAGATTGCAGCCCCTGGCCATCAACCCACTCCACGAAATTCTCCATATAAAGAACTTGAAATTTAGCGATTTCACCATTGTTGTGTTGCCAAATAAAAAGTTCAATCGGTCCATCGCTGCGAAGCCAGTATTTAAGCATGGCAGGAATTTCTAATCCATCTTCTACTTTATGAAGTGGCTTTAATTTTTGCACCAGTTGCTTGAGATCAAGAAACTTAGTTACTCGCTCAAGAACATCTTTTTTCTTAGCAAATTCAATTCCCAGGCGATGTCCAGTTGTCCACTTAACCACCCCGATAATCTCAAGACTTGAGCCTAACCAGTGAATATGACCTTTGATCAGATCATCTTCTTTATAATTATTTGAATCTTTTAAGGATATTTGCATTCCCGTATGGGAAATATCTTTAACCTCATAAACCCGAGAATTCTCATCAGATTTAAAAGTTAAGTAGCAAAAAGGAAAACTAGGGAGTTTTCTCTTCTCATGTTTCTCAAAATCTGACTTAATTAGATTAAAACGTCTTTCCATGTGCACCTCATTATTCTCTTATTGTAGGTGCTTGAGGTATATTTAAGAAGCTAGGTAAAGCTTTCACTAACCAAAGAGAATTCAATGTCCCAAAATGATTTAGAAATTGATAATCTTCCCAATCGTCTGACAATTTTTCGTATGCTCATGATTCCAGTGGTTGTAGGGGCACTTTATTTGCAAATTTCTCCTGAGAAGTGGAGTTTTCCGCTTCTGCCGTGGTTAGGTCATATTGCTGCTCTTATCTTTGCCATTGCCAGTATCACTGATTTTTTTGATGGCTACATTGCTCGCAAGAGAAATATTGTTACTGTTTTCGGCTCATTCCTTGATCCTGTTGCAGATAAATTTTTAGTTGTCTCCTCGCTCATTATGCTTTTGGGGCTTGAGCGTGTTCATCCTATCGTCGTGATCATCTTAGTGCTTCGTGAAATGTACATGACTTCACTGCGCCTGCTTGCTCTTACTGAAGGGATTAACATTCCTGTTGATAAGTTAGGAAAATGGAAAACAACATTTCAAATGATTTCTATTCCCATGCTCATGATTCATCAGGAATTTCTTTTTGTTGAATGGGGATTCTGGGGAACTGTTCTGATTTATATCTCGGCTTTCCTCTCTTTGCTATCGGCCCTGAATTATTCTGCTTCGATGATTAAGAAATTAAAAATCAAAAGAATGAAAACAAGAATTGCCAAGAAGAAAAGAGTGCTATGAGGCTCATTGCTGTTAATAAGAATGGCCTTAAAACTTCTGACCTTCTTGAGACGAAGTTAGACTGGAAGAGCATCGATCAATTTGCCGCCCAAACTGAATTTGTGGGAGATCTTACTTCACTTTATCAATTTGGTTCTTCACGAAAAATTGATTTCCTTCCCGTTATCCAGACAGCAAAACCAAAACTTGCTCTATTTGATATGGACTCAACATTAGTGAATGGTGAAGTCATTAATGAGCTCGCCAAGATAAAAAAATGTGAAAAAGACATTGCTGAAATTACCAGACGGGCCATGAATGGCGAACTGGATTTTGCTCAATCACTTACAATGAGACTCTCCTATCTGGATCAAATCCCCTTCAAGAGTCTGGAAGAGATTCATTATCGACTTCTGCCCAATCTTGGTGCCCGCGAACTGATCTGGGGTCTCAAGCATATGGGTATAAAAACTTATATCGCTTCTGGGGGATTTGATTTTTTTGCCAGTAAACTTTGTCTTGATCTTGGAATGGATGGGCAATTTTCTAATACTCTCGAGATCAAGAACGGAATGACGACAGGTCAGATTACTGGTGAAGTGGTAGATGCCAAAAAGAAGCGGGATATTCTGGAAATGAAGGCCCGCGAACTGGGTATATCAATGAGTGAAACTATTGCAGTAGGCGATGGTGCCAATGATCTTGAAATGATTCACGCCAGTGGTTTTGGTATTGCCTATCATGCCAAACCCATTGTGAAAGAGCAGTCACCTATTCAGTTAAACTATAATCCTCTTGATGCCCTCTTGTATCTTTGGAAGTAAACCCAAGGAGTATTGATGAAGATGTTAACGAATTTAAAGACGGCCCTCAAAAATCCAGTGGAGGCACGTTTTCTTAAACTCACCATTTCTGGAGAAATCCCTAAAGAATTAAATCACCTCATCTACTTAGAAGAGCTTTATCTTGAAGGTGAGTTTGATAACTTTACTGTGGATCTTCAATTTTTTGCCAATTTAAAACTTCTCTCAATCAACTCTTCTACCTTAAAAAAATTCCCTGCAGAAGTGCTCAAGTGTCCTTCACTTATCAATTTAAAAGTTCTCGCTGGCCAGTTTCATTTTTTAGCACTTCCTCTAGAAGTCATCAGCGATCTTAAATTTTTTACTCTCAAGAATACTTCTCTAACCGAATTGCCACTTGAGATATCTCAGCTAGGAAACATTGAAGAAATGAACTTATCAGAAAATAAGCTAAGCAATCTTCCATTAAGCTTGTGTGAGTTAATGAAACTAAAGCGCCTCAATATTGATCGCAACCAATTTAAGACTTTGCCGTCTATCATTAAGGAATGTGGAGGATTAAGGTATCTGTCCTGTGATGGAAACTTGTTCAGTGATGAAGAAAAAGAGAGAATTCAACGCGAGTTTAACCTTACTCCTCATTAACGAAGAATATGACTTTCACCCTGATCAAGAACAATAAACTGATCTTGTAATTTTTCTTTCTCTGTTAATACTTTCATCATTTCCTGAGAATCATTATACCCTTCATCTGTGAGCTGAAAGGTTCCAAAATGCATCCCAATACTCGTCTTTGCACCAAGGTCTTTATGGGCCATCAATGCATCATTAGGGTCCATATGAAAATACTTCATAAACCAGCGAGGAGACCACGCTCCAATCGGAAGAAGTGCAACATCTGGAGAACCTAGTTTTTCTTGAATCGTTTTAAAGTGTTCTTCGTATCCAGTATCTCCGCCAAAATAAATGTGAGATTTTCCCTGGATCATGTAAGAGCCCCAAAGGCTTTTACATTTATCGAAAAGTCCTCGTGCAGACCAGTGTTGGGCCGGAGAGAAAATAATTTTATGCTCACCAAAACTCACTTCATCCCACCAATCTAGTTCACGAACATTTTTAACCCCAGCTTCTTCCAAGAGCTTTTTATCTCCTAGAGGAACCAGGAAAGATGGTAGATGGAGATCCGAGATCTCTTTTAAGGTAGCAAGATCAAGGTGGTCATAGTGATTATGCGAAACAATAACCACATCAATTTTAGGGAGAGATTTTAACTGTTGTCCTGGTTCACGCACTCTTTTAGGGCCAGCAAATGAAACGGGGCTGGTGCGCATAGAATAAACAGGATCAGTAAGAATATTTAATCCAGGCAACTGCACTAAGAAAGTTGAGTGATTGATAAAAGTAAGAATGGCCTTTTCATCATTGATCAAGGGAAGAGGGTAATTTTTATTCTCAACCTGCTCGGGCCACTCAATGCGCTCATTGGTCATCTTCCACTTAAGAACTTCCCATAAACTTTTTAAAATGTGGTTGCGAGGATTGAAGAAGCGATCACCATCATAGTGATCGCTTAATCCGTATTCCTGGGCCAGGCCCATTTGCATTGTAAGAAAAAAGATAACTAAGTACTTCATTATTGAGGATGAACCGCACTCTCCATATGAGCTGGAACCATTTCCATCTCTCTTCCATTCCACTTCATCACAATATCACCCTCAGGAAGACTTCCTTCAAGGATAAGTTTTGAAAGCGGACGAGTAACCACTCGCTGGAAAACACCATTAAGAGGTCTTGCTCCGAAATTAAAATCAAAACCTTGGTTCTCTAGAGTTTCGTAGGCACTAGGGTCAAGAGTCAAGTGTACTTTTTTCGCTCTGAGACGCTCATTCAAGAATTTCACCTGCTTATCAACCAGCTCTTTCATAATTCCTCTATCAAGAGAATTATAGGTCAGAACTGCATCTAAACGGCCAAGTACTTCCGGCTTAAAATCCGACTTAGGATTCTTAGAGTTAGAGGTCATCATAATAATCGTATTCTTAAAGTTGATCGTTCTGCCTTTATTATCAGTCAAACGTCCATCATCAAGAATCTGCAAGAGAATATCAGCAAAGTCCGGATGGGCCTTTTCAATTTCATCAAACAGAATCACTGAATATGGCTTACGTCTGATAGCTTCGGTCAGAACTCCGCCTTCTTCATAACCAACATAACCTGCAGGAGCACCAATCAGTTTTGCCACTGAGTGTTTCTCAGAGAATTCTGAGAGGTCTAGCCTGATCATGTTCTCTTCATTATCAAAAAGATACTGAGTCAATGCTTTCGCCGTTTCTGTTTTACCAACTCCAGTAGGACCTAACAGTAAAAAAGAACCCATTGGACGAGTCTCATCCGAGAGACCTGCATAAGAAGCAATTAACGTTTCAGAAATTTCATGAAGCGCATCTTCTTGTCCAAAGACTCTTGAATTCAAGAAACCTTCCAGTTGCAAAATAGAGTCTTGTTTGGACTTCAAGATTTTCTCAACAGGGATTCCTGTTTGTCTGGCAATAACTTCAGCAATATGTTTTTTACCAAGAATCCAGTCGTGCTCAAACCCTTCAAGCTCTTTTTGAGTACTTGGGATCATCATATACTTGATCTTCGAAGCTTCTTCGTAGTTTTGATTACGTTCAGCC
>CALHBF010000012.1 GCA_937931205.1 uncultured Bacteriovoracaceae bacterium
GGCATACCTTTTGGCCTTTTGGCTTCTGGTTATTCTAAGTATTTGATATTGAAAGAAAGATTAGTAGATATTAAACGTTTGTTCTGGAAATGTTTTCCGCTCTTAAAAGATTAAGCCTTTATTAAAAAAATCTTGAGAAAGTATCGATAAGACAAGCATGAGTAGATATAAACGTATCATACTTCTTGCTGGTTTCTTTTCGTTCGTTGGAGTGGGTTTCTCCAATGGCCTGTTATTTAAGAAAAATACCCAAGTTGAAGAAGTTATTGAATATGATGAGGTTGTTCGCAAGGTTAAGAAGGTTCAGCGTAAACCGTCTAGTATTCATAGTAAAAAACATAAGACAATCGTAACCGCGGGAGAGCTTCCTTTTGCTAAGGAATCGGTGAACTCTGAAGACGTTCCAAGTGAGCGTTTTGCGGCCAATAATGAATCTTTTGAAGATACCTCTATCAGTGGCAGTGCTGGCACAAATTCTTCGTCTTCTTCTTCTCCATCACAAACTTATTATCCTCAAAGTTTGGGGCAGGGAATTCCAGCAGGCTCAGCTCGTGCACATACCGCTGCTCCTGCTGTGGCTGCAGCTTCATCAGCATCGGCCATTGGTTCAGCAACTTCCAACTTGGGTGGAGGAATGTCCTTCGGAAATGTGAGCACAGGCAACTCAAGTGATCAAGGAAGTGGTGTATCTATTTATCAAGTTCAATCCATTCAAATGAAGAGTGGAAAACTCATTATTAAGGGTGCAAATCTTCACACGGTTAAAAATATCACCCTTAAGTCAGGTGGAAACTCTATTGCTCTGTCAAAAATCTCTGCTTCTTCTTCAGAACTTGTTGCGATGGGATTTGATACTCTTAAATTAATCACTGGCAAAGTCTATTCGCTGATCATCGCTGATGCTTATGGTTCTTCAACTTATCCAATCTCAATTGAATTGGCCGATGGTGCAGTGACGATGAGAAAGCTAGCACCTTTGGGTGCTTCTGAAGATGGATATATCCTAAAATGGGATGCCAGTTCTCAGCGCTGGATCGCAGCTCCTGATGAAGTAGGTGCAGGACCTGATGGCGGAATCACTTCGATCACTAAAGGAGCGGGTATTGTTGGCCAGGGAGCAAGCATTACCACAGTAGGCTCTATTGCTGTTGATGTAGGATCAAATGCAGGACAGATTCCTCAGTTTGATGCCGACAAAAAACTTGTTCTTCAAAGTGATAATAGAATCAGCTTTACAGAGAATGCAGAAGAGTTTGTTTTTGGTATGTTTAGTGAAGTATTTAAACTTCGCAATCAGACTAATGATACAGATATTTTTTCAGTTGTTGGAAATGACTTTTTAGTTCGTGGGCAACAAGTGTGTTTGAGTGATGGTACCAACTGTCCAGCTGCAGGAGCTGCAGTTGAGTCAGTGAGTGTCTCAGCTCCTTTAACGATGTCAGGAACCACCACTGTCTCTCTTGGACTAGCGATTGATAATACAACGATTGGTTTAAATGGTTCAAGTCAACTCTCAATTCCTAATGCTGCGATTACTGCTAATAAACTAAATCAAATGGGTGCAACACCAGGGCAAGTATTAAAATGGAATGGAACTACTTGGGCCCCTGCCGTAGATACTGATACGGGGATTACGACTGAAGCAGACCCCCTTGTGCGAAATTTTGCTCGCACTGATGCCAGTGTTCCTGCAAGTTGTAATCAAGATGAGACATGGGTTCATGATGTCATACTCGACGCTTTTGTTTGTCGAGACATACAAATCACAACTTCTCACATCAGTGACCTTGCTCTTCATTGGGATGTGGCCACAGGTGGTATTAATTATGCCGGTGGGAGAGTGGGGATTGGTAATACGACTCCGACTGAAGCTCTTGATGTGACAGGAGTTATTGCTGCCAGTTCGGCCATGAAAGTGGGATCAAATACAGCAGGTACTGGTAGTATTCGTTTATCAAATACCGGAAGTATTCATTGGCGTAATAATTCCAATACTGCAGATGTTTTTGGACTGAGAAAAGACACCACTGATAATTTCTTTGTTGGTAACGGCAATTTACAATTAGCGGCCGGTGGTGGAACTCCTACCATGTACATTGGGAACAACAATAGTAATGTAGGAATCGGAACGAATACTCCTTCACAAAAACTAGAAATTTCTGGAGGGGGAATTGGAATCACAGGCATTTATCCAGAAATTCGTTTCAATGAGACAGATACGACAGGTCAGGGAAAAGTATGGCGTCAGGTTTTAGATGGAAAACATTTAAGATTTGATCTGGATGTGGATGGGGACGGAAATATGTCTCCTTATACAACTGTGCTCCAATTAAACTCCAATGGGAACGTGGGAATAGGAACATTAAATCCTACTGCTAAGTTAGAAGTAGTCGGAGTGGTGAAGGCCACTGGCTTTGAAGGACCGATGACTTCAACTTCTGTTTCAACTGGAACCGGTTCTGCAGCAGCCCCAGCTTACTCATTTAGTAACAGTTCAAGTACAGGCCTATTCTCTTCAACGGCGGGAACCATCGGCATTTCATCGGGTGGCACTCACACCTTTAGTTTTACCAGTGGAGGAATTAGTTCTTCGACTGCTGGTGGCGCATCGATAGCTACTGCTGCAGGAGTTGCCGCAAACCCAACATTTAGTTTTGCTGGCGATGAAGACACTGGTTGGTACAGTCCCCTTGCTGATACACTTGCGGCCTCTACGGGTGGTGTGGAGAGAGTGAGAATTAGTAGTACTGGGAATTTTGGAATTGGAACAAATGCGCCTACTGGGAAACTTCATATCTCTGGTCCTTTGAATATGGCCAATGAAGGGTTTGTCATTACTGATACCTCAGCTCCAGGTGGATTCTTTAAGTTCACCGATGGTACAGCTGTCGCTACTGACTTCGTTCCTATTCTTCATGGTAAAGGGATTGCGGCAAATCCTCTTGATTCTGGCAGATATGGTGTGATGCTTATTGGTGAACCAGGATTGGATAAAACACATAGCGGAGCTGTTAACATTAATGGACGCCTTAATGGAGCTGCTTTAACAGAAGCACCTGTTCTCGTTGTCAATAATTTTACGACTGAATTGATGAGAGTGAGTCATGATGGGAAATTAGGGATTGGTTTAAATGCCCCTGAAGCCCCCATTCACCTGAGAGCACCAACAGGTGGAACAGCATTAGTCATGGACCACTATGTTGATGCGACAACTTCTGCTGGTCTTGTTTTTCGTAAGGCCCGAGGAACAAGTGCCGCTCCGACAGCGGTAATGAACAACGATTACCTTGGGAATTTTGGAGCAAGAGGTTTTGGTGCAACTGCTTTCTCAAGTAACATGAAGGGAGTCTTTGCAATTAAGGCCACTGAAAATTGGACAGACACTGCTCAAGGAACGGCCCTGGTGTTTGAAACGACTCCTAATTTAAGCATTACTAGACAGGAGTCTATGAGAATTACGGGGGATGGAAGAGTTGGAGTAGGAACGACCACACCGGGCACAAAACTTGAAGTGCGATCAACTACTCAGGATGCAAGTGCTTCAGCTCTTCGCTTATCAAGCTCTGATGGCACATTTGCCGTCAATCAAGAACTCCAAATGGAGTTTGCCCAAAATACGAATGTTATTTCTAAAATGGGGATGAATTATTTTGGGCCAGATTGGGGATTTAATTTTTATGGATACAATTCTGTCTTAAATGCCACTCCCATTATGAGTATGCGAGGCAATGGTAATGTGGGTATTGGTACTACGAATCCTACCACCAAACTTGAAGTCGATGGAGTGATTAAGGCCACCGGTTTTCAAGGGCCGATGACTTCAACTACTGTTTCTAGTGGTACAGGTTCATCTGCTGCTCCTTCATATTCATTTAGTAACAGCGCCAGCACTGGTTTTTATTCTCCAGCTGCGGGAGTCGTCAGTATCTCTTCTGGAGGTACGAATACTTTTAACTTTACTGCTGGTGGATTTAGTTCTCCAACAGCAGGTGGGGCTTCTATTGGCTCAGTTGCAGGTGTTGCAGCTGCTCCTACTTTTAGCTTTGCAGGAGATGAAGATACAGGTTGGTATAGTCCTCTTGCCGATACTCTTGCAGCAAGTACTGCAGGGGTTGAGCGCATGAGAATTGATGCAAGCGGGAGAGTTGGAGTAGGTGGAGTACCACAATCAAAGTTAAGTGTTAATGATCTTTATCTCAATACGACTGATGCCATAAGTGGACTTGGTTTATCCATTCAAGGTTCCCTCAATGACTATGGTGGGATTACTCTGTGGGATAGAGATGGAAATCCTGCAACTACCAATGATGGAGATACAACGGTCTATTGGGGTGATGATGTCGCTGACAATCTGCGTTTTGCTTACAAGGGGTCAGGTCTTGCGATGTCTGAGAAAATGCGCATTACTTCTGCAGGAGATGTGGGGATTGGAACTACAGCGCCAAATGCGAAGTTAGATGTTTCAGGATCAATGCACATTGGTACAACCTCAACGACGGGTCTGTTTTTCACGCCCGCCAACGATACTTTAAGCATTAGCTCACTTGCTACTCTTCAAAAGAGTGGAGCAAGCTTGTTTATTGGTTCTACTGGTTATACAGGACAAATGTTTTATACAAGTAATCTAGAGCGTATGCGTATAGATGCAGCTGGAAGTGTTGGAATCGGCGTAACCGCACCATCTCAAAAATTAGAAGTTAATGGCAGTATTTCATCGACATTAACTGCTGATAACAGCACTTCACGCAATATTTATTTCGGAATGGCCTCTGATACTTCGAATGCGATGAACGGTTATGATGCAGGAGATGCCTGGATGGTACTCAATGGTGGTGCGAATAGTGGACGCAATCGTTTTGTCTTTGCGGGTAATCAGACGCGCACTTTGGATGTCAATCTTCATGATGGAGACTTAACACTCAATTCAGGTCGAATTGGAGTCGGTATTGCCTCTCCTTCTGAGAAAATAGAAGTGAATGGAAACGTCAAGGCCCAGGCCTATCTTTATACTTCAGATGTTCGCCTCAAAAAGAATGTCAAAACTTATGATAATGCCCTTGTTCAAATTCTTGCCCTTCGCGGGGTGAAGTTTGATTGGATTGAGAATGATAAACCAGAAGTAGGGTTTATTGCTCAGGAAGTTGAGGCCATTGAGCCTAATCTAGTCGTTACCAGTGATATCGACGGTATTAAATCTGTTAAATATGCCAACATGGCGGCTATTTTAGTAGAAGCTTTTAAAGAGCAGCATAAGAAAGTTGAAGAGAATAAAAAACTCTTTATGGTGATGCACGAAGGACTAGAACTTCGTGTCAGAAAACTAGAGAGAGAGATTGCTTCTTTAAAAGAAGATAATATAAAGATCAAAGAAGAAAATCAAAGACTCAAAGAAGATCTTGAACTCATCAAGAAACATCTTAAAATAAAATAATGAAAAAGATTATTTCGTTCTTCCTATTCATTATCCCAGCAAGTTCTTTTGCAGTGGGGAATCAAGGGACAGGTTACATTGTCCCACAAGGAACAACTGTTCGAATCAATGAGCATGGGACTTGTAAGAAGGTGAATAACGGAAGTGCAAGTTATCATTTTTTTATTGGTGCGAAGGCGGCGAGTGAATGGAGCAGTTTTGTAACGAATCCTCCAGCTGGGATGTCACTTTCTAATTGTGATTTAACTTTTCGATCATGTCTTGATATTAAAAAGGCCAATCCATCTGCGACCAGTGGCAAATATACTATTGATGTAGATGGCGTGGGAGTAGGATATCCTGCTATTGATACCTACTGTGATATGACGACCGATGGCGGAGGTTGGACTCTCGTCTGGTCGAATACTCGGACAGGAACAAATAAACCAACAGAGAATATTTTGTGGAATAGTGCTACAAACACAACTCCGCTTTGTTCCCAAGCTCAGGGATCAGGAGTTGATTGCAGCAATTACTTAAATTCAGATAAGGAGTCATTTAATTATTTTGTGGGACTTAAGTGGTGGGATCGCATTGCTGATAGAAGAAAGAATGTAGAGTTTCTTTATCAATGGGCATCAAACTTCGGACAGCCTATTGAACAGATGAGTAAGTTTAATATTCAGCGAACAAATGAATCCCGTCTTTTTATGTTACAGGCAAAAAATCTCTCTATCTTAGCGGGCGATAAAACTCCAGGGCTTTATAGCCTTCACTTCAAAAACATCATTCCTTTTTCAACTCTTGATAAAGATCATGATGCTCACGTTGGTACTTGTTCAGTTCAGTATGGAAATCCATATTGGTATCAGGCCTGTTGGCAAGGAAGCATCATGGGAAAATCGGAAGCTTCCGTTATGAGTTATCAAAACGGTGCCTATTATATGGGGTCAAATAATGCTTGGGGAGATCCATCAGGGACTGGAGCTGGGAACGGTTGGTTTTTTGTTCGTGAATACGACTACCTCTCCAATTGCACTGAAATCAAATCAAAGTTCCCATTATCTCCATCAGGAAAATATTGGATCGATCCTGATGGTTCAGGGGGAAATGCTCCTTTTCTTGCGAAATGTGATATGACCACCGATGGTGGTGGATGGACACTCGTGATGAATCAGAAGGCAGATACAGGTGGTTTTTTTGCTGATGCCACCCAAGCGGAACTTCATAATCTTAACAATCCAGATGCAGATTTATATTCGGTACTTTCAAGAATTGAAGGCTTCAGATCAATACAAGGAAATTTCACTTTTAAGATTAACTGGCCAGGTTATCCTCAGAGAAATATTTGGAGACAAAGAACAGACCCTTCCGTGGATCAGCCTGTTGCGGGTTACGTACCTTTGCTAATTGATTCTTCAAGTGATAACTGGGGTGGTCTTGAGAGAAACTGTTCCATCAATTGTGCATCTTCTTTTATTGATGGTTCGGTTAATCATGGTAATTGGTACTATGCGATAGCCTCCTACATGGCCTATTTCGGGAGCGGTATACCGAGTTCAACAGCGATCATTCCTACTGACAATGGTGTTAATCAAACTCAACTCTGGGTAAGAGATGATTCGTTTCTTTTGCGTGAGCCTCGGGATTGCCAGGAAATTATGGAATACGGTCTCTCTACTGGAGATGGTCTCTATTGGGTTGATCCCACAATGTCAGGAAGCTCGACTCAAGTCTATTGTGATATGACTACTGATGGTGGTGGATGGACATTAGTATTTAACCATAACATTGCCGGCGGTTATTTCAGCAATGCTACAGATTCTCTCTCAAAAAATACTTCAAGTCCGACAAGTAACCTTTATTCAATCCTTGATAGACTCGATGATTTCAAGGCCAATCAACGATATATTTTCAGAATCAATTGGCCGGGTGAAATAAGTCGAAATATATGGATGCAAAAAACCAACCCCACTATTGATCAAGCAGTTGCTGGATATGTTCCTTTGAGTATTGATCAATCGGGTAAATCGTGGGGAGGACTTGAACGAAATTGTAGTGTCGGTTGTACTTCCTCGTTAATGGACGGTTCTGTTAACAATGGTTGGTGGCATTACGCTATAGGTGCTTTTGGTTCTTATTTAGGTGGAATTCCCAACTATAGTGATACTGCAGGTGCAACACACGTTCAGCTTTGGACCAGAAGAGCGGAGGGACATTTCACACAAAGAAGTTGTAAAGAAATCAGAGATGCTGGACTCTCAGTTGGAGATGGCCTTTACTACATCGATCCTGATGGCGTCGGTGGAGAATTACCATTTAGAGTTTATTGTGACATGACTACTTCAGGTGGTGGATGGACAAGAGTGGCCTATTCTAATGGAAGTGTGACAACTGTTAATGTCCCTCAGGACTTTTTTGTCAGTACCGTTAATAAGTCTGTTATTGGTCAAATAGGTCTTGCGAATATGGCCTCGTCTCTAAATACGGAGTGGTTTTCCAGATTGATAGGCACTACAGATGCCATGTTTAAAGCTCCTTCTTATGCTGGATCACCTTTTATTGATGTTGGAATGGGAGAGTGGAACTACGATGTTCCTCGTTGTACTGGAACGCTCTTACATACAGCTCGTACTTCAGGCTGTCCTGGTCCTGGAGGGAATGATAATTACGATACTGCTGATAGATTCAATCTTTCCTTCAACAATGGTAGTAGTGCCATTGTTCCAAATTACTTCAATAGTGGTAATGAGCTTTGTTACTCTGGACGAGGCAATTGTGCTTTCGAATTCTTCTTACGCTAAAAGGAGGCCAAAAGGTACGCCGCCGTACCTTTTGGCCTTGAGTGATTATTCTTCGAGTAAACTTCTTAGCATCCAAGCTGTTTTTTCATGAAGCTGCATTCTTTGAGTAAGAATATCAGCTGTTGGTTCATCGGCCGCTTCTTCTACGATAGGAAAAAGACTTCTGGCCGTTCTCACGACAGCTTGCTGACCTTCAACGAGATGAGCGATCATATCTCGTGCCATAGGAACTCCCGGAACTTCTTTGATAGAAGTTAGTTTAGCGAATTCTGAGTATGTTCCTGGTGCCGGGTATCCAAGAGCACGAATGCGTTCAGCAATCATATCTACAGCAAGTGCCAGCTCGTTATATTGACCTTCAAACATTAAATGAAGAGTGTTAAACATGGGACCTTTCACATTCCAGTGAAAGTTATGAGTCATAAGATACAGAGTGTAGGTATCAGCTAGAAGATGATTGAGTCCTTTGGCAATTTTCTCTCTGTTTTCTTCATTTATTCCGATATCAATTTTCATACATCATCCTTTGGTTAGGGGTCTTTGTTTTATTGTAACTCTGATCTATGAAGTGGGACAAAAACTAAAAATGATGCGGGGCCGTGATTTTGCAGCGCTCATCATTTGTATTTGTAAAGTACTAAGCGAATTTCGCATTCAGCCATGTAAGAATTTGTAAAAGTTTGGGCCTAATAACCGAGTAAATAAATCAAAAACCACTACTAAATCTAGTTATATTAGCCGTCAAAATATTGGCAAAACACTATATCTAGTGTTTTTCTTTTCTTTTTGCTTTGCAAATGTCGGATCAACTAATACGCTTAATCTAAGACAAGACAAAATTGAAAACTACCACACACATCATGAAGAAGGAGCTGCTGGTATGAACACTGAGCCACTATTAACACCATCAAATGACCGCTTTGTATTATTCCCAATTAAACACCACGATATTTGGGATATGTATAAAAAAGCTGTAGCAAGCTTTTGGGTTGCTGAAGAAATCGATCTTTATCCAGATCTAGGTGATTGGAACGCATTGAACGAAAATGAAAAACATTTCATTTCTCATGTCCTAGCATTCTTCTCAGCTTCAGATGGTATCGTTAATGAAAACCTGGCGATGCGTTTTTACAACGAAGTTCAGCTTCCTGAGGCCCGCTCTTTTTACGGGTTCCAGATTGCTATGGAAAACATCCATGCAGAAACTTACGGTCTCCTGATCGATACTTACATTAAAGATGAAGCTAAAAAAGATTACCTTTTTAAAGCTATTGATAATATCCCATGCATTAAGAAGAAAGCTGACTGGGCCATGAAATGGATTAATGGCAACAGCTCATTTGCAGAAAGACTAGTGGCCTTTGCTGCAATTGAAGGGATTTTCTTCTCTGGTTCATTCTGTTCAATTTTCTGGTTAAAGAAGCGTGGTCTTATGCCAGGTCTAACTTTCTCTAACGAGCTTATCTCTCGTGATGAAGGTTTACATACTGACTTCGCTTGTCTTCTCTACAGAGATTACATCCAGGATAAGCCAAGTGAATCTCGTATTCGTGAGTTAATTATTGAAGCGGTTGATTTTGAGTGTGATTTCATCACAGATGCTCTTCCTGTTTCATTAATTGGAATGAATGCTGAATCAATGAAAGAGTATATTCGCTTTGTTGCTGATCGCCTTATGCGCTCTCTAGGATATAACAATATTTGGGATGCAAAAAACCCATTTGATTGGATGGAACTGATTTCTATGCAAGGAAAAACAAACTTCTTTGAAAGAAAGGTTTCTGAGTATCAAAAAGCAGGTGTTGCTAATTCTTCTAAAGATGGCGCATCAGGGTCTCAGTTTAACTTTTCAACAGATATGGATTTTTAAGGAGTAGAAAATGTTCGTTACAACACGTTCAGGGAAAAGAGAACCAGTTCAATTCGATAAAATTACTCACCGTATTGCTCAGCTCACTTATGGGCTTGATCCTCAATACGTAGATGCTATTGAAGTCGCTCGTCGTACGATCAATGGTTTATTTGATGGCATCAGCACTGAAGAGCTAGATAATCTTTCGGCAGAAGTTTCGGCCTATATGACTTCTACTCACCCGGATTATGCTCGTTTGGCAGGAAGAATTGCTGTCGCAAACCTTCACCGTCAGACTTCTGATTCATTCATCGAGACAATTGATAAACTTTATAATTTCTCTAATGAGTTTACTGGTGAGAAACAACCTCTTGTTTCAGAAGAGTTCTATGGTTTTGCTCGTGAGTACAGAGACAGAATCGAAGCAGAAATTGCTTACTCACGTGACTTTGAATTCGATTATTTCGGTTTCAAAACTCTTGAGAAATCATACCTTTTAAAGGTTCATGGAAAGATCGTTGAGCGTCCTCAGCACCTTTTCATGCGTGTTGCTCTTGGTGTTCAGCCAGGCAATATCGAAGAAGCGATGAAAACTTATCACCTCATTTCTGAGGGATATTTCACTCATGCTTCACCAACTCTTTTCAACGCTGGAACAAATAAAGCACAAATGTCTTCTTGTTTCCTCGTTGCGATGAAAGACGATTCAATTGACGGAATTTACGAAACGTTGAAGCAGTGTGCTCTTATTTCTCAGTCAGCAGGTGGTATTGGTCTATCAATCCACAATATCCGTGCAAAAGGTTCTTTCATTAAAGGAACTAACGGAACTTCTAACGGTATCGTTCCGATGCTTCGTGTATTTAACGATACTGCTCGTTACGTGGATCAAGGGGGCGGTAAGCGTAAAGGTGCTTTCGCAATCTATCTTGAGCCTTGGCATGCTGATATCGAAGATTTTATCGATCTTAAGAAAAACCACGGTAAAGAAGAAATGCGTGCTCGTGACCTTTTCTACGCTCTATGGACAAACGATCTATTCATGAAGCGTGTTGAGGCCGATGCTGACTGGACTCTTATGTGTCCAAACAAATCACCAAATCTTGCTGATACTTACGGTCGTGAGTTTGAAGCTCTTTATGAGAAGTATGAGAAAGAAGGACGTGGTGTTCGTACGGTTAAAGCTCGTGAGCTATGGTTTAAAATTGTTCAGTCTCAGATTGAAACAGGTATGCCATTCATGCTTTTCAAAGATGCTGCTAACATGAAGTCAAACCAGAAGAACCTTGGAACAATCAAGTCTTCTAACCTTTGTACAGAGATCATGCAGTACACTTCTGAAAAAGAAATTGCTGTTTGTAACCTTGCTTCACTTGCTCTTCCTATGTTTGTAAAAGATGGGAAATATGACCATAAAGGACTTTATGATGTGACTTATCAGGTTACTCGTAACCTTAACCGCATCATCGATCTTAACTACTACCCAGTAGAAGAAGCTCGTTATTCAAACCTTAAAAACCGTCCTATTGGAATTGGTGTTCAAGGTCTAGCTGATACGTTCTTTAAAATGCGTCTGCCATTTGATTCGGCTGAAGCAAGACAAGTAAATAAAGAGATTTTTGAGACAATCTATTACGCTGCTCTAAGTGCTTCTGTTGATCTTGCAAAAACTGATGGTCACTACGAGTCTTATGAAGGATCTCCGATCTCTCAAGGCATCCTTCAGCATGATATGTGGGAAATGAAAACAACTGATCGTTGGGATTGGACAACTCTTCGTGGGAAAATCAAGCAATACGGAGTGAGAAACTCACTTCTGATGGCACCAATGCCTACAGCTTCTACTTCTCAGATCCTTGGTAACAACGAATGTATCGAGCCAGTAACTTCTAACATCTATACTCGCCGTGTTCTTTCTGGAGAGTTTGCGATGGTTAACAAGTTCCTCGTTCGCGATCTTATTAAGCTTGGTATGTGGAATGAAGAGATGAAGGATAGAATTATTGCTCACAATGGCTCTGTTCAATACATCGAATCTCTTCCTCAAGATCTTAAAGAACTTTATAAGACTGTTTGGGAAATTAAGCAGAAGTCGATCCTTGAAATGGCCGCTGACCGTGGAGCATTCATCGATCAATCTCAAAGCTTGAACATCCATATGGAAGATACAAACTTTGGTAAACTTTCTTCGCTTCACTTCACAGCTTGGAAGCTTGGTCTTAAAACAGGTATGTACTACCTAAGAACTCGTCCAGCAGTTGATGCGATCAAGTTCACAATTAAAGAAACTGCTGCTGTTAAGTCTATGGCCCAGCAACAAGAAGCTTTAATGTGCTCACTCGATAATCCAGAAGCTTGTGTGTCTTGCGGAAGCTAAGACGACATAAGATACTTGTCTTGAAAGGGCACCATTGACGGTGCCCTTTCTTTTTTTAGGGGTCAAACTTGTTCTGGGAAGACTTTGTTCAAGCAACGTGCTTACCAAATAACTGTGGATGTGAATTGATTCGCTTTGGAGAGTGGATCAGGCAGCCTGCAAATTTCTTTTCCTCTTTGTCCTACGTCTTCATTGGAGTCAGACTTCTTTTCATTTCTAAAACTTTTTATCAACGATTTTGGTCATCACTCTGTATTGTTTTAGGAATAAGTAGCCATCTGGCCCATGCAAGTTTCGTACAAGTCCTTATGAGTATGGATTTTACTTCTATTATTACTCTGATGATTTACCCGCCTCTGACCATCCTGACTCAAAAAAAGAGTAGAGGATTTCATCTAGCGAGCGTTTTTTTGAGCTCACTCATTATTTTTGGATTAATGTTCTATTTGCCTAAATGGATTAAAATCATCTCAAGTCTTGGCCTCTTTGCTATGATTCTTATTTATCATATTAGATACATGAAAAATGAATTAAGACATGGCACTTTCTTGGGAAGTTTGGGTCTTCTCACATTGGGTTTTTTATTTTTTATGCTGGATGAGGCCAAGATTTTTTGTGTTCCTGATACTTGGTACCAGCTTCATTCCCTGTGGCATATTTTAACAGCACTGGCCTTGTTTATGTACGGGAAGTGGTCATTTCATTCGGGAAGATGGTAACTCATATCCGTCTTTTTACTTTCAAATTCATCCACTTTCGCAGGAATAGGGAAGTGAGGTCTAAATGGGATTTGCCATTTATCAGGCGTTTTTTGAAGTACTAGAAACTTTTCATTACTTTGGATATCAAAGCCCATTTTTTTGAGTTCATGATAAGCTTCGCGCTCCTCAATCTTAAGCCCGTCTTGATAGAAAGCAATTGGCCCAACACCGGTATGAAGAGAAACTCCTCCCTTCTTAAGGACTCGCAAAGTCTCCGAAAGAAATTCAAATTTGTACTTAATATTGGAAAGCAAATTATAGCTGTAGATGAGATCAAACCTTTCATCCCCATAAGGGATAGCATTTCCATAATCAAGATCTCGGAAGAGTAGATAGGGAAGTTCGATTTCTTTTAATTCTTCAGGGGTAAAGATTCCTGCTGCTAAAGCGCTGCCGCCAATGTTCTCACGGCGGTAAATGTTATGATTTTTTCTCCTGTTAATGACATAGAATTCAACATCAGGAAATTTCTTTTTAAGCTCCATTAGGGCCAGTCCATTACCTGCACCAATTTCCATAACTCGTGTTTTATCTCTCAGCAAACGATTCGCCGTAATTCTCTCTTCAATGACTTCTTCTAGAGTATAAGGATTATAGGCCTGATTCACCTGAGCTAAGTGATGGACCCGATCTCCTTCTTGTTGTTGTTTATTAAAGCTCTCCCAATTAGTCTTATTCATCTCTTCACCAGTCTGAAAGTATAAAGACAGGGCAAAGAAGATAACAAGACATGAAAAGGCGAATATAAATTGCTTTAAGTACATGATGGTATCAAATCTGATTTATCTTCTTTTGACAATTTTTTTAGGGATACCTACAATTGACTCTCAAGACTAAAGAGGGATTATGAAATTTTTTACTTTGGCATTATTATTTATCACTTTTTCAGCTTGGGGTTATGAACCTGATAAACTGGGCGTCGGTATGATGATCGGAAACCCTACAGGTGTGAATGGAAAATACTGGTTAGAGGGAGACCGTGCAGTAGATGCAGGACTAGGGATGTCTTTTGGAAGACGCTCTGAACTGAGCATCCATGGGGATTACCTGTTTCACCAACGAGAAGCTCTTTATTACAACGATGTTCATCCACTGGATCTTTATTATGGTATTGGTGGCAGAATGGAGTTCTCTGAGGGGCTGGAGATCGGAGTAAGGCTTCCTGTCGGGATTACTCATTTTTTCGAAGAGCGTAATGCTGATGTCTTCACTGAAGTTGCGCCAGTTGTTGATTTCATTTCTAAAGTTGGAATTGAATTCCACTTTGTATTAGGTGCAAGATACTATTTCTAAAAAAATAAGCTGCTCGTTGTTTCAAGACGAGCAGCTGTCTTTTTTATTTAACTTTAAAGCTAAATTCATCCAGCTTTTTTGAGTGATTCTTATCAAAGATGACGATCTTAATTGTTTCACTTCCCGGTTTCACTTCGATGGTTTTGCCAGGAATAACCTCACCGGAATAATAAGCGTTAAAATAGATGGTATCTTTGCCCTTTAGCTGAGCTTTGGTGAGTTCCCCTAGGATACGTGGGGGCTGCTCCAGTCCTAGGCTAATTTTGGCAGTGGCCAATAGGTTCTTGTAGCTATCAAGGTTTTTGACTTGGAGATTAACCGGAAAAGGCACTAATAATTTGATATTAACTTCACCTTCTAGGTCACAAGTCTTATTAAATTTCGTTTTATATTTTAAGATCTCAAAGATATCCGTCGGTCTTAGGTTAAATTTGTTGCAGCCTTTGATCTTGAAGTTATCTTTAGATTGGTCGAATAGCCTAATGAGAGCAGATCGATTAGATTGAGTAGTTGCATTAGCTGAAGACAAGAACAAGCTTAAAACTAAAAGTAAAATGTACATTTTATGGCCCATGGGTTGAAGTCAAGTTGCAAGCAGACTAAAATAATGAAGTCCTAGGAGATCATTATGATGGATGATTCGTTGAAAGGAAAGACTCTACTGGTAGTTGATGACGAGAACGATCTTCGTGAGATTATTGCTTCTGAGCTTGAGTATTTTGGGGCCACCGTTTTTCAAGCTGATTCTGTTAAGAAGGCCCTTGAAATTCTAAACTTTCATTACGTAGATTTGATTATCTCTGATATTCGTATGCCAGGTAGTACAGGGGTAGATCTCCTGAAGAAGGTGCGTTCAGAAAACAATGCCGGACCTGCTATTATTCTCATTACCGGATTTGCTGATATTGATTCCTCAGAAGCCTTTGCTCTTGGAGCAGAGTCGCTTATTCATAAGCCTTTTGATATCGATTCACTTTTAAAGTGTGTCCTTACCTTCACTCAAAAGTTTCCTGAACGTTTTAATCGAACAGAGAATGTTGAGGGACCTTTTCATTTCTACCTTTCGGGAAATCTAAAAGATGAGTTGGGGAAAAATCTAATTCTAGGAAGAGGTGGGATGAAAATCTGTTATAAAGATCAGCCAACACCTCTTGGTGCTCTAAGAGCAATAGAGCTTCATTTCAAAGATCAAACGCTAAGGTTTGATGGGATCATTCGCTGGAAAAAGATCCAAGGTGAAAAAGTTTGTGTGGGTGTAGAGTTTGTGAAACTGGATCAGGATATGGTTTCATTGGCCACTCCTTTCCAAGAAGTCACTCCTTATATCCCTTTTTAATTTCTGATATAGTGGCAGGTATACCCTGCAGGGTATTTCTGTAGATAATCCTGATGTTCTTCCTCAGCAGTCCAAAAACGATCAAAGGCTTCAACTTCGGTCACCACCGGTTCTACAAACCTTTTTAGTTTATTAACTTCATCGATAACCGCATAGGCTTCTTGTTCTTGATCCTGATCATGAAAGAAGATCGCCGAACGATATTGAGTTCCTTTATCATTTCCCTGACGATTAGGAGTAGTTGGGTCATGAATTCTAAAAAAGAAGTGGAGAAGTTCTTTGAAAGAGAGCTGGTCCTCATCAAAGAAGATATCGATGGCCTCAGCATGGCCGGTAATTCCTGTGCAAATCTCACGATAAGTGGGCTCTGGCAAGGTTCCGCCCGTATATCCTACTTGGGTATCTAGAACGCCCGGAAGTTTTCTGATCAATTCTTCAACTCCCCAAAAACAGCCTCCAGCAAGTGTCGCTCTTTTTTTATTCATAATCCCAGACCCCTTAGTGTTTTTAGATACCTTTTGCTATAATCACTATATGAAAAATATGAAAGGTGAACAAGGTTTCGTTGAATTCTATTCTCAGATGTACGGAGAGCGCTGGCCCGCACTAAAACAAGCACTGTTAAGCGAGCATCAGTACGTGGCGGTGGCCAATCCTTACTCAAACTTTAAATTCGATTTCACTCCGATTCAAAATGAAAGTATTCGGTTTGAGCATCACATTGCGCCGAATTTTGAGCGCCCGGCCCCAACAGAAGCTGGCTACTTTAATTATTACTTGATGGATGCTGCCAGTATTCTTGCCGTAGAAGCCTTGAATATTGAGCCGGGTAATCGTGTGGTTGATCTTTGTGCTGCTCCAGGTGGGAAAAGCCTTCTATGCGCTTATAAGCTCAAAGAAACAGGCCTTCTCGTATCAAACGATCGATCGGCCGCTCGCAGAGCGAGAATTCATAAAATTTTTGATGAGTATATTCCAAAAACCAAACAGGCCAATCATAAAGTGACGGCCCATGATGCTACCAAATGGTGTCTTTACGAAAAATCGGTTTATGATCGAGTTCTTTTAGATGCTCCTTGCTCGTCAGAGCGCCACGTCTTGGAAGATGCTAAAGAGTTGAGTCTTTGGTCTGTTGGACGCACGAAGGCCATCGCGATGACTCAGTTTGCGATGCTTGCCAGCGCCCTTGATATTGTAAAAGTCGGCGGAAGAATCGTTTATTCAACTTGTGCTCTTTCAAAACTTGAAAACGATGACATTATTCGTAAGCTTTATCAGAAACGTGAAGGAAGATTTGAGCTTAAGCGAATGGAGTTTTCATTTGGTGAACCTACTGAGTTTGGGTGGCAGGTCCTTCCTGATCAGTCAGGTTGGGGACCCTTTTATCTGGCCATTATCGAGCGTATAAAATAATTCAAAGGAAAAATATGAACCCTAAAAATTTCAAATCAACCAAGCGCTTTTCCGGTTTTCCATGCACCCATCGTCAGTGGCGTGCCAGTTCTCACTGCCGTTTTGTCCATGGTTATTCTCGTGAGTTTTACTTTGAGTTTGAAGCGAGTGAATTAACTCCTGAAGGATGGGTCGTTGATTTTGGTGGCCTTAAAGAGCTTAAAGCATGGTTGAATCATATGTTTGACCATACTTTTCTAGTGGCCCAGGATGATCCAGAACTTGCTACTTTTGAAGAGTTGCATAAGCGTGGGGCCATTCAGTTAAGAGTTCTTCCTAACCCAGGAATGGAAGGAACTTGTGAATTTGTTTATAATGAGGCCAGCAAGATCTTGAAAAAGCTTTATGGTAATCGAGCTTGGATTTCTTTTGTAGAAGTCAAAGAGAATGAAAATAACTCAGGACAATTTATTCCATAGTTAAGTCATTGAGCCACGCTAAGAGTATTGAATCCTCTTCGCGTGGTTCATATATCTTTTGGTTTAGTCTCTGCAGATGATTGGCCACAGGGAAATTCTTTACCCAATCATTGAAAAAGTCCTCATTGCCATAATGGACAATCGCTGACTTTAAGCACTTGAGAAGATGGATAGGATAGGCATTCATATCTGCAATAATATATTCAAATTCCGCTTCAAATTTTTCGTTCTTAAGAAGGTCATCAAAGACCCCTTTATCCATTTGGAGTGCGAGCAATTTATAAAGCCCAAGCTGGCCTTGATAGCTTAAGTTCGAGTGGTAGAAATGATCGGCATGAATCAGGTCATGAAGGCAGAAGCCAAGATAATCCCTCTCTCCTAAAATATAGTCCCTCATCTGTTTTTCTTTCGTGATCAAGGTTAGACAACGTCTGCCATTTTTTTGCTGATCCAGCACCTCACGGGGAGTTGGGATTTTAAACATCAACTCTAAGGGATATTTGTTCGTTGAAAAATTTAATAGGGCACGATTGATTGTCGGCGGAGTTGATTTGAGAGCAAATTTGTTAAAGAGGTCTCCGATAGACAGACCATCAAGCCTCTTCCGAACGTTCGGCTCTAGCGGTATATGAGCAGGAATAGGGCCTGTTAACTGATGTTCTATGTTATGGGTGGTATTACTGGAGCCTGGCCAAGTGCCCGGGTATCTCAGCGAAAGGGCAATGATAATATAGTGGGCACAAAGCTCTGCCTCTGAAATTTGTTTTTGGGTAAAAAGCTCTAATGATTTATGAAATAGATCCAGAAATTTTGGTACTTCAACCTGAAGTGAATCAAGACTAATTAGCTTTTTTTTAAATCGACCTGATCTTGAGGATGACTTCATGGAACACTCTTTCTTATTTTGCGATAATGTCACATCTTTCAAGGAGGTTGTCATGAATAATCACACAATCGAGAGGATATGGCGCCAGAATGGAGCTAAAAGAAACCTAAGAGTTCGATTTCAGGATTGGAATCAGCATATTCGTTATTTTGTTATTGTAGGTGAAACCACCGATCGCCGCCGACTAGTAGGAAAGTTGGATTCAGGTGAGCCTATTTCCTATTCTAAAAAATCTCGTGGTTGGTATGTTTATTATCCAAGCTCCGAGTTCGATGCTCATGCTGTGTAGCTAAATCGTCGTTGCTCAATTAAGTTTGATTTCTGAGTCGTATTGTTAAGGTTTTAATCTTACATAAATAGTTTTGTCTACACGAGCAACGAGGACTTTTTGTTCATCAAAGATTTGGACTTCAAAATGGACATCCATTTTTTTGTTTTCCGATACATGCTTTTTTACTTCTTCGATTTTATCTAAAGTCAGAACAAACTCAGCAGTAACTTTTCCGCGACCAGGTTTTTTGAATTCAATGAAAGCAGATTTATCCCAAACAATATATTGATTGCCCAAATTTTTAATAAGCATCAGCATGTACCAAGGATCAACCATTGAATAAAGCGAGCCACCAAACTGTGTCCCTACATAGTTTTTATTATAAAAAGTAAGAGGCATTTCAACTTTGATATAACGGAAATCTTCGCTGATCTCGGTAGGACGAACAGCTGCGCCAAAAAATGGTCCGTAAAAGCGAATAAGTCGATCTAGAAAAAGTTTTCTTATTTCAGCAATACTCATTTTTGAACCTTTGTAACATGGCTTTCAGCAAAGGCAATGAGCTCACCTTCAAGAGTTGTGACCTCACCTTTCATGAAGATGAACTGTCTGGTTTCTTTAAGCACAGTGGCCTGAACTCGGCATTCTTTCATGGATGGTAAGAATGCCTTTAAAAATGTCACGTTCAAAGAAAGGGTAAGACATGGCCCTTGAGATGAAATGAATGATAAAGGGCCAAAAACCTCGTCTAGTGCCGCTGAAAGGAATCCACCCTGATAGATACCTGTTGGATTGGTAAACTTCTGTTTAAAAGGAAGTTTAGCAATAATTTCTTTACCAGGAACGATAGAGAGATATTCAATCCCAAGTTCTTCCATACTAGGAGGAGGTAACTGAAGAGTAGGGGCAACTTCTTTAAATTTTTTTATTAATTCATCGTATTGAGACATCGTTTACTTCTTAATACTTTTGATAAAGTTTTTTAAGTTTTTTCTTACAATCGCATGATCTCCTGTCAATCTTGCAAGTTGAATACTTCCTTGAAGAAGGGAGAGAGTGATGGATGTCGCTTCTTTAGATGAAATGTTAATTTCCATCTTTTTATAAAGCGAGCTGACCCAATCATGATGAAGTTCATGAAGCTTCAAAACTTCTTTTTGAATATCTTGGTCAATAATGGCCCATTCAAGTGAGAGGGCCGAAAGTGGACAGATCCGGTTTTTTTCACAAATCCATACAATTAGTTTGTCACAATATTTGAGGATCGCTTTTTCTGGTGTATTATTAACACAACTTTGCGTCCAATCATTGAAAGCGTCTTGATAGAACCGGTATAGCTCTATGGCCAGTTGATTCTTGCTTGAATAATGGTGATATAGTGAGGATTTCTTAATGGATAATGAATCGGCCAGCTCCTGCAGGCTAAAACCATGAAATCCTTTGATAAGAAGCATTTTGCTGGCTTCATGTAAGATCGATGTACGTGTTGATGTATTCATGAAACCATGATAACCTACCGATCGGTAGGTTGTAAAAGGAAAATATCATGAAACAACGTAAAGTCGCTATCTTGGCCGGTAAAAGAATTCCCTTTGTAAAATCGATGTCTGATTATCTAGGACAATCAAATTATGATTTGCTTTCCCATGCCTTTAACTCACTTGTCGCTGATCAAAAATTAGAAGGACAGGAATTAGGCGATTTTATTTCAGGTGCAGTGATGAATCACCCCTTTGATTGGAATCTTTCTCGAGAAGTTGTTCTCGGATCAAAGCTCTCATTTCAGACTCCAGGATTAAATATACAACGTGCCTGTGGAACAGGACTTGAAGCCGCAAATCTTGTGGGTTTAAAAATTGCTACAGGACAAATTGAGGTTGGAATTGCTGGAGGTACAGATACGAATTCTGATATCCCATTCATCGGGGAGAGAAAATTAACTCATAAGTTAATTGAACTTCAGAATGCTAAGACTCTGGCCGATAAAATCAAAGTTGTTCTTTCCATTTCTCCCAAACTGCTAAAGCCTCTTCTTCCTGTTGTTAAAGAGCCTAGAACAGGTCTTTCGATGGGTGAGCACTGTGAATTGATGGTAAAAGAGTGGAAGATTTCCCGAGCTGAACAAGATCAGCTTGCTTTTGAGTCTCATCAGAAGGCAAGTCGTGCCTATGAAGAAGGTTTTCATCAAGATCTTATTGCTGAATTTCGTGGCATCAAAAAAGATACGATCACTAGAAAAGAAACTTCATTAGAAAAATTGGCAAAATTAAAACCTGCCTTTGATAAATCAGGAACAGGAACTCTGACTGCTGGAAACTCAACTCCTCTAACAGATGGTGCAAGCGTTGTTCTCTTATCAAGTGAAGAGTGGGCCAAAAAGAATAATAAAGAGATTCTTGCATATCTTAAAGATGTGGAAGTCGCCGCTGTTGATCATGTCAATGGTGCAGGTCTTCTTATGGGACCGACGCTCGCTGTAAGCAGACTTTTGGAAAGAAATAATATGAAGCTCTCGGATTTTGATTTTTACGAAATTCATGAAGCTTTTGCTGGACAAGTTCTTTGTACATTAAAGGCCTGGGAAGATCCTAAATACTGCAAAGAAGTTTTGGGACGTGATGAAGTTCTTGGACCAATTGATCGAAACAAGCTGAATGTGAAAGGTGGAAGCTTGGCACTGGGTCACCCTTTCGCTGCAACAGGTGGAAGAATTTTAGCAACGAGTGCTAAGATCCTGACACAGAAAGGTTCAGGTAAAGTTCTTATTTCTATTTGTACTGCTGGTGGAATGGGTGTTGCAGCGATTGTGGAGAAGTAATCATGCACATGATCTTACGGACATTATGGGCGTTTATCTGCAAAAGATTTTTAACGCCTATGAGTTTTGATGGTGAGAGCGTCATTACAATGCGGGTATTACCAACTGATTTAGATGTGCTTTGGCATGTCAATAACGGCGTCTACTTCTCCTATATGGATTTTGGTCGATGGGATTTGATCTTTCGTAATGGATTGTTTGATCTTCTTAGAAAAAACGACATGTATGCAGTAGTGTCGGGTGAATCCATGCGCTTTAAAAGATCTCTCAAGCTTTGGGATAAATTTACATTGAAGACCAAAGTGATGGGAAGAGATGATAAGTACTTTTTCATCAATCAATATTTCTATTCTCAAAAAGGCGATTTAATGGCCACCGGGCTTGTTAAAATTCGCTATCTTCATCGAAAACACGGAGTTGTCTCTCCTGAAAAGATACTAGAACTGGCAGGTTCAAATCTGCCCATAATGAGTAAGGAATTGTCAGATCAAGCCTTTGATTTTGAACAATCATTCTTAAAATAATTTTAGAATCTCTTTACATTGAAATTAAATTCGTCATTTAAGCGTGGAATCCACTCAAATTAAACTTTGTGTCAGAGCCACGCTTCTTTCCAAGTAAATTTTTTCATTCATACTTCCATCCATCGTTAGCTGAATGATCAGCTTTAATAAGGAGAAGATATGAAAAAGCTTGTTCTGATGTCTGCATTTTTAGCTGTAGGTGGGGTTCATGCGAAGGAGATTGGAATTTATAAAATTCCAGCAGAAGGAATTGAGTCTGCAAAAGCATTTTATTCTGTTGATGAAGAAAGTAAAAAAGTAGATCTGAATTTAGCTGTTCGTGCAAAAAAAGGAAATGATTTTGAGACAACTTATCAAAAAGTTCCTTTCGATGGTCTTCACTACGATGCCGCTGAATCAAAAATTATTCTCACTCAAGATGGGAAAATTATTGATTGTGCAAAAGTAAGTGAAGAGTGGGGTAAGAAAATTATTACAGATGAAAACTGTAAACTGGTAACGAAGAAAATCGTAATCGAAGATCGTGAATATCAAAAACGTCAGTACTTCAAAGTGGCCATCTCTGAAGTTGAAGGCAAGAAGAAAACTGATCCAGAACTGAATGGTAAAAAGAAAGTTGACCCTGAGTTTGCTGGAAAGAAAAAAGTTGATCCAGAGCTTAACGGTAAAAAGAAAGTGGACCCTGAGCTTGCTGGAAAGAAAAAAGTTGATCCAGAGCTTAATGGTAAAAAGAAAGTTGACCCTGAGCTAGCTGGAAAGAAAAAAGTAGATCCAGAGCTTAACGGTAAAAAGAAAGTTGACCCTGAGCTTGCCGGAAAGAAAAAAGTCGATCCAGAGCTTAACGGTAAAAAGAAAGTAGATCCTGAGCTAGCTGGAAAGAAAAAAGTCGATCCAGAGCTTAACGGTAAAAAGAAAGTTGACCCTGAGCTAGCTGGAAAGAAAAAAGTAGATCCAGAAGTTTTTGGTAAAAAGAAAGTTGATCCTGAACTAGCTGGTAAAAAAACTTCACCAGAACTAGATGGGAAGAAAAAAGTAGACCCAGAAATTCTTGGTAAAAAGAAAGTTGATCCTGAGCTAGCTGGTAAAAAAACTTCACCAGAACTAGATGGGAAGAAAAAAGTAGATCCAGAAATTCTTGGTAAAAAGAAAGTTGATCCTGAACTAGCTGGAAAAAAGAAAGTCGATCCAGAGCTTAACGGCAAAAAGAAAGTAGATCCTGAACTAGTTGGAAAGAAAAAAGTAGATCCAGAAGTTCTTGGGAAAAAGAAAGTTGATCCTGAACTAAATGGTAAAAAGAAAGTAGATCCAGAAGTGATTGACGCTTAATTTATCAGTCACTACCTTTGAGATGGGCCAGAGATAATCTCTGGCCTTTTTTTTTACCTTTGTTATTCTCTTTTCATGAAATCTATTAAAGTGAAGTATCCGACTCAAACTCAATTGGTCAAAATCGCAGATAAAAATTTTGTTCTCGAAGTGATTCGCTCGTTGGATGAGGCGATTGATATCTTATGTGGAGAACTTTCCGAAGAAGAACAAGCTGATCCCTTTGCTGAAGATCTTTGTCCTTATTTTGGAATTCTCTGGCCCGCGGCCCGCGCTCTGTCGACCTACTTAGGTGAACATCCCGAGCTAATGAGAGGAAAGACGGCCATTGAACTTGGGTGTGGCCTAGGTCTACCTAGTCTGGTGGCGACTCATTTAGGAGCTGATGTTCTTGCAACAGATTTTCATCCCGATGTAGAAGAATATTTTATGCGAAATACTCGTCATTCTAATCTATCGGTAAAGTACCAACGTCTTAACTGGCGAGAGGGAAATGCTCTTGGCACTTACGACATTGTACTTGGATCAGATATTCTCTATGAAAGTAAGCATGCCAGAGAAGTTGCAGAAGGGTTGATAAAGTACACCCGACCAGGATCTTGTATTTTATTGGCCGATCCCGGGCGGGCCTACCTTCAAAAGTTCTTAGATGCCATGAATGAACTAGGTCATAAAGAAGAAGTTCACTTCGTTGACATAGACGGAAAAGAACAATTTGTGATTAAGTTTATGGTGTAAGATTAATGCTGCAAAACTTGAGTGAATAAAAATAGTCCACAAGCTGCTGATAGAATAACTAATTTAAAGATCATCTTCCCTCCTCCTAAGAAAAAAAATCTTGATTCATGATTCTATTCCATTTGGAAGAAAGAAGCTATCTCTTTAAGTCCGACAGAGTTAGTCGGCATACTTCACACTACATCCGTAGGCTTTCGTTTTTGCTGTTTTGATTTTCTGTCCACTGATTAGTTGAGTAAGTGTCTCGTCTACAAAGTTTTGGGCCTTCGGAATTGAGGCCTGGTTGGTATCAGGGATGTTATCGATGGCCCCTTCATAAACTCGTTTTCCTTCCGGATTGATGACATACATATGAGGAGTGGTTTTGGCCTCATACATTTTGCCAACCTTGCCTTCGGGATCTAGGAGAATATGGGTTGCTCTTGATTTATAGGCATGAGCTTCGCGGTAAGCTTCCTGAGGCGTAACATGGCCCTGTTTGCCAGGAGCTGAAGAGATGATGGAAAGCCAAATGATTCCTTTCGCTGTCCATTTGTCCTGAAGGTTCTGCATGTTCTTTGAGTCGTAGTGTTTACGAACAAAAGGGCAACCGTGGTTTAGCCATTCCAGCACCACGGTTTTTCCTTTAAAGTCAGCAAGACTGATATCAGTGTTATATTGATTTTTGAGTGTGAAGTTTTGTTGCGCTAGTGCGGTCATAGGCGCGCATACCAATAATAGGGTCGCAATCATCCATTTCATTGAGTACTCCTGGTTCGACTAAAAAATGCTGTAAAGACAGATCTGTTAATCCTACCATGAGAAAGCAATAAAGATCAGTAGCTTCTTCCATTGAGAAGCCGATCATTCTAGGTAACTTTTCAACAGGAGCGGCCGATCTCGCTCTTAGTCTGGTGCGTTCACGATCTGTATCAAGGATAATAGGATCGTGATAGCGAGTGTCACCATAGGGGTTCCATTCCGCATGCATCAAGGCCCTCATGGGATGATTGTAGTGAACGACAACATCCCACATATTTTTAAAGTAACCATTGTGCATATAAGGTGGAGTGAGTCCTGTGTTTCTTAGAGGTGGAACTCGGAACTGATAGATCTCGGCAAGACTGCCTGTTACTTCAGCTCGACCTAGATCATCTCCATTCTTTTTACCGGGCCCGAGCTGAGGGATCATGACATTTTGGAATCCAAAAGAACTCATGTGAGCTCCTGTGTGACAATTCACACACTGACCCTTTTCATAAAAAACAACTGCTCCACGTTTCATCTTTTCACTCATTAGTTCTTTTCTACCACGAAGATAAAGATCCCAAGGTGTGTTAATGGCAAGAAACTGGAAGCGTTGAAATTCGGCCAAGGCATTGGCCACGTGAGCGATGTTGTAATTTGTAACACCAGGGTAAGCTGCTTGGAACATTTCTTTATATTTTTTAGCAAAGCGACTTTTGAAAATTCGTTCCACTGCGTTCTGCCAAGCAGTCACATTATCAAGCTTGGAGTCTTTGCCAAGCATCTCTTCAGGGTTTGAAATAGGGAAGAGTGCCTGAACAGCTAGAAGAGAATTTAAGCTTGAAGCGATTTCTTTAAGCTGTGGATTCGGGCCATTAAGGAGAGGTTCCGGACTTATCCATCCGCCTTGAGCGTGATAGGCCACTCGACCATCCCAGAATAGATGAGGGATTTCTTTGAAACCAAGGTTAAAGAGTTGAGGAGTATGGCGTGGAAGAATAACTCCACTGGCCTGCTGTCTAAAATCAGCTACGCCTTCTGCACCCTCACCAAGGCCTAGAGGTAGCGCATCTGCTGTTTGGCCACGTCCGCTATGGCAATCGTGGCATGAGATATTATTATTTCCTGAAAGGGCTGTTTCAAAATAAAGGGTGAGTCCTAGTTTAAATAGTTCCTCATTCTTTGTGCCTGGGTAATCAAGAGCACGAACCTTAAAGTCCTTAATGTATTTATCAAGTTTAGCTTCGGTGGGTGAGCAAAGAGCGGCTAAAGAGTAACAAAACGCAACGACCACAAAACAACATTTCATGAAGAACAACCCTTGAGAACGTTTTCATTTTTAGAGGTAGTGATCGTATTGTTTGATATACCCAACGGCAAGAATTTTTTTATAATGCACCGCCGTTATTAAAAGGTTTTTTAAGACGAATAGTTCCCTCTTTGCTATAGTTAAGTCTCGAATTTAATTTAAGTCTAGGAGTCTTGAGTGGGACGTAAATGGAACAACATTAAAATGAAAAAAGCGGCCGCAGATAAGCAGCGCTCGCAAAGTTACACGAAAGTTTTAAGAGAAATTACAATGGCCGTAAAAAGAAGTGGCCATGCTGAAGTTGATGCCAACTTTGGTCTAAAAATCGCTCTTCTAAAAGCACGTGAATATAACGTTCCCAAAGACAACGTAGATAAGGCCATCAAAAAAGGCCTTGGTGCAGATACTTCTGCTTGGGAAGAAATCAACTACGAATGTTACGCCATTGATGGTGTTGCCGTATACGTTGAAGCTGCTACTGATAACCCTACTCGAACTATTTCTAATATTCGTTCTTATTTTAACAAATATGGTGGATCGATCGGAACACCTGGATGTCTTCAATTTGTCTTCGAGAGAAAAGCTACTTTCTCAATCAAAGAAGAGAATATGAAGGGAATGTCTTCGGATGATCTGATGATGGAGCTTATTGACTTTAATATTGATGATGTTGAAGTTGAGGATGGATATGTGACTGTGAAAGGTCCAGTAGAGTCATATGGTGATATCTATAAGAAGCTTGAAGAGCTAAGTATTAAAGTTGAGGAAGCTGAGCTTGAGCGTCTTCCTCTGAACACCAAAGAAGTTACTAAAGAGAGCTACGAGAAGATTATGAAGCTTATCGATGTTCTTGATGGTGATGATGATGTTCAAAAGGTTTATCACAATATCGAGTGGAACGAAGCTTTTGCTGAATAATTAAATTGATGAGGCCCACTTATGTGGGCCTTTTTTTGGAGGTCAAAATGAAGTGGTTCATACTTTTGATGATGTTTCCAACAGTTACTTTTTCTCAGACAATTAAAGACATTGAATACAAAGTAGGCGATGTCACTCTTAAGTCCAAACTAGTCCTCCCTAAAAAAACAAATGGCAAAAAACTTCCTCTCGTAGTGCTTTTCCCGGACTGGATGGGAAATGGAGAGTTTCTTTTAAATAAGGCAAAAGAGATTGCGAAGCTTGGCTATGTCGCTTTGGCCGCCGATGTTTATGGGAATGGTAAAGTTGCTCACGATGCAATTGAAGCTGCAAAACTTGCAGGAGAGCTTAAAAAAGGTCAGCGGGAAGAATTAAGAAAGAGAGTCAAGGCCGGAATTGATTTTGGTAAATTTCAAAAAGAAGTGGATGCGAGTCGTGTGATAGCGATTGGATATTGCTTTGGTGGGACGGCAGTGCTTGAGCATGCAAGAAGTGGAGAGTCACTTGCTGGCGTCGTAAGTTTTCACGGCAATCTTGATACTGAAAATCCTGGAACAAAATTTAATACTAAACTTCTTGTTCTTCATGGGGCCATTGACCCTTATGTAAAAAAAGTGGATATCGAAAAGTTTCGTGATGAAGTGAATAAGGCGCGGGCCGATTATCAATGGATTGAATACAGTGGAGCTGTTCATGCTTTTACCAATCCCGAAGCTGGGAATGATATCGAAAAAGGTGCGGCCTACAATTCAAGTGCAGATATGAGGTCTTGGCAGCATTTCAGAGATTTTCTGCAAGAGGTATTCTAAGACCTATCTCTGATAGGTCTTTTTTAATTCCTCAAAGATTCTCTCATTCATATTTCCGCTGCGTGAGCACATCAGATCGCTCACATCAATTTGATAATTCACATAGGCCTCAATCTTAGTATCGTAGAACTCATGATAACAGTCAGGAAGCCCCAAAACATGGCCAAACTCATGGCGAAGTGTCCATTGAGAGTCAAATTCATCCAATGATGAGTTGGCATCCATCACAATTCGATCTCCACCCAGTTTATTCACATGAGCAGTGACACCTTTTTGAAACTCAAGAGTTGGTCCTGAGTAGTAGAAGGATAATTTAAGACTCCATTCTTTAAAGCGATACTCATCTTCAATATTCTGTTGAACGAAATCTTTAATGACTTGCGATTTAGGAGTGGTGAAAGGAATAAATGTTTCGGAATCACTCCAAGAAACATCATTTCTTTTTGCATCTTTTTTTATTTTAAAGAAGGTGTCCCAGTTCTTGGAAGCAATAGGGAAGTATTTATGGTAATGCTTAACTACGGCGTTCTTTTTAATGGCCTCAAGAACTTTCTTTTCACAGCTCTTTCTGGACTTCCAGTCATTCTGACAAATCTTGATTAAGGCATCTGTCGTTTCTTCCAGTTTTTCTTTAGAAAATGATTTGATGTTACTTAAAGCTTGGACATCAATTTTATTTTGGGTCAGATAGTAGTATCCACGAACATCTCTTCTTTCTTGCCCAACCAAAAGTTCTTTAGAAGGATTAAGGAGTTTATAGCGAGCGGCCATACTGTAAAGGCCATATATCTTTCTGGCCTGAGTGGTGAACTCTTTATCATCGATATCCAATTGTTTTGTAAAAGGTGTCTGCCCAGTGATCACTTCTCTCATTTGAGAAGGAAGCTGAGCTATGATTTCTTTACTTTTATCTTCTACAATTTTGGCAGAATAGATATAGGGTTTCTCAATAGGAACTCCGGCTCCTCGATTGTTGGCCGTTGTTAGTTGAATGGTACTTTCAGCAGTTCTATCTTCATTAATAACTTTAAGCCAAGAGCTAAGGCGATTTCCGTAAGTAATGGCCTCCTCGATGGCATTATCTTTTTTACCGATAAACTTCTGAGATGAGTTTTGTTTAAGAAGAGCTTGATATTCTTCATGGCCCATTTGTGGATCAAGATGATGATCGACACCTGCCCATCCAGAGGAGGTCAGCATGAAGGTAATGAGTGCCAGAGCTTTAGTATTCATCCTTTTGGCTTTTCAAAGGATGTGCCAATAAAGAGGATGTGAATTTGGGTAAATAGTGGATGGGAAGTGTTAGATTTTTATACGGATATTTAAAAATGATCAATCTTTAGGCAATAGTTAGAATATCTTTTTCTATGGATAGCAAAGCTTCTTCAAGGTGTTTTTTAAGGTTGCTATTGATTTTTTAGCAAAGAGACACGTTTTATCTTTGGCCCCACAGTGCTTTTGACATTGCTTGATTTTGTCGTTGATTTTATTTAAGTCGAACTGATCTCTCTTTTCACATTGTTCTTTAATGACATTATCTAAAAATTGAAATCCTAATTTTTCAATGAAGAGTTCGTTGATACTAAGTTTGAACTCATCACATTTGTTGATCTGTTTTTCATCTGCTTTTGATTTTCTTATTTCTCCCAGTCCATGCTTATGGGCCATCTCTTCAATCCATGGAATATAATAAGAAACATTCGCATAGGCAGTAGAATCATGAACATGGTAATGAGTGTAGTACATTGATTCGTAATTCATCTTCACATACTGAGTGATACCTTTTTGAAAAAATGCGCCGTCTTTAGTTTCAACGAAGAGAGGGCTACCTGAATCTCCAGGAAGGGGTCCTCCAGAAAGGTTATTATAAAAAAGAACTTCTGAGTTTTTCTTATTTAAAGAAAGAGAGCGATAGGTTTCGAGAGTAAAACTTTTGCTTTCGATATTCTTGAGATCGCTTTTTATAACTGGAAGATTTTGGATGTAGTCATTGAGTTCAGCGCTAAACATTTGCTTGTCTTGTTTTGGTAAGACTTTTAAGAGTGCCGTAAAGTAGTCAGGATAGGGACTTGTAATATGAATAGATCGTCCGACTAGTTTTAATTTTTCATGAAGAACATCACCTGTATCTAGAGTGACAGGATGAAAGTCATGAGGATCTATTTCAGTTTCAAGTTTAATAATGGCGATATCATCAGTGGGTGTGTAGTAGCCGTATTTAGGGTGAAGGATATTTTTTTCGACGGAATATATTTTACCATTAACGATTATTGGTTGATAAGAGGCTAAACAGTGGGCTGCAGTGAGGATTGAGTTTCTCGTCAGGATTGATCCTGTACATCTGAATTCATTTGAAGGAGTAAGGATGGAAACGATCTTTTTTTCCAACTTGTGATCTGCTTCTAATTGATCCCCATTAGCGATATTGGAAACATTTACAGACTGTTCCCTGTCGTTTTTGCCACAAGAGATGATGACGATAAATAACAATAAAAGGATCGGCCGGAGATTCATGATCGACTTATACTTTTATGGAGCTTCATTGAAAAGAGTGTAAGTAATATTGACAGAGGAGGAGAAGGGGGATTTTGCTTGATTTTTTAAGCGGTTAGCAAAGCGAGAGGGCCCTAAGACCCTCACGCAGATAAGTAATTAAAGAACTTCTTTCATCTTAGCTTTTGAAGCCTCATCAACTTCTTTATGAAGAGAGTTACCATGAGAGTCCATTGTTACAACGACTGGAAAATCTTCAACTGATAATTCCCAGATCGCTTCAGGTTGACCAAACTCTTCTAGGTAGAGACCATCAACCGATTTGATTTTTTCAGCAAGAACTTGAGCAGCTCCACCGATAGCATGAAGGTAAACACATCCATACTCTTTACAAGCATCAAGTGTTTTTTGTCCCATTCCACCTTTACCGATGACTCCTACGATTCCGTAGTCACGGATAACTTCCCACTGATATGGCTCTTCACGGATAGAAGTCGTTGGACCTGCGGCCGTTACTGTCCACTTGCCAGTTTTTTTATCTTTCATTGTCACTGGGCCACAGTGATAGATGATTTGGTTTTTAAGATCTACAGGTGGCTTGTTGCCATCATGCAGATACTTATGAACGGCATCTCGGCCTGTGAATAGCTTACCAGTGATAAGAACCATGTCTCCAACTTTAAGTTCTCTTACTGCTTCAACGCTAAAAGGGTATTCGAGTCTTTTCATTGGGGTCTCCTAGTAAAGCCATTTTTTTATTTTAAGATTTGAATCAAGAACTACACCTTGGCGACGGAATGCCCAGCACATGTATGAAATTGAAACAAAGAATGAAGCAGGTACGCGGTTAGCGTGAGTAATTTTACAAGACAGAAGTGTTGTCTTACCACCAAAGCCCATCGGCCCGATTCCAAGCTCATTACACGTTTTTACGATTTCTTTTTCAAGCTTATCAAGTTCAGGCATAGCATTTGAATCATCAAGTTTGCGAAGAAGTTGTTTCTTAGCATACGAAGATGAATCAGCACGGTCTCCACCGATACAAACACCAAGAGAACCAGGACCGCAGCCTTTACCCTGAGCTTTATAAACAGCATCGATAATAACTTTACGAACACCTTCAAGATCACGGCCTGCTCCTAGAGCAGTATCAGGAAGAGAGTATTGAGTAGAAGTGTTCTCACATCCTCCACCTTTAAGCATCAGTTTAATTTCAACTTCTTTTTTATTGTGTTCATAGAAGTGAATTGAAGGATGTCCTTCACCAACGTTTGATCCTTCATTCTTACCAGTAATTGAGTTTACTGAGTTTTGACGAAGGTAGCCCTTCTCAGTTGCAAGCGTTACTGATTTCTTGATCAGCTCTTTAAACGGAGTCTGGTGAAAACCTGGCGGATGGTAAACAAAGAAAATCACTGTTCCTGTATCTTGGCACAGAGGCTGAGATTTAAGTTTTGCCAGATCAATGTTGTCGTTAATGATGTTCATGGCATAGGCAGCAGTCGTATTTGCAACTTCCTGCTTTTTAGCAGCAAGGATGGCATTGAAAACATCATCAGGAACTTCTGTAGAAGTACGACGAATAAGTTCAACGATTGATTCCATTGTTTGTTTTTTTGGATCTAATTTAGGAGCAACTTTTTTGGTCGCAACTTTTTTTGCAGGAAGAGCTTTTTTAGTAGCTGTTTTTTTAGCAGGAGCAGCTTTCTTAGCAGTAACTTTCTTTGTTGCCACTTTTTTAGCTGGAGTTTTTTTAGCAGTAGCTTTTTTAGCTTGAGGACGAGCTTTTTGGGCAGGACGGGCCTTTACTGAAGCCTTCTTAGAGGCTGCTTTCTTAGTCATAAAAATCTCCTTAAATATGCCCCTATCATAGACCCAAAAAACTAGCTTGTTAACAATAGACTAGAAAATTTTATTAAGTGTTTGCCTTGACAGCTAAAAAACAGGCCCCATCTTGTGGTTAAGAGCTCTTAAAGATTTTTTTTGAATTCATTTTTTTAGGAGGACACTATGTTAGATTTTCAACTTCAGCCATTTGCTCAAGTACTACGAGCACTTGATCAAGAATTTACTCAGAATTATCCCAATAAGGCCCAGTCATTTTGGAGCTTAGAAGAGGATGAAAAATCTTTTTATCTGGTTTTAGACACTCCAGGAGTCGCCAAAGAGGCCATAGATATTGAAATTATCGGGCATGAACTGGTCGTTAAATGGAATCCTGAGGCACGTCCTCGCAAGAGCATTGCCGGTGGAGTAAGACCAAAGAATTATGAGCATCGCTTTAAAATGAGCGATCAGGTTGATCCTGCAAAAATCGAGGCTAGCTACACTTATGGAGTGCTGGAGTTAAAACTCGGGAAAAGAGATGCCAATATTAGTAGAAAAATTTCAGTTTCAGATGCTTCAAATTCTGGAGATAATCTGAAAAACTAAACATTCCTCCCAGGAAAATGTTTTAGGGGCCCAGGCATTCGCTTGGGCCTTTTTATTTATAAGGATTTAATTATGTCTCTCATGAAGATTGAGTATCAGGGAAATTTTAGAACAAGTGCAACTCACTTGGATTCAGGCAATAACATCATTACCGATGCGCCAAAAGATAATAATGGTAATGGGGAAGCATTCTCTCCTACAGATCTTTTATCAACTTCACTCGCTAGCTGTATGCTGACTATTGCGGCGATGAAGGGACGCTCTCTTGGGGTTGAGCTTCGTGGGGTTCAGGTTGAGATTCAGAAGAAGATGGCGGCAAGTCCTCGGAAGGTTGCGGAGATTGTTCTAAAGTTTCATTGGAATGGTCTTGATCAGACTCTTGAGCCTTCGGTGATGGATCAACTGAAGGAAGCTGCTCTGAATTGTCCTGTGGCTCTGTCTCTTGATCCGTCTGTGAAGAAGACGATGATTTGGTAGGTAGAGGGGTCTGAATCTCCTCTACTTCTTTTTTTTCTTTCTTTTTCTTTTCAGTTTTAACCGGAGCGATTGTTTTAGGAATCTCTGGAATAAGCTCCGGGCCATCATCAAGATCTTCAGTCACTTCACTTGGTGCGATAGGAACTGGAATTGATTCCATCAACTTTTTAGTCGCTTCCTCGTAGACCTTAGCAGGTGAGAGGTTAAAAGAAACTTCATCCTGAATCGGTACAATTTCAAGAGTTGCTAGCTGAATGGCATGCTCAATAGAGATTTCACGACTCAGGTTCGCTGCTTTTAATGCTTTGGCGTTATTGGCCACGGCCTTTGAGATAAGTTTCTCTTCAAGGCTTGGTTTTTGATCACCTGTTTCCAGAATAATTTTTTTAATCTGCCAAGGTTTTAACTTCGGATTGGCATTCATCATCTGCGCCGCCAGATTTGAGATATAAGGAGCTGCCATTGATGTACCTGAAGAAGTCGAGAAAACATTCGTTCCGTCAGTTGAATAAACTTTAGGAATAATGGACTGGATACCAACACCAGGTGCTCCGATATCTACTTTGTTTTTACCAAAGTTGGAAAAGCTTGCAAGATAATCTCCATTGGTAGCAGCTACGGCAATGGTGTTATCAAGTTTGACTCGTGACGGATAGTGGTGGAAAAGGTCGTTATCAAGACCTGAGTTTCCTGCTGAAAAAACAAAAAGGATATTTGGATATCTCTTAATTGTTTTAATGGCCGATTCATAAAGATCATTAAAGTAATCATCAATGTACTGACTCAAAAGTGGAGCGGGGATTTGCTCACCAGTTGACTCCAGATACATCTCTTGGAATTTGGTCGCTATGTTCTTGTAGGTAATACCATATGAGGCATTCACAATATTAATTTTTTTAATAGAGAGATAAAGACAAATCTTTGCAAATTTCTTATTCACACGACTCAAAGACAGTTTAATTTCTCTTTTAAACCTGACCTCTCCCTTAATCTGTGAGGGAGTTTGAGGAGTTGCCTCAATTTCACTTTCCACTGCTACGACTGGCACATCAATATGAAGTCCACGAATAGGGAAAATATTAATATTCTCACCTTCACGAAGAGCAATGGAAGCAACCACTGTTCCGTGAATATGTTTTTTAAATTTTTTCAGATCATTTCTAAATTCGGCATCAACTTTTTTTTGCCCAAACCACTCGTATTCTTCTGGAGTAAGTCCGGCCTTCATCCCTTTGGCACGCAACTGGCGATATTTTAAAATATCTGAAAGAAGGTCTTGCTGGATGACAGGTGCAGTAATGTGGGAGTTGTCGTGGAAATTCCATCCGTGCAGCTTTTTTCTTAGCTCAGGATCAATGATCTCTTCATCCGTTTCTTGTTTTAGGATTTTAGGACGCAAGAATTCGTGATCCAGATCAAAACCTGTATCAATAATTCCAATTGTTGCTCCATAAAGACCGGAGCTCATAAATAAAGCGGCCAAAAACCATTTCATAGCAAGTATTGTAGAAGAGAAAAGAGAGGAAGTTTAGTAAGAAAAAGGGGCCACCTGTTAAAAAAGTGACCCCTTCGGCGGAGGAATTATTTATTAGCCCAAAGAGTAACGTTAATATCGAAAATGTCTTTGATCAGCTTATCACCTAGGCTCTTCCCTAGATCAGCAAGTCCTTTACCTGAACCGTATTGAACATTATAGAGAGTACGGTCAACTTTAATGATTGATTTAGCAGTAAAGTTTTTATCAGTTTCTTTAACATCAGTAGCTGTGAATGTTACTGGGTGAGTTTTCCCACGGATAGTAAGATCAGCAACAACTTCTAGGCCTTTTGCCGTCTTTTTAGAAGATTTAATGGCAAGTTTTGCTTCTGGGTGCTTACTAGTCGCAAAGAAGTCTTCGTGCTTCAAGTGACCAGCTAGTTTTCCTGCCATCTCACCTTGAAGGTCAGTAACAGATAGTTGATCCATATTCATCGTTACAGTTCCGGCCGTGATAACGCCGTCTTTAACTTGAAGGCTTCCGTCTTTTACCGGAACAAATCCACGGTGCTCAGAAGCGATTTTGTAGCCAACCCATTCAGCTTTAGTTTGAGAAGGGTCAATTTTATAAGTTGCTTGAGCAAGGGCCGCAAATGAGCTAAAAGCGATCGTAAGTGCTAGTAATGTCTTCATAGAACTCCTTTTTGAAAAACATATGCTAGTATCATCTGGCAAACTTTGATAAAAAAAAAGACATATTTTTTAATCAACAGTATAAAAAAAACTTATTATGACCTACGACCAAGTTCTAGTATTTCACAAAATTGTCGAGCTCGGGAGCTTCAAATCTGCGGCCCTGGCCCTCCATCGGACTCAGCCGGCCGTGAGTTTTGCTATCAAAAAACTGGAAGAAGAGCTTAGTGTTGAGCTTTTTGATCGCACAAGTTACAGGCCCTCACTGACTTGTTATGGGCACACGTTCTTTGAGCATTCTCAAAAAATTATGCAGGGGATGAGTGAATTAGAGGAGCTCTCTAAGAGTTTTATTCATAAAGAAGAGGCCCAGATTAAATTTGCGATTGAGGGGATTTCACCTTTGCCTGATCTTTTGAAGGTCTTTAAAGATTTTCAGGCCAACTATCCTCATACGAGACTTCATCTGAGCTTAGAAATTCTTTCTGAGGCAGAGAGAAAGGTCCTGGATCGTGAAGTTGAAATTGGTATTACTCACTTTGTAAACCGCCATGATGAGCTTGAAGTAATTCCGATCACAGAAGTCAGACTTGTGCCAGTTATTTCAACTTCCCTTTATAAAGAGAAAGGAATTAAAAAACAAAGTGACCTCGCTGTTATCGATCAAGTTGTTGTAGCGGATCGCGGAGGTCCAAGCGGAGTTAGTTTTGGCCTCTTGGATAATGGGCGCAAATGGCGCATTCACGACTCAAAATTTAAAAAAGACATTATTCAGTCCGGCCTTGGTTGGGGGCATCTCCCTTATCATGAAGTGAGTAGAGAAATCGAAGAAGGCAGTCTTAAGATTCTTGATTTTGAAGATATTCATGAGCGTCTTCTTGATATTAAGTTGATTCGTCTCAAAAGAAATCAGTTAGGACTAGTCGGTAAGGCGATTTGGGATCGATTGAAAGCTTTGCGGGATCAGTAAAAGCCGAGTAGAATTTTTATGAGGTCAAATCATGAAAATTCTCGTTCTTCTTTTATTAAGCTTTTCCGCTTGGTCACAGATCAGTTTGCCTGTTCCTTTGGTGAGCTTTGATCAAAACCCCTCAAATGTTTCTTGGAGAAAAATAGATTCTCCTCATTTTGAAATTATCTTCCCAGAGGAGGTAGAGGCCAAAGCTCAGATTGTCTCAAACATTCTTGAAAGTGCTTATCCTATTGTTAGTAAAAGCTTAGATATTACTCCTAGAAAGATCAGTATTATTCTTCAAAGCAAAACGTTAAACTCTAATGGTTTTGTAACACTAGCTCCACGTCGCTCAGAGTTTTTTCTCACGCCCTCAACTGATCCAGTAATGACAAATACGGAATGGCTTACGACTCTAGGGATTCATGAATTTCGTCATGTCGTTCAGTTTGAAAAAACAAGACAAGGTTTTACCCGCTATCTCTACATTCTTTTAGGGGAAGTGGGGGATGCATTAGGATTGGCCTTTTCTACTCCTCCTTGGTTTCTTGAGGGAGATGCTGTCGGTATTGAGACTGCTGTTACAAAGGGTGGACGAGGAAGACTTCCTTTATTTGAGCGTGACTTGAAAGCACTTGCTTTGAGTAAAGAATATAAAATGGACCAACTACTTTTTGGTTCCTACGATTTTTATACTCCCAATCATTATGTCTTTGGTTATTTCTTCACTAGCTTTTTAAGAGAAAAACTTGGGGATCAGTACGCTCACCTTGTTGAGGAATCTGCGCGCACTTCTTATAATCCTCTGAGTTTTTATTTTCGTGCCGATGAATTTCTTGAGCGTCCTTTTGATGATTTCATTAAAGAGAAGATGAGGGAGATGATTGCTCTTTGGAGTAGTCAGCCTAAGTCAAATATCCCTTCTCAAAAGCTTTCTCCAGAAGTCGTAGAGGGGATGACAAGTTATCTTTATCCCCAGATGTTGGGTGAGAATAAGTTTTTTGCTCTTAAGCAAGGACTGGGAGATATCAATCAGTTTGTCATCGTTGATGGAGAAAAAGAAAAAACAATTTATTTTCCTGCTCCACTTGTAACTCTTCACCCGATTAAGGTGAGAGGTGATAAATTTGCAGTTATTGAACAGCAGTATCATCCGCGTTGGGGTCTTGAGGATTTCGGAACAGTAAAGGTTTTGGATCTTAAAGGCAGGGTTAAGTATCAAAGGAAAAATTTAAAATGGAAAACGGCCATTTTAAATCAAACAGGTACTCAGGTAGGAGGAATTGTTTGGAATGAAAAACAAGAACAGTTTTTATCTATCATTGATCTTGCTCGTGATGTTGAAGGACAATTTCGTTTACCTCAAGGTTTTGTTGTAACGAGCTTTGACTGGATAGATGCTCAACAGTTAGTTTTTGTGGCCCAAAATCAAGAAAACTCTCTTAAAGGGATCTTCCTTTATGATCTTCAGACTCTGGAGGTTAAAGAGCTTTATCAACTGACGGAAGAGAATTTCGGTTTTGTCGCAAGTATCAATCAGCGTATTTTTATCGAATCTCCTCGATCTGGAGTTGATAATATCTATGAGTTGATTGAGGGAAATCTTTATCAACTGACTTCTTCGGAATTCGGCTCCTATGCTCCAACACTCTTTAATGAAAAGCTTGTGTTCAATGATTATTCTTTCAGAGGAATGAATGTTAAAGAACAAGATGTTCAGATTCTTGAATCAACTGAAGCGAGCGGACCGGACCTATTTAAGAGATTCTTTGAAAAAGAAACTGTTTTTGAGAAAAAAGAGTTTACCAATTATCCATCTGAGAAATACTCACATGTTAAAAACTCACTGAATTTTCACTCATGGAATCTACTTTCAAATCTTCTTTCACCTGCTGTAGCTGTTGAAGCCTTCTCACGAGATCTTTTGAATGAAAACTCGCTTTCGGTGGGGGCTCTTTATAATTATAACGAAGGGACATCTCAGGTTTATATTACTGGTGCTCATATGCGCCATTATCCGGTTTTCAGTTATAGGGCCGGGTTTGGAAGCAGGATGGCCAGAAGGAAAATTGGCGGCGGGCAAGAAACTCGTGATCGCTGGGAGGAAGGGGCCGTTGAAGGTGGAGTCACAATCCCTTGGAAAAAAGTTTCTGGACGTTTCCTGCAAACTTTTAACTTTTACGGCTTTAATAAATTGATTCATGCCACTGGCAGAAAACCTCTTGATAAAGGAGATTTGAATAAGGGAACTCTTTATTCACTGGGTGCGAATGTCTATATGAGTGCCATGTCTCGCATGAGTGCTCGTGATCTGCAAAGTCCTTGGGGGGCAAGTTTATTTGCTCACTATGAATCAGGTCAGGATATTTCTGGTCGTGAGATAAGCGGTAAGATTTTCACTATCGATTCTCGTTTTTATTTACCAGGTTTCTTGAAGCATCATTCATTCAATCATCAAGTGGCCTATGAAAAACAATGGGCAAACAGTTATGAGTATCAGAGCTTTATCCTCACTCCAAGAGGTTTAAACAGTTACTTCCTAGATGATTACTTAAAATATTCTGCCAACTATATGGCGCCGCTGTTTTATCCCGATCTTTCAGTTGGCCGCTACCTTTACCTTAAAAGAGTTTCAACAAACCTCTTTTATGATCAGATTCATGGTCATTTGGGTGGATACCATTATGAAGGAAAGACGACTGGTCTTGAACTTTTGTTTGAAACATATTTATTACGCCTAACGACTCCCATTATTCTAGGGGTCCGTTATGCGCATGTTATCGATGGATTTGAAAATGATAATGTTGGATTCTTTATCAACACCAGCTTATCTGAGTTTTAAGCAAAAGCTTGAAGATCTTGAGTTAGCAAGTGAAAGGAATGTCCTTTCACTTAATGGACGATATAAAGATCTCGATAGGCAGGCGCTCTATACAAGCTTTGAAGATTTAGAAAATATTTTTAAAAGCAAATATGTTAAAGGCACCTGGCTTGACTTGGGTGGAGGTTCAGGCAGGACTTGTTTGCTTTATAGCTTTTTAACCTCTCAAGACTCAATAAATGTTGAAATTGATTCTGCACGAAGCAAAGTCACTGATGTCATGGCCTGTGACTTTAATCTTGCTGTTAAAAGTTTCTGTGCAGATCTTCTCAAGTGTTCATTACCTACAGCAGATACTTTTTTTCTTTATTTTCCAACTGGGCCTGTCCTAGACAGGGTTCTGGCCACCATGTCAGCTCGCACTAACTTCGTCTTGATTGTTATCGAGTCGCACGGAGATTTAATTCCTAGAGTTGAAAAAGAGAGGGGATATGAGCTCGTTGAAAAAATCCCTCTTAAGTCCCAGAGGCATTATCCTTTTGCTCATATTTACCAAAAGAATCAGATCATCTCCGAGTTTTCTCCTCATCAACTGAGTTTTGTTGATGAGCTTTTGCTGATTCGTGACTCACAAGGTGAATGGGTTGCTGATAGTTTTGGCCTGGAGTGGGAAGGAGGAGATCAGTACCAGTTTCTCCATCCACCACGAAGTATTCAGTGGTCTTGTGATTTTGTAGAAGTACTTTCAAAAGATCATGAACTTTATCCAGAACTTCTTCGCCTCAGCAAGTACCGACGTCAGGGAGAGCATCGATTTGGGTTAAGGACTGGTGAAGAAAAATCAGGTTATATCAGAAAAATTCGAATTTCTCCTACCTTCGCACTAGAAATATCAACAGGAGAGTTGATAGAATGGAGAAGTCTTAAGAACATCTTGAAAGGAATCTAGCTTATGTTACGTCTTTTTCCTCTTATCTTCCTTGCATCTTGTACTTTAGGTAGCCAAAAATTTGGTGGATCAAGGGCCTATCAATATTCGGCTTCAACAGATTATGATCAAAAAGAGTTGAAAGAACTTTCCAGTGAGATAGTGACTTCTTATAAAAAAGATCCACGTCAAATGCCGTGGGATAAAGTTTTCAAAAAATCAAATGGTCCTATTAAATCATTCTCTACAATTAGCTTTGAAACAATCATTCAGCCAACCCGGGCCGGTCTTGCTGGAGCGGATAAAATCTATTTGAGTCCAAAAGGTAAGCAAGTTCTTACTGAGAAGCTTTTAGTTATTTGGGAAGAGGCATTTGCTACGGCCAAAGATGAGAGCTTTAGTTATAAGAAAATGAAAGACCTTGCTGATAAGACTCAAATTCATAGCAAGTATGGGACAACAGTAAAAAACTATGGTGGAGACTATCAAAAAGGTCTTGAACCGGATGATATTTTCTTTAAAGAGAAAGGAAAAACTCTTTCTCCTCTAGCACTCTTTACACCGGTCTATGCTCGTGATCTTTCACTTCTTCTTGTCCCGGGCTATCAACTTTTCGGTGGACCTCGTGGCAATGATTATCAAAAATACTACATTGAAGAGGTGACTCGTGAAGAGCAATTGGATTCTCTTTTCACAATGCTGGTAGAAATTGACTGGCAATCTACTCGTGAAGATAAAATCACAAAACAGAGCTTACAAGAAAAAGCGATTATAAAAATAAAGCTGACACCAATACTCTCTTACAAAAATTTCTCCCAAAGATTAATGAAGCAGGGTAAGGATATTTCACATGGACTTCCTAATTTGAACTGGGGAAGTTATGAAGCTCAAATCGATATTCCAATTGAATTAGAAAAAATTTCTATGGACACTTCAATGGATGAAATAGATTCTTCACTTCTTCGTCCGATCTTAAAAAGTTATGCAGATTTATGTATCATGATGACGGATCGACTTAATCACGATTTTAAAAGAATGAAGATTGATTAATGGAACAAGAAAATTTTAAAAGAAAAGTTCGCTTTATTACTTACTTTGGTAGAGTCCTTCACTCGGTGGGATCTCCGGCCCACACTCTTGAAGCCACGATGCAGGAGTTGTGTCGAAGATTTGGGCTTAAGGGTGAGATCGTATCAATTCCCACTGCTTTTTTTGCTTCATTCACCGATGGTGATCAAGAGATTACGAAGATTCATCGTGCTGAGCCTGTTGGTGTGAATCTTGGAAAGCTTTCTCAAGTAGATACAATTTCTCAAGAAGTGATTAGCGGGCAAGTTTCCTATGAAGATGGAATTGCCAAGCTTGAAAGAGTTTTTCAAGACAATCACTCTTATGGCAAGCGTATGCGGATTGCTTGCTTCCTTTTGTCGGCCATTGGGTTTCTTGTACTTTTTGGCGGAAATTGGGGTGACCTGTTAGCTGTTGCCTTGGTGGGAATTCTGATGGGCCTGCTTTCTCTTTTTAGACCGCTTGGTGTGGTTGCTCAATTATATGAAGCGATCGTGGCCTTCGTGGCTTCTCTTGCCACTTATATCATGGCCAAGTTTGTTCCTAGTTTAAACGTACCGGTGATTATTTTATCAGGTCTGATTATTTTCATGCCTGGGCTTAATATCACTATTGCTATCTCTGAAATTGCTACCCATAACCTGACTTCTGGAACCAGCCGTTTAGTAGGCGGTATTATGGTGACTTTAAAACTGACCTTTGGAGTCTTCCTAGGCTCTAAGATGGCCAGTTGGTTTCATGTCGCTCCTATTGATTTAGATTTTGGGCCTATTCCTCCTTGGGTTATTGCTATTACCCTGCCTTTAACGGCATTAATGTCGACAGTAAACTTTAAGGCCTTATGGAGTGACTGGAAATGGATCACTATGGCCGGTATTTTTGGTTACCTCTCATCGCGTTTAGGAACTCATTATTTGGGACCTGAATTGGGAATCTTTTTTGGAGGAGCTTGTGTCGGAGCTGGATCAAACCTTTTTGCTCGGATTCTTAATAAGCCTTCCAGTCTTTTTCATTTCCCAGGAATCATTTTGCTAGTTCCAGGATCAATTAGTTACCGCTCGATGAGCTTTCTTTTTGAGCAAGATGTGATGGGTGGATTAAATATGGCCTTTCTTGCGTTGTCTTTGGCGATGAGTTTAGTGGTAGGAATTTTTGTGGGAAATATTTTTGTGAGACCAAGAAGTAGTCTTTAAGAAGCGGTCAGTAAGATATTTTTGCCCGCTTGTTTCGAACCTTCCGATAGGGGCATACTAGATTAATGCTAGCTAGTACCAAGGAAGGTAATGAATGGGTAAATTGATTTCACTGTTAACACTAACATTTCTGTTTGTTGGTTGTAACAATACCCCAGTTGATTGTAGTGCAACAGATTCTAAACAAACGACTAACACAAAAACATGTACTGCAACTCCTGATCCCACTGAGCCTGAAACTCCTGTGGTAGATGCTGGTGAAGTCCCACCGGAAGCCTTGTTATTTAATGCTAACGTTGCCATCACTAACTTCAATGCCTCTCAAGAAGAAAAAGTTTTAAAGGCCATTGAAGCGATCAAAAAAGTTGTTCGCACTAAAGAGTTCAAAGAGCGAGTGTATAATTTCACTTATAATGGTCAAAGAAAGTTTGTAGACAACAAAGGTCTGACAAATGAGCAGATTTATCAAATTGTGATCAATGGATCTGAAACGCTGATCCCTGGTAATAATAATCAGATGGATCTGGAACTTGAACTTTATACATCAAACTTCACTTCAACAGTTGGTTATACTTATCCCAATGTGACAAAAATTTGGATGAATACCAAGTACTTCAATTCTTATACTCCTGCTCAAGTGGCCGGAAACGTCTTCCACGAATGGACTCATAAGATTGGTTTTGATCATGCGAGTTCTTATTCAAAAGCACGTGACTATTCTGTACCCTATGGCCTAGGCTACTTGATGGTAGAGCTGATCAATAAAGATCAAGCGCCAGCACTGGCCGGGGAATAAATCCTTAAGTAAGTAATCTTTTCTTCCTTTTTTGGAATTGAACACTGGCACTCATATTGAAGAATGTCAGTGAGAACTTCCAAAAGAGGAGGAATGATGAGCGAACAAAATATCCCACAAGATCCAGTTCAGAAAAAAAAACGCCCACCCGTTGATCCCGTAAAAAAGCTCGAAGAAAAAGAAGAGAAACTCACTCGTGCTGAAGAAGAAGTGCGAGAAAATGAAAATGCCAGTCTTCAGGACGAAAGTTATTCTTTTGATTCAGATAACACAGGGGTCGAAGAATACCACGATGTGGATGATGCGGTAGAAGTAAGAGAGGATGATGACTATCTACAATAAGTGAATTTTAGTCAGAATTTTATCTAAAGATGAAATAAGAAATTAATGAGCTGATGTGCCTATTCTAAGGCCATTCTGTAGATCTTTACAGTAACCAAAGTTTGTAAGTATTAATTGATAGAGAAAATTAAAATTGTTTCTTATTTTAGCCCTTGAAAAAGTTCACACTTCCTTCAAGGGGCCGTTATGAGAATTTTGGGTTTACTTCTTTTAGTCTTAATCGCTAGCTGTGGTAAGGATTCTTCTTCGAGCAAAAGTTCTTATGCTCGCCAAGAAGAAGAAGCAGGTGGACAAAAATGTCTGCTCAATCATAAATGGGTTAAGTGCTCAAGTCTTGCCGATGCAGATGGGCAAGGAGTCGATATTCTCGACACTCTGATTGATATTCCTGCTCAAGTAGGAAATGGCGTCATTACCTTTTCGCAGAGTGCAGTGAGCACTGACAAAGGAAGACGCATCAGCTGTACCACGAAAGTCGAAACGGGAGAAAGTTATCGCTATGATCTAAAAGGCGATACGCTAATCCTTGATACCAATGGTTCTAAATTTGAGTATAAAAGATTTTCCGGCGGCCCAGGAGTCAAAGGCTCTTGGACATGGAAGGGATATCTTGATCGTGGAACTTTGAACGTTAAAACTCTAACGATCATTGGCAGTAACAGAGTTATTCTGAGAGATCACTGCGAGCTATAATTATTCTAAAACGAACCAATTAATGCCAAGCCTTTTGTCTCTTGATCAAAAATCGGAACAACTGTGAAGTTATGTTCCGATTTTTCTTTTCTTTTTTTATCTAGTTTGGCGATTGCCACACCGTAGGCCAATCCGATCGTTGCACCTGCTAGGACATCATGGACTCTGTGTCTGTTATCGTTGACACGACTTAGTCCAGAGAAGGAAGAAACAAGAAGTGCAGGCACACCCCATTTCCATCCATGTTCTTCTAAAATATAACCACCAAAAGCAAAGGCCGTTGTCGTGTGGCCGGAAGGAAAGGAGTTTCTTTCATTGTGCATATCAGGTCGTGGTTCTTGAATAGTATACTTTAAAACTGTTGTGACACTTGCTGCATAAGCAGTTGCTTTAAACATCCCTAAAGCTCGCTCAAAGCCAATCTTATTACCGGCGGCTCCATACATAGTCTGACCAATGACATAAAGGGCATTCGGAACCATCTGACCTGCCCAATCTCCATATCGAGAAAAATCTCCCAAGGGCTTATCATTGACAACTTTGTCATGAGCAACATCAATATTGTCCTCAAATACAATTGCCGCAAGTGTGGCAATACCACCATAAAGAAGAATTCTATCGGCAGTAGTCGTAACAGGGGAAGCCGCTTCTTCGCCCAATTCTTTAAGACCCCAGGCCAGTGAGTGTGAGGAATATTGGAGAGTAAAGAGAAGCAGGAAAAACTGAGATAATTTTTTCATCTCAACAACCTTAGGTAGAGGATGAAAAAAGCATATTCCCAGCTTTTTCCCAAATCAATCAAAATCTTGCGTTTAAATAAAGGGAGATAGAAAAGCTCAATCTTGCAAAGTGTATTCTACTTATCTTTGAAATTTTTCAGCACTTCTTTTGCTTCGATCGCAGTCGGCGGTTGCTGACCTTTCTTAAAAAGTTTGATCACTCCATGACGGGCATATTCGGTGATGGTGTAACTGGGAGCGGGATACTGGTAGTAGCGGCGATTGCTTCGGTAGTTATAGGGATAGGTATCAATCGTGGGATTTTCAATTCTAGTTTTTGATGAATCACTTTGATCAACAAAAGCAAAGAAATCAAATCCTTTTTCAGCTGTTATCTCGGCACATCTTCTTAGGAAGAAATTATAAACGGTATCGGAGTCGATAACGCTGCTTCCTTGAAACGTTACTTTGTACATATCATTCCCTAAACTCATTTCAGAGTAGCCGCTGCCGCCCCCTTCTTTGCGGTGGTAGCCAGTAGTACAACTGGTGAGAGTGGATAAGATAAAGAGTGTGATCACTAACTTTTTCATTTAATTCTCAAATAAAAAAGCTCCTCGCAAGGAGGAGCTTTTGAAGACTCTAGTCAAGATTTTCGATGATCGTCGCAACACCTTGGCCAAGTCCAATACACATAGAAGCAAGTCCAAATTTTTTATTATTGTTTCGAAGCTGATGAGCAAGTGTTCCCACAATACGAGCACCCGAACAGCCCAGTGGGTGACCAAGAGCAATCGCTCCGCCATTTAAGTTTACTTTCTTATTCATCACATCTTTTAATCCAAGATCTTTAATTACTGGAAGTGATTGAGCAGCAAAGGCTTCATTAAGCTCAATAATGTCCATCTGATCCATTTTCATTTGGGCGCGTTCTAATGCCTTCTTTGAGGCCGAAACTGGCCCATAGCCCATAATAGAAGGGTCACAGCCTGTTGCAGATACTGAGATGATTCTGGCCATTGGCCTAAGACCTAGAGCACGTGCACGGTCCTCACTCATGATAAGAATGGAAGAGGCCCCATCAGAAAGAGCTGAAGAGTTACCCGCTGTCACTGTTCCACCACGTGGATCAAATACAGGTTTTAGAGCGAGAAGAGTTTCTACTGTTGTTTCAGGACGAATCACTTCATCGTAATCAACTTTAAAAGGGGCACCCATTTCATCATGGCCGATGATAGGAGTGATTTCATTTTTAAAGCGTCCTTGTATCGTCGCTTCATGAGCAAGGCGATGAGAACGGGCCGCAAACTCATCTTGTTCTTGGCGAGAAATTCCGTGCATACGAGCAAGTAGTTCTGCTGTCAGACCCATTGAACCGGCACCACGAGAAGTTGTTTTTGCCAGATGAGGGTTAAAATCCACTCCGTGAGTCATGGGAACATGACCCATATGTTCAACCCCACCGATAAGATAAACGTCACCTTGACCCGACCAGATGCCTTGAGCGGCCATGTGAACAGCAGTCATAGAAGAGCCACAAAGACGGTTTACTGTTTGAGCAGCAACAGTCTTAGGAATATTGGTAAGAAGCTGAGCATTTCTGGCGATGTTGTAGCCTTGCTCTAGTGTTTGTTGAACACATCCCCAGATAATATCTTCGATTTCAGCTGGGTTAAGATTTGGGTTTCTAGCAAGAATAGATTTCATCAGCTCGGCCGAAAGATCTTCAGCACGAACATTTCTGAATACACCATTCTTTGATTTGCCCATAGGGGTTCTTGTTGCATCAATGATTACTGCATTTTTCATATTGTTCAATCCTGTTAGTAGTAAGTTTTATTGTTAGCACTCAGACCCTTCATGAAAGGCGTGAACTCATAAAGAGCACCAATCTTGTGGTACTTCTTTGATTCAGTTTCTAGTTGAGCTAACCCTATGGTGTCGGCGTATTTAAGTGCTCCAGCTCTGAATGGAGGGAAACCTAAACCAAGGAGTAGACCCATATCAACTTCTACTGGAGTCTTAACAATTTTATCTTCAAGGCAGCGAGAAGCTTCGATAATCATCGGAAGCATCATACGCATAACAATTTCTTCATCGCTGATTTCAATCTTGTTTGTTGCTGCTAGCTTAATAAGCTCATAAACTTCCGGATTTAACTTCTTCTGAGGTTTTCCTTTCTTATCAACTTCATATTCATAAAAACCTTTGCTGTTTTTTTGACCGAAGCGCTTATTCTCATACATCACTTCAAGAATGGTTTTTTTGGCATAGCTCATGCGATCAGGGAAAGCCTCTGCCATAATCTTGGATGCGTGCACACCTGTATCAATTCCTACGACATCAAGAAGGTAAGCTGGACCCATCGGCCATCCAAACTTCTCCATCACTTTATCAATACGTGCGAAATCCACACCGTCTTCAATCAAGTGAACAAAACCTTTAAAGTATGGGAACAGGATTCTATTAACTAAGAAGCCAGCGCAGTCGTTAACAACGATAGGTGTTTTACCCATCTGGTTAGCATAGGCCACGGCACGGGCAATTGTTTCTTCACTCGTTTTTTCACCACGAATAATTTCAACTAGTGGCATAACGTGAACAGGGTTAAAGAAGTGCATTCCGCAGAACTTATCTGGACGTTTTAAATCACGAGCAAGACTTGTAATAGAAATAGTAGAAGTGTTAGAGGCTAGAATTGTATCAGCATCAACGAGGCCTTCAACTTCTCCTAAAACTGCTTTTTTTACTTTTTCATTTTCAACAACCGCTTCAACAATAAAGTTGGCCGTTTTGAGATCTGCGTATGAAAGAGTCGGTGTGATTGAAGCAACTACTCCGGCCATCTGAACGGGAGACATTTTTTTCTTCTCAACTAATTTATTCAGAAGTTTTGTGGCCTCACCCATACCAAGTTCAAGTTGTTCAAACTTGATATCTTTCATCAGTACTGGAACACCTTTGCTTGCAGACTGGTAAGCAATTCCACCGCCCATGATTCCAGCTCCGAGAACTGCTCCACGTTTAGTGTTAGGTGCATCTTTTGTGATTTGTTTGCTTTCTTTTTTAAGATACTGATCTCCTAAAAAAACCTGCACTAAGCATTCAGCAACTTTTGTCTTCGCACATTCAGCAAAAGTTTCTGCTTCAATTTTTAAAGCTTCATCACGGTTTAGACGTGAGTGTTTTTGAATTGTTTCAACCGCTTTAATAGGAGCAGGGTAGTGAGGGCCGGCAATGCCTGCAACCATACCTTTGGCACCTTCAAAACTCATCATGCCTTCAACTTTATCTAAGTGTAGAGGTGTTTTCTTCTCATTCTTGCGTGCTTTCCAGTCAAGATCTCCGCGAGCAGCACGCTCAATAAGATTGATTCCCGCCTTAAGAAGATCGGCATCTGCAACAACACCATCAAGCGCACCAAGCTTTAAGCACTCATCGGCCTTGTTATATTTACCACTGGTGATCCACTCAATAGCAAAGTCTGCACCGATAAGACGAGGAAGTCTTACTGTTCCACCCCAACCTGGAATAATTCCTAGTTTGGTTTCAGGTAGACCCATTGTTGCGGCATTTGTACCGAGACGATAATCAAAAAGAAGTGGAAGCTCGCAACCGCCGCCAAGTGCGAAGCCGTTGATAAGAGCTACTGTAGGAAAAGGAAGGTCTTCATAAGCATTGAAGAGCTCATCAATGGAAAGAAGCCATGTGTACATTTCTTCTTTTGATTTTTTGAAGTGTCCTAAAAATTCTGTGATATCAGCTCCGAAAATAAACCCTGAAGGTTTTCCCGAAGAAAGCATTAACCCTTTAACATCTTTCTGAGCTTTGATGACTTTCAGAAGTTCCGCGAAGTCTCCAAGTGAAGTGGCCCCTAAGACGTTAGTAGATTGATTTTGTAGATCGAAAATCGCGTGAAGGATATTTCCTTCTAAACGCTCTAGGCGAAATGCAGGTCCTTGATACAACATGAGTAAACTCCTTATAGGCAGAGAACGAACTTATTTTTTTAACTTGTTGAGAATAGTGTCTTTAATTTGCTCCGGTTTATCTTGAGGGGAGAATCTTGTGATCTCCTTCTCATGAGGAAGTACCAAGAACTTAGTAAAATTCCATTTAATGAATTCAGTTCCTAAAACTCCCGGAGCATGGCTCTTGAGATACTGATAAAGGGGTGAAGCATATTCACCGTTAACATCAACTTTGCTGAACATAGGAAAAGTGACATCATAGCTGAGTGAGCAGAATTTTTTGATCTCTTCTTCATTACCCGGTTCTTGTGCTCCAAATTGATTGCAAGGAAAACCAAGAACGACAACTTGATCACCTAGTTCCTGATAAATTTTTTCCAAACCTTCATATTGAGGAGTGAAGCCACATTTGCTGGCAACGTTAACGATCAGCATGGCCTTATCCTTATAAGATTCCAGAGTGATGTCCTCGCCATTGATTGTTTTAACAGGAATGCTGTAAATTGTTTCTTTCATAGTTTCTCCTTAACTGATAAAGTTTAACTCCCAAGATAAATTTTGTGTATTAAAGAAAGTTTGAGCAAATTAGTATGAGTCAACGTCGTGCATCCAATGGTCGCAGATGTAATAACTGTCAGGTGAATGAAACCTATTGTGTATGCCGGCATATCAAACCTTTTCAAATCAAGACCAATGTTTCCTTAATTGTTCATGTGAGAGAATTAAAACTCACTTCCAATACGGCCCAATTTGCCCGGAAGATGTTGCCTGATAATGCAGAGATCTTTGTGAGAGGAAGAATGAACGATGATTTCATCGCTGATCCTGTGGTTAAGCGTGAGGGAAGACCGCTTTTTCTTTACCCTCATGAAGATGCTCATGAGCTTAATGATGAGTTTCGTGAAAAATTCCCTGGTCCATATCACTTAATTATTCCAGATGGAAACTGGAGTCAGGCACGTAAAGTGAGAGCTCGTGAGGAATCATTTAAGCAAATGATGGCGGTTAAGCTGCCGGCGGGAATTATTTCCGAGTACGGACTTCGAAAAGCAATTCATCCTGAATGGGTTTCAACTTATGAGGCGATGACTTGGGCCCTGCATGCACTAGAGGGCGGCGATACAAAAGAGCGCCTGATGGGCTTTTTTAGAGCTTGGGTTAATCAAACGCAAAAGCTTCGTAGGGGAGAATTCGACCTCCCCCTTGAAGTTGAGTGTGAACCCTAGGCAGCTAGGATATCGATTTTTTCTTTGTCACAGTGGTCTTTAATGAGAGTCAGGGCTTCAGCGTGTAGCTGGCAAATCCGACCCTCAGAAAGATTGACTACTTTTGAGATGTCATAAAAGTTCAAATCTTCATAATACTTCAACTGAATAATAATTCTCATCGTACGCGGAAGTTCATCAAGAACAACACTCAGTGTTTTCTTCAAAGAGTATTCCTCGAATTCACTGATCGAATCTCTTAGAGAAAGAGTCTCTCCTTCAACATACTGTTTAATTGTTTCACCTGATTCGTATTGCTCCATACGAATCATATCCTTTGATTTAAAAGGCAGAACGTTTTCAATCTCCTTACTCGTAGGACTTCTTCCTAATTCGATAGTGAGGTTCTTCTTCGCACTGAGGTATTGCTTTTGTTTGTTCCTCTCACTACGGGTCATCCAGTCCTGCTTCCTTAGTTCGTCGACAATTTCTCCACGAATCCTAAACTCAGCGTAGGTTTTAAACTGATTTTTCTTATCTTTCTTATACTTATTGAGGGCATCGATTAATCCGATCACTCCCACCATCACTAGATCCTCAAAATCGAGAACCTGATGGCATTGATAGTGATAGTGCTTGGCCCAGTATCTAATTGTGGGCATAAAATTTTTTATGATTTCCTGCCGACAAGTAAATTGCGGATTAAGTTTTGTATCCAAGATGACCCCCGTGTGAAGTGAGGTCATTATGGCATACAAAAGCACTCAACATAAGTGCGCCAATAGTTTTAGCAGGTTAGGGTATAAGTGTCTTAAAACATGGCCAGTGGATTGCCTTGTCTAGTTGGCAACCATGTCAAATTCATACTCTTCTTCATAGGAAGATGCTTCGTTGGTTTCAAGCCAACCAAGGTATTCATCCAGCTCCATGATCTCATCGCGGAAAATCACAACACGCCAGTTGGCCTGCTCTTGATTAAGCGAGTGAGCATCATTTTCGATAAGTTGATTTTGCACAGAGCTTGCGAGATCACTGAAGTTCATCTCTTCTTCAAGTCTAAGAATCTTTTTACCTTTCATGATGTAGTAGTGAGGGTTCATGGAAATTACCTTCTTGGTAAATGGTGGAGGAATCAATCATTGATTCCTTAATTAAATGGTTCCAAAAAAAAGATGAGTTCACAAGTTCTTTTGAAAAAAATAAAAATAAAAAACTATTCACTCAGGCTTCTTACTTAGTGACACCATCAGTGACACTACTTTTAGTTTCAAGTTGGCACCAATGAATACTCAAATAGGGGCAAAACACGTTTTGGAGTTGGCACGATTTTCGCTCTATAGGTTTACAAGCTTCTCCTCCTCAGGAGTTTTAAGAATCAGGATGATTTTTAAAATTGAGGGGTAGGAACTTAACAAATTTTTAAACTTCTTCATGGAAGACAGGTGGGTTCAAGGATGAACCATTCTCCCTCCCTCAGTGTCAGGATGACTATGACGGGGCCGGTGTTAGGATGATACTGGTATGGGTAACTAGTGGAAATGTGGAGTTTAAAAATTGGCATGGATTATGCCTATTAACAACCAGAGACGCTAAGGAATGGTGTCACAAATCAACCCCAAGGACGGACAAATGAAGAGGAGGATTTATGGAAATGATGTTTGTTCTTGCTGGATGTCTCGGAATGATGCTCACTAGCCTTGTCCTTCAACGAGTGTCCTATCGGCGCTCATATGCAGCCTCAAAAACAAGTACTAAGTAAGAGGCTCATCAGTGAGAAGGTCTTCGAAAAAAGCACCAAATTTACGATCACGGTCCCAGAGATGGATTTCTAAAATCCAGGCATTAGGTACGATGGATTCAGAAACCTCTTTGAGACTTCCCTTGTAGTGGACTTGATGAGGGAAATCCCCAATACGATGTCCATCCTGATCCATGTTTAAATCAAATCCATAATTTTGAGCGACAGTTTTAGCAAAGTCATAAAGTGCTTCGCCCGTCTTATGGGTCTTCATCCAATAATCTTTCACTTCATCAAACACTTGTTTTTGAGCAAGGCAGATTTTCTCGTGTTCAGTATTATTTCCAATAAAAAACGTCTCACCAAAATCAGCTTCATGATCATTGATGACCGGCCCGATATCTATGAAGAAAATGTCATTTTCTTTTAAGATGTAGTCTTGCGATTTGTCTTTGAAGTTGAGCAAAGTATTAGGACCAAAACGAAGCTTGGCAGGGTGCCATTGTTTTTGAATATCATGTTTTAGGCAAATCCCTTTATAGATTTCATGAGCATGAGCTTCAGTCATTCCAGCTTTAATATAAGTCCTCAACTCATAAGCAATATCCTTAGCAAGGTTTCTTGCTTGGATAAGTTTAGTGAGATCAAATTTATTTCCGAAATTCTGAATGCTCATGTTCTCAACTTTTTTTAAAGGGCAGCTTTAACTAGATCACTGGCACGCTTTCCATCGAAACGGCCTTTGATTTGAGGCTGAAGTTCTTTCATCACAGCACCCATATCTTTTGCACCATTGGCCTTGATTTGATTGATCATCTCAATCACTTCAGATTCTTCAAGGGCCTGAGGAAGGTATTCTTGAACAACGGCAAGCTCTGCTTTGATTTTTGCAATGGCCTCTTCATTCCCAGCATAAAGCTCTAGAGAGTCTGAAAGGCGTTTTGCGTGAGAAACAGTGATGCTCATTTCATCAGTTGGTTTTACTGCAGTGTTATTCTTAATGAATTCTGCTTTAAGCATACGAAGAGCATCAAGGCGAGATTGCTGTTTTGCTTTCATTGCTTCTTTAATATCGTTATTCACTTTATCCATTAAACTCATATCCGCTCCTTAGCGTTTCATATTTTCCATAGAAATTTGCAGGTCTAGATCATTGTGGTTTCTTAAGAATGAGAATACTTCCTGAAGCTCATCAATTGATTTACTTTCAAGACGAAATTTTTCATCCATATACTGGGATTTTCCTTTAAAGCCAGATTCTTTAATCAGACGATTCACTGTCTTTTGTGCGTCTTTATCAAAGCCGGCACTAAGTGTGAGAGTCATCTTGTACATACGGTTGCCCGTGGCCTCAATCTTTGACTCCTTCATTCCTTTAAAACTGATTCCTCGCTTACCCATGTTGGTGCGAAGAATATCAAGAAGAGCGCGAACTTTTGTTTCATCTTCTGCGCGCATCTCAATAACTTTTTCTTTCTCTTTGTACTCAATAGTTGCATTTGAACCTTTAAAATCAAAGCGTCCATTAACAACTTTAACAGCATTACCAATTGCGTTTGCGAGTTCCATGTCATTGACTTTAGAAACAAGATCAAATGTGGCCATAAAATATTTTCCTTTTAATCTTTTAGAACTAAGTTATCTTTGTGGATGGCCACTCGTGAGTGCACATCCTTAATTATATCCGCGATCTCTGCTGATTTTCTGCCTTTAACCAATTCCATCTCACGAGCATTAAATTCACTGATACCTACTGCCAGGATTTTACTCTTATATTTGATGGCAATAATATCTCCGCGATTAAATCCTCCGCTGACTTTCTTGATACCAATAGGTAGAAGAGAAGAGTTTCCTTTTAGCAGCGCTTCGGCACAGCCTTCATCAACCACCACCCATGAATCATTCTTGGCAATCGTCTGAAGCCATGATTTGCGTCGAGACTTTTGTTTGAGAGGATTTCCAGTAAAGAGCGTTCCACCTTCGCCTCGAAGCAGACGTGTGATGGGAGTCTGAATGAGAAATGTTCCGATGATGACATCAATGCCATTCGGAGTAAGTTTCCTCACTGCTGCAATCTTTGTGTCCATGCCACCTCGGCCGACACTGGTCTTGGCAGCAAACTTAACACCCGAGAAGTCATCTTTAAAGTCCACAACCTCAAAACGCTTTGCATCCGGCTCTTTAGGGTTTTTATCAAAGAGTCCGTCAGCTTCTGTGAGAAGAATTAGTTTTTCAGCATCAGTCGCTTCAGTAATCATCACTGCTAACTGATCATTATCTCCCACGGTAATCTCTGCAAAAGAAACCGTGTCGTTCTCATTGACGATAGGGAGGATGTTATTTTCAAGAAGGGTATTGATGGTATTGCGAATATTTAAAAACCGCTTACGGTCTTTAAAATCTTCGTGAGTCACTAGAATCTGAGCACAGGAAACTCCAAGAGATCCTAGCACTTCAACATAGGCCTTCATTAAGAGTGGCTGGCCTAGGGCCGCACGCGCTTGCTGATAGGAAATCATCATTTTCTTTTCAACAGGTTTGGTGATGAGGCTTCCAGAAGCATTGATAGCACCTGAACTGACAAGAATTGGCTGAACCCCAAGAGAATAGAGGTTCTTAAGCTCTAGGGCGAGCTTTTGAATCTTTTCTATATCAACGCCCCCTTCCGGTTTTGTAACCGCAAGAGAGCCGAATTTAATAACAATTCTCTTCATTAAAAAGTCATCTCCGGAATATCTCCATTAATAACTAAGGGCGCTTCGGTAAGTGACTTAATTTCTTCTACACTTACTCCTGGTGCGCGCTCAAGAAGATGGAATTTTCCATTTTCAAGTTTAAGAACTGCTAAATCAGTAACAACCAGCTTAACGCAATCAACACCTGTGAGTGGCAGAGAGCACTTATTTAAAATTTTAGACTTTCCATCTTTGGAAGCATGACTCATGGCCACGATAATATTTTCAGCACCGGCAACAAGATCCATCGCCCCGCCCATGCCTTTGACCATCTTTCCAGGAATCATCCAAGAGGCAAGTGCACCTGTAATGTCGACTTCAAATGCTCCAAGCACAGTCAGATCAACGTGTCCGCCTCTGATCATGGCAAATGAATCAGCAGATGAGAAAAATGCAGCTCCATCAATGACTGTTACTGTTTGTTTACCGGCATTGATAAGATCCGGATCAACTGTGGCTTCAGTAGGGAATTCACCCATTCCAAGAATTCCGTTCTCAGATTGAAACATCACTGAAATTCCCTTTGGGATATAGTTAGCAACTAGAGTAGGAATACCTATTCCAAGATTCACGTAGAAGCCGTCTCTAAGTTCTTTTGCAATTCTTTGAGCAATCTGCTCTCTTGATAGTGCCATATATAGTCTCGCTTATTTCTTAATTGTTTTTTGCTCGATACGTTTTTCAAATGTTCCTTTGATCACTCGATCAACATAAATTCCAGGAACATGAATGAAGTTGGGATCAAGCTCACCAGGTTCAACAATTTCTTCCACTTCAACCACTGTGATTTTTCCTGCTGAACACATCATAGGATTAAAGTTCGCTGCTGTTTTTCTAAAAATAAGATTTCCGAATTTATCAGCTTTCCAAGCTTTGATCAGAGCAAAATCTGCTTTAGGAAAAGCGCTCTCTAAGATGTAAGGACGGCCATCGATGACTTTAACATCTTTGCCTTCGGCCACAATTGTTCCGTAACCAGTTGCTGTGAAGAAAGCAGGAATTCCTGCACCGGTTGCACGAATTTTTTCTGCAAGTGTTCCCTGCGGAGTAAGTTCTAATTCAAGTTCACCTGAGAGAACTTGTTTTTCAAAAAGAACGTTTTCTCCCACATAACTTGAAATCATTTTTTTTATTTGTTTTTGTTCAAGAAGAAGACCAAGTCCAAATCCATCAACTCCTGCGTTGTTTGAAACACAAGTCAGACCTGTTACTCCGCTTTTTTGAATGTAATGAATAAGGTTCTCAGGAATACCACAAAGGCCAAAGCCTCCGACCATAAGAAACATATTGCTAGTGAGACCTTTGAGTGCCTCGTCATAAGTAGAAACGACCTTGTTAAAGCCGGCCATGATGAACTCCTTTTCTATTAGTAAAAAGGTACTTGATTTAAGGTGAAGTGTAAAAAAAAAGCCCCTCTAAGAGGGGCTTTATGTGCGGATTAGAAATCTCCGATGGTGTCTGTTAACTCAGGGTGATCAATAAATGGGTTTCTTACCAGTTGGTGTTGGAAGATTTTGCTGTGACGCTCGATCTCTTCCTGATCCACTGGATCCATTTTATCCCAAAGACGAAGGATTACTTCTTCAGCTGGGTGAATAACCATGTTGTAACGAGTAGCGAAGTAGAAAAGAGCGCGAGCTACGTTACCTTGGTGTTCTTGCGGCGGGTTGAATACGTTGTTTCTCGAGTTGAAGCGAGAGATGTGACAGTAATCAAGATCTAGTGAATCTTGGTTAGCTGAAACATCACCGAATGGGTAGTTACCACGACGAGAGTTGGCAACTGAGTCAGTCGGGAATAAGTGGTGAAGATCTGATTTCTGCATTTCTTTTTGGAAGCGACCAGTAAACTTAGATTGAGGCCATGTATGCTCAGTATTTACTTCATCGTGACGGTTCATAGCATCACGTGTGCTTTCAAAGTAAAACTTCTTATCGCAGTAAACATCGCGAACGAAAGTTCCTTGATTGTCTTTTTGGATATCAAGCTCGCCGAACATTACGATTCTAGCATTTGTGTAGCCTAGAACGTTTTGTTGGTAGCATTTTGAGTTAGCGCCGGCCTCTCTACAAGATTCAACGATTTTATCGTAACCACCGTTCACAGGAACGTGTGAGCTGTTGAGAATCTTATGAAGCTGTTCTTTAGATACGCGCGGGTAACTTCTGTAAAAATCTTCTCCGTAGTATGCGAATCTTTCTTGAGCCGCATGCGCTAGAGATGTAAGAAAAGTAAGAGCTAGTAAAAGTTTTTTCATAGGATTCCGTTTCCTTTTTTAAAATCGTATGAAAGCCTAGCTTAAAAGTCACTTAATTTTTTCTAATATTTCACTTTAACAAAAATTTAACATTAGAGAGAGAAGTCCTTAACTTATCTTACAATTCATCGCTCTGTGTAAGAAAGATAGAGCTCTACTTTCTCAATAGCTTTCTTGAGAGCGAGATTGATGTGCATCTTAGGGGATTCTAGCCCTGGATCAAGTGTAAGAAGCTTTGAGGCCCAGTGAGTCATGACTGGCAGTTGATGTTCTACAGGGTCCAAAGCGACCTTGCGGGCGTCTTCAGGGTAGGTTTCTTTTAAAATTTTACAAATACTTGCTTGGGGTTTGCGATTTTTGTCGAGGTAAGCACTGGCTCCAAACATACGGCAAATGGAAGGGCGAGTTTGATAGAGATGGCAGCGGTTGTTCTTGATTCCTATGCAGAACTGGTTAGTCTGCATGCTTTGTTCGATTTCTTGGAGGTAGTGGTCGGTAAGGTTGTTGTCATGAAAGTAGAGGGCCATGGGTAGCATCTCGAGTACGGATGCCTCTATCGAGGGGTTTTGGCAACACCTCCCGCAGTCGCTGGGGCACTGTAAATTATTCCCAGATTGGGCATGAGAAAATTCACGAGACATTTCTTCGTAAACTTTTAAAAGATTTTCACAAAATTCTCTGATATCCATACAATCCTATGACTCAGTATTTTTTTGCACTTGTTAATCCGGAAGTCGAGAGCTTGTTCAAGCTGGAGATGAAGCTTTATTACCCTCAAATGAAACTGGCCTATTCTAGATCAGGTTTTTTTACTTTCAAAGGGGGGGATGAAAAAAAATTTCAACCATTAATGTGTCGTCTGTCCGGCCGCTGCATCGGCAAGATTGATCTTAAAGATCTGAAGGCACCTTTTTGGGCCTGGAAGAGAACTGAAGAGCTCAATCTATCACCAGAATTAACCCAAATATCCGACAATACTTGGTTCAAAATCGGAGAAACTGCTCGTCTGTTGATGATGGTCGGCGAGAACGAATATTGGTTAGGGGAGTATGAGTTAGAAGAAGATCATCTTCAAACTCCGGGTGAGGTTTCATTTCTTAAGGATATTGATTCACCATCACGGGCCTATTATAAAATTGCTGAGGCCGCTGAAGCTTTAAACCTTGATTTTGCCGAAGGGGTAAGGGTTTTAGAACTAGGGAGTGCCCCTGGTGGAGCTAGTCAGTTTTTACTTGAGCAGGGATGTGAAGTGATTGGTGTAGACCCAGCACTAATGGACCCTAAGATTTTAAAGTACCCTCGCTTCAAACATTTTAAAGCACCTTTTGAATCTCTTACAGAGAGAAGTATTAGGGATAGAATTGACTGGATTGTTTCAGATATTAACCTTCCACCGACTGTGGTGATTAAAGAGGTCTTGAGACTTGAATCGTTCTTGCAACCTAAAGGTCTTGTTCTGACTTTAAAACTTAATCAGGATAAACATTTGGAGCATCTAGGGAAAATCATTTCTCAGGTAGAGAAGGCAGGGTTTAGAATCTTTGTTAAACACCTACCGACTCACCGTAAAGAAGTTGCTCTTATAGCTTGGCGCTCATAAAACCAGTTGGGAAAAACTGGTTGTGCGGGTCAAGCATCCCTTTAATCTCACCAAAGAAATTCTTCTCCGTTTGAGAGTAGAATTTCTTAATGTAGGGTTGCTTCAGCATACCAATTCCATGTTCAGCAAATGGTGAACCTTCCCATTTTAGAACTTCATCATAAAGCTTAATGAATTCCTCATCACATTTGGCCGCTTGAGTCTTCTCAGGCATATAATTGAAGTGAAGGTGAGCATCACCAAAGTGCCCAAATAGGCAGTAGCGAATGCCAATGTCTTTTGCGCTACGGTAGAAGTTTAAAAGTTCTTTGAATTTGTCAGGATGAACCTGAACGTCTGTTCCCTTTTTAACAACACCCATTTGTGAATTGACTTCAAAAATAGCGCGAGGAACCGCCGCACGAATGTGGTGGAATTTTGACTCTGTGATTTCAAAAACCTGATCAATAGTTGTGTGTTCAAGATTTGAGAGGAAGTTCTCATAAACATCTTCAAAATGCTCAGAGCGAATTTCCAAGAAGATTACATCCTGATTTACGCCCAGTTTTTCATCATCTTTGAGATAGTTCATGCAGTTGCTATCCAGAAGCTCAACACTCACTAGTTTCTCTCGAAGATTTTGAACTTTTTGATGGATTTCTAAATGAGGAGCAATGTTTTCTTCCCAGCGAGGAAGGAGGATGAAAACAAAATTGATATCAAAGTCTTCAGTTGTTTCAATCTCAACTTCAGTCACAATTCCTAGTTGTCCTTCTGTTCCGATCATCAGATCAATGGCCTTTTCCATACGAGGGAAAGGAGCATTTTTAAGAGTCTGGTACTTCTTAAAATCATTCTGATAATCTTTCAGGCTTGGAGTTTCAATAGGAAGTATATCGGTACTTTTGAGTTCCTTTTCTTCACCATTAAAATCAAGATACTTTAAGCGTTTCACCTGACTTCTCATGGTTCCGAAACTATAGCATCTCTCACCCGTACAACTGGTAGCGACGCCGGCCGAAATAAGGGCCAGCTGCTCAGTTGGCGAAGTCATGAGATTGCGACCAAAGCCTTTTAAGTAGGACTTCGCTTCTTGCCAAGAAACGGCCCCTTTCACTAGCAGGCGTTTTTCAGGCGTCAAAGACATGCTTGAAGGAAGTTTTGAGAGGTCACCAACGATGATCTCTTCATCTTTAAAAATCGTCTCTAAACGATCGTAGGGAATAACCGTCGAAGTTTGAGAAGAATGGTAGAATGATTTCTTATGAGTTTTTAAATGGGACTTTAGTTCGTCCAGGGAGTAAAATACTTTTGTTGAAATGGCCATAATAGGATCTCACTTTTGGTCATATTCTAAACCCGATGAACTGGAGTTGTATATGAAAGTTGTTGTTTTAGGGGCAAGTCCGAGCCCGGAACGTTATGCTCATATGGCCTGGAAGCTCTTGGAGGAGTTCAAACATGAGGTAACTCTGGTGAACCCCCTTTATCAGGAAATTGAGGGCAGGGTTTGTTACCCCAATCTATCAGATCTCAAAAATATCGATACCGTTACCCTTTATGTCACCCCTAAGCATTTAAAACCTCATATGAGCGAGCTGATTCGCTTAAAACCTCGGAGAGTAATTGCTAATCCCGGCACCTTTGATGCGGAATTAATGGGTCAATTAAAACAGGCCGGGATTATGGTGGATGATGCCTGTACCTTAGTTCTTCTCAGAACTGGGCAGTTTTAAGAGTAGAATTTACTCACCTCTGGTGTACGAACGGGTGCAATTCGAGTACATTGCACCCCATGAGAAATACTGAATTACTTCTTCCTGTAGGAGACATGAATATGCTCCTAGCGGCCATCCACCATGGGGCCGATGCTGTTTATATGGGTGTGCCTTACTTCAATGCTCGTGGCAGAAGTCAGGATTTCTCCTATCAAGATCTCAAGGAAATGATTGATCTGGCCCATCTCTATGGAGTGAAAGTCAATCTTGCTTTTAACGTAGTCATCTTTGAATCAGAAATTCCAAAAATTAAAGAAGCACTCGAAAATATTCTTCCCATGGGTCCTGATGCCTTTATTGTTCAGGATCTGGGACTGGCCAAAATTATTCGAGAAATGGCCCCTACCCAGCGGATCCATGCTTCAACTCAAATGACAGTCACCAATGCTGATGCCATGGAGCTGGTCAAAGATCTTAAAATTGATCGCTTCGTGCTAGGGCGTGAGAACTCAATCCCTGAAATTGAACTTATCCGCAGTCAAACGGATAAAGAATTAGAAGTGTTTGTTCATGGGGCACTTTGTGTGGCCTACTCTGGCCAGTGCTTTACTTCTGAATCCATCGGTGGGCGAAGTGCCAACCGTGGCCAGTGTGCTCAAAGCTGTCGCCTAGATTATGAACTATGGGTTGATGATAAGCTCAAAGAGATGGGAGATAAAAAGTATTTTGTTTCTCCAAAAGACCTGATGGGTCTCTCAGAAATCAGTAAGCTCAAAAGTATTGGTGTTGATTCTTTCAAGATCGAAGGACGACTCAAAGCTCCTGAATATGTGGCCGCCACAGCTCATCATTACCGAGAAGTGCTTGATGGCAAGTCTTTGAATATGGAGGGGCGTGCTCAAGAGCTTTCATCGACTTACTCCAGAGGTTTTTTTACTGGTTGGCTCAATGGAGTGGATCACCAGAATTTGGTTGATGGAACTTTTAGTTCTCACCGCGGAATGCATATCGGCCAGATTGATTCGGTTAAAAACAAAACTATTTCCATTAAAACGGCCACTCCTCTCAAAGCTGGCCAAGGACTGCTATTTGTCTCTGATGGGGTGGAAGTTGGATCAAAAATTTTTAGTGCGAAGAATTTCAGTGGCAAACAAGAAGTTGAACTTGTGACTCGCATTGATGTTGCTCGAGATGCAGAAGTTTATCTTAATTCAGATGAGGGATTAGATCGAAAGTGGCAGAAGGGATGGACCTCTCGTGAGTTCCAGAAAAGAATTCCGCTTCATATCAGTGCGGTTGCCCGTATTGGATCACCTCTCCATATTCGAGTTACTGATCCTGAGGGGAGAATCGTTGAAGTTCATTCGACAGAAGTGGTGGCAGAGGCTTCTGCTCGCCCAACAACGAGTGAAGTGATAAGTGATGAGTTAAAGAGCTTAGGAACGACCGCCTATATTGCCCATACTGTTGATTGTCAGATTGATGATAATATTTTTATCAATCACAAATCTCTCAAAGATTTAAGAAAAGAGTTTGTTCGTTTAATGAATGAATCTCGTCTGGCCCGAGTGAATCCTTTGCTAGGAGATTTTCCTGCGAAGAAGCTTGCCAGTGTTCAGAGTACTCAGACCAAACTTAACATTCTGCTGCGCTCGTTGAAGCAGGTGGAGTATTTAAAAGAGCATTTTGCTGATATTCAAAAAGATGCAGGACACATTGCTGGTGTTATTTTAGATTTTGAATTCGGTAAAGATTATGGGCCAAGCATTCAGATGTTAAGAGATGTAGGTCTTCGCGCAGGAATTGCCACAACTCGAATTTTGAAGCCTAAAGAGTATTACAATTTAAATACCATCGTTCGTCACAACCCTGATTTTATTCTTGTTCGAAATCTTGGGGCCCTTAATTATTTAAAAGAGCAGACGAAGATTCCTCTTATCGGTGACTTCTCTTTAAACATCACCAACTCTTATGCGCTTGATTACATTTTGAGTAAGGGCCTTGAGACTGTGAATTTAAGTTATGATCTTAATGGTGATCAATTGCGAGATGTGGCCCGCAGTAACCCAGCTGGGGCCGAGGTGACAATTCACCAGTACATGCCTGAGTTTCACATGGAACATTGTGTGTTTGCTGCTTTCTTATCAAAGGGACATTCATTCAAGGACTGCGGAAAGCCGTGTGAGAAACATGAATTAAAATTAAAAGACCCTTATAATAACTGGCACTATTTGAAAGCAGATCATGAGTGTCGAAATACTTTCTTTAAAGCAACTCCTCAGTCAGCTTCATTTATGTTTGAAGAGCTAAAAGATTTAGGTGTTGGAACTTTCCGTTTGGAACTTCTCGATGAGTCAGGTGAAGCTTTGATGTTGAAGATCAAAAATTATCTGGGTCTTGTTAGCGGAAGCTTGAATTCTCGCCAAGTGGTAGATGCTCTTCGCATGGTAGAGACTTATGGCCTCTCTACTGGCCAGTTAGGTAAGAAAGATGGCTATAAAGATAAAAAACAAGTTAGAACTTAATTTCTGATTTCTCAATTTCCTTCCACTGTCCCAGTGGAAGGTCACCTAATGTAAGATTAGCAAGACTTTTGCGAATAAGCCTGAGAGTAGGATGTCCAACTGCTGCGGTCATTTTTCTAATCTGACGATTCTTTCCTTCAACGATAGTGATCTCAATCCAATAATCCATCACAGTTTTTCGGACTCGCACCGGCGGATCTCTCGGTGGGATTTCGGGTTGCGGATCAAGAATTTTTACTTTCGCAGGTTTGGTGAGGTAGTCTTCGATTTTAAGACCTTCACGCAATTTTTTTAATGCTTCCTCACTGGGAAGTCGCTCTACTAGTACCCAATAAGTTTTTGGTTTTTCATTCTTCGGATTAAGAAGCTTCTCGATGAGCGGTCCATCATCAGTGAGAAGAAGTAGCCCTTCAGAGTCTTTATCAAGACGTCCGGCCGCATAGACCCCCTTAGGCAGATCAAACTCTGCCAGAGACCTTGCTCCATCTTCCGGTGTGAACTGGGAAAGCACTCCATATGGTTTATGGAATAAAACGTATCGACTCATGATTGATATCCTATCATAAATACATACCTTAGACTTACAAAATCAAACTTCCCTTAATATTCCGTGCGCAAGTCTACCCAATTAGATATGAATAAGTTGATAACGAGGAGGAAGATCATGGAAAAAATCATTCTCTTAATTGGACTGGGGTTGTTTTCAATAACAGCAACTTTGTTCTCGTCACTGGCGATGAACTAGTTCTTGACTCATCACTCATTTGACCATTAAAACTTTGGCATGAGTGATTATGAATTAGTTTATAGCGATGACCCGAATTTTTCTAAGCGTTGCAAGAAATGTAATAAGTATCCTTGTGCTTGCCCTAAAAGCGAGGACTTGAATCCCTCAAGTCATACTCTTAAACTTCGCCTTGAGAAAAATGGTCGTGGTGGAAAAATGGTTTCAGTTCTCTTCGAACTTCCTAATAATGAAGCCTATTTCAAAAATCTCGAAAAGAAATTAAAGGCCCTTTGTGGTACTGGCGGAGCTTATAAGAATAACATGATTGAGATACAAGGGGATCATCGTGAGAAAATGAAGGCCCACCTTGAGAAGATGGGCTTTAAGATTAAACTTGCGGGAGGATAATTTTGTTCATCGCCTCGATACCATTTTGAATTTTACTCAAAAATGATGGAGCATTGGCGATGTAGACGAAATTCGGATGCTGACTCCATAGTTCACGCAGGCGCAGATCAAGCTCAATGGCCTTTCTCTGATCTTCATTTCTAATAGGGTTTCCTAACTCAATAGTCATTCCACCAGCAGCGGCCGTCTCAAAGAAGATGACCGCATCGTATTTGGCAAGTTCAGCTTCTAGAGTTGTTCCCATTTTACTAAAGAAATCATTCGGTCCTGCTGGCCAGTAGGCCGCACCGTCAACTGTTCCTCTGTCACACAACAAAGTATTGTTTGGGAAAAGAGTTTCATAGGTTTTTTCGATATTTTGTTGAACGTGGAAGATAGAGCTTTGAATGGATTCGACAATCAGGGGAGAATCAAAACGAGGATAACCACCCTTAAATAGCAGGGTCGCTACCTCAGGAACCAGCGAGATAAAGTCTTTATATTCCCGCTTAAAGAGTTCGGCCGCAGTCGATTTTCCACCGCCCGGACCACCTGTTAGAGCAATCTTTTTAACTTGAGGTTTTCTTTGAATTGAAGTCGTCATATAGTGCCCATTATGCGCAAAAATAAAGATCTTGAAAGTGACCGTGTAATGAATTTATGCCTCAAATGCAGAAGACGTCTACTAACTTGTATTTGTCAGCACTTAAAACCTTTCAAGACTTATTCCAGATTTATTATTCTGATGCATCCGATGGAATTTAAGAAAGAAAAGGTGGGGACAGGACGCTTTAGCCACCTGATTTTAGAGAATTCCCAGATCTTTGTGGACATCAACTTTGATGATAACCATGAGTTTTTAAAGTCCCTCCATGATCCTCACTATGACAGCTATGTGCTCTATCCTGGTGAGGAAGTGATTAATCTCTCTGAACCAGTAACTAGTCCAGCATTTTTAAATCAAAGGTCGAAGCAGTTTATTGTGATTGATGGGACCTGGCCTTGCGCTAAGAAAATGATGAAACTATCCACTTGTCTTCATGATATCCCACGGGTGAGTTTTAGCTCCAAACGAACTTCTGCTTTCAAAGTAAAACATCAGCCATTGCCTGAGTGCCTCTCAACTGTGGAGTCCATTCATCAGGTAATACTGGAGCTTAATCGTCTAGGAGTTGAGGCCACTGGTGGTGCTGAAGAAAATCTCATTGAGGTTTTTAGTAAAACGGTGGATCAGCAAATTGAATTGGCACAAGATGAGTCTCGGCCTGGTTATCGTCGTAAGGCCTTTAGTCTTCCCACTGAGAGAAAGATTTCTAAGAAATGGGAGAAGCGACTATTGTTCTTTAGGAAAGACTCCTAATAAGTGGCTTGCGTGCAGGCCAGCACATGATAAAATAGTTACCAATGAAGACCCTCACTAAAGACATAGACTTTCTGGCCTATAACAAAGTGTTGCGATATTTGAAGGCCAATCAATGCCCCTTGATAATCTGGCAGGGTCATCCTGAAGGACGAACTATCGTTCATTGTGTCCTTAATTCCTTTCATGATGAATCAAAGCTTATGCATCTTGATAAGATCGCAGATGCCAAGTTCTATGAAGGGCTTCCTATCTTCTGTTACGTTGAACAATTTCAAATGATTTTTAAGTCAGAGCTTTTTGATCTCGCTGAAAAATATTTTAGTATTTATATGCCTAAAGAATTGAAGGTTATTGAAGAGCGAGAGGCCCGAAAAGTCGTCATTCCAGGAATGGATTTCTCTACTCTTTGGAAGTCCAAGCGATTGAAGGTTGAAGAAATTGATGAGACTCAGGATTACTATCGAGTCAAAAGCATGTCTCAGCGCTCGAATCGGGATCAAGAACTACTAGGCCTTGAGTTCGGTGTGAGCTTAGATGAAGAAGATCGCCTTTTTGCAGATAAGCGTGAGAGTCCAAGGGCCAGACCGCAGGGTAATAAGAAAGTTAAAGTTCAAAAAGTGAACGGTGAAATCATTCACAAGTTAAGGCTCTTTGATCTTTCTCGTGGAGGCCTTGCTTTTTTAAGTGATTTAAATGGCATGTTTAACAAAACTGAGAAATTAATGGTGACAGGATTTGATGAGTTCGATCTAGATGATCCTATCTTTGGGGTAGTGATGTCGGTTCGCCCTGTGGATGAAGCACAGGACGAATGGAAGATCGGAATAAAATTTGAAGATGGACAGGACTAGTAGTACTGAGAGTCCTGCATCATACTCATCTGCATTCTTAAATCAATAAGCTGCTGATCCCAATACTGACTTTGAGTAAATTGAGGGAAGAGTTGTCTGAATGAGTGGTCACTCCAGCGTTTGGCAATCCATCCGTTAAAATGAATCATCCTCATCGTTCTAAAAACTTCGATATTTCTTAGATTCACAAAATCCTTACGAGTCATTTCACAATAAGCACGAAGAAATTTTTCACGATCCTCATTGGAATAAGAATCTGTTCCAGGAAACAGCAACCACAGGTCTTGCTCAATTGGTCCATTTAGCGTGTCATCAAAATCAACAGCAGTTGGTCCATTGACGTTCCAGACGATGTTTCCGCGATGGAAATCTCCGTGGATTTTTTGATATTCAATCGTACCCAGATTGTTAGTGGCCAGAGTTGTTACCGCATCAAGAAGATTGATGTAATGATTAAAACTTGGCTCTTCAATAAGTTTGGATTCAAGAAGATTAGTTTTTGCTCCTTGAATGAAAAGTTCAGGATGAAACTTGAGACGTTGGGCAAAAGTGCCTTGTGAGCCGATGTTATGAATTCTTCCAATCAGGCGTCCGGCCTGCTCAATCTCGTCCCCAATCAGTTCATCTTTCAGTCGTCCTTGCAGTTTGGGGAAAATGGCGAAAAAGAGTTTTCTCTCATCATCAAAAAAGAGTGTTGTTTCATCATCACCAATCATTAATGGAGCGACCACCGGAACTTCAAATTCAGTAAGGCTCAGGAGAAAACGGTGCTCATCAAGAATCTGTTCACGACTCCAGCGTCCAGGACGGTAAAACTTGATAATGATGTGGTTGGCAGAGAAGCCCGGGCCAAAATCATAGGGTGAGGCGAGTTCAACTTCATAAACCCTATTTTCAATTGAGTTTAAGGGAAGGACCTTGCCAGTAAGCCTTCTTTTAAAGATTTCAGAAGCTTTGAGAATCTCTTCCGGAGTCAATTGTTCAAATAGAATGGTCTCTTGTCCCCAGAGGTTGTTCATCAGCGTTCCTTAACGTGTATTTTTTTCTTGTTATACCAGTTTTACCTAGGTTTGGGTCGGGTGTCAGCTATAGTAATCGCAAATGTGAGGTCTCCCATGAAAAAGTTCCCAAAGCTCTGGGCTTTTAGTGCTCTTTGTCTATTGCTGGTTCAGTCAGCTTTTGCCAATGATAAGGCCATTTATGGAAGAGATGATCGTTTTGATTATTTCCAGATGAAAGATACTAAGATGCTCAAGCTCTCCAATGCGGTAGCGGCACAAATCTATGATTCCAATCTTGATCAAGTCGGTGAGAAATTCGTTTATAACTATCCTCGCTACGGTGAGGTCGGTTTTCCTCATCGCGTTTGTGAGACAGAAAAGTTTGTCAGACAACAAACAGGCGCTAACTGTACTGGCTTTCTTATTGCTCCTGATGTGATGGTGACAGCGGGACATTGTATAAGCCACGATTCGGACTGCCAGGATTTTCAATGGGCCTTTGATTATAAATATACGACGGCCTCAATTAGTAAAAAAATCGAATTTACTTCTAAACAATTAGTTCGTTGTTCTAAGATTATTGATCGTGTTTTAGCAGGCAGTGAAGCTGGACTTGATTATGCAGTGATTAAGCTTGAAAGAAAGATGACTGATAGAGAAGTTCTGAAGGTCAGAACCTCTGGAATGGTAGATGCTAAAGATAAGATGACAGTCATTGGTTTTCCTTCTGGTGTTCCGATGAAATTCACTTTAAATGGCAATATTCGAGATAACTCTCAAGCTGAACAATTTATTGTAGACAATGATGCTTTCAGAGGTAACTCTGGCTCCCCTGTGATTAATGCAACAACAGGAATGGTTGAAGGAATTCTTGTTCGCGGTGAAAATGATTATTCACTTAATCCGCGTCGTGGGTGTCTTGAAGTTAATCGTGTATCTCAAGATAAAGGAAGAGGTGAAGACGTCATTCGTATCACTGAAATTCCTGAACTTAAAAAATTGATCAAATAATTACCGAAGTTTTGTCTTATAGAGGGTAAGATCCCTTTCAAAAATGTTGGTCCCATTCTCATCTTTTCCCTGCAGAAGAATATGCCAGTAGGGACCAGCGAAATCTAATTTAAGAACAAAGAAGTCTGAATTGAATTCATTGAATACTTCCCATGGGGAAGTATTGCCTTCAGTAAAAGTCAGAAACTGGTTTTTTACTGAGAACTCATAGCTTGGAAATCCAAAGTAGGCCTTAGGGATCTGTTGAATTAAATTCTTTGAATTTGATGAGAGAAAAATCACCGGAATAGTTTCTCTTTTAAATTCAGCTGCTAGTTCCTGAAACTGACTTTCGTTCTGAGGACTAGCAAATGGAGAGTAGTTGGAAATGATGACCGGTCTTTCTGTTTTATGCAGCTTTTTGAGGGAAGTTAGTGAGAACTCCGAAAAATTGAAAGAGCTTTCTAAATCAGTTTCACCAACCAGATGTATTAAGCGAAGGTTCTCATCGTGAAAAAGCTGACTATTGAAGAAGTCTTCAGTGGACTGATACTGCGTGGCCGGTGGAATAAAGACAACGAGAATGTCAGGATTCTCTTCCTGAATACGAAGCATGAATGCAGGGGCAAATGAGCTGAACATCATCAGCTTCTCGGGGTTCTCTTTTATCAGAATATTCCTAGTTGCAAGAGTTGATATCCCCGATTTTAATTCAAATTTTTTGCTCTCTTTGGTTATTGGGATTTGCACTAAATGGCCAAGTTCAGTCTTGCGGTACTTAACTGTGTCGTGAACAACCTCTGTGCCATCAATATTGAATGTGTGAATAGGAACTTCTTTAAAAAGGATATTGATATAGTAGGAATCCAGATCTTTAGTCAGGTACATCGGAAGAGTTTCTTTTCCCGATTTTCTGAAAGTGGTACAGGAGCTAACGAATAAAAGTAGGCAAAGAATCGTTTTCAAAATTTAAGTCCAAAGTCGTTAATAAGAATATTAGAAATCTCAATCAGCGGCAGACCAATGATGGAAGTATGATCACTCATTTCGATTTTTTCAAAAAGCTTAATCCCCATCTCTTCGAGTTTATAACTGCCGGCACAATCATAGGGCATATCAATTTTTAAATAACGAGTGATATCTTCTTCATTGAGTTTTCTCATCCATAGCGTTGTCGTATTTGTCCATGTCAGTGTCTTATCCTGACTTTTGATCGTCACACTGGTGAGCAGTTGGTGTCTGTTGCCTGAAAGCATTGTTAGTTGTCCAAGAGCGCGATCAAAGTTCTGGGGTTTGCTGAGGATCTGATTTTCAAAAGAGCAGACTTGATCGGAGCCAATAACGATGGCATCAGGATTTTCCTGAAAAACATTATCTGCTTTAAGCAGCGAGAGTTTTGCCGAAAGCTCAGCGGGAGAAATGGATTCGTTCTTATAAATGTCTTCATCCACATCTGGTTTCATCGCCTCAAATGGCCAATGAAGTTTTGAGAGAAGCTCTTTTCGATAACTTGAAGTGGAGGCCAGAATAATTTTTTTCATTTGTTGATTTTTTCCCAAACTTTAAGACAAAAGAAACGGTCAAGGGCCAGATCTTTCCATGGATGATCCAGAATAATATCGCGAGTAGGTGAACTGTTGATGCCGGCCTGACAGTATTTTTTATTCAAGGTCAGTGTGAAGTATTTTCGATAGTAGGAATAAAGGGCCTGATACTTATCCTCGTTGGTAGCAGCAGTGCTCAGATTCTTTTTTAGTTTGGAGGCTTCTGATAAAACGATATCAAGTAACTTCTTACTCTCTTTCATTTCCTGATCAAAAACTAGATTCATAAAACCTCAGAGAAAACCAGAGCAGCTCCGCCAAAGATCGCGCCTTTTTTGGTGGATACTTCGGCCAATTCAAATTGAATTTTATGTTTGAGCGAGTGAAGAACCTTTTCGTTAAATTTCTTCTCTAAGGTATTAAGAAAGATCGGTCCCATTTGCGAGACTCCACCAGCGATGATGAACTTTTCAGGATCAACCATCACGGCCATATTACTAATAGCACTGGAAAGTTGATCACAGATAATATCCAGGCATTTAAGTGCCTGGTCACTTGGATTTTTTGATAGCAGGTGTTCTCCAAATTCTTTGACTTCCATTTGTAGTCCATTCATCTGAAGCGTTTTCTTAATTCCTGCCGCTCCTAAATAACCTTCGACATGGTTAATACCACCGCATGGACAAGGTCTATTTTCAGGAGCATCAATAATGATATGTCCGCCTTCACCGCCTTGAGCATGAAAGCCACGAAGAAGTTTTCCATTGATAACAATTCCTGTTCCAACTCCCGTTCCTAGAGTGATGAGAATAAAACTATGGGAGTTTTTACCAACACCAAAATAGCTCTCACCTAGAGCGGCCAAGTTGGCATCATTATCAATAAAAATAGGAAGTTTAAAATGTTGCTCAAAAATAGCTTTGATCGGGATATTTCGCCAGCCAAGATTGTGAGCGTAGCCAATGATTCCTGATTGCGAATGAAGCATAGGAGCGCCCAGACCGATTCCTAAAATATCCTTGTCAGTGATGTTATTAACTTTGAGTTTTGCCAGAGTTTCTTCATAGATATTTTTAAAGAAAATTTCGGGATTTTCTTTAACAGTAGGGAAATGAAGTGAGTCGATCAGTTCACCTTGATGAGTGATGATTCCCACTTTTGTATTTGTTCCACCAATGTCGATACCAATGGCCACTTGTTTATTCATATGAAAACGCTATCATGATCCTAAAGACTCAGGCCACTTTTGGCACGGAGCTATTTTTTGTTAGTATGAGGAACTTATGCCAATCTTTAACTATCACCATTATAAACCAAATTTTGGAAGTGGTGTTTATATTGCACCAGGAGCGCAAATTATAGGGCGCGCTGAGTTTGCTGATAATGTTAACATCTGGTTCAACGCAGTCGTTAGGGCCGACGTAAACTATATCAAAATAGGCAAGAATACCAACGTGCAAGATCTGTGTATGCTTCATGTGACTGAACATAATTCTCTCACACTGGGAGAAAATACTTCTTTGGGCCACAGTGTAGTTCTTCATGGCTGCAAAATTGGTTCAGGTTGTCTCCTTGGCATGGGCAGTATCATCCTTGATGGTGCTGAAATTGGTGATAACTGTTTAGTGGCAGCTGGTTCGCTGGTAAGCCCTGGTAAAAAGTTTCCAGCAGGCAGTTTGATTAAAGGTCGTCCGGCCGTAGTTGAAAGAGCACTGACGGAAGAAGAGATTCAAAAGGTTTCTAATCACTATAAGGCCTATATTGGCTACAAGAATGAATATCTGGCGATGGAGAAAGCGGACTAGTCTAATCAGGCAAGGAATTCGTATCAATTAATTCCTGCTATCTCCGATAAGAACATCATGAAAATGTTGTTCTTTCTTTTAGCATTATTCATTTCTTATCAAAGCTTTGCCGCTTGCACGGCCGATGCTACTTTTAAAACATTTGCAACCAACAGCAATCTTTTTCGAGCTGATAATCCACACGCATTGTTATCTCAATACTCTCAAGACACAGGAACGAGCTTAGATTGTTCTCTTGAAAAAACCCAAAGTCTCATTCCCCAGTTTGTTATTTCATCGAGAAATGAAGGAAATGCGAAGGGATGTTTTGCCCTTCCGCCTAAGGCTAGTTGTCCCAAAGATTTGCGAGATGATATTTTTGGAAATATTTCTCTTCTTGATGAATGGTCACTTTATTTAAAACAACACGACGGTATTCCGACGAGGTCTTTATGTCAGGAAAGTTTGGGGATCGCTCCTGAAGCAGAGAGATTAACGGGCGATATTGCTGATATTCTAGCTGTGATGAATAAAATGCGAAGGCTTGAAGATGAGTTCAAACTTCAAGGAAAGGACTGCAATGAATCTCAGGTAGTAGATGTAAGCAGTCATTCGCAGTATCAAAAGTTTTTGAAAATTTATCAGAAAGGTGCGAAGGCCCAGTTAAGTGACTACTTAATGCTTTGGGATAAGAGCAATGAGAATAAGATTGAGAAGCCTTATTTTTTCTCATGCCAGAGTAATCCTTGGGGAGTCATCGATCGAGGTCAAATGGTTGATCGGACAAAGTATGTTGTCGATGAGTGCAAGCCTGATGTCTTGTATTCCTGGGGACCTCAATCAAAATTAAACAACATCAAAAAAAATCTTCCAACAAATGGCGAGTGGAGAGGGGACCCTAACGCTCGAGCAGACAGCGCTTCACTGGGTTTGTTTATGGCCCTCACTCCTGCACAGACTTTTGGTTATGGAGATGTCTTAGTACGGTTAAAGTTAAAAAGAGAAACTCCTGTCGCTCTTTGGGGCTACCATGTGGCCGGCTCTACTGAAGATGAACGAATAGGGGTGAGAGCTCGCAATGGTGACTCATATGTTGATTATACACTCGACAAGGCCTCTTATATTGAAAGCTATAGCTATGGTACTCCAGAAATCTATGATGAACTGGTTCTTGATGTTCAGAGATTTATGAGTAAAAAAAGAGCTCAGGCCTACCCTACAGGTGCCGCTCTTTCGCGAGTGAGTAAGGCCAAGACATGGAAGGAATTAGAAGAGCGAGGAATAAAAAATCTAACAGGACACAATATCGATAATTTTGATTTCTCGCAAAAAGAACTAGAAGATCGATTTAGAAAATTATTGGCAATGATCATCGAGAAGAAAGGTGCTGTTCATTTTCAGAAGGGGGTCTGCCAGAGTGTAAAGAAACACTACGAAACTGATAAACCCACCTACTTTAATCCGCGCTAAAATAAAAAAGGCCTCTCGTCGAGGCCCTTTTTATTATTTTTCTTTTTTCAGATAAGTATAACTCTTAAGACAGTTTTCATAGAAGTCTGTCAGACCCACACCTTCACGCGGACGAATCTTTCCACGCTTCACTTGCGTATCAATGGCATACTTCACCGTCTGAGCAAGAGTCTCAGGGTTATATTGAAGAGTTGAAAGAACAGTTGAAGCCTTGTTCCCCATGATAACTTCTTCAATGTAGAAATCTGTCGGATCATCATCGTCCATAAAGACGTGAACTTCATTCAAGCGGCCAAAACAGTTATGGTTATCACCCATAATATCTTGGTAAGCACCAGTCATGAAAAGACCAATATAGTAATCTTCATCTTTAACTAGCTTATGCATCGGCACAGTATTCGTCGGGCCATCAGCAGAAAGGAAGTTATCGATTTTTCCGTCAGAGTCACAAGTAATATCTACCAGCGTACAAAGTTCAGTCGGCTTCTCATTGAGCTTATGAATCGGCATTACTGGTAAAATCTGTCCAATGGCCCAAGTATCTGGGGCAGATTGGAAGATAGAGAAGTTACAAAGGTACTGATGCGCCATCTGAGATTTCAAGTGAAGAATCTCATCAGGAGCATATTCATCACGGCTGGCACTTCCAACAATCTTCTTACAGATTTGCCAGTAGAGAGTTTCTAGTTTTGCTCTCTCATCTAAAGTGAGGATACCAAGTTTAAAAGCAGAAATAGATTCTTCTTTTAGCTTAGTCGCATCGTTATAAACTTCTTGGTAGTTCTTCTCTGTAAGCTCAATTGAGAGATCTCTCATGTTAGTTACAAGAATATTCTCATTGATGATTTTGTCTGTATTGAAATTTGAAGCTTCACCAATTTCAAGAGCACCAAACACGTTTGTTACCATACAAGAGTGGTGAGCAGTAATCGCGCGCCCTGACTCAGAAACGATATTCGGATGTGGAACATCTTCCAGATCACAGATTTGCTTTAAGATATAAACAACATCAGCGCAGTAATCTTTGATTGTATAGTTAGTCGAAGATGCTGAGTTAGAGCGTGTTCCATCATAGTTAAGACCAACACCACCACCAACATCAAAGAACTCCAGCTTCGCACCTTCTTTCCAAAGTTTTGCGTAAATGCGAGCACCCTCATTAATTGAATCTTTGATCGTTCTGATATCAGGGATCTGAGAACCAATATGGAAGTGAAGAAGTTTTAAGCAATGAGCTTTATCAATCGACTTCATGTATTTTACGGCCTGAAGAATCTCAGTGATTGTTAGACCGAATTTAGCGTAGTCTCCACCTGAACTTGCCCATTTCCCTGAAGACTTCGTCGAAATCTTAGCACGAAGACCGATCATCGGCTCCACACCTATTTCTTGAGAAAGTTTCATAAGGTCAGTTAATTCAGAATATTTTTCAACAACAACGATTACTTTACGTCCTAGCTGAATACCAAGAAGAGCAAGACGAAGAAGATCTTTATCTTTGTAACCGTTAACCACTGTTAATGAGTTATGGTTCATATTCATAGCAAGGGCCGCAATAAGCTCAGGCTTTGATCCAGCTTCTAGTCCGTAGTTAAACGGAGCTCCAGCATCGACGATCTCTTCTACTACTTCACGCATCTGGTTTACCTTAATAGGGTAAACACCACAGTAAGAACCATTGAAGCGAGCTTCTTCAATTGTCTCTCTGAAAGTTTTATTAAGCATAGCAACTTGCGAGCGAAGAATATCATGGAAACGAATAACGGCAGGAAATTCGATTCCCTTACTTTTAATTTCTTCAACAACTTCCATCATGTTAATCATCGGACCTGCGGTCTTACGATTCGGACTCACACATAGGTCACCCTTATCACTAACTTGAAAGTAACCTTCACCCCAACGACTTACCTGATAGATCTCATCAGCATGCTGAGTACTCCATTCAGTGATGGCATCTAGATTGTGGAAACGAATAGGTTGTTGTGTCTTCAACTCGAAGTCCTCCAATATGGAAAATGAAAAATAAACCCGCACTATAGTTTAAAAATCACAAGTTTCAAAAAGAATTTAGGGGGTGGATGAAAAAAAGATCAGGGGCCTTGGGCCCCTTAGATTTTGAGGATATTTTTGATCAACAACCCAAGCTGGTTGATGGCCAGCTCATAGTAGAGGTTTTGGGGATAAAGATCGTCAAAAAAGGTTCTATTTTTGGTGTAGTCCCGATCGGTCAATTCCGCAAAGTCGAATAAAATGACTTGGTTATCTCGGGCCACAGCTCTAATGATGTTATTTTGCAGATGGGTGGCCCTCCAAGGCTGGCAATCATAGGCGGTGCTTTCCACCAAAGATTTCACAGCTTCCTGGGTGTTACCGAGCCTGCGGGCAATTTGGCCGTGGATGTAGCGCAGTTGAGCATTCCCCACATGTTTGGTGATTAACTTACTTGATAGGGCATAAGCCTTTTTGGCATCATTTTTTCGCAAAAGATCCTTGAGCGTTCGAATATCTTTTTCAACTTCAATATTGGAAGAGATAGAGCAAATTTTCTTCGGAGGAGTGTCCAAATTGATCGGGGTCGTTGTCAAAATAAGAAGTGAGTTTCGGTCCTTGCTCATTTTAACCAGCTCTTGCAGATGTTCACGATAAAGCAGCAGCTCCGTGTCCAGTGAGATCAGGTAATTTTCTTCACTCATCTTTTCCATTAACTGAGGCGTTTTAGGTAAATGGATCTTCTTTACGGGCTCGTAAACAATGCGCGATAGCCAAGGGAAAAGAATAATAAGTGTCTGAATTTTTTCATCAGCAAAGCGCTCAAAATTGGTTTTGATTTTTGGCGACTCATTTAGGTCAAACTTCTTCTCCCAGAACTCCTGACTTCCTCCGTGATAGATCAGAATTTGCGGCCATTTTTGAATCGTCCGCAAGTCTTCAAGTGTGCGGTGAATTCCGAAATTATTTTTGGCCAGCGACTGGATTTTAATCTTGTTGTCGATATTGGCAGAGATCACTTCTATTAATTCTCGATTAAATCGGGCCAGTCGCTCGCCCATCCGGTCACCTACCAAAAGAATAGGGGCCTCTACCTTATATTCAGCACTTTTTTGCTCAAACTTATAAGGAAAAGGGACAATAGTCTCCTCATTGGCCTCAAAACGCTGAAATATCAGGGCGGAGAGTCCAAGAAGGCCTGCCGTAAGCAGGATCACAATTAAAGAGAGTACTTTTTTCATAGGAGTAGTTTATCAAATGCTCTAATTTTGGTAAACCAAGTCCCCTAGGAGTCAAATATGTCTAGTTTTATGCCTGAGATTCTGGCACCTGCCGGAAGTTTAGATAAGTTGAAGGTCGCCGTCCTTTATGGGGCCAATGCCGTTTATGTTGGTGGGCAAAAGTTCGGTCTGCGAACGGCCGCAGAAAATTTCACAACTGATGAATTAAGAGAAGGGGTGATTTTCGCTCACGCTCGTGGTGCCAAGGTTTACGTGGTTCTGAATTCATTTCTTCACGATAAAGACTTAACTGAGTTACCAGAATTTGTAGAGTTTCTGGATAAAATTAAAGTCGATGCAGTTATCGTATCTGATTTAGGAGTGGTGAGAACAGTACGGAAACACTCTTCTATTGATGTTCATGTCTCTACCCAAGCTTCTACCTTAAATGTTGAAGCTGCAAAACTTTGGAAAAATATGGGAGCTACCCGTATTGTGTTAGGCCGTGAAGTTTCAGTTAAAGAGGCCGGAAAGATTAAGCGTGAAGCAGGCATTGAGATCGAGATGTTTATTCATGGATCAATGTGTATGGCCTACTCTGGTAACTGCGTGATCTCAAACTTCACTCAAGGTCGTGATTCAAATCGTGGTGGTTGCGCTCATTCATGTCGTTTTGAATATTCTCTGGATATGGGCCTTGATACCAAAGAAAAAAGAAAGGCTTACTTCATGAGTTCCAAAGACCTTGAAGGTATTCGTGTTCTTCCTGAGTTTATTAAAGAAGAAATTGATTCTCTTAAAATTGAAGGACGTATGAAGAGTCATCTTTATGCGGGAACAATGAGCAAGGTTTATTCTGAAGCTCTCAATTACTATAAAGATCACGGAGATTTTCTCTCTGAGAAATTACTGAGCTGGGAAGAAGAACTTGGGAAAGTGAGCCATCGTGCCTACACTGAAGCAAGTCTAGTGGAACCGGCCGGAGCTGATTCAATATTCAATGAGAGAGAGAATAACACTGATAATGAGTGGCAGATGGTGGGAACAGTTGTTGAGGCCAATGCGAAAAGTGGAATTATCATTGAAGTCAGAAATGCTTTTAATCAAGGTGACTATATTGAGGTCATTCCTTTTGAGGGAGCAGCTTTTGCTCTTAATACTCAGGAGATGATGGACTTGAGTCTCGCTCCTGTGATTCGTACCAGACCTTCAACATTAGTGCGCCTGCCATATCAAGCGAACGTGACGGTTCACAACTTAGTTCGTGCTAGAGGTACTAAATGAAATATGTAAGCTTTGCTACTTCTATTCATGATCTAGGAATTCTAAAAGAAGAAAATCACGATGAAGTGATTCTTGGCCATCGCGATTTTTCTCGTTTTGGAAAACTTGATGATCTACAGTTTATAGAACTAGCTGCTCAGGCCAAAAAACTCGGAATGAGAGTGGTTTTTGAGTGGGATATTCTTATGATTGAGAATGTTTTTGCTCATCTGATCACTTGTATTGAAAAGTTTCAAGGTCACTTTGATGTGCTTCGTGTGCAAGATCCCGGAGCACTTGAATGGAGTTTAAAGAATACACAGGTTCCTGTGCAGTTTATTGCTGAGAACGCCAATAGAAATCTTGAAGCTCTTAACGGCTGGTGTGAATACATTGGAGATCGTCTTGATCGTCTGGTTCTCTCTATTGAGTTATCACGCAACACTCTAGCTGAATTTGTGTCTACTCTTAAAGTTCCTTGTGAACTTCTCGGTTTTGGCCGCATCCTTTTATTTTATACTCCAAGAAATCTTCTCTCCGGTTTAAATGGGGGAGAAAAGTTTCGTTTTAATGATGAAATTTCAGCTCTTGGCGAGAGCGAGGAATCACCTCACAAAGGCTTTCCGATTGTTGAGAATAAACACGGAACTTTTATGTTTCACATAAAAGAATTTTGTCTTTTAGAGTTTCGCCAAGAACTAGCTAATCTCGGTCTTTCGCATTTCCGTATTGATCTGCGCTGGGAAGGATTAAACTTCATTAAGGATCTGGATAATTTAAAAGAAATCTATCCTCAGGATTTAATGAGAGGCTTCTTTCTAGTGAATAAAACCGACGTTCTTTTTCCTAAGCTAAAAAACTCTCGTCTGCAAAAGCGTGAAGGTAATTATTTAGGAGAAGTGATTGAAGCTGAGAAATCAAAGCACCTGGCCATCTTAGTGAAGCATACTGAAGGAATTCGTCCTGGTCAGAATATTAAAATTCTTCACCCGAAAGGTGAGGAGTTTGAAGTTAAAATTCATTGGTTAAAAGATTCGAGTCTGACAGAAGTTGAGCACATTGGACAAAACCAGCTTGCACTCATTCCTTATGTGGGAGGAGTGTGGGTTAAGTCGCAACTCTTTATTCAGTAATTTTCTCCCAAGTCATAAATGAGACTGCAAGGCCCCCGTTTCTGAAGCGTCTTTTTCCAAGAAGACGATAAGAGGCCGGGGCCTTAAAAATTTCTTCCATATCTGTCGGAACTAGCCATCCCAGTCTTGAAGGTTTTAGAGTGAAAAGATGCTCTAGTGTGTCTTTAAGAAAGTGTCCGCGCTTTCCTTGAATTTTAATTCGCTCACCGTAAGGGGGGTTGCAAATAATAATCGAGGGAGAATTGATTTGATAATCAGCTAGAAGTGAGTCGTGTGTCTTAATGAAAGGGAAGTTCAATTTAGCGACTAAGGCTTCATTGATCTCATGACCGATCATTTCTTTGATCGGTAATTTCTTATCAAGTTTTGGAACTGGGTAGTGCTTACCTTTAAATAATGGATTCTCACTAAAAGAGAATGTTCTTTTTCCCGCAAGATAAAAATCCTGTGCTTCGTATAGGAAAGTCCCAGAACCGCACATCGGATCAAAAAGAGTTATCTCTTGTTTGATACCTTGGAAAATATCAAAAATCAGTGCACTGGCAATCGTTTCACGCAAAGGGGCTTCACCCTTTATAATCCCTAATCCTCTCTTATAAAGAGCTTCTCCCGAGAGATCCACACTTAAAGTAAGAAGATCATCGTTAAGACGAATATAAAAAGTTTGAGGAGAGTAGTTCTTCTTTTGCCAATCAAGGCTTAAGGGTTGTTTCTCTAAATGAAGACTCACGGCCAGGCGAGCGATTTCTTCAATGCGACCGGTGTGAAGGAGGCGTGATTTACTCGCCGAGATTTCAAACTCAGGTTCTGGGTGTGAGAGAAATTCATTCCATTTTAAGGCGGAGAGTTTATTTAAGAGCTTTGGGAAATCTCTGACTTTAAATTCAGTAATTCGCAAGAGGATACGGGTAGGAATTTTTAAAAGTTTATGAGCATTAAAGATCCATTGGTGATCAACTTCGGCAAGTATTCCCCCTTTCACCGTTTCAAATTCGGCCAGCGGACACTTCTCTTTAATTTCTTCAGATGCCAGATCTTCAAGACCTGGATTGATCACAATAAAAATTCTCATTTTGGGATTATGCCTCAAAAACGTGGGCAAGTCAGGCGAAAACAGATAAGCTTATCACATGCAATTCTTTTTAAAAAAACATGCTCCATCGGTGGCCTGCCACTTAGTCAAAGCTGATCTGGAAGTTTCAGGTCGCTCTTTAAATATCCATTTTACCGTCTCAAAACGAGATAATTCTGAGTACTGCGCCAATCCTGAGTTTGGCGAAGATTATGCGAAGAATTGGGGCCTATGGGAAACAGATGTTGTTGAAGCCTTTATTCAATTGCGAAAGACTGAGGATGATGTTTCTGCCCCTTATTTAGAAGTTCAACTCTCACCTCTTAATCAACCTTTTGCTTTAGTGATAAAAAAACCAAGACAAGAATTTGATTACCCAAAGAATTTAGATTTCACTCATTCAGTGGATGGAGAAGAAAGAACTTGGAGATCAAAGCTTCAAGTCACTCTTCCAGAGGAAATTCAAGGGAATTTTCTGTTTGTAGGTCTTCATGCTTGTCTGGGAATGGGTGAGCGTGAGTTTTTTGCTCTTAATCCAAATCCTGAAGACAGGCCGGACTTTCATCGCCCTGAACTTTTTGTGAAGATGGAGATGTAATGGGAAAGCTGGTTTTAGTTCCAACTCCTATTCACGAAGCACTTCCTCTTGAACCGATTGCTCTTGAGCAGCTAAAGCTCAGGGCCCTGGAAGAAGATGTTCTCATTTTAGTGGAAGAGCATAAAGTTGGTCGCCAGCGTTGGCTCGCTTGGGGACTGCCAAGAGAGGCCATTGAAAAGTTTATCGTCTTTAACGAACACACTCATAAAGAAGTCACCAAAGAAATCATCGAAAAACTCAAAAGTCCAAAAGGTACGGCATACCTTTTGTCTGATTGTGGATTACCGGCATTCTGTGATCCGGGACAGAACCTTGTAGATCTTTGTCATAAAAATCATATCCAAGTGACGGCCACGCCTTTTCCTAATTCCATTGCACTGGCCATTGCTCTTAGTGGTTTTTCTCATGACCGTTTTATGTTTTGTGGATTTGTACCCCAAAAAAATCCAGAGAGAATGGAGTGGCTTAAAAAAGAATGGAAGCGTCCTGAAACTCTGATCCTCATGGAAACACCCTATCGTTTAAAAAAGTTTTTAGAAGAGCTTAATGAATTGGGTGGGAATCGGGAAATCTTCCTTGGAATGGATCTGGGAGCTCCTAGTGAGTGCTTGATTCGTGGTAAGGCTTCTTGGCTTGTTAACCATGCAGAAACACAAGGGAAGAGAGAATTTGTGATGGTGGTAAGTCCTCTAAAATAAAGGACTTAGTAAGGTTTATAGGTTTTTTCTCATAAATGCATTCGCTTCATGACTTTTTAGGCCAGCTCTGATAATGATGTGAGTCTATGAATTCATCAACGGGGACCCCAAATTCTCATCAGTTAGCTGATCGAAAGATTCAGCATCTGGAGCTTGCCCAAAAATCTCAAACAGATAAGTTTGGATTGGATTCTCGTTTCAATTACGAGCCACTTTTCTATGCCCATGAATCTCAAGGTGACTGGAAAACTTCATTCCTAGGTCACGAACTTGATTTTCCACTTTGGGTTTCCAGTATGACTGGTGGCACAGTACTAGCACAAACAATCAATCAAAACCTTTCTCGCTTAGTGGGAAAATATCGTTTAGGAATGGGACTTGGCTCATGCCGTCCACTTCTTGAATCTGATGATCGTCTCAAGGATTTTGATCTTCGTCGAAATCTCTCTGATAGTCCGTTCTTTGCCAATTTAGGCGTTGCTCAGGTGGAAGAACTTCTTGATCAAGGAAAAGTTCATCTTATTCACGAGATGGTGAAGAGAATTGAAGCTGATGGTTTAATTATTCATATCAATCCGCTGCAAGAATGGTTTCAGCCTGAAGGTGACAAGTTTAAGAAGTCGCCGCTGGTGACTCTCAAAAATTTTCTTGAGACGGCCAAATATTCTGTGATCGTTAAAGAAGTTGGTCAGGGAATGGGGCCAAAAAGCATGAAGGCCTTGATGGATCTGCCAATTGCAGGTATCGAGTTCGGTGCTTTCGGTGGAACCAATTTCTCTCTTCTTGAAAATCTGCGCTCAGATCAAGCAAACAATAAAGAGTCACTTATTCATGTTGGCCACACGGCCCGTGAGATGGTGAGCTTTGTAAATGCTCTGGGCAATCACAATAAAGAAATTATTATCTCTGGCGGAATTAAATCTCCGTTAGATGCTTTTGAATTACTAAATTTATGTCAATCACGTTCTCTGGTAGGAATGGCCTATGCCTTTCTTAAACCTGCTTCAGAATCTTTTGAAGTATTGGAGAACTTTTACCTTTCATTCAGAGACGCCATGCTGACAGCTCGTGGTCTTTTGGAAATCAAGGGGGAATAAGTGCAAACAGTTAGTGGCTTTTCAAAACTTAACAAAGAAGAAAAAATTCAGTGGCTAAGCTCACAGGTTGAAGGTGAGACGAAAACACTGGTCGATAATTTAAAAAACTTTTGGCATCAGGACAATTCAATTCAAGCTCGTTTTGATGAGTTCTCTGAGAATACGATTTCAAACTTTGATCTTCCTTTTGGGATTGCTCCTAATTTTGAAATCAATGGAAAAACATATGCTGTTCCTATGGTGATTGAAGAATCATCGGTGGTAGCGGCTGCTTCTTTAGGAGCTAAATTCTGGCTTGAGCGCGGTGGTTTTAAAGCTCGCGTGATCTCAACAACAAAAGTTGGACAAGTTCACTTCAAGTGGCAGGGCCCAAAAGAAAAATTACAGAAATTCTTTAATGATCAAAAAGATGTTCTTCTCAATAACCTCACTCATCTGACAGTGAACATGGAAAAGCGCGGAGGCGGAATTACTGCCCTTGAACTTGTTGACATGACTGATAAGATTGAGAACTACTGGCAGTTAAAACTTTCGGCTCAAACTTGTGATGCGATGGGGGCAAACTTCATCAACTCAATTTTAGAAGAAATGGCACAGCTCTTTAAGAGCATGGTGCTTTACTCAAATGAGTTTCAGGCTTCTGAGAAAGAAGTGCTCATCATCATGTGCATCCTCTCAAACTACACACCTGATTGTGTGGTTGAGTGCTCTGTCTCTTGTCCGATCTCAGACCTTGGTGAAGTGAATGGTTTTTCTCCAGAGCTTTTTGCTGAGAAATTTGCGACTGCTGTTGAAATCGCTGTCGTTGATCCAAATCGAGCTGTGACTCACAATAAAGGTATCATGAACGGAATTGATTCAGTGGTACTGGCAACAGGAAATGACTTCAGAGCAATCGAAGCATGTGCTCATGCTTACGCTGCCCGTGATGGACAATACAGATCATTAACGAAAGTAAGTTTAAGTGACGATACTTTCACATTCTCAATTAAAATTCCTCTAGCAGTGGGAACAGTAGGTGGACTTACTTCACTTCACCCATTAGCTAAAACTTCTCTTGCTGTTCTAGGCAATCCTTCTGCACAAGAATTGATGATGATTATGGCCGCAGTTGGCCTTGCTCAAAACTTTGGTGCCGTAAAATCTCTGGTAACAACAGGGATTCAGAAAGGGCATATGAAGCTTCACCTTCTCAATATCATGGGACAGCTTGGTGCAACACTTCAGCAGGTAGAGGATGGTAAGCAGTACTTTGCTGATAAAGTGGTGTCATACACAGCAGTAAGAAATTTTTTAAACCAATAAGAGAGCAATCGCATGCGTGAACAATATTTTTACGGACACGGAAAACTGCTCTTAACGGGAGAGTACTTTGTGATGGAAGGGGCACAGGCCCTGGCACTTCCTACGACTGTTGGCCAGTCAATGAAAGTGAAATATCGTCAAAGCTATCAGCCGGTACTTAATTGGAAGAGTGTGGATCATACAGGAAAAGTATGGTTCGAATCTGATTTTGAATTTTGGCATTTTAACACAATTAAAGAAAGTGACAGTCAAGATGAGAAGGCCCTGTTCTTAAGAGACGTTCTCAAGGCCTGTCGTCTACAAAACCCTCATTTCCTTCGTGATGATGTTGATGTTTTCGTTGAAACTAGAATTGAATTCCCACTTGGTTGGGGGCTAGGTTCAAGCTCAACTTTTCTTTATAACATTGCCCAGTGGGCCTATGTTTCTCCATTTGAATTATTAAAGCGCACTATTGGTGGATCAGGTTATGATATCGCCTGTGCTCAAGCGATGGGACCGATCATTTTTCATAATCATGATCAGAAGCCTCAGTGGGAGTCTTGCGATTTTAATCCGTCATTTAAAGATAATTTGTATTTTGTCTATCTTGGTAAGAAGCAGTCTTCTCAATTAGAAGTGCAAAAGTTTCATAAAATGGATATCCCTGGTAAAAATCTCATTGCTGATGAGATCAGCTTGATTACCAAGGAGATGATTTCAACTCATGATCTTCGTACCTTCAACAAGCTTCTTGTTGCTCATGAAGATATTATTGGAACGAGTCTAGGTTATAAGAAAGTAAAAGATGTGCATTTCTCAGATTACTGGGGTGAAGTAAAATCCCTTGGTGCTTGGGGAGGAGATTTTATTCTTGTTACTTCTGATCGTCCGATCAATGAAACAAGGGAATACTTTAATAGCAAAGGCTTTGATACATTGATCGCTTATAATGAAATCGTTCGTAGTGCTCTTCAGGAATTGTAATGGATTTTTTATCAGGCCGAAGTGAACTTCAGGCAAAAGACTTTAAAACGAAGTGGCAAGCGCCTTCAAATATTGCTCTTGTAAAATATTGGGGAAAGAAAGGGCATCAGCTTCCGAGCAATCCCTCTATTTCGCTAACGCTATCTCACTGTCAGACTCAGAGTGAACTTACTTTCTCACCAAGTGAGCAACTGGCAGTAGAACTCTTTTTAGATGGTGAATCTCGTCCGTCATTTGCTGCGAAAATTCAAACTTTCTTAGAAAAATTATCCAGTGACTTTCCTGTATTCAAAAATACGAAGGTTGTTGTTCATACTCATAATACTTTTCCTCATGGAACAGGTATTGCTTCTTCGGCCTCTGGAATGGCCGCAGTTGCTCTTTGTCTTGCTGACTACCTTTATTTTTTAAAGGGAAAAGATAGAGACGATAACTTTATGAAGCTTGCGAGCTTCTTTGCTCGCTTGGCCTCAGGAAGTGCTTCTCGTTCTGTTTTTGGCGGAATGGTAAGCTGGGGAGAATTTGCAGATGAAGCTCAAATGAGTGATTTGTTTGCGACTCCTTTCACAGCTCATGAAAGTTTTAATGATCTTTGTGATTCGGTGATTATTGTATCGAGTGAGGAAAAAGTTGTTTCTTCTCGTGCTGGTCACGGCAGAATGGGGGATCATCCTTATGCTGAAGCTCGTTTTACTGAAGCACATAAAAATTTTAAGCGCACTATTGATGCCTTGAGAGCTGGTGACTGGAAAACTGTAGGTCATGTTCTTGAAAATGAGGCCCTACAGCTTCATGCTCTGATGCTGACTTCTCCTGAAAGCTACACTCTTTTAAAACCTAATTCATTGCTTGCGATTGAGAAAATCAGACAGTGGAGACAAGCAACTGGTGTTGAGGCCTATTTCACACTTGATGCTGGCCCAAATATTCATCTTCTTTATTTAAAGAAAGATGAGAAGTCCGTGAAGGCATTCATTGAGAATGAACTTCGTGGGGCCTATGAACAAGTCATTCACGATCAAAGAGGGGCAGGACCGGCCCTATGCTAAAATCGTTTCCGGCCAAAGTTTTGCTCTTTGGTGAATATACCATTCTTAGTGGATCAAGTGCTCTCGCCATTCCTTTTCAAAAGTTTAGCGGCTCTTGGTCTTTTGAACTAACTCACTCAAGTGAGAGAGAGAATTCTCGTAAACACCTTTTGAATTTTCTGAACAATCACGATTGCCAAGATCTGGATGTTGAAAAGTTTAGGGCCGAGCTTGATCGTGGACTATGGTTTCAATCAAGCATCCCTCAAGGATATGGGATTGGAAGTTCCGGTGCTCTCGTGGCCGCCGTATATGACCATTTTGCCAAGAATAAGGTTGAGGGATTTGCAGCACAGAAGACGCTGGCCCATTTAGAAAGCTTTTTTCATGGCTCTTCTTCAGGCCTTGATCCTTTAGTGAGCTATCTACAAAAGCCTCTAAAGATTATTAGTCCAACTCAAGTTGAGATTGTTGAGCCTGATATTTCTAAGCTTGGACTTTTTTTAGTTAACACTCATAGACCTCGTCAGACTGGACCGCTAGTGAGTATCTATAAAGAGAAACTCAAAGATTCGAATTTTAAATCTGGCTGCTCAAATATTCTTGGTGGTGATGTGAATTCTGCCATTGAGTACACTTTGAGTGCAAACAAAGAAAAACTCTTCCACCATTTCTGGCATATTTCAAAATTTCAGTGGGATTATTTTCAAGAGATGATTCCTGATGCTGTTAAAGAGGATTGGAGAAAAGGACTCGATCAAGGGGACTTTGCTTTAAAACTTTGTGGAGCAGGTGGCGGAGGACTCATTCTTGGAATGAGCAAGAACGAATCCTCGCTTCCAGGTTTAGATATCATCTGGCCTTAGTAGGCCTCTCCGACAGGTAGGCAAACAAACATTGCTTGAGCATTTGAACTTGCATTGTTATCCTCGCTAAAGACAACTTCGCTTAGACGGTTGAGAAGGAGTCCATTGTTCTCTCCCTGGCCAAGTCTATGGCATACCCCTAAAGCATTTTTCCACATGTTGGCCTCGGCACTTTTTGGACCGCCATAGAAATGGGTCATTGAGCCTTTCATTTCAAACGGTTCACCTTTTCTGTACTGAGCTGTCGCCATCGCAGGCAGACTCAGCATAAAACTAATGAATACAAAGCTGATAACTTGAGACAATTTTTTCATAAATCCTCCTGTTAAGAAGGTAGAAAATTGTCATGTCTGTCTTATTTGATCAATTCGATTGGAATTATAGCTACCATAGGTACTTACCTATGGTAGTGGGATGGACAATTAATGTTCAATGCTTGTTTCTTCATTCTTAATGAGAGAAAGTTTTACTGAGTAAGACATCGACTTGGCAGGCATGAAATCAAAATCCTCTGATTCTTGACTCTTCGATTTCCAATCCTCAGTAATCATAGATGCTTTTGCGATTTTATTATCGTTGATGATGCCAGCTTCAAATTGCGAGCGAAGTGCTTCAAAAAGACCTAGCTTTGATTGAATTCGCTGAACAGGGGCATCTTTAGCGATATGAGAAAGAAGTTTTACTCGCACTTCTTCATGGTTGTTATCATCATATACCTGTGAAACAAGTCCTGATCTTAGAAGATTTTCAATGCCAATTTTTTCACCGCTTAAAATCCAGTGACGAGCGAATGTTGGTGCAACCAATGTTGATAGCATGCTCATTCCACCAGCGCCAGGGCAGAGTCCATAGTGATTATGATTGAAGGCCACTGTTCCATTTTTATGAATGATACGGATATCAGCACCAAGAGCAAATTCGCTGGCAAGAGTTTGTGATCCAGTTCCTAGATCAACCACGATTGTCTGTGGAAGTTGCATCATTGCAAAAATAATTTTCTGAAGCTTTGTGTTTATTTTTGCTAGCTGTGAAGCTTTTAGATCACTCAGTTTATTGAGTTCAAGGCCTGTAGAAAAAGAAGTAGTAGAAGATTCAATATAGATAGAGTTAATTTCAATTCTACTCGTGCACCAAGCAAGAAGAGATTCAAGTTCAAAGAGCATCTCTAAGCGAAAAGCATTATTCCAATCTGGTCTGTTAAGAGTAATAAATAATGTGCGGGTTGATTTTTCTAAACGGGTTGCCAGAGTGGTGTAATTAAAAAGATGCATTCTACCTTCCTTGGTAATCTTCTTTAAAGTGGCCTTATTCAATTGTGATGAGCTACCGATCCTTGGTAATTCATACATCTGATCTCTTTCCTATTTTTTCAGAAAAAAGACCTGAGTGTCAAAGGGGAATTTTATGGGAGAAAAATAGTCCACCTTTATGGCGGACTAAAAATCTAAGACTTTGAAATCGCGCGGCTCTATTGTGGTGTCAGAATGAACCTCAAAGGAGTAGTCACCAAAAGGTCTGTTGTCGGAGCTGACAACCACGACCTGCCAATGTCCTGGGGAATAGTTCTTCTTATTCACGTAACCACGGAAGCCTTCAGAGCGGCCGCCTTTGATACCTATAGGGATGCGATCTTGTTTCACACCATCTTTATAGAATTCAAGGAAAACCTTGTCTTCAAAAGCACGAGGAGAAAAAATCTGTACGAAAATATTCAGCGAGTCCTCAGGTCTGGCACTGAACTCATCATTTGAATCAAACCAGAATAAGTACTTTCGTGGAAGAAAAGAGACGCGATAGATTCCGTCTAATTTTTCAATGCTGTGATAAACACCGATATGTTTAACGGCAATAGGCACTGGTGGAATAATATTTAAGAAGTAAGCGAGGATGAAAAAGATATGAGTACCAACTACTGGATAGAGGTAGCGTTTTTTTAAGTCTGGAATCTTATTTTCTTCAAGTTTGTAAAGGCCAAGAAAGATCCCCAAGGATGCAAGGACACCGATAAAAAATCCCAGTACGCTGATGTGTCCAAAAAAGATGGGGAAGATAATCAGAAGATAAGAGATCGTACATAGGCTTAGTACCACAAACTTCACACCAAATTCTAAGCGCTGAAATTGCGGAAATTCATTGGCCACGAGAAGCAGTCCTAATAGGCAAATAAAGAGAAGGCCCGAGATCTGCGAGGCTGAGTGGAAGAAATAAAGGGTGTAAATAGAGAGGAGACTACCAAAAAGAAAGGTGATGATAAGCTCGCGGTACTCCCAATATTTACTTAATAGCTTTGGCGTTTTGTTGATCATCTCATAGTAGAGGATATAGGTAATCGCGCAGAGATAGACCAGCTGCTGAACGAGAGAAAAAGTATCATCAATGTCACCAAGGGTGAACACATCGATTAAGAAACCGCTTAAGAAAACAATTACTGATACCAACACATTATGGCGTTGGTACAGTAATTGAAATTTTTCGACTAATGGATGATTTGGCATAAGGCTTAGTGCCCTTCTAGGAACCTTTCAGCAAGAATGGCGGCCTGACAACCTGAACCGGCAGCAGTGATTGCCTGACGGAAGATTGAGTCTTGAACATCTCCACAAGCAAATACTCCAGGAACGTTTGTTGCTGGGCCGTTGATTGTTTTGATGAAGCCGTTATCATCAAGAGTGATCTGACCTTTTAGGAAAGATGTATTTGGCGTATGTCCGATGGCGTAGAAAAGACCATCAGTGTGGCGCTTTTCTTTATCACCAGTTTTTAAGTTTTCCACTGTAACGTGAGTAACCCCTGAGTGATCAGAGAAAATTTCAGTAACAGCTGAATCCCAGATGAATTCAATTTTTGGATTGTTAAAAGCTCGCTCTTGCATCGGTTTTGAAGCACGAAGAGTATCTTTTCTGTGAACGATGTAAACTTTCTTCGCAAATTTCGTGATGAAAGTAGCATCTTCCATAGCAGTGTCACCGCCGCCAACTACGTGAACAACTCTGTCACGATAGAAGAAGCCGTCACAAGTTGCACATGTTGAAACACCACGACCAACAAGACCTTTCTCATTTGGGAGTCCAAGCATTTTTGCACTTGCTCCAGTAGAGATAATGATTGAGTCAGCAGTATATGTTTCTCCGTTACTTGCTTTCACTGTAAATGGTCTTTTTGAAAGATCAGCTTCAGTACAAAGAGTAGCAACAAATTCAGCACCAAAACGTGCTGCTTGATTTTTCATGTTACTCATGAGCTCAGGACCCATTACTCCATCAACGAAACCAGGAAAGTTTTCCACTTCAGTTGTAAGAGTGAGTTGCCCACCAGGTTGCTCTCCTTCAAGAACAAGTGGTTTAAGATCAGCACGAGCAGTATAAATAGCAGAAGTCAGGCCCGCAGGACCTGTTCCGATGATAATGACTTTACGGTGATTCATATGGACTCTTATTGTTTATCAGCTGACTCAACACCAAGCTTTTTTTTGATAACAGCTGGTCTGTCGTCTTTATCTGCATTCAATTCGTAATATGCTTTAACTGAAAGAAGGTCTTTAGGATGTGGAGCTCTTGCCGTCATCTTGAATTGTTCACCTGTAAGAGAACACTCATATTCAAAAATCTGCTTTTCACGACGGTGTTTTTTCATAAATTTCCCTTTTAAAATCTTGTCTTTCATTTATAGGTCTAAAAGGGTGGTTTATCAAGGAGTTAAGGATTCCAAAAATATCGAACCATTTAATTCTTTTATTTGCAGATTTTGGGAATTGGGGGACAATAAAAGAGAAATAGTCCAATCAAGGGATGATGGGAATGCTGAAAGCTGTATCAGGATGGATACTACTATTACTAAGTTTTAATAGCTTAGCTCTAACTCAAACGAGACTTCTGCAAGTCTCGACTTCCGGTCAGACTCTTGTCTTTGATGCAGGGGTCCATGAAAAGCTCAAAGAGAATGATTTTGGAGTTGTCCTCAAACAGGTCAAGTCCCTTGATAATCAAAATGCCCTCAGAGTCGTTCCCGTAGGAAAAGTGAGAAACGTTAAAGTTGGAACAGATCACTCGGTATGGGTGATCTTTGATCTTTATCAAGAAGGTCTTCTTCAGCGTGGGGATGTTTTCACTCTTTTCACAGAATCTAATATGCTTCCTGGTCGCAGGCCCTATGAGCTCAAGAAACTGCAAGTGGTTTCAAGTCAAAAAGATGTTAAGGCCGCTGCTCGCTCGTCTCTTGAAGATGAATCCGATCGTCTTGCTAAGGTAAAGAGTTATAAAAAAAGTCACATTAATCACGGTTCAAGTTACAAGTCAGATGAGGATTTTGAATTGATTGAGCTGGAAAAATGGGCAAAGCATAAAGAAAGACGCTTTCGCACAGGACTTTATCGTTCACAAAATGCCGAACAATTTAAAAGAAATCTTCGCTTAGAAGTTTTTGAAGGTCTAGTAACTCAATATCTTCAAAGGGTGAATGATCCCGATTTCAACTACGCCTCCTTTTATGACAAACAAATGCGAGAGCCGGGGAATAACTTCTTTCGCCAAAGATCAAACTTTGCCACTGTCTGGGAAAACAATCTTGCTTACAACGAAAAGTCGATTGAAAGCAATGCTAAGCTCTCTCGCTCACTGCTTGAGAATGGCGAGCGCTGGTCTGAGGATTATTCTGATGAAGAACTAGGAATGCTTCTTGGGAAAATTTCTATTGCTCAGGAGAAAGACCGACGTGCTCGAGTCGTTTCCAGGCCATCTCGTTTTCATATGGCCGTCGATTATTCAAAGGCCTTGAGTGATAACCAAACTTCAACTGATACTAGTTATCAGAAGTCATCTCGTTACTCGATCAATGCTGAGCTGGAGTTTGTCCCTATGGTCAAACACCCTCTGTGGGAGAGATTTGCCGTTAATGCCCAAGGGACACTGACTGATGATGCAGTAGGATTGGCAGGGAAGAACTTTGATCGCAATGACCAGAGCTTTACCATGGGTTTAAACTGGTTCCCATTTTTTGCCCCATACACTGAAAAAGTGATTAACATTTATCTTGGGACATATTTTCGAGCAGGATATTCAAAGATGAGGTCCTCTTTTTATGATGAGAAGGCCAATTATACTTTGATGAGTATTCCAGCTTTTCGTGCCGGACTAAGGTATACTTTTAGAAATAAGGTAAGTTTGAGAATGGTGGGAAGTATTGAGACTGTTTCTTTTGAGAAGTCAGGCTCAAGCGTCTATAACTCAAGTTTGCCAAGTAGTTTTACAAAAACAGACATGAATCTTGCCTTTGGGCTTGGGTATTCTTTTTAAGGATGAAGGAATGAAGATTTTATTATTAGCTCTACTTTTGGTTCCAGGACTTGCTTTTTCCTTGGAAGTTGATGAAAAACTCACGGCCCGAATTATTAAAACTTCGGATTCAAGAAAGACAGTTCTTATTAACCGCGGAACTGAAGATGGATTAGTAGAAGGAGATCACGCTCGTTTTATGGTAACGGCAGGTATTGTCGCCCGAGGTGTGATTGTTAAAATTTCTCCAACACGCTCAGTATGGTCAGTCTATCGTCTGGTGAATGCTGACTATATTGTGAATGACTCCGTGATGACTTTAAAAATCACACCACCGGTGAAGCTCACTAAGGATGATACGCAATCAATTCTTCGTGAAGATGTTCCTGTGAGAACAACTCCGGATTCTCCACCAGTGGGTGTACCTCTTGCTGATGGTGCAAATGATCTGGCGGCCGTGGGAAGTGATGAAGAAGATATGAAGGCCTTAACAGGTGAGAGCGCTCCAAAGAGTTTAGTTGAGCGTAATATGGAAGTCGTAGGACTTCTCAATATTTCTTCTCTTTCGAGTACGACATCTGCTGAAGGCGGAGCTGAAGTTTCAGGCTCGATGGCCCAGTATCATATTGGGGCGAGCTTTGAGTATTATCCACAAAATGAAAGAATGTGGTACTCGCGCTTCTCATTAATGGGAAATCTCAATCTCATTAAAGGAGATGCTCAGTCTTATAATGGTGGGAACGCTAAGAATGATTACACTGAATTTGGTGTTGGTGTGAATTGGCATCCGACTAAGCTTCCAAGTCAGACGGGAGAGTTCATTCCTTTCATTACTCTCGGGATGGGTTATGGACAGGCCAAATCAAGTCTTGAAACGGCCGCTGGTTCAACTAATTCTGCTACTGGAACGGGGAATAGCTTTTTCTTAGGTGCCGGATATAAGTTCTATGCTCGTAATGGTTTTGGAGCACGAATTTTTGCTGACTACTACATGAGAAAAGAGTCTTACGATGCCGATGAGACTTCGGCTCAATTTAGTAGGGATCTCTCAGGCCCAAGAGTTCAAGTAGGTCTTAGTTACCGATTCTAATAAATTAAATACCTTACGAAGGGAGAACTTGCTTTTCCCTTCTAAGGCCATCTTTTGGCCATATTCCCTAAAAATATACCCTCCAGTAGCCGATCTGAATGTAATGGAACTCAAGAGATGCCTTCTTTTATTTATCCTTATTACTAGCTTCTCATTTGGCGCAAAAGCTGAGAGTGAGGAGGATTATCAAAAACGTGTTGAATGGGTTTTGGTTCTTAAAAATTTATTTATCGAAATTGAGCAGCGTTCTCCTCAAGATCTGACGACTTATCAAAAAGAGTTTAAAAAGAATTTCAGTTTTATTGATAGTGCTTGGGCAAGCAGCAAGGACTGTTTTTTTGCTGGGTGGCCCAGTGAGGTGAGAAGTTCGGCAGGAAAGAAGTTTTGTACTTCACCTCTTAATTTAAAATCGGGTTACCAGCAAGGAAGTTGCTCTCAAGGGCAGCTCCAGTGTCAGCCTCTGCTTTTTGGTAAAGATGTTTGTGTTGCCTTCAAAACTCCCCAAGACAAGGGAAGTGCTTTTAGTAAGTGTGATGAAGTGTTTAAAGCGAGCGGAAAAGATCATTCTTTCCTTAAAAATTTAAGCCCTCAAGAGGCCAATGATTTACAAAATTTATCTGTGAGCGCTCACAAAGTTTGTGAAGAAGGAAGTGTCGGTATCCAGAAAGGTACCGGTATGTGCAAGAAGCTGATGGAGAAGTTTGATGATGGAATGCTTTCTATCGCTCGTTCTCAAGTTAAGGTGACCGAAAACCCACGGCCTGCTTTATTGAGAGGAAAACCGATGACTCAAGAATTATCGGCCTTGCCTAAAAAGCAGGAAACTCGTCATCAGCATGACGAGGACTGTCCGGCAGAACATTTAAATCCGATAAATTCTCAAGTGACCAAAAATTTTTCTCAAACAACTGAATCCCTTCTTGAAGATGGTTATGAAAAGTTGAAACAAAGTTTTATGAATTCTGAGTTTTGTAAGCCTGAGAATGTACTTTATGCTCCTGATAAACCCAATGCACTACTTCTCAATCAAATGATTTCTGATTTGAGTTTTCTGGATCAAGTTAAAACACCTGAGAGATGGCACCAAAATAGATTTCAGGAATTGCTGCAAAAATATAAAGTAAGCGGCAACACCGAAGTCACGGCCCTGAGACTCTTCAGCATCAATTCGATGCAAGAAGTAAAAAGAGTTCTCTTGCAGGATTATACTCAGAATGCCAAAGCAAAAAATACTATTCTCAAAGATGAAATAGCAAAAGAACTAGTTCGCAAGAATGTTTTTAAAGCTTCCCAGAGTGGTAAACCAGAATGTCCTTTTATGAGCAAAGACTCTTATGTAAAGGCCATTAAGGGCATGCAAAAAGTGAAAGGGCTCTCTGGAGTCAGCAACAGCAGTTTATTAACGATTGTCGACTATACACGGCCTTCCCATGAGAGAAGATTATTTGTTATTGATATTAACCAAAATAAGGTCATGCATAACACTTGGGTTGCTCATGGAGGTGGTGGGAATAATGTCTTTGGTACTGATGGCAAGGGGGGATCTCCCACCATGAGTAATGCTTCAGGTTCAAATCAATCCAGTGACGGTTTCGTAGTGGCGGGAGCTCCTTCTTATGGATCTCGTTTTGGAAATAATTTGATCTTAAATGGAGTCGATCGCAATAACTCCAATATGCGCTCACGAGCGGTTATTATGCATGGCTGGGATTCACCGGGGGAGCAAGTGGTTAATGGCCTTAAAGGATATAATGGCACTTCCAGTGATATCGGCCGAGACATCAGCTCCTTATCTCATACCACATCCAAAGAAGCATTTAATCGTGTGCTTCAGAATGCCAGACAAGCGGCCTTTGTTGATAATTTCTTGAGGCCTACGGAAGGCTGCCTTGGTGTGCCGAACGTACCTATGCCTCACCTTGATCCGAAGGGACGCAATCAATCAGTTATTGATGTTCTAAGACAAGATTTAAAGGGGAGTGTAATCTTCAATTACTCAGGCCCTTCCATGCAGTCTAAATATTTCTAAGAATACTAACAATGAGGCTGAGCGCAGCACCGTAATGATTTAATTGAAGATGCAGGCTTAAATAAAAGAGGCCCAAATTAATACTGGGCCTCTTTTTTATGAAGAAACTTTTTTAATTTTAGAAACGAATTGCGAAGTCTGCACCGAATGCCGTCGTTTCAGGACGGAATTTTAGTAGTGCCTGAGCAAATACACCTACGTTCGTAAGATACTTAATGCTTTGTGGAAAGTAGTTTAGACTCACTCTTCCACGGTGATCAAGGTTATTGTTGAACTTTAAAGTATCAGTCTGCTTTCCTCTTTGGTCCCAGTCAAAAGTAATGATTGAACCAACCATCCATCTGTCATTGATACGATAGTTAACATAAGGACCACCGGAAATGATTGTAGTCTGTTTACTGAAAGGAAGGTAACCCGGAGTTACCGTTACATTCTCACCAAAATATGCGCGGTAGTATTGTCCAAGAAGACCAATGTTCCACTTATAGCTTGGGATATTGAAAGAAAAACTTTCAGAAATAACGAGACCGCCTTTCATTCCATTCTTTCTTGAACCTACTGAAGTTGGAGCTTCATAAGAAACAGTACTCCAAAGTGTACCCAAACGAGTTCTTAGACCTGGAAGGTTTGCGTATACACGAGCGTTGAAAAATTCAGACGCTGGTTTATTTGAGAAAGAACCCCATGAAGTCTGGTTTGATACTTCATTGGTATAACCATTGGTCATGGCCAAAGATGCACCAACGGCCCAATCGTTGTTAATACGATAACGAACGTTTACTGAATGGAATGATTGCAGAGGTGCACGACCTGTACCTGACTCATCCATTGCTTCTTGGAAAACGTTATAAGTATAGTTACCGCCGGCCATCGTTGGCCCCAAGAACTGTTGGTAGTAAGTTAAAAATGTATTACTAAGAAGATGATCACCCAGACTTTTCTGGTTCATCTTTTCAGTAAGCCTAGGCATATAGTTTGTCCCGGCCGCTTGGTTTTGAGTTTGCGAATTGTTTTGAGCAATGGTCGCAGAACTAGCGCTATTGTCCATTGGCGCATTTTCAGAATTGAGCGTAGAGATATTCTGTGCTTGTGCCGACAGACCAATCAATCCTAAAGAGAGAACCAGAAGCATCTTTGAATTCTTTAAGTTTTTCATAGTGTGGTTCCTTTCATTTCAGTATCGTTTTGGCCTAAGGCCTGATTTGTTCCATCCAGTTTATCTCTGTCTGTGAAAAACTCTTTCAGGTTATCGAGAACAACTTTTCTTTGCTCACTTTCAATATCCTTCGGAAGTCTGTTCATAATCTCTTCTCTGATTCCCACGTACTCTAAAGTCAGGTTGTGGAAAAGTGTTTCATATTGAAGAGAAAGTTTGTTTCTCAGTGTCAGCTCTGCCGGAGTGAAAAGTCCGTTCGTTGTGTCTCTCTTGATAAGAAGAGCAAGTTCTTCTTTCTTTGCCGAGTAAACACTTTGTAGAATCCAAACCGTATTTCTTACTGACCAGATGTACATGTTAAGACCCATGTTTGAAGCTTCTTCTGCCTTCGCATTTTGAAGGAAGAGAATCTCCCACTGGCGTTTCATATAAGAGCGAAACTCTTTTGTGTTGTAAACATCCTTCTGCTTAAATAAATCTGAATTTGCAGCAAGGTTTTTCATAACTGAGCCATGCTCAAGTCGTGCGCTATTATAGAATTTTGCAAGAGCAGCAATCTTATCGTAACCAGCAGGTTTCTTTAGATCTTTGTAGCGCCAGCTAAGAATGTTAGTCATCTCTTCCATGAAAACAAATGAGCGACCCACATAGTAATCATTTCTTTGTTGCTCGCGGTCTTTATCGAGCATTACGTAGATTTGATCAAGAATATGGCGTGACATTCTATCCCAAAGATAAAGCTGAAGCTGTTGAGTACGATCAATTTCATTGAAAAGAAATTGCTTCATTTTCGCTGATAGATTCGGATTCTCTTCGCGAACTTTGAAGATCATTTGATTGTAGCGCTCTAGCTCTTCCCAAGCATTTTCAACTTGCATAGGGAAGTTATACTGAGTTTCAAGCTGTTCAAGACGTCCCATACGAGAAGCATATTCAATGTTCTCTTCATAGGCGATTTGCATTTGTTTGAAGTTGCTCATTCTCTCATTCCACGACTGTGCATCAACAGAGTTCACATCAGTGGTAAGAGGCATATTCATGATTTGCGGCTTATAAGTAAGAAGCTTTGTCCCTTCCAAGTACTGCTGCTCACCAGCTTTGATCACAGATGAAGGATAAAGGATATTGCTTAAAATCTTTGCATTGTCTGCTGCTGGATTAACTGATGTTGTTGCAGCTTGAGTTGTCGCAACCTTGTCAGTAATAGCAGGTACGCTAGCAATAGCTTCCGTGTTTTTGATCTCGCTGATTACTGAAGAAGTTCCAGTAAGAAGCTTTGAAATTTCAGTTTTGGTATCAAGGTAAGTTGATCTCACCTTACCTACGGCCTGCATCGCATGCGGGTTCATCGGCATAGTGATGAAGTAGTAAGTAAATGGACCGTAAACGGCCAGGGCCACAGAATAACCAAGGTTGTTTTTAACAGTGTTAAAGAACCAAATGATTTTACCAACAGTATAGCGATAAAAGATCCCTGCAAGGTTATTAAAAGGTCTTTTAGAGATTCTCTTGGCAAGAGAGCCGATTTCTTTGGCAAAAATACCAAAGCTGAAGAATAGCTTATTCTTTCTATGAGCACGTGCTTTTGTTTTAAGAAGAAGCATCAGTTTTTCAATCTTTGACTTATAAATCCCTTGACGCTCTTCCCAAGTAAGAACTGGATCAAGCTCTAGAGATTCAATGTCTTTGAAAGAATGAAGGATGATTGAATCTTCAAGTCCTGCGTTGATTGAAAGATCTTTATTTTTATAGCGACGATAAAGCTCACGCTCTACAGCGTATACAAGCTTCGTACTTGCTAGACCTTTCGTTGTCTGAGCGTACTCAGCACAAAGGTAGTTATAGAAGTGGTTAGCAAAGATATTGCTCGGGTCAAACATGTGTGATTCAACAATCATGGGCTTAAGAACTTCTTTGTCAGAAGTAAAAGTAAGCTCGCCATTGATATTGAAGTGATCAAAACGGATAACTTCTTTTTGACCATTAAAGAATTTTCTTCTTAAAATGAATCCCGTTCCGCCAAGAATGATTGAAACTGCTACTTCACACTCATGCTCAAGATACGTTGATCTGTAGCTGCTATAACCAAAAGAGTTATTGATGGCAGTATAGTTTCCCTTATCTAGTGAAACTTCATCTAGATAAGGGAAAAGGTTTTGAACATCTTGGGTAAGGATATCAATTTTCATATAAAATTCTTCTTACTGCTGTTGTTGCTGTTGAGTTTGGTTATAGCTGCTTCCTAGGCTGATCGTTGAAAGGATCGGTCTAAGAGTAAGCGTTTGCTTTACATCAAACTTTCTTGGGAAGCTCACTCCGTAGAACTGGTGGTTACCAATTGCTGTTAGAGTTTCATAATCAGGAGTTGCTTTTTTAAGCATCTTCTGGATCTTGGCCCCTAGAGTCTTAATCTGGTAATCGTTCGCACTTGGCATTGCTGAGCGAATTTCATCCCAAGCAATTTCAAGACCGATTTCCTTAGCAAAACGAATATTCTTCGCATTTTCAAGGGCCGGTAAAATCTCTTGTAGAGCTTTTACTTTTACTTGGTTTGAACTAGGCATCATATAACCATAAAGAGAACCATACTTATTCAGAACTTCTTCATAGCTTTCGCTATCAGTGTTGATCGCATTACGGATCTCAGTGATCACGTTAGAGAAGAAGTAAGGAACGATTCTGTCGGCAAGACCGTACAGAGGTTGTCTTTCAAGACTCACGTCTACTGATAGACCTTCTAGAGAAGCTGCAGAGATTCCCAGGAAGTTACCGTAGAAGTTTAGGAAGTAAGCTTGAGCGATAGCACCATCACTTAGAGCTCTTGCTTCCATCTTTGTCGTCTCTTCAATCTGGTGGAAGTGGATAACTTCGTGACCAGCAGTATAAATCTGAGTCAGAGGATCTAGTTCTTTACGAACCCAGATAAAGATATCTGAGTCTGAGAATAGGCCGTGTGACTTACGCTTCTTAGCAAAGCACTCACCAGCATGCTCTTGAGCAGACAAGTGGTTTTCTCTAATCTTTTTTGTTGAAAGGATAGAGATCTTATTAGGAGTCAATTCGCTTGAGAAAATATCTTCAAGACGAAGTCCTTGCTTCTTCGCAAATTGCTCAAGGTTGAACTTGGCATAAGGAAGAGCAGGCATAAGCTCGATAATATCTTTCAGTTTTGCGTTCTTCGTATTCATGATTTCAGTCATACGAGCAAGAACCGGATATTTCGCAAAATGAGCAGCACGTTTTGTTTTTAAGAAATTCTCTCTCTTATCAGTTGAAATCTTTTTGGCCTGTGCCTCAACTTTCATCCAATCATGACGAGCTTCTTTAAGCTCATCAGAGACAAAGTCTGAATCAATAAGAAGTTCACCAGTGGCCATCTCTTTCTGTGAAGCAGATAGGAAGCCAGATGTCTTCTTAAGACTTTCTTCTGTCAGACCAAAAGTTTCAAATTTCAGCTCAGGGTGTACCGTTTTAAGGTCAAAAACCTTAGAGAACTCGATCGCCTTTTCTGAATTTTGTAGTCTTTCACGAACAGTGCTCATGAAATTCTCAATGAGTTTCATTAAGTTTTGAGCAGAGCGACCAGTGATCACATCTCTTTCAAACTTAGCATCAATGCTTGATTTAAGAATTGCTAGAAGGTTCTTAAATTCAACAGCGAGTTTCGCGTTTGTTCCCGCTTTCTCAGCAAGCATAGACTTAAGATTTTTAAGGATCTTCTTATCTTCCTTACGGTGATCTTCTGTATAGTTTTGGTACACAAGATCCATATCAAGAACTTGAAGTTGATCCATCTCATCTCTGAAACCTTTAGGAAGTTTATTTCTTCTCTCTAAAGATTCAAGAGCACTAACCAATTTAAGCTGATTAGAGTTAATAAGATCGAAGTAAGAAGCAATGTTAGATGTATTCTGTTTTGCTTCTAAGAAGTCGATCATTTTATAGATTGGCTCAATAGCTCTAGGGTTTAGGAAACTTAATACTTCTCTACACTGGGTTTTCAATGAGAGTGTAAGACCTAGAAGAGTATAGCTATCAGCAGAGTTATCTTTAAGAGAGTTATAAATCTCACTTGTCAGACGAGCTACCTGAATCAATTGAGCAGCAACAAACATCGGAAGGTGAGTTTGTAGTGGAGCCGGGTATTTGGCTTTTACAAATTCAGCGGCCGATACTGACTCATTAGTTCCGATATCATCGATCACTACGAATGGAGCGTAACCGCCACCTTTTGAAGTATTTACGATTGAACTCATTGGGCCTCTTTCCTCAGGAGCATAACGAACAAGAGCGTTATGAGTCATCTTAGGAAGAGCTTTTTCACCGCCGCCGAAGAATACCCATAGGCGGATATCTGCAGCAAGGTTAGCAAAGCGAGTACCTTCTTTATCTTTCATCGCTACTGGAATACGAGCGATTTTAACAAGCTTCTGATAAGCAAAGTGAGATGGCTCTTTACGAATCATGTTAAGAACTTCTTCTCTGTCTTTCTGAGCAAGAGTTTTCATGATGTAAACACCAGTACCACCTGAAAGGTTTGGAGCTTTTACTACCCATTCCTCAGGATTCTTCTCAATAATCTTCACTGACTCTTTCTTTGGAGGAAGAGTTTCAGGAGGAGTGATCTTTGCACCTTTTGTGCTAAGACCTAATTCTTTAAGACGATTTGCAAAGTATTTAGGAGCGTATGTTGTAAGGGCCGCAAGGATAATTTTATTATCCATGATTCGGTTAAGGCCACCCATGTAGATACGCTTTTCAATGATCGCCTCAAGAAGACCAGGAACAGCATAGTCAGATTGAAGTGGAATTGGATTTCCATCAACATCTAAAACAAGAGGAGCTTCACCGTCTGCACCAAGTTTTAATGAATCACGAAGGTAGATCGGCTCATTAGTATCAGCATCGCGAAGGATAATACCTTTATCAGCATCAAAGAGAGCTGAATCAGCATTGATACGTGAGTAGATGGCCGTAACGATTGGGTTAGAACCGTTAATTGTCCTAAGACGGATATAGCCTTTCTCATCTTGGAATAACTGAACAGGATCAGCATAAACAAGACCAGAGTAAGCAGCAAGGTTATGAATTTCTGGAGCAGCACCATTTAATCCACCTGGAGGTAGAATAACTTGAATACCGTCTTTAATCCCTGTCCATGCATCACCTAAAGATTTATAAGTTTCAGCAAGAACCTGGAAGTGGTCATTCGGCATCATCTTGCCCATAGAATCAAGAACCTCAGGGTTCTGTTCGTAGTGACCTTCAAGAACGTTCATATTGTTTGAAGCACCAGAAGGAGCTCCAGCATTTAATTCAAGAATTTTGAAAGGAAGGTTAGGGATCTTATCGAACTTATTTGTTTTTAAAAGATCTTCAAACCCTTTTGATTGCTCAATAAAATCTTCAATAAGAACAAGATCTAGTCCCACGTTATCAAAGAACGGATACTTCTTCATATTTGGGTGATGAAGTTGTGGGAAGTAGTTTGGAGATTCTAGAATCGCCTGTATAAAGATTTGACGGATATCAGCTGGAAGGGATTTAACAAATCCCGAGTCCTTAATAGACTTAGCACCATAGATATCTTGGATAACAGCACGAAGAGATACGATAAGGCTTTGGGCTGCCTTCTCAATTGTATTGAACATTGATTTTTGAAGAGGAACGATTGTCGTTGTACAAGGAACTGTAAAGATCTTGTAGTTACCGTTCTCATCAGATTTTTGGAAAGTAAGATCACGCTTACGAATAAATCTTGTAAGGCCTTGAGACTCTTTTAAGTGAACTGATACTTCACGAGTAAGAAGGTTCTTCACCAGAGAGCGCGAGTGGCGGTAGGCCTGACGCTTTCTTCTTGAAGTAAAGATGTAATTGGCCACATCTACTTTAACTGTTCCAATAAATCCTTGGTTTGGATCGTATGGCTGTAGTTTGCGGCGTTGACTCTTTGTTTTCATCTTTTAACCCCTCGTGAAAAAAATATCTTCAAAATCTTTAATCGTATCTTAACGCTTTGCCCAAAAGGCTTCAGGAATATAACTAAGTCTATGTAAATTCTATAGACCAGCACGCTGAAGGATCTTAAGCTCACTCTACTGTTGCAATTTCCGTGACAAGTTTGTTTTATGTAAAATCAATGCATTAGCTCGTAGTAGAGCGATCAATTTTCGTGCAAATGTCAAAGGATTGGACAATTTTGGACGCCTATATAAAGGGCGGTTTTTATTGAAATTTCTTCTATCTCGGATGGATTCGCTTTGGCAATGAGATAAATGACAGGAATTGTAAGAATTTTGCCTTAAGATTGTTTTTTGAGGCCGGTATTAAGCTGACCGCAAGCGGCAAGAATCTCATCCCCCTTGGTAACTCGCACCAAAGTGGGGATTTGGTAGCTTTCAAGTGTAGTGCGAAAGGCCTCAATTTTCTCTTTTTCGGGGCGCTCAAAAGAAGAAAGAGGGAATGGGTTAAAGGGGATCAGGTTAATAAAGGCCTTTTTACCCGCTAATAATTTTCCAGTAGCATGAGCATCTTCCAATGAGTCATTAAAGTCCTTAATAAGGAGATACTCGTAAGTAACAAATCTTTTTCTTCCGGTAGGGATTGAGTCCACTAGCGGCAGAACTTCAGAGAGATCGAAGTTTTTATTGATAGGGATGAGTTTGTCGCGCTTCTCTTTAAAAGGTGAATGAAGTGAGAGTGCGATATTAACATCAGGCATTCCTTCTGTTACCCAGCGCTTTAATCCCGGCAGATATCCTGCGGTAGAAATCGTTATTTTATGATCGGCCAGAGAAAGCCCATGTTGTGAGAGAAAAATTTCACAGGACTTTTTGACTGCCTCAAAATTGTGAAGTGGTTCACCTTGCCCCATGAAGACCACGTTCTGAATTTGATAATCATCTGGTCGATGTTCTAAAAGCCAGAGTCCAGCACTCATGAATTGTCCGATGATCTCTTCTGTTTTTAGCTGGCGCTTCAGGCCTTGCAGGCCGGTATGACAGAATGAACAGTTCATAGCACAGCCCACTTGGCTGGAGAGGCAAACAGTATACTTACCTTGAAAAGGAATGATCACTGACTCAACTGTAAACTTATCTTCCAATTCAAAAAGAAGTTTGACGGTCTTATCATCACTCACCTGAGTCTTAATTATTTGTGGGAGTGAGAAGTCAAAATTCTTCTTCACAAAATCAATCGTTTTTTTAGCAACTTCATCTACACAAGGAGTGATTTTTTTCTTTTTATAGTGCCAGTTATAAAGGCGGCTGACTCCTGCTGGGTGCAGGTCATGGGCCTGAAACAAGTCGAATAGATCTTGTAAGGAATATTGATAAAAAGAAGTTCTCATATCATTACTCTCTATCAAAAAAGAGTGAAGAACTCTATCAAAACTCAGGAATGATGCTGTTTTTGACAGGAGAGTTTAAAAAGAACGAAGGCCTAACTCTTTGAATGGACAGGCCCAAAGGAGAACTCAATAACTTATAAGAAAAATCCGATAAGATTCCATGCGCTTAGTCCTTCTGCTGCTTTTTCTTTTTTTACCGCTAGCATCTTATTCTTCTGAAGAGAAGGACTGTGAACCTTCATTAACTCTTCCCAAACTAGATCCAGACTTTCAGCAACTCGGATTAAAACTGACTACTTCTAAAGCAATCGATATCGATCTCTGTGAGTTTCAGAGGGCATGTGAGATGGGTCTGAGTTATAGCTTTAAAAAGGCAGAAGCATGTGAGGGGAGAGCTTCTCGTGATCTGCTGAGTAAAAAGTGCAACTCTCTTAGTGATAAAGAGTTTCTGGCCCTAAGAGATTATACTGGGCCTTTTTATCAGTGTATGAATGGTTATTTAAGACAAAAAGATTATCAAAGTCCGGTGATTGAGGCCTATATTCATTATGTTGAAATGGCCTTAAAGAAACTTCCTAGCTATCAAGGATTTGTTGCTCGTGGTGCAACACTAAATCCCAAAATTCGTGATCTCCATCAAGTTGGAAAGATTGTTGTTAATGACGGCTTTACCTCCACTTCCACAGCGGGTGGTTTTAGTGGAGCTGATAATTTTCTTATCTATTCGAAGAACGCTAAAATGATCATGAGCATTTCACAACTTCAGATGGAGCATGAAACTCTCTATCCACCTGGTGCTAAGTTTGAAATATTAGAAAAAATTTCTCTGGGTGATTCTTATTTTTATATCATGGCCGAAGTTGTTGATGATAGGCCTGTTTCTTCTCAGGAAAAGAAAAAGATATTAGATGAAGCGAGTAAGTTTAAATACAGCTCACTTGAAAAAATCGAAAGTGCATACTCAGCATCAGAAGATAAGAATTATGACTTTTGGGAATGTGGACCTGATAAAAAACTTCCTAAAACAGTGAAGCAGCTTGAGCTTCCTTTAATGATTATTCCTAATCCCAACACCATCAAGGCCGAAGATTTACCTCGAAAACTTCAACACTAGGCCAGTCTATTTCGTATTCTTATATAGATACTTACCAAGGGAAAAAGCTGGGCCTTTATGGCATCCAATATTTTATTTTCTCCAATCTTAGCTGGTAAAAATCCTCTTTTTCTTAAGCGATGATTAAAGCGAAGAATTCGTGACCAGTTTTGTGTTTGTTCTGTATGAAAGAAAACAGAGATACTGATAGAAATGTCCTCAGCACCATTCTTCACATAGTGACCTGATGTGAAGGGAATATGAACGGCGTCCCCAGATTTAAAGTCGTACTTATGTGCAAATTGATCGAGATTATCATTCCAAGGAGTATGAACGCTTTTGCCGTCACAATATTGCTCACAGAGAGACTGGTCAATAATGTTATTTTGAAAATTAGGGAAGACGGCCAGTTCTTTTGATCCACGGATTTGGAAAATAAAGTTAGAAAATCGATCGAAGTGAAATGGAGTAATAGCATTAGGAGAAGCAATGAAAAGCCAGTATGTTGCTCCCTTGATTGACGTTTTCCTGCCATTCTTAAGGTAAACTTCACGGGCCTCGTTAGTGATTTCATCACAAAGTTGTTTGTAGCGAGGATGAGTCTCAATCCCACTGGCCGCGATATAAGACTTAGAAGTCATAAGTGAAGGAATGATTTCATCAAAGTTTAGAGAGCGAGATTTGTCTCTGAGAATGGCATCAAAATCTGTTTTTAGGCTGAGGTCATCACTAGATGAGGTCACCTGATGTCTTGGCAGTTCCTCAATTAACTTTTTGAGTGAATCAAGCTGCAGCATGGGATGCTGAGCGAAGTTATGTTTGAGTTCAAAAGACTTATGGTCAAGCAGACCCTGTCCTTTTTCTTTATCTAGGATAATTACTGACACAGAAAACTCACTTTTGTTGTTTAGACCTTATACGTCCAACCTTTAAGCAAACGTGAGAATTCTCAAAAAGTTTGTAAAAATAACCATTTCTAAAGAACAGGTCAGTCTGGCCAGGATAAGAAATTCTTGATGTTACACATCCGGGCCAATAATGAGTTCATCTCCAGTAGCATCAAAGCGCGCAACATCACTGATTTGGGCAAGGGTGTAGGGGCCTTTCTCAACCGTCAGGATAGTGACTCTGTTACCGCTGTCATCTTCTAACTTGATGTAAACGTAGGTGGCATCTTCAGTAAAGATAAGATCACTGTAACTGATGTTATCAGCGAGATGAAAATAAAAGTTTGTGTCTTTTGGTTTAAAGACAAAAAAGTTTCCATATTTTCTGAGGATTAAGTAGCCATAAGTATTTAGTCGAATATCTCCAAAACCAGTACTACCTTTATTCAATTCAACGATAGAAGTTCTGTACCACGAGGAAGCTATCCATGAGAGATTGGAGAACTCACTCATTTTATAATTAAAATCCGCTCCACAGAAATAGCGGTAACTAGGGCCATGATTACAAGAGTCAAAGTAAGGACCGAAATGATTAATAGAGCGAGAGTCATTCTCGATGTACATTTTACCTGCGTTGTAACCATAGATATAGTCATTGGAGAAACTATCCATATCTTCAATGGCCGGACTAAAAAATGGTGCAAAATACAGTGAGGTTGAAAAATCACTGGCCCCATTCAGGTCCGGATGCTGTTCAGGTCGGTAGAGAAGATTAATAGGAATGCTTGAGTTATTGCGAAAAAGAACAAGATCTCTTTGAGCGTATTGAATAACCGATGGGTAACCTACATCCTTCTTAAGAAGATCTTTATCAGGAAACTGAGTTAACCCTGCAGGCAGATAAGTTCCAATGTTATGATCAACAATGTCTCCATATCTGAAAAGAGAGCAGTGTCTGACATCATCGATAGTATCAAAACCACCTTCTTTCTTTATTTTAAAGATAGGAATATTCCCCATATCTCCGGCCTGTTGTGGGCCAATTAAAATGGCCACATGATCTAATTCATCTATAAAGATGAGATCATCAATGGAGAGAGACTTAGGAAGAACCAAAGTTGTTCTTCCTTTAGTTAAAGAAAGAGCATGAGGAAATACTTTTTTAGCTAGGTAAAAAGTGAGATTTGCATCTGTGGTAATAATGGTATTTTCTCTTAAAGTCGTATGCCTAAGAATAATTGTTTTATTTCCACTAGGAAGAACAATGTTTCCTGAACCATTAAAATTGGCCAGGTAAATAGTATCGTTACCATTACCTAAGTAAATATTAGTTTGAAGAGGGTTGTTGATAAAGAGAAAGTGATTGGCATTGCCGGCCGTTGAAAGAGTGGCATCTCCTCCCTCAGCATTGTTGTATTTAAAATACTCAACAGGACTTGAGGTATAGTAATCCGACAAAGTGTAACTTCCCTCTGAATTGAAGCCTCTAAAGCGCAGGTCACTTATGAGAGGAATCGTAATATCAGCAATTGAGGTAGGCGCGGTGGTACATGCAGCAGAGTTGCCGCCACTATTAGTATTATCTGGTTTGGGGTCTGGATTTTTATTGGAAAAAGTGAATTCTTCTTTGGAGTTACAACCTATAGCTGTTAATGAGAGCATTAAGAGGTTGAACGCCAGAGGTTGTGGTTTCTTCATAAGTCTCTTATCGGACCCCATTATTTGGAACTTTAATGAGATTTTAAGATATTTTTATTGGAATTCTTTAAGTGAAGCGTGTGGTTTATTAGCAAACTTCGGGCCAGACGGGGTTGGTTCGCAGATAACGGCCTGAAAGCACGTTGATAGTTTTCAATCGATTGAGATTGAGACCTCATACTTGAGCCTTTTGTTTTGACCCGATAGTTATAGAGTTTTTTGAAAATAGGATAAATATCGATTTGGGCGATTTTCAGTTTGAGATAGAATTCCCAATCCTCATACCCCAGACGATCAGTAGTGTACCCTCCCATCCTCTCAAAAATATTCTTATCTATCACCATTTGTGCATCACCGATGACATTCATCAGGGTGTGAGAGAACTGCGAATGAGAAAATGGGGCCCAAGCATAGAGATGCTTGGATGTTTCGTGTTCAAAGATATCAAAGCATGAATTGAAAACAAGATGAGGGTAGCTTTGCCAGTAAAAGCGATATGTCTTAATCATTTCTGGATAGGGAATATTATCATCATCAAGGAAAAGGAGTGTGTCTCCTTCTGCGGCCTTTGCTCCAGTGTTTCTAGCTGCACCCAGATAGGCGTTCTCCTGATCAATCCATTTCCAATTGGGGCGTGACTTAAAAAACTTTTTTTTAAGTTCAAGATGATATTGCAGAACATCTTGCGAGTTACTGCCGTCATTCACCACAATGAGTTCAAAATCAGAGTCCGATTGATTTGTAAGTGCAGTGAGAGCTTCTTCCAATTCGGTGGTTCTATTGAAGGTGGTCATAATAACAGAAAAATGAGGGTAGGTTTTATTTGTCTTCGCAGTGAATTCTCTTTTTTTGAGATAATCACGGGCCTCTTTAATTAACTGGTACTCAAGATAAGTTTTGTTGCTGATCTCAAGTTCAGAATCATTCCATTCAAGTTTGTATCGTCCCAGAAAAGAGGGGTAGTAGAGAATCTCATGAGTATCGTGAGCGTAAAGAGATGTTACCTGAGGATGTTTTTCTAAAAATTCACACAGCTTACTTGAGATGAGTAAGAAATTTTTCTCTGGGCGGTGAGACTTGGGAACATAAAGATAATCTGGATTATTTTTAAGCTTTTCATCATGAGT
>CALHBF010000013.1 GCA_937931205.1 uncultured Bacteriovoracaceae bacterium
TCGTATTACAGGTCGCTCTGAAGAGCTTGGCCGTCCTTCACTTTTTGGAACAACTGAAGAGTTCCTTGAAGTATTCAACCTTGCTGATATCTCAGGTCTTCCACCTGAGTATGAGTTAGAAGAGATGGCGACTAAAAATACTCTTGGTCAGATTACAGATATTAAGTCTGTTATCTTTAAGCCTGATGCTAAGAAATTTGCCTTTGATGAATTCGAAGAGCTTGATGCTCTTTCTGAAAATATTAAAAATATCGCCGCTGAAACTGATTTCACGATCATCCTTAAATCGGAAGAGAAGAGAAAAATCGAAGGTCAGAGCGCTGAAGGCGAAGCTCCGGTTAAGAGAAAATCAGCTTTTGATATTCTTGAAGAATTCGTTAACCGTGATGAATCAGTGAAACAAAACGTTAAGGCCTCTGAGTCTAATACTTTGATGAACTCAGTTGATCCTAAAGTTGTTGATATTACTCTTGAAGGAGTTGTTTTCAACGCTCCGGAAATTGATGAAGAGTTTGAAGCTCTTCGTGCAAGTCAGATTGAAGAAGTTGAGCGTGAGCAGTCTGATCTGGCCGCTGAAATTGACCAGCTATTTGAAGGCAATGACTTATCTCGTGAGGCCGATGAATTGAGCCAGGCCCTTGATTTTGCATTTGAGCAATTAACTGGGGAAAAGATTCTACCGGAAGATGAGCTTGAGTTCGACGCTGCAGTTGAGCTCGAAGGTCTTGATTTTTCAATCGATGAAGCAATTACACAGGGCAAGGACTTAGATCTTGACTTGAGCTTCTTGAACGATGTACTAACAGAAGAAATCCAAAGGGACGACGCCTAAGCTTTAGGCGTCGTCATCCATCAACTAATAAACTGCCGTGAGGCGGATTGGAGTCAGTATGAAAAATAATGATGAATTATCTATTCGTTTACAGAAAGTGATCGCAGATTGCGGTGTAACTTCTCGTCGTAAAGCAGAGGATTTAATCCTTGAAGGACGTGTGAGAGTTAACGGACAAGTTGTTCGCGAACTAGGAACGAAAGTAAATCCACAGGCAGACGCCATTCAAGTTGATGACCAAGCATTAGAGATTGGAGCAGTAGATAAGGTTTATATCGTAATGAATAAGCCACGTGCCTACATGACAACAGTTTCTGATCCTGAAGGTCGTCCTACAGTTCTTGATCTGGTATTCGGTGTTAAACAAAGAATTTTCCCAGTTGGTCGTCTTGATTACCTTTCTGAAGGTCTATTGATTCTTACTAACGATGGTGATCTTGCTAACATGATCATGCACCCGAAATATGAAGTAGAAAAAACTTACGAAGTAAAAGTATTCGGAATGGTGAATGAAGCTATTCTTGCTAAGATTCGTAAAGGTGTAATGACTGAAGACGGTCTATTGAAACCAACTTCAGTTCGTGTGATTGAGCAACTTCCTAACAAAACTTGGCTTGAGTTCCGCCTTAACGAAGGTAAGAACCGCGAGATCAGAAAAATTTGTGAAGCAGTAGAACTTACAGTTGATAAGCTTCGTCGTGTGGCCATTGGTGGTCTTAACATCGCAAGCCTTGGAACTGGCCGTTATGTGTTCACAACAAGAAAAGAACTCTTAAAAGCTCTTGGTCTTAATGATCACGGAGTAAGAATTGTTGAGAAGAAATTCTTATCTGCTAAGAAGAGCTTGAATGTCGCTAAGGTGAAGAAGATTGTTTCTAAAACAGCTCGCGCTGCGGATGATAAGAAGTTCCAATCTTTCAGAAAAGAGAACTACTACGAGACAATTAAATCAATGAAAGAGCTAAAAGTGAAAGAGCAAGAAGAAGCTGCTATGAAGATCAGCGATCAGTTTGCTCAAGAGAAAGCTGCTCGTTTTGCTCGTAACACTGAAAAAGCTGCTAGAAGAACTCGCTAAAATTTCCTCTCCCTCTTAAAAGTCTTCTTTTAAGAGGGAATTTCCTATAAATTGATAGATATGAAACTCCCATCTTTGACAGTCGTCATGACTGCTTTTAATGAGCAGGACAATATCGAAGAAGTTATTCGCCGTATGCATAAGACACTTAAGTCTTATAGCGGTGATTTTCGAATTGTGGTGATTGATGATGGAAGTTCTGATGAGACTTATCAGAGGGCCAGTGAGCTTCTTCATCTGGGAAATCTTGAAATAATCAAAAATACCAAAAATCTCGGGACTGGAAAAAGTGTCAGAAGCCTCATCCCAAGACTTGAGACTGATTTTTACTGCTGGTTTCCGACAGATCTTGAACTTGATCCCAGTGAGATGAGCGCAGCACTTCCTTTAATGGATAGTAGTGACATTGTGGTGAGTTTTCTCGTGAATGATCAGCGAGGTGAGATGCGAAAGTTTCTTTCTCGCACCTTTGTGCAAATCCTCAATCTCACTTTTGGCCATCAATACCCTTACTACAATGGTGTGAGCCTGATCAGACGAGAGCTTCTGCCTCATCCTCATCTTTTAAGTTCACGACGCTTTTTTACTCATGCTGAAATTCTCATCTTAAGTTTAAGCGATACTCTGCGAGTGAAAACAGTCCCTTTTAAGTTACATGATCGCCATTCAGGTGAATCCAAGGCCATGCGCTGGAATGCCTTTTGGGATGTTGGTTTCAATTATTTAAAACTTATTTCCAAGAAAATGCGCCAATGAAAACTCTTGTTATTAAAACGGGTCTTCATGAAACTTTTGATACAGAGGCACGACTGCCGATTTTGAGTTTTGGCGATGTCTTGCGATCGACGGTGATTTTGCAAGTGATTGCTGGTGAGCATGAATGGCTCGCTCCTGCACAGATGCAAATGCTTCTGGCCGCCACTAAGCGTGTAGAGAAGGTCGATGCAGCTGATTATCAGTTGATCATTAATCTTGAAAACAATGAAGAATACTTCTCCTTGATGAGAAAAACTGATCTTGGTTTTTTTAAAAAAGATTATCTTCGTCTGAAATCTGGAGAAGAGATCAATCTTGTTGATTTTAACAAAGCTCATCAAGGTAAAAACTGGTCTCAGAAGCTTTTTATCATGTTAGGGCATGAATGGAAGAATGAGCGACCAAAGCTTGTGACTCCCAATAGTAATCCGCAAAGTGATTTTGGTTTTAACTGGCAGGTGGGACTTAAATGGGCCCATAAAGATTGGGGTAAAGAGAATTGGAAAGAAGTTTACCGCCTGTTATCAAAAGAGCACTCTGTTTCATGGCAAGAGGGGTTTGATAACCTCAATTTGTATCTGGCCTGGATCAAAAATCAGAAAGTTTTGTTCACTCACGACAGTCTTGGGCTTCATATTGCACAGGCCCTTAATGTTCCGGTAGTGGCACTCTTTGGCCCGACTTCTATGACTGATATTCCGCGTTTTCCCGAGGACGTTTTCCTCAATTTTCAAGAGGAGTGTCACTTGACTCCTTCCCACATTGACGAGATTCTTAAAGAAGTTTTTTTAAGGAGAGTCAATGGGGCTTCAACTGGACGGCAATAAGCTGCTGTTTCATCTGGATAAGGTCAATGCCTGGAATAAGGGTGAGGAGATCTATCCCATTTATATTGCTTTTTCTCCAACGAGTTACTGTAACCACAAATGTGTTTTCTGTGTTTATCACTACAAAGAATTCAAACCGATTTTCTTTCCTCTTGAGCGCTATGAAGCTTTAACTCGTGAATGGAGCGAGTTAGGGGTAAGGTCTCTTTTCTTTGCCGGAGACGGTGATCCGCTTTTAAATAAAAAAACTCCACAGATGGTAGAAGCTAGTAAAAGATGCGGCATTGATGTGGCCCTTAATACCAACGGCAGACTGTTAAATGATGAATCCATTGCGATCTTTGCCCGCGACCTGACTTTCATTCGTATTTCGCTTAATGCCGGAACGGCCGAGAGCTATGGAAAGATTCACGGCACGCAAGAAAAAGATTTTGATATCGTACTATCTAACATTGAGAAACTGGTGCAGGAAAAAAAACGCACAGGCTCAAAGATTACCATCGGTGTTCAGTGCCTGCTTTTGAGTAATAATCAACATGAGATTCCGGCATTGGCTCAAAAGCTAAAAGAGATCGGAGTAAACTATCTGGCGATCAAACCATTTTTAAAGCATCCCGAAATTAGTTTTGATGATCATATTGAAAATTTAGAAGAGGTGCTCGAGTCACTTAATCAATTTAGTGAAGAGATCTCGGATAAGAATTTTAAGCTCACACTTCGTGCTGGATTATTCTTAGATAAATTTAAAAGAAGTTATCAGAAGTGTTTATCCACTGACTTTATGATTGAAGTAGACGCCCTAGGGGACGTTTATAGTTGTGGCCCTTATATTGGAAATGAAGATCACAAGCTTGGGAATGTGATGAACATGAGTTTTAAAGAGGCTTGGACTTCCGAGAAAGGAAGATCTGCACGCGAGTATATTCGCTGTAATGTGGATGTCTCCAAGTGTATGCCGTTCTGTCGTCCTCATTCGGTGAATGAAACTCTATGGCAGATTAAAAATCCACCTGAGCACATTAATTACATTTAAAGGTTTTTATGAGTAATTTATTTTTAGATGGATCAAAATTAATTCACCATCTTCCTGTCGTTGAGAAATGGAAGAGAGGGGAGAAGATTTTCCCGATCCATGCTGAAATTTCTCCCACTTCCGGTTGTAATCAGCGCTGTAACCTTTGTTACGTGGATTACTTAGGACATAAATCAGGCTTCTTAGAAGAAGATATCATGAACTCGCTAGTGGATTCATTCGCTAAGACGGGTGTGAAGAGTGTGTTACTTGCTGGTGAGGGAGAGCCGACTGCCAATAAAGGTATTGTCTCGATGATTGAGCGTGCGGGCCGAGTGGGAGTAGATATGGCGATTAATTCTAATGCCGTACTGATGTCTCCTGAAATGTCTCATGCAATCTTGCCGCACTTAACTTGGGCGCGTTTCACCTTTCAGGCTTCTCACTCAGAACTCTATCACAAAATCCATAAGGGTAACGTTCGTGACTTTGAGAAGGCCACTGCTAACGTTGCTGCTGCGGCAAAAATCAAAAGAGATTATAAACTCAATGTAACTCTCGGGACGCAGCAAATTCTTATTAATGAAAATTATCGCGATATTTACGAGACTGCAAAACTCTCTAAAGAATTAGGCGTGGATTACTATGTGGTGAAACGCTTTAGTAAGCACCCTAATAATACCTATGACGTACCAGAAGATCTTTGGAAGGAATCTGAGGATGAGCTACGTCGAGTGGAAGAGTTGACCGATAATAAATTTAAAGTGATTGTTCGTTGGAATAACTTCACGCAAGACTGCAATCGTATTTATAAAAAATGTATTGGAACTCCGTTTATCACCCAGATTTTAGCAGATGGAAAAATTTATCCATGCTCGCAGTTCTTTAAAGACGCCAGTTACTGCTACGGAGATCTTCATAACATGAGCTTCGAAGAGATTTTCCTCTCAGGACGAGTGGAGGAAGTAACTAAGAAAATCGAAGATGAAGTGAATGTCAAAAACTGCATTAGTTATTGCCGCCATCACTCAACGAATCAGTTCTTGTGGAAAATTCATAAGGAGCCAGAACATGTTAACTTCATCTAGGATGATTAACTGCTCTGTCTGTGAAGTGGATGCTAAGCTCTTTGCCTTTGAAGGGGATTATCGCTTAAATTTTTGTCCAGGTTGTGGAGTGATTCATTTGGATCGCGTGCATCAGGATGCCACAGCATTTTTGAGTGATGTGAAAAAAGGCGATGAGAAATTAGAGTACTGGGGGTATCCGGAGTACTTTAAAAAATATAAAACAGTCTTTGATTATTTTTTTGAATCTCGTTTTGAGAAAATTAATCAAGGCAATCCGGTGAAAGGCACTTGGTTTGATCTGGGAGCTGGTTTCGGTTTTTGGATGGAATTTTTAGCTCGTGAAAAAAGAATCAAGGTGAGTGGTATTGAGATTGAAAAGAATGCCGCTGACTTTGCGTTAACGAGAAATCTTGATGTTTCATGTGAGGATTTCTTAAAGTTTGCGAGCACTGAGCAATATAGTGTGATTACAATGTGTGATGTACTAGAGCATTTGGAGCATCCCTTAGTCGCTCTCGAGAAATGTCGAAATCTTTTATTGGATCAAGGACTCATCTACATTCAAGTTCCCAATGTCATCGGTCTTAAATACCCCTATAAAGATCAATTAGGTCTTCCTCATCACTTGTGGCAGTTTGATCCCAATTCTCTGAGAGTTCTCTTAGAGAAAGCAGGTTTTGAGGTGGTGGATTATTGGACAGGAGTTCAGGGAGTGATTGGCCATTATGAGCGCAATACGGCTCATTTGCCTCGAAGATTTTTATGGAAGCTTGCCAGCTTCTTTAAACGCGGAAACCGCTTACAGATGCTTGCTCGAAAAATATGAAAGACGTTTTAATTCCCTCTACCTATCGTTATATCGGAGTTTTCTTAACTCTTAGCTGTAATTTGAGCTGCTCTTATTGCATCAATCATTTGGTGGGACTAAAGGCTGGTAGAAAATTATTAAAGGCACAAGACTGGGCCCGTGCACTCTCGCGCTTAAAGTTTGCAGGACCTGAACTTCCTTTGAGTCTGCAAGGAGGGGAGCCGACGATTCATAAAGATTTTTATGAGATCATTAAACTGGTGCCTGATCATTTTCAGTTGGATCTTCTCACTAATATTCAATTTGATCCTGATACTTTTGCCCAACAAATTCCTGTGAGTAAATTTAATCGGCAAGCGCCTTATGCTGCTATTCGGGTGAGCTATCATCCGGAGACGATGAACTTTGAAGAGACCAAGAACAAAGTTTTAAGACTGATGAGTCTGGGATTTCGAGTAGGGCTTTATACGGTGGCCCATCCGGAAGCGCTGGAGGAGATTGGGCGCATCAAAGGGATTTGTGAGAGCGCGGGAATTGATTTTCGCACCAAAGAGTTCTTAGGGATGCACGCAGGAGAATTGCATGGGCATTATCGCTACGAGGGGGCCTCATTTGCGAGCGAGACCAAGAGTTGCCTCTGTAAGACGACAGAGCTCTTGATTGATCCTTTTGGGGATGTATATCGCTGTCACCATGATCTTTATAATAAGATTCTTCCCGTAGGAAATCTCTTAGATCCTGATTTTGAAATCCGTGACATTTACCGCGAATGTCATTTCTTTGGGAGATGTAATCCGTGTGATGTGAAGGTGAAAAATAATTATCGACAGGAATTTGGACATACGTCCGTGGATATTAAATTTGAATCGCTCACTTAAGAGGTGAGCGATTCAAAAATATAGTTCTTAGTTATCAAGATTCGTTTGCAGAAGAGTTTCGATATTGTCACGAAGGCAGTCGATAGAATATTCGATGGCCTGTTCAGCGTAGTTAATTTCACGATGAGTTTTAGCAAAATGCGTGTTGTGGATCAGCTCTGTGAGTTTAATCACCAGTTGAGCACTTCCTTCAAAGAGTTCCGCCTCTTCATCTGCAGAAACGATGTGGGCCATCAGGGCATTAACAGTCTTGATTAGTCGGGTTTGGGTCGGTGTAAGCTCAGCTGTATCAAATTTGATGTTAAGTTCGTTTTCTTTCTTCGTTAGCAGGTGATGCATAGGATTTTCCCTCTTCCTTTTCCTCATACGTGAGGCAGTCTTAAGCTTCTTTTCGGCCATAATTCGCCAAAATTTAGATATTTAAGCTGGAGCAAAAATATTGGGATTTAATCCTTTACATATGAGTTTGAGAGCGTTATAAATGCTTTAATTCACAAGACATCATTTCTGACGCGGGATGGAGCAGTCTGGTAGCTCGTCGGGCTCATAACCCGAAGGTCGTAGGTTCAAATCCTGCTCCCGCAACCAAAATTTTCACATTTAGAATCAAACGGTTACAGCGAATCCTAAAAAGGGCTTACTGCGTCCGATAAAGCTCTTAGTTGCCGCAAAAGAAGAAGATGAAGTTGCGTTTTTGATGTATTCGACGGCTATTTATACCGGCTTAAGAGCTGGAGAGTTAGCGGCTCTTCGATTTTCAGATATAAAATTCGATGGAAATAAAAGCATCCAATGTATATAGGGTATATCATTTCCGAGATAGGTCTAGTGATGCTCAATCCTTTTAATGGGGTGCTATGTCTTGTTTCCGTATTACTTTATCATTTCCGAGCAAAGGCAGAAGATAATTTACTTTTAAGCGAGTGAGCTTATCCTAACTCTCATCCTCGATGTAAATTGCCTCCTTCTTGGCTGCCAACGGCACCAAGAAGGAGATTATTGTCATCACTGCTTGAGAAAGTTTGACAAATATTTGGCAGTCACACTTTTTTTAACCTTGGCAACTTCTCTAGGTCGCCCTTGTGCCACAATCTTTCCGCCATCCTCTCCAGCTCCTGGCCCCATATCTATAACCCAATCGCTCTCAGAGACGACACGCATATCGTGCTCAACGGTAATCACAGTATTTCCAATATCAACCAGTTTTTGGAGTTGGGTCATAAGTCTTTCCACGTCAGATGGATGAAGGCCGGTTGTCGGTTCGTCGAGGATATAGAGCGTATCACCACGAGATGGGCGCTGTAACTCTGTGGCTAGCTTGATTCTTTGCGCTTCACCGCCGGAAAGCTCTGTCGCCGGTTGCCCAAGGCGGATGTATCCAAGTCCGACATCCTGAAGAACTCGAAGGGACTTCATCACTGTTTCATCTTCATGGAAAAATTCAGCAGCTTCATCAACCGTAAGCTTTAAGACTTCGGCAATGTTTTTTTCCTTATACTTAACTTCCAGAGTTTGTTCGTTAAAACGTGCCCCTTGGCACACCGGACATGGGGCATACACACTTGGAAGGAATAAGAGTTCGACCATCACGAAGCCTTCACCCTCACAGTTCTCACATCTTCCTTTGGCAACATTGAAAGAAAATCTTCCTGCATCGTAACGACGTGATTTAGAAAGTTTCGTTTGAGAAAATATTTTTCTTACATGATCAAAAAGGCCTGTATAGGTCGCAAGATTTGAGCGAGGAGTTCGGCCAATTGATTTTTGATCTACCTGAATAACGCGAGTGACACCTGGCGACCCAACGATTTGACCCTTGGTAACTGCAACAGCTTCATTTTCTAAGTCAACAGGAACCTCTTCGTTTACAACCTCATGTCCAAGACTGGAAGTTAATAGCTCAACCAGTGATTGCACCAAAGATGATTTTCCTGATCCCGAAATACCAGTCACGCTAGTGAGTGCATGAAGTGGGAAATCGACAGAAAGATTTTCGAGATTATGTCTCGTAATTCCTTTTAGTTTAAGAAAATCTCGAATCTCACGCTCTTTTGATGGATGATCAAATTTTTGATTAAAAAGAAAATGAGCCGTTTGTGAATTGGCAATTTTCTTTAATCCAGCGAGTGGCCCACTATAAAGAATCTGTCCTCCCTTTTCACCGGCTTTTGGTCCTACATCTACGACCCAGTCGGCTTTTTGGATGACTTCAATTTCATGCTCGACAATAAACAAAGAGTTTCCGGATGATTTAAGAGCTTCAAAAGCGCGAAGCAAAGCCTCGGTATCGGCTGGGTGAAGTCCTGCCGATGGCTCATCAAGCACATAGACAACACCAAATAAATTCGACCGCACTTGAGTGGCAAGTCTCATTCGTTGTAGCTCCCCAGGCGAGAGCGATGGAGTACGTCTTTCAAGCGATAGATGCCCTAATCCTAAATCCAAAAGAACCTTCAGACGTTCGACAATGTCCTCCGCAATCCTTTGCGCGACTATTCCTTGCTCTGGATGTTTTTCCCGAATTTTCTTGAAGTAAGGGGCTGACCCTTGAGCATAGGGGGTAAACACTTGAGCAAGCTTCTTCATCGGAAGCTCAGACATTTCACCAATATCAAGTCCTTCAAATTTAACAGACAGAGCTTCTTTTTTTAATCTCTTCCCGTGGCACTCAGGGCAAAGTGAACTCACGATGTATTTTGAAACGCGGTTTTTCATTAGCGCGCTTTGAGATGTCCGATAAGTCGAAAGTACATATTCACGTGCTGATGTGAAGGTCCCCATATAGCTCGGTGAAGCTTTTCTTTTAAGCGCTGCCTTTACCTCATCTAGGTTCCAGCCTGCATATACAGGAACAGTCGGCTTTTCTTTTGAGTAAAGGATAAAGTCGCGGTCCTTTTTAGAAAGCTTCTTCCAAGGCACATCTATGTCGATGCCCATCGTAGTAAGAATATCTCTTTGGTTCTGGCCCTGCCAGGCCGAAGGCCAAGCTGTGACTGCTTTTTCCCGGATGGTAAGACTGTCATCAAGAACCATAGATTTCTCGGTGGCATCTAAAATGCGTCCGAGTCCTTGACAATGCGGACAAGCCCCTTCGGGGGTATTCGGTGAAAATTCTTCGGCGTAAATGATACCTTGTTTCGGAGGATATACACCGGCCCTAGAGTAAAGCATTCTAAGAAGATTTGAGAGCGTTGTGACACTTCCGACTGACGAACGAGTCGAGGGAGACCCTCTTTGTTGTTGAAGAGCAACTGCCGGCGGCAGACCTTCGATCTCATCGACTTCAGGGACCGACATTTGATTAAATAGACGACGGGCGTAAGGCGAAACGGATTCTAGATACCGCCTTTGTGCTTCTGCATAAAGGGTTCCGAAGGCTAATGACGATTTTCCTGATCCTGATACACCAGTGAATACGACTAGGGAATCTCTTGGGATATCAACTTTAATATCTTTGAGGTTGTTTTCCCTTGCACCCTTAACTCTAACAAATTTATTTTTTTCTTCCATAAAACCTCTAGGGGGATGGCTTCAAGCGTCTTAAATTATATTCCTACGAAAAAACTAGACAAATATCAGCACACTGATGTTGTATCAGCATGCTGATATAAGCAAGATAATTATAAGGGCGGTATTTAACATGAGATTTAAAGACACATTGGGACTTAGTCATAAGTTGAAAATAGTTGAGCATGAACTGTGCCAAAAAATTGAATTGGAACTTGCGAAGTTAAGCCTAACCCTTCCTCAATATACAGTTCTTTCGCACCTAGAAGAGAAAATCACTGCGACTAATGCCGAGCTTGCCAAAAATTCATCTGTTACGCCGCAAACGATGAATAGAATCATGCAGAACTTAGAAAGAGACGGCTTTGTTGCGAAACTGAAAAACTCGGAGCATGGCCTGAAGCAAGATTTCAAAATGAAACCTAAGGCCGAAAAAATCCTGTGTGATGCTCACGCTTTGGTTAATGACATAGAGATAAAGATGGTTAAAGGTTTTACAAAGAAAAGCATCAAAGAGTTTGAAGGAGTTTTGGAAAAATGCCTTCAGAATTTGCATACTTTTTGAAGGGTGACGCAGATTGAAGTGATGCGATCGTTCGATTTAACAGAGTTTAATATTATGTAGGAGGATACCACATGACTGCTGGGCCGATTGTCTTATGACGAGAGCAAACAAAAGTTCAAACGTTGAACCTATCGAGTGGGCGGAAGCATCATTGATATTTTTCCGGCTGATTCAGACTATAAAGCCATTCGCGTTCATTTTGCGAATGGGACAGTTAAAGAATTGGAATGGATTGATTCAGCTACAGAAAATCAGCTTAGCCACCTAGATCATTACCTCGTTTCGCCAAAGACGCTCTTCGCGCCACCAGCAAGTCAGGTCGAGGCTGCGGCAAAACAAATCGAGCGAGAGTTGGAAAAGCGTGTTACGGAATTGTATGATGAAAATTGCCTGATCGAGGCAGATCGACTATTGGCATCTAGGCCTCCAATATCCAGACTGTAGTCAAGTCGGCGTGAGGTCGCTGTGTTCACAGTAACATCTGTGTCCCCAGTTGGTCCTAATTTAAGACATCCGTCTATAATACGAAAATGCATTTCGGAATCTTCGCAAAAAGAATCGGTACAAAATTCTCCAAGAAATCTCCAATGATCAACAGCAACTTCTCGCACAAACCAACCGCCATTAGTTCGTCGCACTTCAGTCGTTCCATCTGAAAGTCTTTCTCTCTCAGTGCGTGGACCTTCGAAGCTCGGAGATGTATCGATTGAGTTGAAGAGGGCCCTGATTGGCGCCACATCGTATGTACAGGCCGCATGTGCCTGAGGCAGTAGAAACAGCGAGGCAAGGATAACGCTTTTCATTTTAAACTCCTTATAAATTAGTTCTGGAGCTTTTGAGTGCAAAGGTTGAGCCAGTTTACTCAGGTTCTTGTCCTCCTTATCGCTAAATGCTAAAGTTTTTATCACAATGATCATAAAAAACGATGAGGGAAGATATATGTGCCAATTAGAAAACTACGCTCTGGGCAAATGGATTAAAGGTCAAGGCGAAGGCCAGAAGCTTTTTAACGCCGTCACAGGTGAAGCTCTTTATACCGCTAGCTCAGCTGGTCTAAGTTTTGCCGATATGATGGACTACGGTCGAACGACCGGAGGGAAAGCACTTCGTAAAATGACTTTCCAAGAACGCGGTCGCATGTTGAAAGCTCTTGCCCTTTATCTTTCAGAGAAAAAAGAAGAATTCTACAAGATCAGCTACCTCACAGGTGCTACGCGTGTGGATTCATGGATTGATATCGAAGGTGGTATCGGAAACTTATTTGCATATGCCTCTCTTCGTCGTCAGTTTCCTGATCTCCCATATTATGTTGATGGAGATATGGAGAAACTTTCAAAAGGTGGAAGCTTTGTAGGTCATCACATTGCTGTTCCTAAGCATGGTGTTGCCATTCATATTAATGCCTTCAACTTCCCAGTATGGGGAATGCTAGAGAAGGTTGCAGTAAACCTTTTTGCAGGAGTTCCTGCCATCGTTAAGCCTGCAACGATTACAAGTTTTTTAACAGAAGCCGTTGTTCGCGAAATTATTGCTTCTAAAATTCTTCCAGAAGGATCTCTGCAACTTATTTGTGGTTCAGCGAATGGTATTCTTGATCACGTCATGAATCAGGATATTGTGACTTTCACTGGTTCGGCTTCAACGGGTATGATGCTAAAAGCTCATCCACGTCTGGTCTCTGAGTCAGTTCCTTTTAACTTAGAAGCAGATTCATTGAATGCCATGGTGATGGGTCTGGATGTTAAAGCAGGCTCGCCTGAGTTTGACTTATTCATTAAAGAAGCTGCAAAAGAAATTACCATTAAAGCAGGACAGAAGTGTACGGCCGTTCGTCGTCTTATTGTTCCTGAGAATTTGATTGAAGCTACCGGTGAAGCTCTCTCTAAGCGTCTTTCAACCACGACGATTGGAAACCCTGAGAATAAAGACGTTCGCATGGGATCTCTAGCGGGAGAAACTCAGCGAAGAGAAGTCAGAGAGAAAGTAAATCAGCTTTCACGCTCGCAGAAAATCATCTATGGAAACCTTGATGAATTTAATGTGGTAGGAGCTGATGCCAAAGTTGGTGCTTTCATGCCACCTGTTCTTTTCTTAAACGAGAATCCATTTAAGAATACTGACTGTCACAACATTGAAGCTTTTGGTCCTGTATCAACGTTGATGCCTTATAAAACAACCGAAGATGCTATTGCTCTTTCTCGTATGGGTCTGGGGTCACTAGTGAGTTCAATTGTAACTAACAATGATGAAGTAGCGACTGAATTTGTGGTAGGTGCAGCGAATATGCACGGCCGAATTTTAGTACTCAATAATGATTGCGCTAAAGAGAGCACAGGACATGGTTCTCCTATGCCGATGCTGGTTCACGGAGGCCCGGGACGAGCTGGTGGTGGTGAAGAGATGGGTGGAAAGCGTGGAGTAATGCACTACCTTCAGCGCACGGCCATTCAAGGAAGTCCTACAACAATTACTAAAATCACGAATCAGTACCAGTATGGTGCTAAACAGAATATTTTAGAAGTACATCCATTTAAGAAGCACTTTGAAGAATTGAATGTGGGTGACACACTTATAACTGAAAAACACGTGGTGACGATGGAAGATATCGAAAGATTTGCTGATCTTTCAGGAGATAAATTCTACGCTCATATGGATGAGAAGTCACTTGAAGGAACACCGTTCACTGGTCGCGTGGCCCACGGCTACTTTATCCTTTCTCGTGCAGCGGGGCTTTTTGTTGATCCTCCTAAAGGGCCAGTACTTTTAAATTATGGTCTTGATGAGTGTCGCTTTATTAAACCTGTTTATCCAGGGGCGACGATTGGAGTGCGCTTTACTTGTAAAGAGAAAGTGGATCAGGAGAAAAGATCACCTGAAGATATTGCCAAGGGAATCGTGAAGTGGCTGGTTGACGTTTATGATGAGACAGGAGACTCGGTTGCGATTGCGACAATTCTTACCATGGTGAAGAAAAAAAATCAGAATGCTTAAAATAAAAAGGGCCCAAATCGGGCCCTTTTTTTATTCTAGTTTATTTTTTTCAATCATCTCTCGAGCCACCTCGCCGGCAATGTAGCCAACTACATAAGGTACTTCTTCATGGATATCATTCTTTCCATGTAAAAAACCTAGCAGATGAAGCCATTCATGAACCATGTTCGAAACCATTTCATGAGTTTCAAGCTTTTTATAAAACGTCCAATTAAGACGAATCCACTTACTATTTGAAGGAGAAGTTGAGCCAATAACTTTACGACACCAAACTCCGATCATCTCATAAGATTTGCAGGCCTTGACCCAAGAGTTAAAATTCATCTCTCCAGGAGTATCTGCACGCATTTTTTCATTACCGTTCATGATCACTTGGTAAATCTCTTCATTTGTTAAGAGCTTATCAGAATCTTGCCAGAGATAGTTTTTGCGGTAAGAGCGCTCTCCATTTCTCTCAAAACCAATCACACGTTTCTTGAATTTAGGACTATTCATCACGTCCTCAATTAAAGAGAGCGCCAGTTCAAATTTCTCTTTTTGCTTTCCTTCAGGAAAGCTGATTTCTTCAGGAACAAATTTGAGATGTTGGCTTTCAACTTTATCTGCAAAAACCTGAGCATCCTGAGAGAATTGAGGATTGGGTTTTACATCAACATGAGTTTCGGCCAGAACGGTATGAGACATGAAAAGCATCAAAGCAATTATCGATTTCATCATAAAGATTCCTTTATGACTTAATCGGAAAAGTTGGATGGGCCTAAACTAAGAAATAGCTATGAGGAAAATTTGTTCATCAGCTTTTTGGTAAAATTTTTCTCTAAAGTTTTAAAAAGACCCGCTTAGTGAGCGGGCCCGGAAGAGAGATTAACAGAAAAGAGTCGGTAATTGAGAAGAACAATGGCCGATATGATAGTCAGCACTCCAACCCATTGAAGCATATTCACTACTTCACCTAAAAAGAGGAAAGCAATCGTCATGGCCACTGGAAGTTCGATAGAAGAGAGAATACTTCCCAGTCCCATCCCGACAACAGGAAAACCTTTATTGAGCATAATCGGTGGGATCACTGTTCCAAAGATTGCCACAATCAGACCATAGTTAAAGAAGATATTGGTATCAAAGGATTGATTGAAGATAAAGTCACTGCCAACTAATTGCAGTCCTAAATAATAAGGAGCAATTTGCGTAAGAAGTGCAAAAATGGCCACCACAATACACCCACCATAGAGCATGAACTTGCTTCGCTGAATAGGATTCAAGTGATTGGCCACACTGCTGGTTGAGAAGAGAGTCCAGCTAAAAGACATGGCCGTCAGAAGACCTAGGATCACTCCACGAATATCAAGCACCACATTTTGAGCACCGATCATCTTAGTCGCTAGAAGTGTGCCAAAAAGAATCATGATTACTGCAAAGATTTTTTCAAGAGAAGGGATTTGTTTTTTCTGAATAGCTTCTACCACCACTCCCATCCAAACTGATTGCATCAGGAGCACAACTCCTACTGAGGCATCAATGTAGCGAACAGCAAGGTAGTAGAGAATTGAAGTGAGACTCATTGGAATCCCTGCAATCATCAGGCTTTTGATATCTGCTTTATTGGCCTTCTGGCCTTTATTCTTTTGCAATAGCGCCATGATCGAGACAATCAGAGCACCCCAAGCGAATTGAGCAGCGGTCACTTCAGCGGTGGTGTAATTGTGTTTATAAGCAAGTTTGACGAAAGTTGAGAGCATCCCGTAACTAGAAGAACCTAGTACAATAAAAACGATACCCATTAATAGACTATCTTTGCGATTTTCCATCACATCTCCTACCAACCAATAGTCAACTCTTTAAGGGAGTTGGTAGAGACGTCCAACCATATTTTGGACTTATATCAGTGCATTGAAAAATTTGCGTAAAACTATGACGAAGTACTTCATTTGTAAAGGGGTCTTAGGCTAGGGAGATTGTAATTTCAATAGTTAAAGAACTTTGCTTTAAATTCCGATAAGCCTCTCATGGTAAAATTCCTTGGTTTTTTTCTGACCATTTATTCAACACTAACTTTTGCGGTTTGTCCTGACGGCAAGACCTATCCTGTAACTCTCACTTTCGATGATGGTCCACATCCAGCACTGACTCCACGAGTGCTTGATGTACTTGATGCAGAAAAGGTGAAGGGAACGTTCTTCGTTCTAGGCGAGCGTTTTGCCGGAGGTAAAAGTAATCCGGCCACTAAAACGTCTTACGCCATTCTTGATCGCATAAAAAAGAGTGGGCATACCATTGGGTCTCACACCTTTAATCACCTAAGACACCCTGGTGAATCTGATGCAAAAATCAGAGAAAATATTTTTAAGCCTAATGAGCTTCTTAAAGATTATCTAAGCCCAGTACTAAGGCTGCCCTATGGAGCCGGTGCTTTTAAGAGTAATAATCCTGAAGTTCAAAGAAAAAATGATTATGTGATGAATACTGTAAAGAAGGCAGGTTATAAGCACGTGCTTTGGGACATTGATACTAATGACTGGGATCCTAAGCGCAAATCCACTATTCTTCCTACGATGCTTAATGATATTTGTTCAAAGAAGGGTGGAGTGATTCTCTTCCACGACATTCAGGCCAATACCGTTGATCACTTACAAGATTGGATTCGAGCTATCAAAGCACAAGGTCACCAAATTGTAGGTCTGGAGAAATTCGTTCCAGAAGCGGCACATCCTTTTAAGGGTGAAGATTGTAAATTGCCGACAGTAAGCAAACAGGTGGATGAGTTAGGTGAGTTCATTAATCAGATGGATGAACTAGGGGACTTCATCAAGAAGTTGGATTAAAATGTTTAAGGGATTATTTATGAAAGTATTAAATATAACAGCATTAACTCTATTAAGCCTTTTCTCCCTAGAGAGCTGGTCTGCCAGTTCATTTACTAATGTCGCCTCAGTCAGTGAGAAGACTGTTATCGCTGGGGTGAAGAAAGTAGAGACAGGTATGGAGATGGAGTCTCATCTTCTTGAAGTTGATGCAAGCAACTTAAGCGCTCGCAAGGTTAAACTTCCTGTTGATATTGAGAGCAGAGAAGTTGTGGGATTATTTCCAGCACTTAAAGATGCTGTTCTGGTAGTCACTCAGATCACGACTGGTGGTGGGGATAAACCTCAAGTTCATAGCTATGATCTTCTGAAAAAATCTTGGAAAAAGATTGGCGAAGTTGATTGTGTTTCATTTGCTAAAGTTGAAGTCACTACTAGTGCTCTTGAGTTTTCTTGCGAAGTAACGGATGCCGCGGGAAAGGTGAGTACAATGGTGAGAAAAGTTGTTTCTCCTGTAAGTTTAAAAGTACAGAAAGTAGAACTGCCTGTGACCAAGATTGAAGAATCAAAGTTTAAGGCAAGTTTAGCTGGTGAAGAGTTTGCTTGGAATCAGCTTAAAGTCGTTCAAGGGCAAAAAGAGAAAGTTTTTGCTCCTTAAAGCTTAATAATTCTTCCCAACTCTCTCAAGATCCTCGGCCGTTCTTAAATTCTTAAAGAATCGAGCAATCTTAGGAACAATCTTTTCCATCTCTTCGCGAGTTTCATCTGAGTGGTGATAAAGAGCAAAGAGTTCGGCAAAACGTTCTGTCTCATTATCAGTACAGTAGCGCTGAGGGCATTTTCTGTTTGTATACTCGTCAACTTGAGGATTATCGGCCATTAACTTCTTCCAAGTATGGGAAGAAGAAATAGCGAAGTTGTTATAGGTTGAATCAAGTGAGTGAGCATGTTCATGCAAAACGAGATTAGATGAGCCATGCTTATTATTTAAACTATTAATCACAATACGCGTAGGTTCGCCGGCAAAAGGAAAGCCTCCAGCACCAGGAACACCACTCCATGCCCTACCATCAAAAGTATCATTATTATTTTGTGGCCAGGTCGGATCATCATTAACACCTTGTCCATTAATAAGATGAATTTTTGCTCCTGAGCGTACCATCTCTCTATGAAGGGCTACTGGAAACTTTTTAAATTCGGTAAGAAAGAGTTGAATATCCTTCGATTTAACATTTGGAGTTGCGATAAAAATATTCTGCTTTTCAAAGACTGAGACAAAGGAATCAAGAGATTTTTGTCCCATGGTATGAACGCTTGCATTTACAGATAGTGAAAGTGCAATCAGGGGAAAGAAATATTTCTTCTTCATATCCGTCTCCTTAAAGATGTTTATATTCTAATTGAAATAATGGATACAGAAGATATGCCTTGAACTAATTCCCTGGAGGTGTCTAAAGTTTAGACACTTTTCCTGGTGATTAAAACTTTCTTAAACATAATTAAGAAAATCGTCGATCTGTACCTTATGTTTGGCCTTACCTTAAAATTGAATCGATTCAACCTACTTGGAGTTTTATTCTTACTATTATCTTGTGAGAAGTTTGATTTTATTACTATCCCTCCAGGCCCTGAAACTCCTGCTATAAAAAGAATAAAATTCGATAAGTTTATCACGAACTCCTCTTCTACCTCTTGTGGAATAACCTTAGCTCGAAAACTCTTTTGTACTCTTTCTCAGAATAATCAGGGTCTTTCATTTTTTGAGTATGGAGTTCCTGCTAAATGGCCAGTGAAGCTTGTGGATTCAGGACGCCATCATCTGTGTGCGATTTTTGAAGGCCCTTCCTTCGATGAAATCTGGTGTAAGGGAACAGGAACATCCGGACAGCTTGGTAATGGGGCGAGTGTATCAAGTGATGATCTTGTCAAAGTTAGTGGCCTTCCTGAAATTCGTTTCATTGACTTAGGTCTTGGCGGAACTCGATCATGTGCAGTGACTTGGGATCATCGAGTCTATTGTTGGGGAACTGGAGGAATGATTGCTGGTGTCTCAGCTAATTCAGCTTATGAAACGACTTTGACGAATGTTCTAGAATTAAAAGGAAATTTCAATTCAACCTGTGCTCTTAAAAATGATCGTTCTCTTTGGTGCTGGGGTACAGGTGCCAACGGGATATTGGGACAAGGGACAACTGTAACAATTTCAACTCCTGTGCAGGTTAAAGATTCACTGGGAACAGGTTTCCTTGAAAATGTGTCGGACTTTTCTGTCGGTCATACGCAGGCCTGTGCCATTATTGATGAAGAAGTCTATTGTTGGGGGTTATCACGAAGAGTTGGAGTTGATGCTGATGGGTCTACTAATTTACCTCGCCATATTTCTGAACTATCAGGAGCAGTGAGAATTGAGTCGGGAGATTATCATTCGTGCACTCTTTCGAATACTGGTGAGGTTTATTGCTGGGGAGATAATCGTAACTTCCAAATCGGTGGAGTTGAAGTTAGAGAAGTCATTATCCCAAGGAAAATAGCTTTAGGGGCTGTCGTAGTTAAAGACCTAAGCTTAGGTAATGGGGCAAACCCAAGCTATGCAAGAAGCTGTGTTTTAGCGACTGATGGAAGATTTTATTGTTGGGGGACTTCTGGTCTTGGTAGCTTTGGTTCAATTCTTCCTATTTTAAGTCAGAGTTTTGCATTGCAACCTGAAAGCAACATCACTTCCTTATCAATCGCAGGCAGTTCAGTTTGTTTAATTAAAAATAATCAACCTTATTCATCAGGCTACAATGATTATGCTCAATTTGATAATGATCGCTACATCATATCGTCTCCTGTTCCTATAAGTACGGATACGGTTAGTGATTATAGCTGTAGTCGCTATTCAACCTGTTTTGTTTCTTCAAGTGAATTGTATTGTAAGGGCTTGAGTTATACTGGAATTCAAAAGATAACTGCTCTTGGAAATAATGTAGTGAGGGCCATTGCCGGCTCTCACACAACTTGTGCTCTAACAAGTGATGATGAGTTGAAATGCTGGGGGACAAATTCCAGTGGACAAGTAGGGAACGGAACAACGACAACATCAGTGGCGGCGACTTCGCCATACCTTACAATGACAAATGTTTTAACTGCCGAAGGATCGAGCAGTTTCTTCTGTGCTTTAAAACATGACAAAACTGTCTGGTGCTGGGGAAGTAATCAGCATGGAAGTATTGGGCATGATAATGCTTCCGAATTAATTGTGAATACTCCTACTATGGTTCAAGGTCTTCCTGATCTGACAAGTGTGACTAATCTGCAATTAAAGACGGAAGAGGGAGCAGCATGTCTATTGGCAGATAATGATGTTTACTGCTGGGGAAGAGATATCGGTCGTATTCTCTCTCATGCTGAAGTCAATGCTGCCAAGGCATACAGAATCAATGCACTTTCAGGAAATGTGAAAAAGATCGGAATTATTTCAGCTGGAGTTTGCGCTGCTTATACTAATTCAACTGTCAGCTGTGTTGCTTATGGCTCAAGCGCCCTAAGCTTATTTCCTAATGGAGTTGTTACAAAGAAAAATTATCCGGCACTTCCTGGAGAAATTCAGGAAATCGAAGGAGGAACCTATCTCCTCTGCACTCTTTTAACCAATGGTAGACGTTATTGTGTTGGGAATAATTCTGCAGGTGGAATGAGTCACGCCGGCATTCAATCGGTTCTTGTGTTAAATCCTGTGAGCTGGCCTTAAGAATTTCTTTAAAGTCAGAAGATAAATCAAAGCAAATAATCCACCATTGATAAGAAAGGCCAAAGTCTGATTTTCAAAAAAGCGATTTCCGAACCAGCAAGCGGTACTCAAAACAAATGAAAAGATCATATAACTAAGAATCTTACGACTCGCGTACAAAGATACGAAATGAATTCCTGTGATTGCGCAGGACTTGTTTAATAAGTATGCGCGATAACCCAGTTTGAGAACAATACTTACCCCAAGAGTGATAGTGGCAGTGCTTAAATAGGCGCAAATGAGAATGATCAGTAGGGAGAGTGTCGCAAATACAATATTGATTTTAAGCAAAATCTTTGTTTGTCCAGTTGAGCGCAGAAGGGAATCATGAGGGATAAGATACATGAAGTAATTAAGGGCAAACACTTTGAGAAAAAAGCTCGCCTCAAGATATTCCTTAGTATAAAGAATTTCAATGATGACATCGGAATAGAGAATTAACCCAAATATGGATGGGATTGTTAAAAAGGCAATCCCTTCAATCGCCTCTTTAAGTATCCGCTGCATACTTTGTATTTCTTGTTTCTGGTAAAGAGAACTTAAGTTAGGTATCAGCTTTTTTTGAATAGAGCTTTCTAAAATTAAGATGGTAGGAACGACTAAGCACCCGAGGGTATAAAAGGCATAATCAGTAGTTGAAAGAAAGGTTGCTAAAATTAGCTGATCAGCTTTTTCAATGATCATGACGAGGGCAGCACTTAAGGAGATGGGAAAGGAGTAATCAAGTGCCTTCTTCCAGTCTTTCTTCTCCCGTTTAAAGTTAAATGCCCCTTCTTGATAAGCAAGAGTATTCATCAAAATGAAACTTCCAAGCATCATGAGAGAGAAGAAGTAAAAAACGAATTTGATATCTCGATATTGATAAGCAATAAAAATAAAACCAGTTACTTTTATCACCTCAAAACTTGTTCCTAAAATAAGCGATCTGACACTGCGACCACTCGCCATCGTGTACTCGCCATAGATGGCACTGGGGGCGGCTAAAAGACTTGAGAAAGTTATCAAGGCAATATCTAGATAACTTAAATTTTGATCCTTTAAGAGAAAGAGCAGTATCAGGAAAATAGGTAATACTGCGGCCAAAGAGAAAGTAAAGATCAACTGCCAGATAGCGCTTGAGAGTTTGGGAAAGTTGACTTTATCGCCGACCCAATAGTAGACAGAGGTCAAAATCCCAGCCGTCATGGTGAAAAAGGGAATGAGTCCTACATAGAGGAAGAAAATCTTATAAAGACCCATTTCTTCAGGATCAAAGATCCTAACGAGAACAAGCGGGAGTAGAAGATTGATGAGAGCATTAAAGTTCCCAATAACAAAAATCGGCCAGTGTGAACTGTTCAGTTTGCCCCAGATCTTATTCATTTCAATGCTTATCGGAGAAGAGACTTTTTAATTAAGTCAGATATTGAGAAAAAGACATAAACTCTCGGATGTTTAGACCCGATAGGGATCTAGATTAGACATTAAGGGAAAAAAGTTGGAATTAACTGAAAAAGTTAACACTATCACGGTTTTAACACCCATCTGGGAGAAAATTCTCGATGTTAAAAACGTAGGGCCTGGAGCAAATTTCTTTGCTTTAGGTGGGCATTCCTTAATGGCCGTGGAAATGGTTGCTAGAATTGAAGAACAACTTGGTGTCGAAATCACCATGAAGGACATTCTAGAGCACCCTGAGCTTAATCAGTTGGCCGAGTTTATCGCTAAGCTGGATAGTTCAATTAAAGTTTCGCATCCTGCTTCTACGACAATTTATGATTCTCTTTTTCCATTAAGTCCTAATCAGCGTCATCTCTGGAATTTAGTTTCACTATCCCCACAAGATATTACCCATAATATTTCGAACGCGATTAGAATCAGAAGAAAACTTGATATCATCTTAATAAACGAAGTTTTAAATCACATTTTCTTAGAAAATGAATCTCTTCGCACAACATTTTTAAAAAATGAGAATGGTGTTTTTCAAAAGATTAAACCTTTCTCTCCAATGGACTTGAAATTTATTCCTTTGAAAGAGCATGAGATCAAAAATGTCTTAAGCCTAGAGATGGAGAAAGTTTTTCATCTGGAACAAGATGAATTGGTGCAAGTAAAGTTTTATCAGTTAGCTGAAGATGATTTTATCTTCTTTTTCATGGCCCATCATATTGTTTGGGATGGGATTAGTAATATTGTCTTCTTCAATACTTTCTTAGAAAAATACGAAAATGGCATTCTCGAAACTAGCTCTAAGAAATCTGGAAGCTATGCTGATTATGTTTATTTTTTGGAAGAATACTTCAAAGCTCCTGAATACTTGGAGAAGTTATCTTTCTGGAAAGAGAAATTTAACAGTATTGATGTCGTTCCATTCTTTAAAAGGGATAATGAAGGAGAGACTCATCTCAATGGGTCCTCTGTTCTCAATATGAGAATTGAAGAAGAGCTTCTCGTAAAAGCTGAAGAGTATGTTAGAGAAAGAGGTATCTCTCTGTATCATCTTTTCTTTAGTTGTTTTCACTTTCTTCTTTTTCAAAGGAATGGAAGTGATGCTCAAATAGTGGGGACTCCGGTTCATGGCCGCTCTAATCGAAAATTTAGAAAGACCCTTGGATTCTTTATTAATACCTTGCCTTTTATCCATCATTTGAACCCCGAGAAGAAACTAAGAGATAATCTCAACAGTATTATTCAAAATCTCGCAGAATCTTTTTATAACCAAGATGTCCCTTTTGAGCATCTTTTAAAAAAGACTCGTGCGAACCAGCTTCTGACAAATCATGCCTTGTTTCAAACCTTGTTTGTTTATCTTGATGTGACTCAGGAAATGAAACTGTTTGATGGCAAAGAGTTTGAGTTAGTCAAAATGGATCGAAAATCAACTCATTGTGAAGTGGATTTTTATCTCTATAAAGCTGAGAAGTTTATTGATGTCGTCATTGAGTATCGGAAAAACCTTTTCTCTCAGATGAGTATGGATTCATTTTTTCAAGATTACATTGAAATCGTTAGAACGATTGTGACGAATGATCAAATAACCTTAGAGGAAATTAAAAAAGAGAAGATTGATAAGAAGAAGTCATTTATTGATATCGTTAATCTCACTCTTAATCCTCCTCATGTAATCCCTTCATTCATTGATACTATTTTTGAACAAATAAGGTCAAAAAAATCTCAAATCGCAATCTCAAGTAAAAATTGGTCTCTAACATATAGTGATTTAGAAAAATATACGGCGGTAATCTCAGAGGAACTTCAAAAAGCAGGAATTCAAAAAGGTGATGTTGTTGGAATTTATCTGGAAAGAGATCAATTCTTAGTTCCAGCACTACTTGCAACCTTGCATTCAGGGGCCATTTATTTGCCGCTTGACCCCAGTTTTCCACAAGAACGTTTGCAGTACATGGCCCAAAAATCATCCTGCAAAATAATTATTTCAACTCAGAGTTTAGATTCTCAGTTTTTGACCTCTAAGAAAATAATTGTTCAAGATTTAGACTTTGATTCGAGTCCTTCTCTCATTGCTTCAAATATCAAGCCCTCGGATAGTGCCTATCTTCTTTTTACTTCTGGGAGTACTGGTAATCCTAAAGGAGTAGAGGTTACTCACGAGAATATTTCAAATTTCCTTCTCTCTATGAGTTTAGCTCCAGGGATGAAAAATACAGATAAGCTTCTTGCAGTTACAACAATCAGCTTCGACATATCTGTTTTAGAACTTTTCCTACCTCTTTATGTTGGTGCAAGCGTCTACCTTGCGACTAAGGATGAGGTGATTGATCCCAGGGAAATAAAGAAGATCATTATCGAGAAAGATATTTCGATTATGCAGGCAACTCCTGTTACTTGGAGAATGCTCCTAAAACAAGACTCTTCATCCTATTCCAATTTAAAAGTCCTATGTGGAGGGGAAGCCCTTGATAAGACCTTAGCGAATGATCTGGTTACTAGATGTGGCGAAGTTTGGAATATGTATGGCCCGACTGAAACAACTGTCTGGTCATCGATCAAGAAAATAGAAGCAACGGATATTCAGATCACTATTGGTCATCCTATTCTAAATACATATTTTCTTATTTTAGATGATAAAGGTCAGCGACTTTATGCCGGTGAAAAGGGGCGACTATTTATCGGAGGAAAAGGTATTTCTCGAGGCTACTTTCAAGAAAATAAACTCACTGCTGAAAGGTTTATCTCCCATCCTGATAATAAGAGTGAAATCATTTATGATACGGGAGATATTGCTTTTTATAATGAAGCTGGAGAAGTGATTTGCTTAGGTCGGGCCGATAATCAAGTGAAGGTTCGCGGTTATCGTATTGAGTTGGGTGAAATTGAAGAGGCTATTTTAAAAGAGAACAATGTTTTTGAAGTCGCCTGTAAGGTTATTGATGATGAAATTTATGCTTTTGTTTCTTTGAAAGACAAGAGTAAAAATATTGAGGATATTTCATCGAACCTTATAAGAAAAATTCCTCGCTATATGATACCTAAGCGATTGATTGTTATTGATGAACTTCCTAAAACTCCAAATGATAAGATAGATCGAAAGCAATTGAATCTTGCTCCCTTGAAAAAAACTAAGACCGAATTGATTGAAGAGAATTTTGAGATCAAGACGATTGTAAAAGGAGTGTGGGAAAAGCATTTAAAGCTGAATCATTTTTCAGATGATGAATCTTTTTTCAATCTGGGCGGGCATTCTTTAATCGCTTTGGATATTTTTAATCAAATCAACGCATACTTTAATATCAGCTTAGATCTTTCAAGTTTATTTACACATCACTCCGTTTCTAAGTTATCAAGCCTTGTGAATGAGAAAATCCAGCAAAAGAATGAATCGTTGAAAGGGTATTCTTACGTTGTGAAGATCAACGAAGAATCACATAACTCCGAGAAGATTTTTTGTTTTCATGGTGTGGGTGGAAACGTTTTAAATTATTATCCACTAGCTGGAGCGCTTAAAGGTTTTAACTTTTATGGGGTCCAGGCTTCGGGTCTGAATGGTAAAGATAGAATTATCTCATCAATTCCCGAGATGGCCCGTGCTTATATTAAAGAGATGAAGAGCATTCAGCCTCAAGGTCCTTACTTATTAGCTGGTGGATCAATGGGTGGGATGATTGCCATCGAAGTTGCCTCGCAGCTTGTAAGGAATGGAGATGAAGTTGAGCATGTTTTCATGTTTGATACCTTCGGCCCGGAACTAAAGCTTGATGGGGATGAGTTTCATTTTGAAAATCTACCACAAAGAATTGTGAATAAGGTAAGAAGCAAGTGGAAGCACCTTTTGTTTCTCTCTCAGGTCTATACTCACAAACTCAAAGGGAAGGCCATTCCACACTACATTCGCTATCAGTTTATTTCTTATAAGAATCTGAAGGCCATGCAGACCTTTAATCCAGACCTTTGCCATTTCCCTGTTACTCTCATTCGTGCTCGCCAAGAACTGAAAGGGGTGTACTTAGATCCTTACTTGGGCTGGGAATCAATTCTTAAAGGAAAACTTAAAATTATTGAAATAGCAGGGGATCATAGCTCCTTTATTGAGACCCAAGACTTCCTGGAAACCTTAAAAGCGAGCGTAAGTACTTATAAAGATAAGTAGAGGGAATTTTGTTGCTTCCTTAAATGAGGATTGGTACAAGTGTCCGACTTTTAGGAGCAAATTATGAAAAATATATTGTTATTAGCAATGGCCGTAGCACTTTTCTCTTTTATCAGCGGAAGTGCAAATTCAAGTGATTCTTATTTCTGTGATCCAGAGAATCCTACAGATGACTGCCACCATCTTTAAGAAATGAGAAGGCCCGCTTTGCGGGCCTTTTTTTATTCAAGAATTGCTTCAATCATTTTAACTATATTTTCCATTTGACCATTTTTCGAAGTTGCATCTTTTGTAAATGCCAGATGCTCATAGGCCGACTTGAGAGTCTTCTCGAGATCTTTCTCAACACCAATTTCATTTAAAAACTTCTTCGTATTGAGAGCTTCTTCAAGATAAGTTTCAGTTTGTTTTAATGTAGCTTCGTTAGCACCAACTAGAGTTTCAGGAAGCTCAATTGAGCCTAGTTTCCCACCAGTAATTTTAAAAATAGCACCTTTTACAGTTTGACCTACTGACATGTTCTTTTTATCAGTCATATTCTTTAAAGATAGAGCGGCAAGCATATCAACACGAGCTTTAAGAAGCTCAATGACCATCTGCTTATTAGGTCCAGCGACATACATTTCTTCATATTCTGTTAGATTTCGTCCGTTAGTATCTTTTGATAGAGCATTCTTAAGCATTTTAAGCATTGAGATACGGTTATCTTTGTTAGAAACCATCAGCTCTTGATAATGGTGATTCATATGAACAGTGACAGCAAGAGCATAGAAGGCTTGCTCCATTCTATACTTCTTACCATCGTTGGTAGGGCTCATTTTTTTTAGATTAACAGAATCGTAGATATCAGTGAGTTGTTTTGTAAATTCGCTAGCAGCATCAATGTACAGAAGTTCCTGCATTTTGAGATTGTCATAGCTAGAGTGGCCTGTCCAAAGCTGATACTCAAAAGATTTGTAGTAAACAGCAGCTGCTGCAATCTTCGCTCCGAAGTTCTGTTCACGATCTTTAAGGATGGCCATCTTTTTATTACGTGTATCTTCAGCCTCTTTAGAACGAATTTGCTGATACATCACCGCGGTAGTGTCTTTCATGTCATCAGTTGTTTGCGACATATTAGTCGTTTTATTAGTCATGCTGTCCATGTTCTTCTCTAGTTTTTCAATCTTTGAGCAAGAACACATAAGAGCAAGTGTGCAGATAGGGAATAGGAGCTTTTTCATAAAAACCTTTTTGGTGAATTTAGAAGATTCTAATAAGAATTCGGGCCAAAAGGTTATGTGGTGAAAAAATTTCAGTCAAGATAGTATTTGCGAATAATTTCAAGGAGTAATGGACCAGTTTATCTCTTTTAGTCCCTTGCTCTTGAGGTAACTATTAGTCTGAGAGAAGGGCTTACTCCCAAAAAAGCCTCGATAAGAGGAGAGGGGGGAGGGGTGAACAGATTTAATAACGAAATGTTTTTTGGGATCTACAATCGAGGCCTTCTTCTGTGAAGGTGAGCCCCAAAGAATGAAGACGAGATTTTCTTTTTTTTCATTGAGAATCTGGATAACCCTATCAGTGAAAATTTCCCAACCTTTTTTGTGATGGCTTCCTGCCTTACCATCTTCGACAGTGAGAACATTATTAAGGAGAAGTACTCCTCTTTGTGCCCATTCATTGAGATAACCATGCCCTGGATTTTTAATTCCAAGATCAGTCTCAAGTTCTTTGTAGATATTAACGAGCGAAGGAGGAGTTTTTATGCCTGGTAGAACTGAGAAGGCCAGCCCGTGCGCTTGGCCTGGTCCATGGTAAGGGTCTTGGCCAAGGATAACGACTTCTACTTTATCAAACGGAGTTTTAAAGGCTTCAAAGATATGATCTTGAGTTGGGTATATTATTTTACCGGCTTTTTGCTCTTGTTCTAAGAATGAAGCGAGCTCTTTCATATAAGGCTTATGAAATTCTTCTTCCAGATAAGGAAGCCAGCTAGCATGGATAGAAAGTGTATTCATCATGAAGGTAGCCTAACATAAACGCTTCCCAATGCCACCTCACTCTTTAATAATAGAGACATGATTCAAATATTTTTTTTATTCTTCTTGCAGATTAGCTTTGCCTCTCCAGAAATTAGTTTCACGATTGATGACCCCAATTTACTGGAGACTCCTTTACAAACAGCAGCACAAAGAAATCAAGGAATCCTTGAAGCTTTCGCAAAAAATAATATCAAGGCCGCTCTTTTTGTTTGTGGAATGAGAATAGACAGCGAAGAAGGCAAGAGCGCTCTCTTAGAGTGGGATAAACAAGGTCATATAATTGCTCACCATAGTTACTCGCATCTGAATCTCAATCAGGAATCTATGAAAGTAGATCAGTTTAGTGATGATTTTAATCGAGCAGAAAAAATTATTTCAGGTTACAAGCATTTCAAAAAGATTTTTCGTTTTCCCTATTTAAAAGAAGGAGAAACAAAAAAGAAGAGAGATGCTGTTCGTGATTTTTTGAAGTCAAAATCATACACTCATGGCCATGTGACGATTGATGCTTCTGATTGGTTTATTGAAATGAAATTAAAAGAAGCTCTCAAAAAAAATCCTAAAGCAGACTTAACGCCTTATCGAGATTTTTATTTAGATCATATTTGGGAGAGAGCACAGTTCTATCACGAACTTTCTTTAAAGGTCTTTAACAGAGAGATTAAACACACACTACTGCTTCATCATAATCTTCTTAATTCTTTGTTCTTGAACGATCTGATGTCGATGTTTCAAAAGAAAGGCTGGAAGCTTATTTCTGCAGAGGAAGCATTTTCTGATCCAGCTTTTAAGGAACTTCCTGATATCGTTCCAGCAGGAGAAGGACTAATCTGGGCCAAAGCAAAAGAATCAGGTCGATATCAATCACTACTTCGTTATCCAGCAGAAGATGGAAAATATGAAGAAGAGAAAATGAAAAAACTCAAATTGTGATCTTATGATTTTTTATTCATGAGTTTTTCTTCATGAAAGAGATTTCATTCTACAAAAGTTGAAGCGAAAAAAAAGATGAGTTAGATTAAAGAAAAAAATGGAGGCAACAGTGAAATACATACTGTTATTAATTCTTGTTTTTTCTTCTCTCAATCTCGGCGCATCAGTTCTCGGAGATATTAAATTTATACCTTATGGTCTGATTAAAATTTCAGCAGTGGGAGCCTCTCGCGGAGTAGGATCAAATAACACCTTCAATGAAGTTGCTGCCACTCAAGCTGCTCCCGACACTTCCAGTATCAGCTCACTTAACGATTCTCGTCTAAGTTTTCAGGCGCAACAAAGTAGATTAGGTTTTACTGCCGGTCGTGGGAAATATCTCTCGCGTTTTGAATTTGATTTTGTCGATTTTAATAAGTCCTCACCCAATGTGCAGATGAATCCTCGACTGAGGGTTGCTTCAATCATGATGGATATGGATAGTTTCAGAATGTTGATTGGACAAGACTGGGATATGTTCAGTCCTGGCAGACCTTATACATATAACGTTGTCGGGAATTACTTTATGTCCGGTAACGTAGGGTTTATGAGACAACAAATTCAGCTTCTCAAGGATGTGAATCAAATTGAGTATGGCCTGGCCCTTGGTATGGCCGGAACGAATGTAACAAATGTTGATAACGATAATGAAACTTCTAAAACACCAAGCTTATCAACACGAATAACGTACAAGCTTGAAAAAGGTAGTCTAGGAGCTTCGGCCCTCTACTCGAATTTTAAATATAATGCCAATAGCACACGTCACGATACTTGGGGCCTTAACTTTTTCTTCGATAATCGCTGGGGAAACATTGCCTTAAAATCAGAAGCCTATCTCGGGCAGAATTTGGCCAATATGGGAACTCAAGCCTTGGGAAAGGGGACTGCCACGAGTGATGCCAAAGAGTTTGGTGGATATTTTACTCTTGAGTATATCCGCGATCCTTCAATCACTTATTTTGCTGGAGCAGGACTTGCTCGGGTGACTAATCAAAAAGAAATGACGGCCTTTAACTGGGACGGAAAGACAGGGAACTATGGGCTTAATTCTAATATGTCGATCAAGGCGGGGGCTGTTATTCGTTTAATGGATGATGTGTTTTGGATGACGGAAATCACTCATTTTGAAACAGATTACAAGCTAGCCACTCAAAGACATCAGGTTAATTCCGTTCAGATTATTGATACTGGCCTAAGATTGGCCTTTTAGTTGAGTAGATAGAGAAAATATTTCAATTGAGCTTCGCGATTGTTTTTTTTGTGCTACTTGATGCAAAAATTCAAGGTGAGGTGATTATGAAATTTATCCTAGGAACTCTTTTGGCCCTAACTTCTGTAGTGTCTGTTGCTTCAACAGGAAATTGCAAAATTGATGGTTATGCATCAAAAGGTCATCGTAGTGCTGAAGTTTATCGCTTCTTTAAACTCGAGAAGCCAATGACTCTTGAGCAGTGTGAGGCCAAATTACAGCAAACGGCCCGTGCTGTTGAAAACTGTATGATGGTTCCTATGAGTGATGTTGCTCATATTCAAATGACTTTCGCAGGTGAGAAGATTGTTAAGGACTCAGTTTCTGTATCAGTTTTCTGTGCTGTTAATTACGAAAATTAGTATCTTATCAGGGAGGATTTACTCCTCCCTGCCTTATATCCCCAAAAAATTCCTTGTTCACTGATTGCCTGAAATTACCTGCAAGGGTATAGTGTAATCATGAAAAAAACGATTTTAAGCGGTAGTACAGTCACAGGTAATTTAACTCTCGGAAACTATATTGGTGCCATCAGCAATTGGACAAAACTACAAAATGAGTACGATTGTCTTTATTTCTTGGCCGACCTCCATGCCCTAACGGTGCAACAAGATCCTAAAATCCTAAAAGACAGGATTTATAGCTTCTACGCTCAGTACTTGGCCTTAGGCCTTGATCCTCAAAAAAACACGATTTTCGTACAGTCTCAGGTTCCTTATCACACGGAATTGAGCTGGATTCTCACTTGTCTTACTCCTATGGGTTACTTAAACCGTATGACTCAGTTTAAGGAAAAAGCCGAGCGACATGTAAAAAACGTCAATGCGGGACTATTCACTTATCCAGTGTTAATGGCAGCAGACATCCTCCTTTATCAAGTTGATATGGTGCCGGTAGGCGAAGATCAAAGACAGCACATGGAACTGGCCCGTGATATCGTAGGCTTTTGGGAAAATAGATATGGGCCAGGAATTTTCAAATTGCCTGAGGCCTATGTTGGGAAAGTTGGGGCGCGTATTATGTCTCTTCAAGACCCATCTAAGAAGATGTCTAAGTCTGATGATAATGAGAAAAATTTTATTGCCATCATTGATGATCCTAAAGTCGTTGAAAAGAAAATTAAATCAGCAACAACAGATTCAGATACTGTTGTTAAATACGATCTTGAGAATAAGGCCGGTCTTGCCAACTTAATGAACATTTACTCGGTTATGACAGGCAAGAGCTTTGAGGAAATCGAGAAGCTTTACGAAGGCAAGATGTACGGTCATCTTAAAGTTGATTTAGCCGAGATCGTAGTTAGCACATTAACGCCAGTTAGAGAAAAGTACCTCGATTTGATGAAAAATCAGGACTATCTGGATAAGCTAATGAATGAGGGTGCGATGAAGGCTGAGGCAAGATCTGAGGCAACGCTTAAGAAAGTTTATGAAGCCACAGGGCTCGTTCCAAGAAAAAGATAAAAAAAAAGCTCCCTTTCGGGAGCTTTTTTTATTTAGAAAAGCACAATTCCATCAAATTCATCGTTTACACGTACTGGAAACTCTGGAGATGAATCCCAGCTATCTCTTCCATTGTCATACTCATCGTAAACACGATCAGGATCTTCATAGACTCTGATATCGTTAGTTTCACCAGTAAAGTCTCTGCCTGAAAGAGGTTGAGTGCAGTTAACTTTCTTCGCTTTTACAGAACATTTTCTGAATGTCGCAACATGCTTATAAGTTTGAAGTGTACAGAAGTTTTTAGCTGAACATGTATAAAGCCCATCAACGACTTCAAATACTTCCGTTCCCCACATAATAACAATCTTACCAACAAGGTGATTTGATTTTTTTACTTTCTTAAGATCTCTACTTTGAAAGATTACTCTGTGATTCATTACTCCCAGAGTTTCAACACGTCTGATTCTATAATCAGAAGCTAGAGCGGAGAAAGAAGTAAGAGCTATAAGAAGCATAAAAAGGAAATTAATTTTTTTCATCTTGCACCTTCGTTTTAAATTTCAAATCCATATACGCAATTCGACATGATTTGAAAAGGTGAGAGGGCCAGTATGAAAAAAATACTTATCGAACCTTTATCCAAAATTTAATTTGAGGACTAATCCCTGTAAGGCTCTTGAGAAGACGTCAGTTTTGAATGTTTAAATCGACATTTAATGCAGTTGGAGAGTTGTAAGAATTACCTAGGACAACTGTTTTAGATAAGAATCGGACGAAATTGACGGGCTCACCGCCTCACCATTTTACTGTGGACTGGTTTTTAATATTAATCTGATTAAGGAGATTTTATGAAGATTTTAAAGGGAAAACTCAGTTCAGTTCTTGCTCTCTCGATTTTTATGACAACAGCTGTGCCTCAAGGTTTGCAGGCCAATTCAAGTGTAGAGTATAAAACCGAGATCAATGACTCCTCTAAAGAGATTGGAAACATCTTTAAAAAGTTTCAATATGAAACGACTGTGAACTGGGATCAAAAAGATCCTCAGTTTTTAGTTGATGCACAGAAAGAGTTAGAAAACTCTCTGGCCGATTTAAAGATGAGTGGAGTGACAGAGGAGCAAATTCAGTCATACATGTTGAACAATATGTTGAATGGAAATGCAAAGAGAGATTATCAAAAGCTAATTGAGACAATGAAAAAACAAGGTCTTTCGAGTGAAGAAGCGTCTGCTCAAATGATGAACTTTATGAAGAAGAATTACACAGAAGGGGTGAGCTTCTCAGGTGGTGCTTCACCAAGTTATGGAAGAGTGGCTATCATTATTGGAATTATCGTGGTTGGGGTGGTGACTTGCATCATTATCAAAAAACACAAGAAAGATGAGCCTCAGAATGAGGAGACAACAACAACTGGGGAAACTAATGGCCATTACAATGGTCATTATAACGGCAAAACATCTGGTCACTATAATGGAGGTTACGATGGTAAAACATCTGGGCAATACAACGGCCATTATAATGGAAAGACTTCTGGATATAACGGAGAAGCGCCAACAGCTATTTAGTTAAGTAATATTTTTTAGCTTAGCATGGAGGGCCTTAAGGGCCCTCTTTTGTTTGTCTTTGGTGATATTCATCAGGTTGTTTTAGTTCTTCAAACATTCGTACGAAATCTTAGAGTTCTTAATTAATAATTAAATTCCTCTTAATCAAACTGTAAGTTTGCCAACGTGATTGCTGGGTAGGCGGTTGAGATACAGTGTTATCCATTTATTGCTATGGCAAACTTTAAACAAGCTGATTTACTGCTAGGAATAATCAATGAACTAATGCAGGAAGGTAGCTGTAAGTTTACCAAAAATGTGTAAAAAGCCGTTTTCTTTTATATTTGACGAGTGTGGTGCCTCAAAATTTAACTAGTCTCTGTTTCTAAAATTAAAAATTAAAACGGAGGAATCATGAAATCAAAAGGTAAATTAGGAAGCTTAATTGCATTCTCGCTCTTTATGACAACAACTGTTCCACAAGGCCTTCAAGCGAAAACTCAAGTAGTCTATAAAGCACAGGTAAATGATTCTCAGAAAAAAATTGAAACAACGTTTAATAAATTTCGTTATGAAATGACAGTGAATTGGGACCAAAAAGATCCTTACTTCAGAGATTTTGCTCAGAAGGAATTAGAAAACTCTCTACTTGATTTGAAGAAAGGTGGAGTTACTGAAGAGCAGATTCAAGATTTTATGATGAAAAACATTCTTAAAGAGGATGCAAGAAAAGATTATCAGAAGTTGATTGAAACAATGAAGAAGCAGGGTCTTTCAGAAGAAGAGGCTTCAGAAAAGATGATGAACTACATGGAGAAAAACTACAAAGAAGGAGTTAGTTTTTCAGGAGGAGCCTCTCCAAGTTATAGAGCGATTGCCATCATTGTAGGGGTTATCGTAGTGGGAATTGTTGCATACTTGATTATCAAGAAGCACAAGAAAGGTCACGGAGAGTCAAATACGACGACGACAACAACGACTACTGGTGAAACGACGACTACTACAGGCGAGACTACAACCACAACTGGCGCATCTTCAAGTACGACAGGTGAGACATCAACCACCACAACAACTGGTGAAACATCTACTACTACTGGTGCAAGCTCTACAACGACAACTAGTGGCCATACAAGCGGTCACTCAAGCGGACATTCAAGTGGTAAGACAACTGGTCACTCAAATGGACATTCGAGCGGTAAAACAACTGGTCACTCAAATGGACATTCGAGCGGTAAGACAACTGGTCACTCAAATGGACATTCAAGTGGTAAAACGACTGGCCATTCTAATGGAAATCAAAACGGGAATTCAAATGGGAACCATAACGGTAACCAGAACGGAAACTCCAATGGTAATTCGAACGGGAACCATAATGGTAACCAGAACGGAAATCAAAATGGAAACCAGAATGGTAACCAAAATGGTAATTGGAATGGAAACTCCAACGGTAACCAAAATGGAAACATGAATGGTAACTCTAACGGAAACCAAAACGGAAACCAAAATGGTAATCAGAACGGTAATTGGAATGGTAACTCCAACGGTAACCAAAATGGAAACATGAACGGTAACTCTAACGGAAACCAAAATGGTAACCAGAATGGAAACTGGAATGGTAACTCTAACGGAAACCAAAACGGTAACCAGAATGGAAACATGAATGGTAATCAAAATGGTCGTTCAAATGGTAGAAGTAAAACAGCTGCCTAATTAGTTTACAGCAATTGGAGGGGCCTCTTGGGGCCCCTCTTTTCGTTATTTAATAAGGGTTTGTATTATGAATTATTTGAAAAGAATGGGTGCTAACTTTTTTATTTTTTTCCTATTAATGACTATGATCAAAACTCATTTGCCGATGGATACAAAAATTTTTCAATCAATCTATCGACCGATTACTTGGATTGAGAACTCCTTTGGAACTGATCAAAGCTGGCTGATGTTTTCACCTAATCCTGCCAAAATGGATGCCTATGTGACAGGTGAAGTAGAGTATATCGATGGATCTAAAGAGACTTATGATTTTAATAAGGGAATTGATCTTAATACCTTTGAAAAATATCTTTTTGCGGAAAAATATCGGAAATATACCTCTGAGCACTTACGTCTCGATGAGAATGAATTCCTTTGGTCGGACGGAGCACGCTTTGCAATGAATAAACTTAAAGAAAAAAATAATTTTAAAATTCCAGTAAAAGTATCATTAAAACGTCATTGGAGTGAAATCCCTGATTGGAATAAAGAATTTATTAAACATAGTCAGTGGCGTAACAACTATAATAGCTATGTCTTTTACACAAAAGAGGTGCTGTGATGTTAACTTTTAAAAATATTCAGCATTCTTGGAATGAATTCTTTTTTACTGAAAGGCCAACTTACAATTTGGCTATATTTCGTATTCTCTGGGGTGCATTGATCTTTTTTAACATCTTCGCGGAATTTGGAAATGTAGAAGATTTTTATGGCCCAGCGGGAATGGTTTCATTTTCAACGGCTAAAGGATATCTTAATAGTTTTCATTTTAGCTTATTTCAAATATTCCAAGAGAGTTTATTCAACACTTATCTCATTTATTTCGTAACTCTTATTTCTCTGTTTTTCGTCACCATTGGCCTTTTTAGCCGAACGGCCTTGTTCTTGGCCCTCTTAGGAATAGTCTCTCTTCATATGAGAAATATCTGGATACTAAGTTCTGCAGACGTCTTAATTAGGTGTGTCTTTATGATTTTAGTGTGGAGTCCTTGTTACAATGTTCTCTCACTCGATTCAATTATTGCTTCTAAGAGAGGGATGCCATTACCAATTAAGGCTTCTCAGTGGACATGGAGATTACTGCAGATACAGATATGCGTCGTTTATTTATGGACATTCTGGTCGAAGATTAAAGGTGATGCCTGGTTTGATGGAAGCGCAGTATATTATGCAACTCGTTTAGAGACATTGAAGCATTACACCCTGCCATGGGTTCTTGATAATAAATACTCTCTGATGTTTCTGACTTGGTCATCTCTTCTGACTGAAGTCGCTCTAGGAATTCTTGTTTGGTTCAACAAAACAAGAAAGCCTGTGATTATAGCTGGAGTTATTTTTCATCTGGGAATTGAATACGTTATGGCGATTCCATTTTTTGAGTGGATCATGATTGTTCTACTTCTCAATTTCTTTACACCAGAAGAATATTCTTCTTTGATTATGAAATTGAAAGAAAAAATGAAGGCAACCATTGCTGAACTAGAAATTAAGGAAGAGATTAAGCTCAATCTTTTAAAGATGTTTTAAGAAGAGGCCCTACTGAGTAGGGCCCCTTTTATTTTAGAATCCACGTTTTCTAAAAGTTTCATATAATTTCAGACGTGCAACTTGAGGAGATGGACATATTTCCGAGCACGTATCAAGTATGGCCCGAATCATATGGTGATGAATTGTAGCAGTTTTAGTCTCTAATCTTTTACGAGATTCATAGATCACCTGATCTGCAACTTCAGCCCCTAATGTTTCTCTCACATCCCAAAGAACAGCGAGAACGAAGTCAGAAGAAGCTTTAAGCTCATCCATATGAGAATAATGTCTTTCATTGTAAGGATCTTTTGGGTTTGAATTGCTATGTCCTGGAACCTTAGCGTAAACCTTTCTTTTATTGCTCATAATGGCCGCAAAATAGTCTGCATAGCCCTCAATCACCGGAGTAGAGTGAGACATTTCTAAGTGATCACTTAAAATGAGGTGAGCATACTCATGGTAGATCACCTCAGGAACCATCGACGAATCAAGGTAAAACCATTTCTCCACAAAGAGAGGATCCATTTTCTTTGAAGCTTCAATCACAAAATAGGTAAGAGCGATCGTTCCAAGAAAACGTCCAAAATCTTTACCAAGAGAGTTTTTGGTCAGGGATGAATAGAAAGCGTGATTCATCAGCGTTTGGTTAAATTGGTTGACCGTATAATTAATGAAAGGTGCTTGCATTTGCTTGAGAGCAACAGTGATTGGATTAGGACCAAGTTCATTAATTACATCTTGAGTAGATACTTTCTTCATTGGTCTAAACCAAATTTCCTTTCCCCATTTGTCATACTTATCGGCCGGTACCCATTCTGGAGTAACTCCTTCTGGAACTGAAAGAGCATTGTTGTATTGAGGATCTAAGTTATCATTGGAATAGTGTCCGAATTCATTAAACTCGTTTGTAATATCTAGTCTGATGGTCAGCTGAGGAAAAATACTTGAATTCTTATTTAACCAAAAATCTTTTGCTTTAGTTAAGTGATAGTAGATATTAGCGGCCCTTTGGACGATAGATTTATCTGCCGTAAAGGGAATTGCTTCATTTGATTTTTTGTAAACAATCTTGAAGTATGTTCCATCAAAATGAGTATCAGAATTTAAGTCTTCAAGCTTAACTTTTTTGTAGTGAGTTTTGATAGAATTATCCTGTCGATCAATGACAGTGAATTCATGGGCAAATACACTTGATGAGTATATGACTAACAATGAGATTAAAAATTTCATTCGATGATCCTTTCTTTTAAATAATGGTGTTCCAGTTATTGCTTGAGTTGGCTTCTTCTTTTTCTGCAAACTTAATCTGAGTCATGATCAGCCCAATTGCCCCTAAAATATTCCATGGAGGTGGAAGATAATAAACGGCCGTACCTGTCAGAGAGTAAGCATAATCAGCATAAGCTTTCCAACGTGGAGTCTTAGGATTCCAAAACTCCTCAAACTTTAAGACATGATCAATTTCATTTGAGCGAATCAGACCTGTCTCATAAGCTGAGGCAATGAGATCTTGATACTCAAGCGGGGAGCCTTTAAAGCTTTCCGAGCGCACTAATTCAGCAATATCTTTCTTAAGCATATTGATTGAAATTCGATATTGTTCCATTGGTGAGAAAATATAAATTTCACCTTCTCCTTTTGGATCATCGGTATACTGGAAACTAAGCTCTACACGTCTCGCATCCATTCTCTTTGCTGTTTTTTCAATAATCTGAGACATTAAGAAAATTTGGGTAGAGTTGTAAGCAGCGTAAAGCTTTCCTCTACGGGTAAGATTTTGCTTGCGATAGACATAAGTTGAGTTGAAGTCATCAGTAGAAGTTTCTTCTACAATTTTTGCCATTTTATCTTTGGCATTTTTAATAATATCCATATAGCGGGTCATTGTTATTGGCCAGCTAGTGAGGTTTGTTAATCGAAGTGTTTCTAATCGATTATAGGTTTCAAGGTTGATAATTTTTTGATCATAAGCAAGCCAGTTTAATTTTTTTAGATCTTTGTCTCTACTAGAATTGTTAGAGATTTTTAATTGATTGATATGGCCAAAATAACTTTGAATCGTACATACGTTGATTTCATCCGGCCATGTACTAAAAGGTTTATAGAAATCATTAAGGTTTTCAATTTTAGAGTATCGTGAATTGATATTCATCGGTCTATTTCCGACTGGTCTATTCTTGTTTTGATCAAAAGCAAGAAGAATGTTGGAAGACTTGCGAAGTAGATCGAATAGAAGGTCATCAATGATATTTTCTTTTCTTAGGAAAACATAATAATGAATAATCTCTTTTTTATTCAGAATGATTTTTGAAGCTTGCATCTCATTCATAATGTAAATAGGAATGAGTAGATCGCAGTGGTTCTTATTTTTAGCGAAGTCGATAAAGATTCGATAAACGTAGGAAAGAGATTTCTTTTTGAGTTCTTCCTCAGGAATTGGCAGGCCTCTTAGCCAGTTTTCCATTCGGGAGACATCTTGATCACTAATCATTCTCGAAATCGATTCTTTGTTGTTACGAAGAATGATAGGACTAAAGCCATAGGCCATTTGATTCAGGACAAAAACAAACAGTATGCAGAAATATTTCATATCACCACCTTTTTGAGTGGCGCACTTGTATATGAATTTTTTGACCAAGAGAAGCTAGTGCAGGCGCTAATAAATAGAATTAATAAATTATTAAGCTGGAGGCAATTACTGCGTTAAAGAATAAAACGTTCTCTTTCAGCAGGTGTTGGTAGACGGCAAGTTTCTTTTTTAGGCATCAAACGATAACGATTTTTGGCAATGAGATCATAGCAAAAATTAAGAAAGGCCTTAGGTAAATAGCGGAAGATGGCCAAGCCTTTCCAAGGACCACCTACCTTCTTAAATAAGTGAAGGACAGCTAAAGCTTTAGTGTAAGTATTTCCATCGATAATAACCACAACAGTAGACAAATCAGAGGTGAGGTTTTGGGGTAAGTTATTGAGAGCAAAGGAGCTTTGTAAGGGAGAAAATTTAAACTGACTTCTTTGGTCAATCTTTATAACGAAGTCGATAAACTCACTGCAGAGTCCACATAGGCCATCGAAAAATACAACGTTTTGCTGATCCATCTTTACGCTCTCTTAATATGTTTTTCATCGTAGCACAGGAAAGTTCGTTTTTCTATTCTTGGATCAAGATAACTTTAGTCAGCACTTTGAGAGTTGAAACCGATAATTTAAACATGACAAATGAATGCTGTGTAATCTGTAAAAATGAAAACAAGGCGGTAACTGATACCAAACTCTCTAAAGAGGTGATCTATCGCAGATCACTTATGGTGGAGTTCTTATTGTGTTATACACATTCAACAGAGTTTTTTAAAATCGGGCAAGAACAATTTATCCTCAAATATCCCCACCTCATTAAAGACAAAAGATGGGATGAAAAAAAGGAAAAGAAAAGATTTACTTCATTTGCCTGATCTTCGTCATAAATAAACCTATCTGCCTCTCTGCACATAAAAAAATTTAGTCTCCGTTAATATACAATTAAAATTTGTGAAAGTAGAAATCTCCTTTACTAAGGAGATCGCAATGAAGATTCACCAAAAAATTCTTCCTCTTAGCATCATCGTTCTCTATATCATGATGATGATAAAAACCCATCTCCCTATGGACAAGGTTCTTTTCAAAGTAGTTTATTATCCTGTGGATCGAATCCAGTATTTTTTAGGGTTCAATCAAACATGGATGATGTTCTCTCCAAATCCAAGTCGCCTAGATTCGCTGGTCAAGGGTGAAGTCGAGTTTTCAGATGGTACTTCAGTGATATTCGATTTTTTAGAGAATAATGAGAAGTCTCTTTCTTACAAGTATTTGAAAGGAGAAAAGTTTAGAAAGTTTTCCTCAGAGAATTTAAGGCAAGATAATAATAAGTATCTTTGGAGTGATGCTTCTGATTATGTTTTAAGGAAAATTCAAAAAGATATCTCAAAACAACCTGTCAAGGTTTCACTCATTCGTTATTGGAATGAGACTCCTGATTGGAATAAATCTTTTATTAAGCATGGAGATTGGAAAGAGAATTATCAAAACCATACCTTCTACTCAAAAAAGGTGGATTAAATGTTTGAGCTAAAAAGATGCTTTGCAAATATAGATTTATTTCTATTTAAAGAAGAATACACTTATAACTTGGCCGTATTTCGTATTTTATTTATTGGACTGGTCTTTTTATATACACTTTTTGAAATTGGAAATGTGAACGACTTCTATGGGCCTGAGGCCGTTGTTTCCTTGGGAACTTTAAAGGCAAGATTCCATCAACCACAATTGAATTTGTTCCAGTTTCTTAATGAGTCTTATCTCGTGACTTATCTTATTTACGGAATCTCCCTCGTCTCACTATTTATGGCATTGATTGGGTTTAAAACGAGCCTTTTCCTCGTGATCTCATTTGTTGGAATTTCTTCATTGCAGATGAGAAATATTTGGATTCTAAGTTCTGCAGATGTTTTAGTAAGAAGTATCTTTTTCATCTTGTTGTTTTCTCCTTGTTATCGAGTAATCTCAGTGGATGCCTATCTGAGTAGGAAAAATGGCAGACCATATGCTAAAGAAGCAACTCAATGGACATGGCGACTGATTCAAATCCAGGTCAGCGTAGTTTATCTTTGGACATGCTGGCATAAGCTCAAGGGTGAAACATGGTTTGACGGAAGTGCCGTTTATTATGCAACACGATTGGATACGATGAAAAACGTAACAGTCCCTTTTTTGATGGATAATAAGATCGTCTTATCAGTGGCCACATGGAGTACCCTCATTATTGAGTTTGGACTTGGATTTTTTGTTTGGTTCAAAGAAACAAGAAAATGGTTCATCATTGCAGGAATTGGATTGCATCTCGGTATTGAAGTTCTAATGGCCATTCCGTTCTTCGAGTGGCTGATGATCGTTTTGTTATCATCATTTTTCACTCCAAGAGAATACGTCTCTTTTGTTCATCAGTGTCATCAAAAACTCAAGAGTGTTGGCTTCAGATTAAAAGCTTACAAAGACTCGTGGAGAGATTATGAAGCTGTTTAGAATATTTGCAGTAAATACTCTTATAGTTCTCTATGTCGGGATCATGTATTTTTCTGGGACCCCAGATGGAAGTCTTCTTCATAATCAGCTTAAGCAGTTATCCAATAAAGCCGCTATGATTATCGGCATCTGGCCAAGTTGGTCAATGTTTGCTCCTAATCCGATAAAGTCTGACTCTAAAACATTCGTTAAGATTAGTTATAAAAATGGGACAAGTGAATTCCATGATCTCGAGAGAAAATTAAGCGGACCCTTTAAAGAAATAAGAAAATCCAGATGGATGAAGTATGCTCAGGATAATGTGAGGTCTCCTCAACAAAGAGTTCTTCTTGCTCCGATTATTCGGCATTATCTTTTCAAATACAACTCAAAGAAAAATCCCATTACCAATATTCAAATTATCAGAAAATGGAGAGAAATTCCGTTAATTAACCACGATGGAGTATATCCGATAACTGATACACCAAGAATTTATAACGAGATCGAATTGATTTCCCAAAAGATCTAGGAGGGGAGATATGGTTTCTTTGATAAGTTTACAAAGAGGTTGGAATCAGTTTTTTTTCACTACAACAGATGCTTCCATGCTTGGAATCTTTCGGTTCATAATGGGAATTATCTTTTTACTCAATGGACTTAGTCTTGTTGAAGATTTTTATTATTGGTATGGGGTTGGAAACGATTCCTTAGTTCCCTTAGTCGACTCTTTGAATTTTTACACTGATCCAAGAATCAATCTCTTTAAAGTTCTTCCCCCTAAGATCGCCTCGGCAGGATTAATCCTTTTTTCTTACATCGTTTTTTCATTTTTTGTGATGATCGGCTATAAGACAAAACTTTCGACGGCGATTCTTTTTATTTTAATCGTTTCCTTACAAAACAGAAATTATGCCATTCTGAATAGTGGCGATACTGTCATGAGATGTCTTCTTTTTGCTATGATTTGGGCCCCATGTGGAAACTGCTATTCAGTGGATGCCTCCCATGCTCGTAAAGCGGGGCGTCGCTTGAAGAAAACGATTCCCTTACTTGGAATCCGGCTTATTCAAATTCAATTTGCGATTGTTTATCTCTCAACTGCATTGTTTAAGTTCAACGGAGGGGATTGGGTCGATGGAACAGCTGTTTATTACACTTCTCGTTTGGAGAACTTTCAGAGGCTAGTTATTCCTGTTTTGTTTGATCACTTGTCATTGATTCGATTTATGACTTGGTTTGCTCTGTTTACTGAATTTGCTATGGGGACACTCGTTTGGATTAAAGAGCTTCGAATCTGGGTCCTACTTGCAGGGGTTCTCCTTCATATCGGCATTGAACTAACGATGAGTATTGGCTTCTTTGAGTGGGTAATGTTTGCTGGCTATATCGTTTTCCTTAAAGGATCAGATATCAAACAGCTCTCCCTTCTTTACTCAAGACTTCGAGATAAGATCTTTTTTGAATCTGAGAGTCTAAATCCGGCCCCTTAAGGAGTTTCGGTGCAAAATATAGGAAGTTCTTTGACAAATCTATTCACTAATCCTTGTTGAGCTAATAAACTAAGTGCTCTAGGAGAATATCATGTCAAGAATTACTGTTACCCCTGAAGAGCAACTTGCTGAGCTTAAGCGCGGCGCTTTTGAAATTATCCCTGAAGAAGAATTTCTCAAAAAACTAAAAAAATCATATGAAACTCAAAAGCCTCTTGTTGTAAAACTAGGGGCAGATCCTTCTCGTCCTGATATCCATCTTGGGCACACAGTAGTTTTACAAAAGATGAGACTACTTCAAGACTTTGGTCACGAAGTTTGTTTCCTTATCGGAGATTATACAGCTCAGATTGGAGATCCTTCTGGGAAGAATAAGACTAGACCTATTCTTACTGAAGAAGATGTTCGCGAGAATGCCAAAACTTATCAGGAACAAATCGGGAAGATTCTTGATATGGATAAAACTCGTGTTGTTTATAACAGAGATTGGTTAGGAAAGTTCTCAGGACTTGACCTCATTCAATTAATTTCGAAAGCAACTGTAGGTGCTATTCTTCAGAGGGATGACTTCTCTAAGAGATTCAATAATGCTGAGGCTATTTACCTCCACGAATTCATTTATCCTATTCTTCAAGGTTATGACTCTGTTCATTTGAAGGCAGACATTGAGTTAGGTGGTTCTGATCAGACTTTCAATCTAATGATGGGCCGTCAATTGCAGCACTCTTATAATCAGGAAGCTCAAGTTGTACTAACGATGCCGCTTCTAGAAGGAACTGATGGCGTAAATAAGATGTCTAAGTCTTTAGATAACTATATCGGACTGACAGATACAGCGACAAATATGTTTGGAAAGCTGATGTCGATTTCTGATGAATTAATGAAGAAGTACTACCTTCTTCTTTGTCGTCGTCAAGCTTCAGAAGTTGATGCAATCATCAAAGGAATTGAAGATGGAACTCTTCATCCGATGACTGCGAAGAAAGATCTTGCTCAAGAGATTACAAGTTATTATCACGGATTAGATACTGCACGCGAAGAGCGTGAGAAGTTTGAGTCTCGTTTCTCGAAAAAACAAATTCCTGATGATATTATGACGATCGAAAAGGGTGCGGGAGCTTTGAATCTTCTCGACCTGTTTGTTGAGCTAAATCTTGTGAAATCAAAATCAGAGGGAAGAAGATTAATTCAGCAGAACGCTGTGAAAGTTAATTTTGAGAATCACTCGACTGAAGTTCTGGATTTAAATTCCGGAAGTGAAGTGATCCTCAAAATTGGAAAACTAAGAATGTTGAAAATTATCGTAGCTTAATATTTTGCATCAGAATGAGTGCCAGTAACAATCGCAATGCTGGCACTTGTTCCGAGCCTTGTTGCTCCCGCCTCAATCATTGCCTTCGCACCTGCCGTATCTCTAATTCCACCGCTGGCCTTTACACCAAGATCTGGACCGACAGTTTTTCTCATTAGCTTTACATCATCAATCGTTGCCCCACCTGTTGAAAAGCCGGTTGAAGTCTTTACGAAATCCACACCAGCTTTTACGGCAAGTTCACAGGCCTTTACTTTCTCTTCATTAGATAAAAGACAAGTCTCTAAGATTACTTTAAGAAGAATATTCTGCTGATGACAGACTTTTGCCAGAGAGCTCATATCATCTAGCACATACTGCCAGTTCCCTGATTTAATGGCCGAAACGTTGATTACCATATCAATTTCACCGGCACCATCAGCAATGGCCTTCATCGCTTCAAAGCGCTTAGTTTCCATGGTTGAAGCACCTAATGGAAAGCCAACTACAGTACATACCTTAGTATTTGATCCGCGAAGCAGGGATGCCGCTTCTTTAACATAATAGGAATTTACACATACCGAGTAGAAGTCGAACTCGCGGGCCTCTTGGCAGAGTTTCGCGATTTGTTCACTTGTAGCTTCTGGTTTAAGAAGAGTGTGGTCAATGTGTCTATTAATATTCATAAAGTTCCTTTTTTACCTTTATACAATGGATGATTTGAAAGAAACAGAGGGAAGGGGGATTTGTAAATTTTTTGGCCACTGACTAAGTTTTGATCACTTTTTGAAAGGTAACATGTTGAAAATTTACACACCCATTCTGGCATAAGGATTGAAGTGTAGTGGGAAACATTTAACTTTTCTCGGGGGAGGAAAAAATGAAAAAATCTAACTTAATTCAATTAACGGCCTTGTGTTTTATACTGAGCTTAACTGCCGCTTGTGGTGGTAAGAATTCGAGTGGTGGTTCATCTTCTACATACACCAGCATTAATAAAATAACGAATTCGAGTTCAAATTTACTTGCACCTTCACTTCGTAACACAAGTACAGGCGAACAGGTTGTTAATGTTTTTAACCAAGCACTTGATTACCGAAATAGAAGTTCGGAGACAGGTAAAATATTGGCAACAGGTTTCACACGAGGTGAGTTAACTAATTATAGCAACCCATCAAGTGAAAATTGTAAGACGGGAACTTTCTTAAAATTCTTTGAATACAATTATTGTAAAGGGGCAGCAACAAGTACTGGTTCAACCATTTCTTTTGCCAAAACGCCTACTCAGTTTTGTACTGTACTAGACAACAATAATAAGCTCGTTTTTGCGAGTGCTGTTCAGGAAAGTCTGCCTTATAACTACTACGGCTGTAACCTTGGTAACAAAGTTGAGTACTCAAAAGATAAAAACAATGAATTAAACAAAGTTCTTTCACTGAATAATAGCAGCTGGCACCTTTATGGAGCTTCGATGCAAGGTTCGGTGATCTACCTACTGGTAGGTGCACAAAACAGCTCTCCAAGTGTTATGTATGCGATTGATACTGCTTATCACTCGGTTTATAATCCTGTTTCGATTCAGGGAGTACAGGTCTACTATAACCAAGTACAGGCCACTGGAAATGCGACAAAATCTTTAATCCTTCAATAATATAAAATCCTGAGCAGTTTACTCATAATAAACTGCTTAGGATTTTCTTCCTTTTCCTTCTTCTAAAAAATCCCATCTCTGCTATTCTATATAGAACAAATGTTTAACTTAAGTTCGAGGTGTTCTATGGGTAAATACAGAGTCGATATCCGAGATGTGGAATTCAATCTAACTGAAATGTTGAAAGTTCAAGGCTGGCAAAAATATGGTCTTGAGGACCAAGACATTAAAGGAATTCTTACTGAATACGTGAAGTTCGTAGAGAATGAAGTTTTCCCTTCTCGTGAGCCAAGTGACCTGATTGGTTTGAAGCACGTAGATGGTAAAGTGATTGTTCCTGAAGCTTTACGTGCTCCTCAAAAAAGTTTTTATGATAATGGTTGGTTTGCTTTAGGTATGCCAGAAGATATCGGTGGAACTCCAGTTCCTGAAGCTCTTTATGTTTCTTGTATGTCTCTAGCAACAGGAGCTAACTGTGCGTGGATGATGTATCCCGGTCTTTCTCGTGCAGCACTTAACGTAATCAATCTCAAAGGCAGTGAGTTTATGAAAACTCATATTGTTCCTCCGATGATGAGCGGTGCTTGGGGCGGAACAATGTGTTTGACTGAAGCTGGTGCTGGTTCTGATGTGGGTGCTCTTCGCTCTACTGCTAAGCCTTTAGGGAATGGGAAATATTCAATTCAAGGAACAAAGATTTTCATTTCATCTGGTGAATCAGATCTTTATGAAAACAATATTCATCTTGTTCTCGCTCGTACACCGGGTGGCGCAGAAGGGACAAAAGGGATTTCACTTTTTGTTGTTCCTCGTTTCAGAATCAATGATGACGGTTCAATGGGAGCATCAAACAATGTTGTTTGCTCTAAGCTTGAACATAAAATGGGAATTCACGCCAGTGCCACTTGTGAGTTGCAATTTGGTGTGACTGGTGAATCTGAAGGCTGGTTAATCGGAGACGAGTTCGAAGGGATGAGCACAATGTTCATCATGATGAATGAGGCCCGTCTTTATTGCGGTATTCAAGGTGAAGCACAAGGAAACCTTGCTTACATGATGACTGATACCTATGTGAAAGAGAGAATTCAGTTCGGGAAAGAGATTATTCATCACCCGGATGTGCGAAGAAGTATGCTTCGCATGCGTGCCATGTCTCGCGGAATGCGAGCTCTTTGTCTTTATACAGCAAACCTTTTTGATGCTGCTCATGAGAATAAAGAAATCGAAGGTCTTATTGGTCTTCTTACCCCGATCTGTAAGGCTTACTGTTCAGAGAACGGGTTTAACGTTTCTGTTGAAGCTCTTCAATCTCATGGCGGATATGGTTATTGTTCTGAGTATGGAATTGAGCAATTTGTTCGTGATACAAAAATTGCTACCATCTATGAAGGAACGAATGCTATTCAGGCCATCGACTTTGTGATGAGAAAAATTCTAAAGGATGGCGGTAAATCTCTGACCGCTCTGACAACCCAAATGGTGGCTTCGGTTCAAAAGCTTGATCCTCAATTTAAGAGAGAGCAGGAATTGTTCGGTAAAGTTCTGATGAGTGCTCAGACTACCATGCAAAAAATTTCTGAATGGGCGAAGGCCGGTCAGCATAATATGATTCTTCAAAACTGTACTGATTTCCTCAACTTTGCTTCGCAAATGGTTGTGGCGTGGAGACTACTAGAGTCGGCCCAGATGGCCGCTCAAAAAGTTGGCACTGCCAGCGGTGATGACAAGGCCTACTATGAATCTAAAATGGTAGACTTTAAAGTTTATTGCTCGCAATTTCTAGTGCATAACCTCTCCATTGCTAAAACGATTACGGATTTCTCTGAGGATATGTGTTCTCTGGAGATTTAGTCGCTAACGTGATAGAATGGTGTAATTTCAAATTTAAAGGATTACATCGTGTTAAAAGATAAAGTCTTTGAGTTGGCCCAGAGTTTTTCTGGGTCGACTCATGGTCGATCAGACTATGATAAAGATAGTCTGTTCGTGCGTGGTCAAAATGACCAAGAATATGTTCCCTTCAGTTATCTTCTCAAAGAAGCTTCAGACATCAAAGATCTCGATACGCTTAAGGCATCAGGTTTTGTGTATAGCTCGTTTGATTTTCTTGAACTTCCAGGTTTTGAGACTTGGTATCAAAACCAATTCAACAAACGACTTTCTAGTAAAGTGATGAAGAATATCGGAATCATGCATTTACCGGATCATAAAGTTATTTTTGATACGGTAGAAGTTGTTCATCAAACTTTCCAAATTCTTAAAGAGCATAAGGTTCTTATGAATGGAAAGAACTTACCTATTCAATTAGGTGAGTGGTATGCCAAGATTATTTTTGGTCTTCATCAGATTAAATCTTCTAGTCAGCGTGGATTTGATTTCATGACAGAGCATGGAAGTACAGTGGAAGTAAAAGTACACTGGCATGATATGACTTCACCTAAGGGTGTGAAAATCAAGAAGTCTTTAGCGGAGCTTTCAGATTATTGCATTATAATGTACATTTCGAAGAATTTTACGATTAGAGATGTTTTATTTTTGGACTCAGAATTTATTCTTAGAAAGTTTGATACAAAAGGGCATACGATCTTCTTAAAAGATCAAGACGTCGCTTCTTATTTTTTCTCCAAGTCAGACAAGCATTTTGATAAAGTGGTGAATAAAACAGCACTTCTTCAGTTCGCAAGTCCATCGTTTGCCATAAAACTCGAGGATCGACTTAAATAAAGGGTTGAAGTGAAACGTAAGATTGCCTACATCGATGATTCTGATCTGAACCTTGAGGCATGGGGTGAGTTCTTACGTGGTGATTTTGAGGTTGATTGTTTTCAGAGAGCGAAAAGCTTTCTGAAAAGCTATCCTCAAAGGCAATATGAAGCAATCCTTGTCGATTTGCATATGCCAGAGATGAATGGGTTTGAAGTTTATGAAACCCTCGTTCAGCATCCCCAGTATAATGGTTGTCCTATCTTGATTGTTTCCTCTGATACTTCAGAGGAGGCAAGAGTAAAATCTTTCGAGTTAGGCGCCGTCGATTTTATTGATCGAACATTGTCTGTTGAGCAGATTATTGCTCGAGTAAATGCTAAGATTCAGTTTTTTAAAAAACATCGCTCGATCATAGAATTTGAAAATCTCAAGATTGATCTCACTAAATTAAAAGTTTTTATCAGTGGTAATGAAGTCCAAATGACTTTCATCGAGATTAAGTTTTTAACTCATATATTGAGATACTATCCTGAAGCTTTGCCAAAAGAGAAAGTGATTGATTACATTTGGGGTAATGCTGTTGTGATGGATAATACTATCTATACCCATATTTTTAATCTCAATTCTAAATTTGAGAAATGGCCTTATGAAATCAGAATCATTAAAGGCCAAAACCTAATTGAACTAGTGGAGAGAAAAGAATCATGAGATGGAAAGTTGTCTATTTCGATGATATTCCAGATCAAATTGAATGCTTAAAGGATATCCTCATTGATCAATTTGATGTCGATGGCTCAGATGATGTTCTAAAATTTGAAAAATACTTAGAGACGAATCCTCATCTAATTATCTTAGATGTGCATATGCCAGTTTTGAGTGGATACGAGCTTTACGCCAAAATTCAAAATTCTTCTTCTTATAATGGCTGTCCGATTCTTTTTATCTCAGGAGATATCTCACCTGAGAATCAGCTAAAATCTCATCAACTTGGTGCAAGTGATTTCTTAACTCGGGACTTAGGTGTTGAAGAATTATCAGCACGATTAATTAACAAGATTCAGCTTCATCAGCGTTCGGCCCTCAAGCTTACCATTGGGAATCTTGATCTCGATCTTGAAATGTTTTGTGTTTATATCGATGAGGCAATGATTACTCTGACTCTCAACGAGTTAAAAATCTTGGGAGTTATTCTTCGTGCATACCCTCAAATTTGTACACGGGACAGTGTGATTGAAAAGATTTGGGGCGATGATATTGTTAAACCAAGTACTGTGAATGCTCATATGAGCGTCTTAAATAATAAGTTAAAAGACTGGCAGTACGAATTGAAATTTAAGCGTGACCACATCCTTGTGGTCGAAAAAAATCCTTAATACAGATTATATTCAGCAAGACGGCATTCGATATCTCCGTTATGGAGAATGTGCTTCTTGCTGGTTTTAAGGCCCACCACTTTCAACATCTCAAAGTTTCCTGTGAAAAGAGCTGCACGATGTCCTTTGAACTCATGCTTCCAACGATCCCCAAGTCCTTTGTAAAGCGCCTTTAGCTCTTCTTCTTCACCTGGCTGAAGACGCTCGCCATAAGGTGGGTTACAGATAAAGAGAGTCTTGTCAGTATTTGGTTTCGTATCGAGAGCATCTCCTAAAGTCAGTTCAATGATTCCTTCTAAGCGTGCTTTTCTGATATTTTCTTTGGCCGAATAATAAACCATTTCTGATTTTTCATTGGCGACAATTTTATTTTTAAGCTTTGCTAGACTTGCTAGTCCTGCTTCTGTTTCTTCATGAACTTCAGCGAGTAGTTTCTGGAAATTTTCTTTTAAGAAACTATCTTTCAAAAGCCATGGTGAGCTTTGAAAATTCCAGATTCTATAATTTGGCTGTCTAAGAGCTCTCTCTACGCGAAGGAAGCTTGGTGGAATATCGGCCGCGATTAAGGCAGCTTCAATAGCAATTGTCGCAGAACCAGTCATGGCATCAAGTAGGCCCTCAGTTTTAGGATCCCAGCTTGCCAATCTAAGAAGTCCAGCAGCAACGTTCTCTTTTAGAGGTGCTTCTGTTTTAGAAATACGATATCCACGTTGAGAGAGAGGGGCACCGCAAAGATCAAGCATAAGAGTTACTGAGTAAGGAAGTTCAACTCCTCTCTCAATGCGTGCTAGAAAAACTACATCAGGATTTTCTTTATCAATGCTTGGACGTTCTCCTTCAAAGTGACGGAAATAATCGACGATAGCATCCTTAAGTTTAAGGTTAGAGAATTGTGAGTTACGAAATTCCTCACGCTCACGAGGTAGGTCACCAAATACTGTATTGAGACGGAAGGTCTGATTAACCTCCATTAAACTTTTCCACTTTATATCTGTGGCCTCAAGGTAGTAGTCTTTTTCATTGCGAACTTCGAATTGGTATAAGTATTTATAAACGCGAGAAGCAATACGAGTATAAAGAATGACTCGCAAAGCAATTTCGTGAAAGGCTTCAAATGAAACGCCACCACGAGTGATCTTGGCTTCCTTAGTTCCCATTGATTGGATCTCTTCCAGTAAGGCATTTTCAAGGCCCACTGGGCACGAAGCGAAGTATTCAAAGCGAAATTTATTCATAGTTATCCTGTCTAGGCTCTCGATTCTTGCCATTCCCCCTTGAGAGAGAGGGTAAAGAATGCTAGTTTAAGTTACAAATTGATTAGCATCATTTACCAGACCCGAAGGGTACTGCAAAAGGATTTTTACTATGAGCGAAAACTTTTCAACAGGTTATTACGGAAATTCTAAGGTTCTTAAATATAAAGTAAGAGATATCTCTCTTGCTGATTGGGGCCGTAAAGAAATCAAGCTTGCTGAAGCTGAAATGCCAGGGCTAATGAGCCTTCGTGCTGAATATGGCGCTTCTAAGCCTCTTAAAGGTGCTCGCGTTGCTGGTTGTCTTCACATGACAATCCAAACTGCTGTTTTGATTGAAACTCTTGTTGAACTTGGTGCTGAGGTTACTTGGTCATCATGTAATATCTTCTCAACTCAAGACCACGCTGCTGCTGCTATGGCCGCTGCTGGAATCCCTGTTTATGCTTGGAAAGGTATGAACGAGGAAGAGTTCATGTGGTGTATTGATCAAACTGTTTTCTTCGGTGAGAAGAAAGAGCCTCTGAACATGATCCTTGATGATGGTGGTGACTTAACTCAACTTATCCTTGATAAATACCCAGCTCTTTATGAAGGCATCAAAGGTATCTCAGAAGAAACAACTACAGGTGTTCACAGACTTTACGAACTTGAGAAAGAAGGGAAACTTCCGGTTCCTTGTATCAACGTAAATGACTCTGTAACAAAATCAAAATTTGATAACAAATACGGATGTCGTGAGTCTTGTGTAGATGCTATCCGTCGTGCAACTGACGTAATGATTGCTGGTAAAGTAGCTGTTGTTGCTGGTTTCGGTGACGTTGGTAAAGGTTCTGCAGAATCTCTTCGTGGAGCTGGAGCTCGTGTTATCGTAACAGAAATTGATCCTATCTGTGCTCTTCAAGCAGCAATGGAAGGTTATGAAGTTAAGAAGATGGATGATGCTGTTAAAGAAGCAGATATCGTTGTTACAACAACTGGATGTCGTGACATCATCGTTGGCCGTCACTTTGAAATGATGAAAGATAAAGCGATCGTGTGTAACATTGGTCACTTTGATATTGAGATTGATGTTGCTTGGTTAAATAAAAATCATGGCCACACAAAAAATACAATCAAGCCACAAGTTGATCTTTACACTGTAAATGATAAAGAGATCATCCTTCTTGCTGAAGGCCGTCTTGTGAACCTTGGATGTGCTACTGGTCACCCGTCATTTGTAATGAGTAACTCATTCACAAACCAAACACTTGCTCAAATTGAACTTTGGTGCCACCCAGAGAACTATGAGAGAAAAGTTTATGTTCTTCCTAAGCATCTTGATGAGAAAGTTGCTCGTCTTCACCTTGCTAAAATTGGTGTTGAGCTAGATGTTCTTTCAAATACTCAAGCTAAGTATCTAGGTATCAGCGCTGAAGGCCCTTTTAAGCCTGAGCACTACCGCTACTAAGAAAACTAACGAGAGGCGCTCCTTGTGAGCGCCTTCTTTTTTTGAGGAGAAGATTATGAAGATTTTTATTGCCTCAGATCATGCTGCCTTCAATGAAAAACAGGCCCTTATTTCAGCTCTCAAAAATAAATTTGAAGTGATTGATCTTGGAACGAATTCATGTGATTCGGTAAACTACGCAGACTATGCCTTTGCGATGGTAAAAAAGATCCAAAATACGAACGAGAAGGGGATTCTTCTCTGCGGTTCGGGGATTGGTATTTCGATCGCGGCCAATCGTTTTAAAGGCATCCGAGCAGCTCTATGCCGAGATATCGAAGACGCTAAACTTGCTCGTCTTCATAATGATGCCAATATCATTGCTTTTGCTGGGAGAAAAACTCTCGTCGAAGATATGGTCAAAATGAGCGAAGTTTTTTTCACCACAGAATTTGAAGGTGGAAGACATCAAAAAAGAATTGATGCTTTTAACAATCTTGGAGAAGGCTCAGTCTAGCTGAGCTTCTCCGTCCAATCTTTTCCATGTGTGACGATATCTGTTTGAGATAATATCAAAGATAGGTGTCTCAGGAGCGTTGCTTACATCAGCGTTTTCAATTGCTTTCTGGGCGAAGTTGATAACTTCTGTTGAAGCACTTGAAGAATCTTTTTTACCCAAGAGATTTGGCATAACAAAACCAGGCTCATTTGAGCGAGCAGAGTTAGTATTGGAACCATTGCTCTTATACTGAGTTTTAACTCCGCCGATTTTGGTTTGCTCGGTTGCTGCTTTATTTGAAAGCTGGGCCTTTCCTAAGCTTGCTCCTCCAGCAATAGAATTTTCCGGATATTCAGGCTTGGCACTTGCTACCTTGGCAGCAATCTCTGGAGTCACAAGTCCTGCTAAATCCTTCGCGACTTCTTTTTGTTCAGCAGTCAGTTGAATCGCTTCAGGATTTGGATTCTTTATCTGACGTGAAATTTTTGAACCCATCGCTGCTGCTTGAGTCGAGTAGGCATTTAGTTTTGCTTCATCATAGAGTCCTGAGTTAAGAAGGTCATGACCTGACTGCATCTGGCTCATAAGGTTAGCAGCTCCACTGACATTGGGATTAATGGCAGAGACTTTAACTCGCAGACAGCTATTCGTTTTTTTACACTGACATTGCTCATCGTATGAAACAGTTCCATCACTTGCCTTACTGGCACAACCAATCTCAGCAAGGGGAGTATCAAAGTTTCCTTTATTGAGAATACAAACTTCTTGATACTCAGCTGGATAAATATCTTTTGATGTTTTTTCATTACAAAAACAAGCTGACTGAGTCCAAGGGTTACATTCACCAGTCTTTGGAAGAGCATCAATAACTTTTTGAACCTTGCCAGCCAGACGATCGTGCTTTTTAGCCTTCTTCATATAGAGTGTTGTCAGGAGAGTAGACCCCGCCATTTTCACTCCTATTTTCCAGTTAAAAGACTGCTGGCCAGTGGCGAGGGAAACAGCATAACAAGTCGTCACTAGTCCATAAGCAGTTGCCTGATATGTGGCCGACTTCTTTCTCGCTTTATGAGTTTCTTTTAAATTAACAAGTGTTCTTAACTGAGCATCGGGAATTGAAGATTCGCTTTTAGAACCTTTTTGCTGCAATTTATTTTGCATGGCCATTGAAACCATTTCATAACCCATGGCCCCGATGATACACCAGTCGGTTCCTTCTTCTTTTGTTTCCTTCGCTTCAGGTTTTGCAGCTGAAGCTTCCTGCCCAGTAGCCCCATTATCTATTTTAGCAGAGTCTGATACAGATTGAGCTTCAGGAGTTGTTGTAGTCTTATCACTCGCGGCCGCTTTTTTACTACCTGTTGGAATTTGATTCAGCACTAACGGCAGAGCAGTGGCATAGACCTGCCCAATAATTTTCTCAATCCCTCCATTATCTTCATCGGCCGCACAGTTTTGTAGGTCCTTACAGCCGTCGGTATAGATTTGATCCTTAATCCCTTGGTGAACAAACTCTTTTGACTCTTTGGCCTGTTTATCAGTGAGGTCTCCCGATTCAGTAAAGACTGTATTGAGGTCTTGGGCAAAGACTTGGGTAGAGAGGAGATAAACAAGAGTAAAAAGTATTGTTTTCATAAAATCACCTTAGAATAACAGTATTTTACCACGCTCAAGGGAGCGGAGAAGGGGCGCAGAACTTGCCACACGGAAAAATGCCTTTTTTCAAAGAGTTAGCCCGTTTGGTGAAAGGGGGTTAGTCAGGGCAACTGCAACAAATATTTATCGTTTGACTCTAGAGGGGGGGGCAAGTAAGTTAGTAGCCATGTCAGAGAAAAAAGCGATTCAACACACACATGATAATGATCTAACTCACTCTATGGTTCACTACCTGCTAGCGATCCATAAACTGAAAGAGTCAAAGGGTTATGCCCGAGTTACTGATATTGCTCATGAGATGGGATTAACGAAAGGTTCAGTTTCGACAGCTCTTTCTAACTTAAAGAAAAGAGAGCTGGTTCTTGAAGATGAAAGCAAATTCCTTTCGCTTTCACACACTGGTCATGAAGCAGTTCATGGCATTCTTTCAAATAGAACACTTCTTTATTATTTCCTAAAAGATATTTTAGGAGTCTCTGAAGAGATTGCTCACAAAGACTCTTGTTTGATGGAACACTTGATGAGTTCTGATACTCGTGAGAATTTCTTTAATTTTATGAAAAACCTTTGTGGTGAAAATCATAAAACAATGAATTTCACGACTTCTTTTGATTTCTCTCAATTCGAGCATCAGCATGAGTTCGAAGAAATTCAAATCGGTGATTCTTACTTAAAGAGTGAATGAACTTTCTCAAATCCCTAAATGATTTTACCAAAGAGCAGAAGGAGAGCTTCGTCTACTTTCTGCTCGCTTATTTTTTCTCCTTATTTAATTATCCCCTTATTCGTTCTGCTACCACCGTCCATTTTTTTGAGTTCTTTGGAGCAAAGTCATCTCCCTATGCTTGGCTTTGGACGGTAATTTTTCTTTCTCTTGCTGTTGGAGGGAGTAACTTTCTTCAAAGCAGGCTTTCGATTCAGCGAGTATTCCTGATTATCAGTTCTTTGAGTGCTGTTATTTTTTATTTTACCGAGCACATGGGGAAAGTTACTTATCTGGGATATTTGCCTTTCATTTGGAAGGATATCTACATTGTTTTACAGATTCATCTGCTTCTGGCCTTTATCAATCAGGCCTTAAATAAAGACCTCTTCAAGAAGTTTGTAGGGCCCATAGGTGCAATTGGAAGTCTAGGCGGAGTTATCGGTGGTCTTCTTACAAGTTACTTAAGTGCTGATTTTGGAACAACTGCAGTACTACTTGCAGGAAGTCTTATGGTGCTAATGCCTGGTCTATTCTTTTTGAAAACGAAGAATACCATTCAACAGGTTGAAGAAAAAAGTAACGTATCTCCGTTGGCAAGCTTCTCTCCTGAAGTGAAGAGATATATTTTCTATATTGCGCTGATGGTTGCCATCACTCAGTTCATTATCAATATCGCTGATTTTAAATTTAACATTGCCTTTGAAAAAGCAGTCAGTGGTAAAGAGTTAAGAACAGAATATCTGGGACATCTTTACAGCGTTATTAATTTTTTCAATTTAGTTTTTCAGTTCTTTTTTGTGCCTTTGATTTTATCAAAAGTGACGGAACGAACTTTCCATTTCCTGATACCTGCCAGTTATCTTATTGGGCAGTTGCTGTTGATGAGTTGGGGAGGAGGCGTTGTTGGAATCGCTATTTTCTTTGTTTATCTCAAGGCGAGTGACTATTCGTTCTTTGTTTCGGCCAAGGAAATGCTTTATCAGCCGCTGAGCTCCGCCCAAAAATACGGAGCCAAATACATTACCGATATGCTTGTGTATCGTTATTCTAAGGCCCTAATAGCTCTGGTGCTCATTTATGTTCAGTCTCTTTTCCTGATTGATACATTGATGATAGTATTACTTATTCTCTGGATTTTGGTGATTGTTCGCTTATTCCAAGTATATCCCACAGAAAAATCTTCTTTAAAGTGAGGTTAATATGAATCTTTTATTACAAAAACCGACTGCTGCGCATGGAGCCTACCCATTAGATCAAATCAAAGTTGATGATTTTCTTCCGGCCCTTAAAGAAGCGGTTGCAAGTGCTAAAACAAACATGGAAGCATGGAAACAGAGTAAGCAAACTGATTTTAAACACGTGATTGTTGAGCGTGGATTTATCTCTGAACAAGTTGATTACATTGCTTCTATTTTTCATAACCTTCATTCTGCTGAATGTACTGAAGAGCTAGAAAAGATTTCTCCTGAAATGATGGAGATTCTCACTCGTTTTGGTAATGATATGGCCCTTGATCCGGTCATCTTTGAGAAAGTAAAGGCTTCTTATGAGGCCCGCCAATCACAGAACCTGACAGGTGAAGAGCTTAGAATTTTAGAACAAACTTACAAAGGGTTTGTTCGTTCTGGTGCACTTTTAAATGATAAAGATAAAGAAGAGATGAGAGAAATTGACGAGAAGCTTGCAAAAGTAGGTCTCAATTATTCTCAAAACGTTCTTAAGGCCACTAACCACTTCACTCTCGATATTACTAATGAAAGTGACCTTGCAGGTCTTCCAGAAGCCGTTGTTGAAGGCGGAGCTGAACTCGCAGTCAAGAATGGCAAACAAGGCTGGAGCTTCGGTCTGCAAATGCCTTCATACCTTCCGTTTATGACTTATGCTAAGAATAGAGATCTTCGAAAGAAGATGTTTCTTCTTAATGCCTCTAAAACTTTTGGAAATGAGTTTGATAACCAGAATGCCATTAAAGAAATTTTAGAGCTGCGCGCTCGTCGTGCAAAACTTCTAGGTTTCAAAACTCATGCTGATTATGTGCTAGAAGAGCGTATGGCGATGAATGCTACAAAAGTAATGGATTTCCTAAATCAATTGCTTGTAAAGGCAAAACCTTTTGCCCAAAAAGATCTTGATCGCCTGAAAAAACTAGCAAATGAAATGGATGGCATTACTGATTTTGCTTCTTATGATTCTGCTTACTATTCAGAGCTTTTAAAGAAAAAAGAACTAGAGATGGATGATGAAATGCTTCGTCCATACTTTAAACTTGAAAATGTTATTGATGGTGTTTTTAAAGTAGGTCAAAAACTTTACGGATTAAACTTTAAAGAAGTGAATAACATTCCAAAGTATCATCCAGAGGTGCGTACTTACGAAGTTTATGATGAGAACAATAAATTCATTTCATTGTTCTATGCTGATTTCTTCCCAAGAGCGACAAAGCGTCAAGGTGCGTGGATGTCGGTATTTAAAGATCAAGGGTTGAACTCAAATGGTGAAATCCAAAGACCACACATCATCAACGTTTGTAACTTCACAAAACCGACAAAGACAAAACCTTCACTTCTTACTCTTGATGAAGTGCTAACTCTTTATCATGAGTTTGGTCATGGCCTTCATGGAATGCTGACAAAATGTAAGTATAAGGATCTTTCTGGAACAAATGTATTCTGGGATTTCGTAGAACTTCCGTCACAAATTATGGAGAACTGGGTTCTAGAAAAAGAATGTCTTGATCTCTTCGCGGTTCACTATGAAACAGGCGAGAAGATTCCTGAAGCCCTCATTACAAAAATTAAAGAATCTGGGAAATTCCTAGAAGGTTTAGGAACTCTTCGTCAGCTTTCGTTTGGTTTCTTAGATATGGCCTACCATACTGCAAACCCTGCAGATATTAAGGACATTAAATCTTTTGAAGATGCTGCCATTAAAGATTGTTCACTTCTTCCTTCATTTGCAGGAACAAGTATTTCAACTTCTTTCTCACATATTTTCGCTGGTGGATATTCAGCTGGATACTATTCTTATAAATGGGCCGAAGTTCTTGATGCAGATGCATTCGATTACATTAAGAGCAAGGGTGTATTCAATAAAGAAGTGGCCGGAAAGTTCAAGGAACACATTTTAGAGCGTGGTGGAACAGAGCATCCGATGGAGCTTTATAAAAAGTTCCGCGGGCAGGAACCAGATGTTAATGCGCTCTTAAAAAGAGCCGGACTTCAGTAGTTTATAGCTCAAAGCTAAAGATCTTATTAACTTTACTAAAACTCAGTGTTGAAGCACTCTATAGGGCCACACACTGAGTTTTTTTATGCCTAGATCTCGACATTATTTTGAAGTTCTCACTGATCTAGTAAAGAAGAGAGAACTGTTTGATGGAGAAAATCGATTCAAAACCTTTTCACATATTTGTGAAGTGATTGCTCATGCGATGGATGTATCGCGCGTAGGTGTCTGGCTCCTTTCCAATGCTCAAGGTGCATTTATAGAAGAAGTAACTATCGTTGTTGGCAAAGGGCATACGATGGGGCGCATTCTTTTTTCTAAAGAAATTAATCAATATGTTTCAAAGATTCAAAGTGCACGAGTCAGTCAGTTTCCCGATCGTGGAACTATTGATCATGTCTTAGGCAAAAACTACACGCCTGAAGTCGTCAGTATCATGGATGCGGTGATTTATTCAGATGGTGAGATGGTTGGAATCTTATGCATTGAAGACGACCATGTTAAAGAATGGACCCAGCATGATGAGTCTTTTCTTGCATCTTGTGCTGACCTTGTTGGTCGCGTTTTAGAATCAGAAAAGAGACAGATTTATAGTAGAGAGTTAAGTCAGAGAATTATCTTTCTAGAACATAATCTTAAAAAACGAATCGAAGAACTTAATGATGTTAATACCGATCTTCACATCGCTCTTGAGAGTGCTCAGGCCGGTAAGTGGAGACTTGAGCTTGAGGGTGATATTTTAGAATTAGATAAGCCTTGGTTTCAAAAATATGGCTTCTCTCCTGATTCAATTCCAACAAGCATGAAAGAGTTTTATGAAATTCTTCACCCAGATGATAGGAAACGAGTTAAAGAAGAGATTGATATTTATCAGTTTAATTCCAGTGATGATTATGAAACTCGTTATCGTCTGATTACTCCTGCCGGAAATCAGGTCTGGTGTATGGAGCGAGGGCGAGTGACTAGAGATGAATCAGGACATCCCATCCGTCTCACAGGAATGAATTTTGATATCACCGCTCTGGTTTATTGGGAAAGAGATCTTTCCATGTCAGAGTCTCAGCTTAAATCAATGATCCATTCTATTCCGATTCCGATGGTAATGCTTGATCGTGATATGAGAATCGTGGCCAAGAGTATCCGCTGGGATGAAGAGTGGGGCCAGTATATCGATCATGAATCAAACCAGATCAAAGAAAAATTCAGTACCTTCAACTGGTATGAAATGGCCGAGAAGGCCTTAGCAGGTGAAACTTTCGAGGCCACAGAAGAGTATGTGGAAGAGTTAGGTCACTTGATGTGGATAAGATGGCTGATTAAACCTTGGCGTGATGCTGAGGGGATTATCAGCGGTGTTATCATGATGATCGAGGATGTCACTTCAAAAAAAGAAGCTGAGGCCAGACTATCTCAAGCATCAAAGCTTTCTGCTCTTGGAGAAATGGCCGGAGGGATCGCTCACGAAATTAATAACCCTTTAAGTATTATTAAAGGGTATTTAGATCTTATTAAAAAACATCACCATCGTGGGACTCTTGATAATGAAGTATTGAGAACCTATTTAGGGAAGATGGATGTGACTGTTGGAAGAATTTCCCGAATTGTAAATGGAATGAGGAGATTCTCAAGAGAGTCATCTCAAGATGAGAAAGCAGCTCATTCGATTGTTCGAATCATTGAAGATACATTTGATATCTGTCAGGAGAAAATTAACAACAGCGGAATTCTTCTCGAACTTAATGTTCACTCACGTGATACTTATATTCTTTGTCGTCCCATTGAAATCTCGCAAGTTATCTTGAATCTGATTAATAATGCTTTTTATGCTGTTGCCGAAGATAATCATCCATGGATTAGAGTGGATGTTAAAAAAAGAGAAAGGAACATTGTTGTAGAAGTTTCTGACTCAGGTCTTGGCATAGAACCGATTATTAGACAGAAGTTATTTCAGCCTTTTTTCACAACTAAAGAAGTGGGAGAGGGAACAGGACTAGGACTTTCCATCTCCAAAGGGATTGTTGAAGAGCACGGCGGGAATATCTATTACGATAATACCAAGCCTAATACTACTTTTGTTGTAGAGTTTCCGATGCTAGACATGGAAGGTACTCAAAGCTTGTCCTAAAGTCCCAATCAGCTAATTTCAAATTTTCTTCCGCTGCTTCTTCTCTTGCATTCAAGAATCGAAAGAAATTAATTTGTGCATAGTCTTCAATCTCTTTGATGGAAAGAGAGTATCGCTCTAAATTGTCATGAGGAACAGTTGTAGGAATGAGAAAGCCAATGCCTTTATAGCCTGCACCTTCTTTTCTTAGAATAACTTTAAAATACTCTTTAGGAATACTGACACGATTACCTTGGCCGATTGTCGGGAGATTATCGATAAGAATTGGACCTGTGATAATCCAGATCTTTTCATACTTGCTGGCCCATGCTCGAGTCAGTCCTTCAAGTTTATTCCAAGTGACCTGATTGAAACGAGCGGGTTGCGGGGTCATATTAGACATAAAGAATGTCTCGCTCATGACTTGCTTATTTCTTTTCATATCCCCAGCAGGAACGAGGTGTCCGCGATCATAACCACTTTTCTTGTAATCTTGTGGAGTAGATGAACCGGTGCTGACTTGAGGATCTGCTCGGAAATTATTAGTGCGTGAGGTACAGTTTTGAAGAAAGTCTTTTTCGAGTGTGTATTCCACCCAGTTAGCTACTTCATGATCCTCATTATAATTAATGAGGTACTTCGTTTTTTTGATGATCTCCCCTCGAGCATTTGAATCTGCCATCGGAGTAGAAAGAGTCCATCCTGGAAGGGACAAAATAAAACTTAAAATGATTGTAAACAAAAGCCTATCCTTAGCTAATAGTTCTAAGAATAGTGTAGGGGAAAGTGAAATGCCTTACCACCGAAAAAATCGGCGGTAAGGTAAAGTTTGTGTTAAGGGCGGTTTTTAATATAGTGACTAGGAGCGAAATCTTTCGCCTTTAATCCTTTCTTTTTCACAAGGAAATCACGAACAAGACTCGCATCGAGAGCATCTTTCATTTCATATTCAACAGCAATATATTTATCGCCGCCTTTAGCGATGAATTCAGGAAGAGCGATTGAATACGTTTGATTAGCATCAAGGGCCTTACCATTAATCTTGATATTGTTTAATTTTTTCAAGTTCATATCTGCTTCGGCCGTAACTCCAGCGATGTGAGGATAGCTTCCTGAACCAGGTAATAGACTAAAGATAGAGTGCTCTAGATACTCTTGAAGTTTATCACCTTTTAATTTCGCAATAACGATCTGTCCTTTAAAAGGAAGGATAGTGAGAATTGTTTCAAGGTGAATTTTTCCAGGAGGGAGAGTATCACGGATACCACCTGCATTCATTACGGCGATATCGGTGTTAAGTTCATTCTTGTACGCTTGGGCAACGAGGTTACCAAGATTTGTTTCTTGGAAACGAATAATTTCTCTACGTCCGATAAACTCAACAGCAGCAGAACCTAGATTAAGAGTTGATTGATCAACACCTTTGTTGAGTTTCTTAATGAGCTCATTTCCTTTATCCTGATAAGTTTGTAGAAAAGCTTTCACACGTCTATTCTCAGGGATTTTTCTTGTAGAAGATTTTAAATTAACAGGAATTAATTCGTAGTTTTTAAGAGTTACTTTCCCATCTAAAAATTCTAGATCAACACGACCAACGTACTTACCCCATTCATAGGCCTGAACAATGATGGTGTTATTTTGAATGTCAGGTTTAAAAAGTGGTTTCTGAGTATGTCCACCAACGATCACATCAATGCCTGATACTTGGCGGGCCAGTGTAACGTCACCTGGAGCATTCGCACCGTGCTGTTCATCCACATAGTGTCCAGTGTGAGTGAGCGCAATCAGGATATCTGTATCTTTACGTAGTTTAGGCACAAGCTTCTTTGCTTCTTCAACGGAAGGAGTGAAGTTAAGAGTTGCCGTGTTTTTTGCATTTGTTTTAAGTGGAGTATCTTCTGTTGTTAATCCAAATACAGTGACTGTCAGATCATCAAAAGTCCATTTATGAGAAGCATCGAAAGGACGTTTACCTGAATCTTTGTAATAAATGTTTGCTGAAAGAAATGGGAAATGGGCCCATTTTTTTTGTTCAAAAATTTTCTCAATGGGATTATCAAACTCATGGTTACCAATGGCCATGGCATCATATCCAAGAAGTGCCATTCCTTTAAAGTCAGGTTCAGCATATTGGAGGTCAGATTGAGGGACACCAGTATTAATATCACCAGCAGAAAGAAGGAGAGAGTGTCCGCCATTTTTCTTGATATCTGCACGGAGCTCTTCAAGGAGAGTCGCACGAGCGGCCATCCCATATTCCCCATCCATATTATTCCAAAAGCGACCATGGTGATCGTTGGTGTGGAGAATAGTGAATTTATAAGTTTTTCCCTTCGTATATGCCCAAGAGTTGAAGCTCAAGCAAAGCAGGGAAGCCATTAATAGTGGGTTTTTCTTCATGAGAATCTCCAAGATCAGGGTATTTTTTCTTTTAACTACCATAACCTATTTGCTCTCGGAAACAGTGTCTTTTTTTAGAAAAGATTGTCAGATCTAGCTTCTGTTTGGTATACCGAACCTATGATGACTCTTAATTTTGCCCCACTAAATAAAAAGCTTCTAGTTTCTCATATCACTGGTACTCAGGAGGAGCTGGATCATTTGCAATCAAGGCTCATGCATTTGGGTTTTATTAAAAATGAGCCTGTTCTCTTAATTCAAAAAGCTCCTTATTTTGGAGTTCCTTTGTTGGTAGAAGTGAAAGGAAGAAGAATCGCTCTCTCTTTTGATGAAGCAGAATTAGTGATTGTTACTGAGGTATCTTTATGAGTTTTAGAATTGCTCTTGTTGGTATGCCCAATGTGGGGAAAACTGCACTATTTAATAAATTAACTGGAAGTTTTCAGCGCGTGGCCAACTTCTCTGGTGTCACTGTTGAGAAAAAAAGTGCAAACATTGCACATCATGGAAAAACATTCGGAGAGGTTATTGATTTACCAGGTATTTATTCTCTGGATTCAACGACGCTTGATGAGAAAGTAACCAAAGATTTTCTTCTTCAAAAAAAGCAAGAAAGTGCTGCTGATTTATTTGTATTAGTTTTGGATGCAACTAATCTGGATCGTTCATTGTTCTTGGCCATTCAATTAAAGAAGTTGGGATACCCGCTTCTTATCGCATTGAACTTGGTTGATGAATCAAGAAAACGTGGACTGGTTCTTGATTTAGAAAAATTATCGAAACTTCTTAACGCCAAAATTATTTCAACGAGTGCTGCGACAGGTGAGGGCGTAGAAGAATTAAAAAATGTTCTTCATTCTTATTCTACTAATCATCAGACTGTGCAAATTGAACTGGCCCCTGGCCATCAAAAACTATTTCGCTCACCAACTTATGTGACTGGTATTTTTGATGAAGTGAATGAGATCTTAAATGATGTCACGATCTCGCCTCTAAGACCTGATACGCTGACACAAAAAGTTGATAAAGTTCTTTTACACCCCGTCTGGGGGATCTTGAGCCTTGTTGCCATTTTGATTCTTACTTTTCAGTTAATCTTTACTTGGGCAGCCCCACTACAAGATGGCATTGAAAATTTCTTTGGTTGGTTTGGAGAATTTTTATCTCCATTAATATCGCATGATCTTTTAAGAAGCTTAATTGTTGATGGAATTATTAACGGAGTGGGAGGAGTTATTGTTTTCCTTCCTCAGATTATGATTCTCTTTCTTTTAATTCAGTTCTTGGAAGATATTGGATATCTCGGAAGAGCAGCTTTCTTGCTCGATGGTCTCATGAGAAAATTAGGATTACCTGGTAAAGCAGTTCTTCCTCTTCTTTCGTCTCACGCATGTGCCATTCCTGGTATCATGGCCACTCGTGTGATTGATAATCCCAAAGAGCGACTTACAACAATGCTGGTGATCCCACTGACGACTTGTTCAGCAAGGTTACCGGTATTTGCCGTTCTTATTGCAGCGATTGTTCCGGCCATTAGTATTTTAGGATTAAATCTTCAAGGACTTGTACTATTTGCTCTTTATGCGACAGGATTTTTCTCTGCTTTAGCGGCTGCTTTTGTTTTAAAAAAATATTTACCGCAAGAATCTCCTTCTATGCTTTTGATGGAACTTCCTCCTTATCGCATTCCCAAAGTTAAAAACTTGATCATGATTATGCTTAATAAAGGGAAGACATTCCTGAAAAAGGCCGGGGGAATCATTCTTATCATCAGCTTGGTGATTTGGGTTCTGATTTCTTTTCCACAGCAAGATGGTGAAGCTTCTATTGAGAACTCTTATGCCGCTTCTATTGGGAGAGTTTTTGAGCCGATCTTTAAACCATTAGGCTTTGATTGGAAAATAACCACAGCACTTATTCCGGCCATTGGTGCTCGTGAAGTGGTGGTGAGTGCCTTATCAATGGTATTTTCTGTTGATGAAGCGAATCCAAACTTTGAAGAAACCATGTCACAAGTTCTCGTGGAACAGTTTGGTTTAGGTACTCTGATTGCTCTACTTGTGTGGTTTATTTTTGCTCCTCAATGTATCTCAACTTTTGCGGTATTGAAGAGAGAAACCCAAAGCTATAAATGGCCTTGGGTTATGGTTGGATATACTTTAGCGATGGCCTACTTCTTCGCTTTAATTGCAAAACTAATTACTGATTCTTTGTTTTAACAAGATCCCATTTTTTGATCTGCCAAGTTGTAGTCACAGTAGCTACAACTTGGGAGTCAGAATCATAAATGGTAGCTGTTACCGTCTGAGTTGATTTTCCTGTGGTATCAATGTCGTTCTGAATTTTTTCCTTATCAAATTGAATCTGACTTTTTCCGGTTAAAGCTTTTCGACCTTGATATCTGTATTCGGCCTTTAGTTCGCTCATAATGAGACGATACTTAGAAATTCCAAAAGATTTAAGCAGTCCGAGCCCTCCACAAAATTCTCCCAAGGTTGCAATCGCACATGCATGAATTCCACCAAGGTGATTGTGGTTAAGTTTCCTATTCGGAAGAGTGATCACGATTTCATGCTCATCAATACTTTGAATCTTGAATCCATGAGGAGCATTAAAGGGAATTCCAAAAGTGAGAACTTTATCTAATGCCATGATATTCATCGGACGATGAGATTCGCTTAGTAGTTTATCGATGAGTTTAAATGCTGCCTTCATGGTTAACCTGTGATCTTAGCGAGTTTCGTTATTGCTTCTTGGTACTCAGATTTGAGTCTTGTCACAATATCGCTGACAGAATCAATCTCTTTGGTAAATTCAATAGAGCTACCAGCACACCAGACACTTTTGTAGTTCGCACTGAAGGCCGCTTTTTCTAAGAGCTTCATACCTTTGTAGTAGGTAAGCATCTTGGCATATTTTTTCATCTGTCGATTATTGTTTAAAAATTTCTCAACCGCATTCTGTTCGACGCCAATTTTTCTTACATAGGGCGAATTAATGACGGTGCAGCGAGAGCCAGACAGTTTTGTTGTCACGACAATATCCTGAGCGCCATATTGGATACATGCTTTTTTATAATCTTCACTCACATGGGATTCTTTGGTAGCGATGAAAGGGGAGCCGATTGAAAGTCCATCTGCTCCTAATGCAAGCATAGAGAGGATTCCGGCACCAGTACCAACCCCACCAGCAGAAATAACTGGAATTTTGCAAGTTTCTTTCAATAGAGGAATCAGGATCGTAGCAGGAATATTTCCGAGATGTCCGCCGGCTCCAGAATTGACAGCAATGACAGCATCGGCTCCAAGACCTTCTACTTTTTTAGCGTATTCTTTTTCAATCACGTCACAGAATACTTTCACTCCCTGCTTTTTTGATTCCTTGATCACTTCTTCTGGACTGCCAAGGGAAGTAATAAAAAAATCAACACCATTATCAAGACAGGTGTGAAGGTGTTTTTTAGCAAGGACATTTGATTTATTGACGATGATATTGACTCCCATCGGGCCTTTCGTCTTTGATCTAATTTCTTTAAGACCTTTATCTAATTCCTCAATAGTTCTGAAATTAAGTGCGGGAATACAACCAGCAATTCCTGAGTTTCCAGCAGCAGCGATCATATCAACACTACTGACGAGAAACATTGGGGCCATGATGACAGGAAACTCAATGCCTAGAAGATCGCAAAGTGCGGGTTTCATATTTCATTCTCCCTTTTCGAGTTTTAAAGAAATGTAAGATAACTTTCTCTTTCCAAAGAACTTCATTGTATGGGTTAATAATACAAGCAATCGTTAAGGAAGGATGATAAAAATGAAAAAAGTAGCTTTTGCCTGTATGATTTCCCTCTCACTCGCAGGTCCAAGCTTGGCCCAGGATGTATGGGTAACTGTTGATAACGATGTTTTGAATCAAGTTCAGACTTCTCTCGATTCTTCTTATCAGACCATTCATACTGCTCAGGGAGCTTCACTCTTGAAGCTTGATGCCCAAAAAGTAGAAAGTCTGGCCAATATCATTCACGATAAACTTCACCGTTGTGGTGGTTTTATTGCTCATGAGAGTTATCAAGAAGCATTTGACTCAATTTCTTACCAAGGTGAGATGTACTTTTCAAAGTCAGTCGCTTTTTTAAACTACAAGATCAATCAACAAAAAGCGGTCAATTCAATGGTTCCTCAGTTAGAGGAGATGAAAATCAGAGAAATGATCATTAAGCTTTCTAGCTTTAAAACACGTCATCACAAATCTCAGACAGGTCTTGAATCAACTCAGTACATCCATGATGAGTGGAAGAAACTGATTTCTCATAGAACTGATGCAAAAGTTGAGCTTTTTACTCACCGAGGGACTCCTCAACCATCAGTAATTCTGACTTTAACTGGCAGTGAATCACCTAATGATATTTTGGTGATTGGCGGCCACGCAGATTCTTTAGCTGGTTTTTTTGGCGGGGCCAATTCTACCGCTCCAGGGGCTGATGATAATGCTTCAGGAATTGCTACTATGACTGAGACTCTACGAGTTCTTATGCAAAATGGTTTTCAGCCTAAAAAAACAGTGATGTTTATGGCCTATGCAGCTGAAGAAGTAGGGTTAGTTGGCTCGAAAGAAATCGCTCAGCAGTTTAAGCAAGAAAATAAAAACGTTTTAGGTGTTATCCAGTTCGACATGACTCTTTTTAAAGGGACAGCGGACAAGGATATCGTGATGATGACCGATTATACGAATACGGCCCAAAATGAGTTTTTAGGTCAGTTAATTGATGAGTACGTTAAAGTTCCATGGGGATATTCTCGCTGTGGTTATGGCTGTTCAGATCACGCTTCTTGGTCGAATGCAGGCTTTCCTGCCTCAATGCCATTTGAGTCGAATAAGGGTGATATGAATAGACACATCCATTCTGCTAAAGATACTCTTCAAAATTCTGGCGGAAATGCAAGTCATGCTCTGAAATTTGCTAAACTTGGATTGGCCTATTTGGTAGAATTAGCTAACTAACCTTAGGAGTCCTTTGAATATTACGATTGAGAACCTTTATAAGGAAATTAGGGAAAACTTAACTCTTTCTAGAAAAACTTTAATTCAAACAGGAATGCTTGATGAGGAATCAGCAAGCATTCGTTCTGAAGAAGACGCACGATTCATCGTGGACATCTTAGAACCTATCGCCTCATATTTTTCCAAAGTTATTGAAGAATTCCCAACCCTCGAGCCAATCTTTGACAGGTTGGTAGGGAAGGTCAGTGAACTTTTTGACCGTGAGGCCATTGTTGAGACGGCCTTTGTAGAAGATTTTCTTTTCCCATTAAAGGAGCAGTACGGCTTCTATGTTGATGGGCAATTTAATACAGAGCTGATTTCAAGTTACCCTGAAATCATTCGTGCATGGATCAACGATCGAATCGAGTTTCACACCAGTACTCAGAAATTATTAAAAGAAAATTTCTCGCTAAAGCTCAACGATAAAGAAATGAAATGTCAGTGTGCTCAATGTTCAGGTGATTACCGAACTCAAGTGCGCGAACATGTTTTAAAAGTTCAGATTGATCTTATTGATCGCACAGAAGAAAAACTTCATGATTGGGTTCTTGTTAAGAAAATCGGAGATCTTTCCGGTGCTGTTTTTCATCTAAAAAAAGATTTAGATAAAAACTTCCATGCTATGAGAAATAAGTTAAAACGCTCATCTGTTAACAAGCTTGAAAATGAAGTTAAACATCATTTCCGTCTTAAATTTGGAACGAATTCTGAATTAGGAAAAGTATTTAAAGAAAAACTGAAAGTATTTTTCAATACCATGCTGGTAGAGAAAGGGCTTAAGCCCGAACTCGTGTCAGCTGATGAGTACGAAAGATTTTTTCTTCAGATTGAAACAGGAATGTGGAAAGGTGAAGGAGTTCTCAAAAAAGAATTCGATCGTTTCGTAGGTGCAATCCTCACTCTTAAACGAAAAGATATTTCAGCAACGATCCTAAGAGAGTATCTTGGTCAGTTCTGGCTACATACGGATGCCCGTAGAATTAATCGTAAGATTATTTATCATATGGGGCCAACGAACTCAGGGAAAACATATCACGCCATTGAAGCTCTTGTAGCAGCGAAGACTGGTTCTTATCTTGCTCCTCTAAGACTTCTTGCCTCAGAGCTTTTTGATACAATGAATAGCAAGGGCGCCAAGACAACACTTCTGACTGGTGAAGAGGTGATCGAAGTTCCTGAGGCCACACACTTCTCATCTACTATTGAGATGGCAAAACTGTCGACTCGTTTTGATTGTTGTGTGATCGATGAAATTCAGATGATCACTGATCCTCAGCGTGGATGGGCATGGACGAGAGCACTGATTAATATGCAGGCCGATGAAGTCCATCTTTGTGGTGACCACTCAGCTCTTGAACTTGTAAAACAAGTTCTTGCTCTTTGTGGTGATACTCTTGAAATTAGAGAGTACACAAGAAAAACAGAACTCAATGTCATGAATCATCAGATTCCTCTTACTCAGCTAGAGAAGAATGATGCTCTTATTGTTTTCTCTCGTAGAAACGCTCTTAAATATAAGGGTGATCTAGAAGAAGTTGGTTTTAAAGTTTCTATTGTTTACGGAAGACTTTCTCCAGAAGTTCGTCGTGAGCAGGCCCGCAAATTTGATGTCGGTGAAACTGATATTATGGTGAGTACCGATGCCATTGCCATGGGGATGAACTTACCAGTAAAACGAATCGTTTTCTCTGCACTTTCAAAATTTGTTGATAATAAAGAGTTACCTCTTACTTACTCTGAAATTAAGCAAATTGCAGGTCGAGCGGGTCGTTTTGGCCGCTTCCCTGTGGGAAGTGTGACAACACTCAATCGAGTGGAAGACGGTCTTAAAATTTTAAAAGATGCTCTTAATCATCATCTTTCACAAAGTGATAAGGCGATGGTTGGCCCGGATTTGGAAATTTATAAATCTGTTAACCAGGCCCTTGAAGCAAGCTCTCTTACGAGTCTCTCTCTTTCTGAGTTTTTACGACTGTTTAATACCATGACTTTCCAAAAGCCATTCTATTGTGTGGATATGAAGGAGATGATTGAGCTAGCAGAATTAGTGGAAGCTGCGGATGAGAATAAGCAGCTTAACTATGCTGAGATTTTTGGTTTTTCTTGCGCTCCAGTGAATCTTGGATTGATTGAGCATGTTCAGTACTACATGTGGATTTTAAATCACTATGTAAACAATCAGCTGATCATGAGTGAGCCGATTGATGATTCTTCGGATAATATTGATTATCTTGAAACATCTATTAAGTGTGTTGAGCTCTATCAGTGGTTATCTCGCCACTTTGCGAATAAAAACTTCTCATTTGATCCTGACAAATTACTTGATAACAAATCAAAGGCGATTGAGAAATTAAACGAACTTCTTAGTGATAAAATAGGAAAGACTTGTTCAAGTTGCGGAGTGAAAATGGCGGCTAACGCTAAATTCAACATCTGCGAAGAGTGTTTCTCTGCGAAGAAGTTTGTTCGCCGTCCACGCTTTGAAAGAGCAAAAGAAGGCGGTCGTGGAAATGATCGAGGAGAGCAACGAGGTCAGACTAAAGGTGGCCCTCGCAGTAGCTCAAGACCATCATCAGCTAGGCCATCTTCAGGATCAGGTTTTAAAAAGAAATCTGGATCAGGTAATAAAAATGCTGCGGCAGCATTTAAAAAACACCGCTAATTTTGTTTCATGACCTCATATAAAGATTATTTCACATCAATTTTAGAAGGCGCTGACTTGGACGATAAACTCCAAGTCAGTGACTTTAATTGGGATGGTTGGTCGGAGTATGAAATTCCAAGTTATCCATCAAGAAGTGACAAATTAAAGTTCTCCAAAGATCAGTTGAAGTTTCCTAAAAAAGAAAGTCTTCACCTTGATGAAAAAAAAGCACTGGCCCTTCACTCATTTGCCAATCATGAATTGCTTGCTATTGAAATGATGGCCGCCGCGATTCTTCATTATCCGCATAAGACAGAAGAAGATATCAAAATTAAGAAGGGTATTTTTAGTGCCCTTAAAGATGAGCAAAAGCATTTTAAACTTTATGTGAATCGTCTAAACGATTTAGGCTTTGAGTTTGGAGATTTTCCTTTAAATGACTTCTTCTGGCGTCAGATGCATAGTTTGAAAACACCAGCTCAGTATTTCTCAGTAATGGCCTTTACTTTTGAGGCCGCTAATTTAGATTTTGCTCAATACTACCGTGATATTTTTCAATCTTTGGGAGATTCCACCACTGCTAAAATTCTGAATGTGGTTTTAGAGGATGAAATTTCTCACGTGGCGCTGGGAAGTTTCTGGTTAAAAAAATGGCGAGAAGATAAGAGTTTGTGGCAGTACTATCTTGATTCACTTCCTTGGCCTTTGACTCCGGCCAGATCGAAGGGAATTGGCTTTGATCCGCTCATTCATGAGAAAGCGATCAATGATCCAGACTTTATCTCCCAATTAATTCAATTTGAAGATCCGTTCCGAGTGACCAAGAGAAAACCGACATGATCTACGTGGCCAACACTGATTATGAATCAGTGCTTTTCCATAATCGTCCTGCACTGAAAATGACCAGAGAACTGGAATTTTTAAGTCTTTGGTTAGTCGACTCCCTTAAAAACTCAGTTAGCTATAATGATGAGTACTTAGAGCGTATTTATAAACTAACTGGTAAAAAGACGCTACTTGCTCCTCAGGCGCAAAAAACGGTGAACTGGTGGGGAAGTCTTACTAATCTTGAACTTGAGAGAGAATTAAATTCCAAAGAAACAAGTAAGCAGCTCGCTCAAACTATTGGTGAAGAGGCCGGAGTTATTCTCTCTTCACTCACTGAGCTCAACTCACTTAATAATCAGCAGACTTATCTTTTTAAAAGTTTTGACGGTGTTTCTGGTAAAGGAAATAAACTGATTCACCAATTAAAAGAAAATGACTTTCCTTTGATTGCCGAAGTTCTTCATAAGAGATTGATCGATTTCTCATCTTACTCATTTGAGAATGGCCCAAGAATTTATTATCAAAATTTTATTAGTCAGCAGTTCAGTTATAAGGGGTCCTTCTTTGATCTAAAGAATGCCCAGAATTTAATGGAGCTTGATTTTGTTAAAGCACATCAGCACTTGCCTTGGGATACTTACTTAAAGCAAGTAAATCTTGTAGAAGCCTTTGTCAGATCAAAAGGGAAGGGTGGGTTCTCGGTTGATTCTTATATTCATGAAGCAGGAATAAGAACACTTTGTGAAATTAACTATCGCCGCACGATGGGGGCCACTGCTTTTGAAATCGCAAAATTATTTCCGAATAAGAGATTTCATTTTTTTACGATTCTCAAAGTGAATGAGGATTATCAAAAGTTACTAGAGAAATGTGAGAGTGAAGAAATTCTTTTACTTTCACATGAATTAACCTACTTCTCTTACTTTCTTATCTCTGCAGATAAGAAAGAAGAGGTGAGTAAGAAAATAAAAACATTGGAATTAATTTCTGGAACAAGTCTCGCGGTAGATATCTAAAAGAATTTTCCCTGCCTCTTCAGCAGTTTTTCCGTATGAAATAATACCATCTTCATGGCCCTTCATCACGAATGCTCCATAAGTCTTGCCATCAAGAACTTCAAGAGCAGCAGTTGCCATCGCCTGAGTTCCATAAGGGATATTTTCAGCAATTGAATCAAATTCATTTTCAATCATGTGCTTCCACATTTGTGGATGGTGAATATGGAAAACATATTTGATGGTATTTGATGCTTCGTAAATCGCGTGATGAGTAAGGGACTCAGATGAAGGGGGAATCATTCCACGAGCTTCAACGGAACCTTTTTTCAGGTTACAATCAGTCACAACTGTATAGTGATGAGCTTCAAGATGGGCCAAGTGACCTGTCTGAGTTCCAGTAATGATGAAATTATCGCTACCGATACGAGACGATAGATTACCGAATCCGACTTTCTCGATCGGATACTCGCCGATCATATTGAGCTTATAGAAGAGGGCACGCCACTTTTCTAGTTTAATATATTCTGTTTTCTCAGGAGCGGGGGCCATTTTTAGTGTATATTGAAACTTAATGACACCTTCGTCGCGATTTGTTTCCACACTAAGTCCTTGGATATTGTAGGGAATTGATTGCAAACTATTCAGGCTTATCTATAATTAGATTAGATGATTCCAGATGAGTCGGACAAGTTAGAAATTAGCAGGGGATGAATATATCATCAAAAAATTTTTAGATGACCTCAAGTCTAAGCTTCCTTTTAAGAAAAAGTTAACAAATGAAGAGGAAGGGGAGTACGAGACTGAGGAGGAAGAGCTAGAAGATATTGAAACTACTAATACGGAGCGCACCGTTGCGGTCAAGCTATCCGATTTAGATGAAGACGAAGATGATCTGGAAATTGAAGAAGAAGATATAGACGAAACGGAAGATCGTACCGAAGCGGCGATTTCCATCAAAGATAAAATTCTTAATGTCATTAATCAGCTAAAGGCCGGCGGAAAAGCAAAGACTTCTGTTAGTTCGGAAGATGCAACTCAGGCCAATGTTAAAAAGCCAAATAATCGCACAAAACAACTGATCCAAGCTGCAGTAGTACTTGGAATTGTTTTCATGTTGTTTGATGAGTTCACTAAAGAAGAGAATGTTGATCACACACCACCTCCACAAGTGGAGTCAGATGCAGGAGACAATCCTGAATCTGCTCCGCAGGATGACTCAACTCCAGTTGCAGATACTCCTAGTGAAAGTACTCCTTCTGATGCAACAGGTATGTCCGAGAGTGACATGGGATTAAATGAGGCAACGATAGATGAGCCTTCTCCAAGTGAGCCAGCTCAGCCGGATACTTCTATTTCTGATTCTTCATTCCCTGACTCGTCGACAACAACAGAAACTCCTTCTGAGGATTTCACGCAGACTCCGTCTGAACCGGAACCTGAGCCAGCACAACCGGATTATTCTAGTGATACCAGTGGTAGCTCACTTAGTGATTCAATGGGCGATCTTTCTTCGCCGATTGATGATCAAGACAGCGGAGATTTGACAGAGAAAATTCTGCAAGATTTAGAAAATCAAACGAAGACAAAAGTGAGTGAGACTCCAACTCAATATGTTGCTCCACCTGACTATGAATATACAGGGCGAGGTTTAGTTTATAACTGTAAAGCTCTTCACTGGGCCTGTGTTGATGGTCCAAGTTACAAGACTTGCGAAGATAACTTCAACTTCCAAAAGTCTAAGAGTGCGAAACCTGAATGTTATCCGTTTAATGTTTACGAGAACTCTCGAGGATGCGCGAACATGCAAAACCGCATGGTATCAGCAGGATCTAAGACAGAGTTTTGTAGCGGAAATTAAGCAGCGTTCTTATCAAAGCTTCTCTCCATTAATGGAATGAAGAATTGATCTTCGCCTTTGAGTGCTTCCTTTTTCATTCCTGCACAAAAAGCTTTTACCAACTCAGGATCAAATTGAGATCCTGAGAACTGGTTAAGTTCATCGTAAGCAACTTCGTAAGGAAGACCTTTGCGGTAAGGACGTGTTGAAGTCATAGCATCAAAAGTATCTGCAATAAGAATAATACGAGCAAGAAGAGGAATCTCTTCTTCTTTGAGGCCTAGCGGATATCCTTTGCCATCGTATCTTTCATGATGGAAGCGAGCATTGAGCGCAATCTTTTCAAAACCAGGATACTCTTTGAGAATTTCGTAAGATTTCTCAGGATGCTGTTTCATCACTTGGAATTCTTCTTCTGAAAGGCGAGTTGGTTTATTTAATACGGCATCAGGTGTACCGATTTTACCGATATCATGGAAAATAGCAGAAAGTTCTAGTTCACGCATTTCATCGTCACTCAAGCCCAGTTCACGTCCAGTCACCAGAGAGAAGTATGCCACACGCATACTGTGACCGAAGGTATAGCTATCTTTGCAGTCGAGAGCTTTAAGAATAGTTCTCGCGGCTTGCTCACTGATGGATTTATTTTCAGTTTTAAGTTGTTCGACTTGCGCGGCCATCCCTAAAAGAGACAATGCCGTGTTCATTGAAGGTAACTCGTAAACGTTATTTTTCTTCATAATCCATTTATTCCTAGAAAAAACACGTGCTTTCATAGCACTCTACTGGTTCTCTTCGGTTGTTTTGCTTCAAAATTAACGCTAAAATAGGAGAAATTCGATAAAGCTTCTAACTAATTGAAAATGAAGGGTGGTCACGGATGATCGTCATTGAAGGCAAGGGACAAATTGTTCAGAAATTTCAGGACTTAGGTTTAGAGTTCTATGATTTTTTTGATCACCTTAAAGTTAACTCAATTACTACTTTTAATAAGCATCCACTGCAAAGGCGTCCAGAAGTGGTTATTCTTGATTACTCTGCTCTGGTAGAAAACCCGATGGAAATTGAGGATTTTAAAATTCACCTCAATACTTATGCTGGGGTAGTAGTGATATGCCAAACTGAGGATGAAAGGAAAAAGGCGATAGACTTCGCCAATATGGTTCCTAAGGTTCTTGGAATCTATGGGCCAAAACTTGATATGAAAGAAGCGGCCCTTTTAGGAAATCTGCTTTCTTATTTTTGGGCAACAACTCAGGAACATCGTTTTTTCCAACAAAAGATGTATCAATTCTCTTTAGAGATTGATCAATTAGTTCAGGGTGCTCAGGAAGATATGATGAGGGCGCAAGGCCTTCATGAAAAATTACTTCCTAAAAGAACCCAGTCAGTTAAAGGCATAAACTTTTTTTCTAAGTACGCATCTGGTACTGGAAGAGGAGTAGAGTTCTTCGATATTATTCAGAACGGAAATAAGTGCTCAACTGTTTTCTTATCAACAGATTCTTATCTTGCTTCAGGAAATCTTCTTTCACTGCTTGAGAGACATAAGAATGAGGGCTTTAAAACAGATCATTTCTTGAAGGAAGCTTGGGCCGATATTGCCACTTTGCAAGAAGGGCGCGGAAAACCGATTGAAATTGATTTGGGAGTGATAGAAGTTGATTTAAATGAACTGAAAATGAGTTTTCATGGGAAATCAATTCTAAAAGTTATCATGGATGGAAAACTGATTGATGTGAATCAGGAATTTCAGCTAGCAAAAGATAAAAAAATAACTATTCTATCTGCTGGCTACGTGAAAAACTTAAACCAGCTAACAATACCTTTTAATGTAGAAAAAACTTATAATCAGCACGCTCATTTAAGCCCTCATGAACTTCTCAATGAAATGATTATCAAAGTGAAATCAGATCAAGAGTTTAACAAAGACATGAGTGATATGGTTGCAGTGATGATGGAGGTCAACAGACATGGCATGCATCAAGTTTAGTTTCATCCTAATTTTAACGACATTGAGTCTTTCAGTGTTTGCTCAGGAGCGATTCAGTTCTAAAAGCTGTCTCGATGCGAATTTTTCATTAACAATGAATCATCGTGGAATTCTCTTCGGGCTTTTGAGCCAAGAGCTAACAATCGATAAGAAAGATTGTATTATCAAAGTGAAGCACCGTAAGTATCTGACCAAAGAGTGGATCGTTGATATTTGTCGTGAGCCAGTTCACATTAAAACGGCCGCTTCAACAGGTGTGGACGTTGCTAAAAAAGTGGCCCCATGTCATGGTGAAGAACCTGCTCGTGAGACTGAAAATTTCTGCGGTCAATACAATGAACTGATGAACTTCCTGCAAGATGACGGATTAATTTTTGCAGAAGGGGATAGAGACGACATTACAACTAATCACGGTAGAACATACTGTGCTTACCTTCTATTAAAAAAGTATCTTGATGATTCAGTACTTTTTAGTCGCTACACAGATGTTCCCAATCTTTTTACTGGTGGGATTGAACCGAGTTTTCCTGCGGAGAGAGTAGAGAAGAAAGAGGAAGTGGTGGTGCCTGCTAGTGAGGCGACTCCGGCGAATTAGTAAGTAGAGGGCCTCTGTGATACGAGGCCCTCTACGATTAGATTAAACCTTACCAAAAGCCGTATTCAAATCCCCAATCAAATCATCACAGTCTTCAACACCAACTGACAATCTGATCAAGTTATCATAGATCCCAAGGCCTTCTCTTACTTCTTTAGGAATCGAAGCATGAGTCATAATCGCCGGGTGATCAACTAGAGATTCAACGCCGCCCAGAGATTCAGCAAGAGCGAAGAGGTGAACGTTCTCAAGAAATCTGCGAGATTCTTCAATCCCACCTTTCACAAAGAAAGTAATCATTCCACCGAAACCGCTCATCTGCGATTTTGCAAGAGCGTGCTGTGGGTGAGATGTTAGACCCGGGTAAATGACTTTTTCAACCTTAGGGTGAGTCTCTAAGAACTTAGCAATCTTCATCGCATTTTCTTGGTGAGCTTTCATACGAAGAGCAAGTGTCTTGATCCCACGGATAACTAACCAAGAGTCGAATGGTGACTGACATGGGCCGATCGCATTCTGAAGATAGAAAAGCTTCTTATGAAGATCATCTGAGTTAAACATCATCGCACCACCAACCACATCAGAGTGACCGTTGATGAATTTTGTCATTGAGTGAATAACGATATCCGCACCCAGCGTGATTGGGTTTTGGAAGTAAGGAGACATGAATGTGTTATCAACAACAGTCATTGCACCATTCTTCTTAGCAATGGCGCTAATCCCTTTGATATCAGAGATTTTTAAAAGTGGGTTTGTTGGAGTTTCAACCCAAATAAGAGCAGGTTTGATTTTATCAACCGCTGTCTCAAACGTAGAAAGGTTCGTCGTATCCACGAAATGAAACTCGTGCATATCTTGGAATACTTTTGTAAACAGTCGGTAAGTTCCACCGTAAACATCATCACCACAAATGATCTTTGAACCTTTCGGTAGCATGTGCATGATAAGGCTTGATGCTGCCAATCCTGAAGAGGTTACGAGACAGTGCTTAGCGTTCTCAAGGCTTGCTAGAAGCGTTTCTAGACGTGTACGAGTAGGGTTGTGAGAACGTGTGTACTCATAACCTTTATGCTCACCCGGAGATGATTGCACATAAGTAGAAGTTTGGAAGATCGGCGGCATGATCGCACCAGTAACTGGATCTGGTTCACCACCAACATGGATAACTTTAGTTTCAAATTTCATTTCTTTCATATGGTCTCCATTAAGTCTTTCATTTCATAACTTGCTGCTAGAGTTGAGAGTCGGGCAATGACTGAGTACACTGACTCTTTTAAAAGGTGATCACTGTTCTCTTCGATTTCTGAGATACAGTATTTCTTATAAAGCATACCTTGCGAGTTAAGGTTAGCGTTACTGCCTTTTAATGGATTCGTTCTCACAAATCCGCCAGTGCTTTTGCCATTGATAAGGTAAATTGTTACTTCGGCCGGAGCTTGATCGTAATAAACGATCGTTTCCACTGCCTCTTGCACCAGAGTTGATGTGAACTTTAAGTTGTTCTTGCCCACATCCATTTTATTTCGAACTTTTCTGTTCATGCTGCGAACTTCGTCTCCAGAAGAGAATACTGAAATTCCCATTCCGTAAGTTCCTTGGCTCGCTTTCACAAAGACCGCTGAACCTTCACCCAGTTTCTTAACCATGGCATCAACGCTGTCAGCGAGACCATCAAGACCTTCTTTGGTATTGAAGTCGATATTCTCCACCGCCATAAAGTCGGCCTGGATAAGTGTTGGGTTGATATTAAAATGCTCAGCAAAAAGATTGGCGATAATTTTGTAGTGATGAAAGTGATGAACTTTCTGTCTTCTAAACCATCCTACATAAGGAGGCGGAAGAATTGGTGTTGTTAACTCGCTCCATTTGATATCAAAGGGCGATGACTGATCGTTGTTTAAAATGATGAAATCAAAATTAAAGTCGATCTCATTATTCTTTGCCTTGAACTGACCACTCTTGAACTCACCTTGGTGAAGAGTCAGGATAAATCCTGATTGAGATTCTAGTTCTAATTTTGGACCTTCTTCAAAAAGCAATTCATGTGGCGAGAAAAGAATCACTTCCATCTCTGCCAGCTCTAGAGTCGTTTTTAATTTATAAAGGTTATCAAGATAAAATTTGTTCTTGGTATGAGACTCAGGGAGAAGACCAATTCTTTTAATGTTTCCTTGAGTCGCAAAAAACTCTTTAAAAACTTCTGCTGTGTAGAGAAGATCTTTACCGCAGATGTTGTTAAATCCTGCTGGATACATGTTCTGATCCACTGGTGCAAATTTAGTACGGCTTTCACGCACGTCCACACTTGAAGTCAGCGGTTGAGGAAGCTTTGCTTGTTCCTCATCGATCCATTTGTTTACATTGTTCCAGTTCTCAATAATAAATTGTTCGAACTGCTCTTTTGTTTCTATTTTATAGCTCATTATTTGTTCCAGTTTTTAATCAATTCCGAAATATGCTTTAGTGGTGAGACGTCCGCAATGTCCGGAAAGTATAGCACGTTTTCAAAGAGTTCACTCATGGAGTGTTTTAATTCTCTCTCTTTTAATAAGGCCTTTTGTTGATATCGTAAATGAGTATCATTCTCAGGCGTCCAGGCCGCAAGCTCATCTTCAAGGCACTTATTTAATAGTAGGTAGTGTCCCTCATGAAAATACCCTTTGGCGTGGTGTTTGATATCGAGGGCCTCTGCAATTTTTCCCTGCTCAATAGAGGTCACTAAGAACCAATTGGACAGCCTTTCTTGCTTAAACTTTTCCTGCAATGAGAGACCCTTCATAAAAGCATCTTTAGAGTCATAAATGATGCGAATGGCCTCAATAAAATTGTTGAGAAATTCGGCGCCTGTGACTTTATGAAGGTATTCGAGCAGTTTATTCACTCCTGAAGAAATCACTTTATTGATGAGTGAAAATCTCTTCGGAGCATTCTTATTAGTCACATAATCAAAAATATCAATGAAGCTTTGATCAAAAAAATGATTGATACGACTGGCCCCCGAGAGGAAATCTAAAAAGTGATGCCCAGGAGGAGTATCAAGAATGATGGAGTCATAAATATTCTTCTCTGACTGAATTTGCACTTCAATGAGAGAGAGAATTTCATTCATTCCGCCATAAGGTTTGGTCAGAGTTTTTATAATGCTATTTTGTTCAAGTGCTTCCGAGTGATTGAGCTTCGCCATCCGTTTGATGGTGTGTTGACTCGACATCAGAAGCGCATCCAGCGTGGCATTTTCAAACTGAACTGTTTTTACTTCGCCAGTATCTTCATCGTGAAGTCCTAAAAGGTCTTTTAATCGCTTGGCCGGATCAATGGTAATAAGAAGAACTCTCAGGCCTTGGGAGGCAAGATAGATCGCACGACTAGTGGCCAAGGTTGTTTTACCAACACCACCGGTTCCACAGAAAATTTCAAAAGGTTTAGCAGGAATAGTCATTGCAGCTATTTTAGATAAGTGTGGAGAGACTTCCAAGTAAATCTCTTTGAATATCCAGATTGCTGCTCTCCATCGAATGAGGAATGACCGCTTTGATCACATCTTTTTGTTCACGAATGAGTTGTTCCTCAAATTTGACCTTCTCTCTCAGGTTCAGAGGCAATTCATCGCCCAGCTTAAAAATAGGAGTGAGCGCATTATTTAACACGATATCACAATCGATCGGGCTTCTTTCCTTTAGGGAAGTTTTTAATTCCATTGATTCCTGCCAGCTCATGAGGCTTGGAAGTGAAGCAATAACCACTTTGGCGTATTCTGGATTATTGAGTCGAGAAAGCATCTTTTTAGTATCTTCAAAAACCAGACCCGCTCCGAAAATTTCGCCGAAATTGCTGGTTGCTTCCATCATCGTCAGAGCGTGACCTGAGGCAGGGGAATCAAGAACAAAAATAAGACTCGAATCTCTCTCTGCAAGTTCTAGGGCCTGACCCAGATAAATAAGATAATTAAATCCTGGAATCATATTTACCAGCGCTCTGAAAAAAGGCGTCTTCATAATCCAAGAAGCGATCATCGCTGAATTTAACTTTTTCTCGATATAGCCTTGAGCACTTTTTTCAAGATCCAGTGAGAGCTGTTTGATACCGTCAATCATTTCAATTTGATTACTTGAACCCTCGACTCCGAGTGAAGAAGTGGCAAAAGTTAAATAGACGGCATTAAAATTTTGAGAAGCCAGATAGCGAGTGAATGCTTGAGCAAGAGTGGTTTTTCCCACACCGCCTTTACCTGTGAAAATGTATAGGCGGTGTGGTTTATTCATTAGAATTGATACATTCCTGTGAACATAAGTTTAGCGTAGTAACCACGAAGATCTTTTTGTCCATCTTGCTCCACCACGAATGGGGCGTGAAGTTGAGCTAATAGTCCAACCACCCATTCATCATTAAGTCTAAGATCTACTCCAGCTCCGAAGTTAACACCAAAAGTAACCTTCTGGCTTGACCACTCAGTTCCAGTGCTTCTTTGTCTTTTTGCTCGAGGAGCATAAAAACCAACACCACCAACAACGTAAGGTGAGAAGTTATCGTATTCAACAAGACGGGCCTTAATCCCTGCACTTGTTCCTAATAATTTCATTCTCTCGTTATCATCTTTGTGCTGAGAAAAATGAGCATTAACTAGTAAGTCAAAAGAGTAGCTGGCCGCATAGCTGTAAAGAAGATCAGCAGTAATGCTGCTATCGCCGTGCTTGCCATATCCACCAAGAAGAAATGTTTGGCCGATTCCAAGTCCAAGTCCGTGACGTTGAAGACGTCTTGGAGCGGAAGAAAGCGGATATTCTTTGATTGCCTTTGGCTCTTGGACTGACGGAGCTTGAGTCTTAGGTCCTTGGGCCGGAGCTGAATCAATAAGATCGGAACCCGTATCTTGGGTTTTAATCTTGGGAGAAAAAGCTTTTTCTTGAGAGTAAGAAGGGAGTGAAAAACTCATGGCCGCAAGGGCCATGAGTGGTAGAAAAATTTTATTTTTGCTCATGAACCTAGATTAGTTCAGAGTTGTAGAATTTTCCATAGAAGAATTAAGGTTAGCAACAAATGCTGGCTTGAAATCTTCAGCAGCAGGTGCTTCGAAGTTAAGGTTAAGCTTAGCTTCTAGCATTTTGATGTAACCAGTAAGAGTACCTTCCTCAGAACGAACAACACGCTTAAGAAGCTCTGTGTCACCCGGCTTAAGAGACTTACGCTCTTGATCAAATAAAAGCTGGATTTGAGTCATGTACGTAATATCATTTTTTGATTTGTTGTCGATAACTTGGATCTCGTGGCCTTCACGAATAATCTGAGCGATTTCTTCTAGAGTCACGTAGCAGCTTTGGAAAGTGTCGTAGAGCTTGCGGTTCTGGTAACGCTTGATGATACGTACGTCTTTCATGTTGTTCCCCTAATTTTAGTTAGACCTAATGAACGGTTCAGTAGGTAAATGGTTTTAGTTTATTGAATCCGGGATGAGGCATTAACAAATGTTGTTTTGGTGCGCCATCTCACCTGAGTAACTTAGTTGGGCTGTTTCTACTAACTGCCAGTTCTCCTGTCAACCCAGATAGTCATAAAAAAACCTTAAGATATTAGTTTTTACGCACCTAGGTAAAAAGTACCCATGGCACCCTGTAGAAAGGTAACAAATTCATGTGGTTAAAGTGTGTTTACACAGGGAGTAAAAAGCTTGAGATAAAGCGGAAAAATCTAAGAAATCAGAGGCGCCATCCGATAGGTCAATAAGGAAGTCTTGAAAGGAATTAAGACTTTTCATTAGGGAACCTATGAAATTTAACTCGATTTTACCTTTGATCGTTTTCACCTCGCTAGTCTCATGTGCTCATCATCCGCACCCACAATATTCCCAGCTAGCAGTAGAAGATCAGGAAACGCTCAATAGAGAAGCTTTAAAAATAGCCAGCTCTCGCCTAGAGACAATGGTAGTTGCTGCTCAAAAAGATGAGAGTGTTAAAAATTATTTAGCCTCCGATTTATTCTTAAAGGCCAACATGTCTCTCCTCAATGGGGATTTCACGACGGCCAATGAACTCTTCAAACATCTTAATCGCCTTGTTCCTGATGAGAGTTTTATCCAAAAGAAATATGCAATCTCGCTTATTCGTGGGGGAGAGTTAGAATCTGCTCAGTCAGTTCTAGAAGCCCTATGGAAGAAAGAAAGAGAAGAGAGAGTGGGGTTAATCCTTGCGGGAGTTTATACAGGGCTAGATCAAGAGAACAAATCAATTGATATTTATAAAGAGATTTTAGCGATCAATAAAAAGAGTGAAGATGCCTGTGTCTTTTTAAGTAAAGGATACGTTCTTAAAAAGATGACCTCTAAGGCCATTTCGCAACTGCAGGAGTGCTCAAAAAATAATCCTAAAAGTGGGATGTTTGAATTTTATTTAGGAAAGATGTACCAAGATCTTAAAAAAGTAGATCAGGCCATCGCTTCATTTAATTCAGCTTTAAAGAGACAGCCAAGTCTTAGTGCTGCAGTAAGTGCTCTCGGTTCAATCTACGAAGAGAGAGAAAATTTCCCGAAGGCTTCTCAGATATATAAAGAGCATTTGAAAAAATATCCACGTGATCGTGAGATTCTCACTCATGTGGTGAATACTTTATTCCTGATGGAAAAATATGAGGAAGTCATTGGCTATGCAGAAATGCTTAGTGATATTGATTCTGAGAACCTAAACCTAAAAGTGAAGTTAGGTGTTCTTTATACAGATACTAAACAATACCATAAGGCCATTGGTGTTTTCCGTGACATTCTAAAAGCTGCACCAGAATCAGATAAGATTCTCTATTATCTAGGTGCAATTTACCAAGAAACAAAAAACCTTGAGACTTCAATCGATTTCTTTAATCGCATTACTCCTCAAAGTGGTCTTTATACAGACAGCTCAATTCAAGTGGCCAATATGCTTTCTCATCTGGCCCAAAGTTCAGAAGAAGAAAGCAAGTGGCATCAAGCTTTTATCAATCATGTTGATAAAAGAATCGAAGAACTTAAAGATACGAAAGTTGAATTCAGTGTGATTAAGGCCGGCTTCTTTGAAAATAAAGGCGACTATAGTAAGGCCACTGAAATTCTCTCAGTTGTGAGTGAAGAGAAATCTTTTAGTGATCAGCACCGCTATTATTTGGCCAATCTTTTTTCTAAAACTCATAAATATGAAGAGTCGACTAAACTGGTGATGGCCATTATTGAAAAAGATCCTAAGAATGCTCATGCCTGGAACTTCTTAGGTTACTCACTGCTTGAGCGAGATGAGGATTTGAATAAGGCCTATGAGTATATTCAAAAAGCGATTGCCCTAGCACCAAACGATGGTTACATCCGTGATTCACTTGGCTGGTATTATTATAAGACAGGTCAATTTGATCTTGCTCTTAAAGAACTGAATGTTGCTTTCAAACATGCACCTGGGGACGTTGAGATCTTAAAGCACCTTGCGATGGTTCATAAAGAATTAAAAAACTTCAACCAGGCCAGAACATTTATTGATCAAGCTCTCGGTCAGGCCAAGTTTGAAGATGAGAGACAAAAAATTCTTGCAGTGAAAGAAGGAATTGAAACTGATCGACTTCCTGCTTCCGGCAGAGACAATTAGTTTTTCTCTTTTGTTATTTTCGATTAATATCTGGGGATGAATTATTTCATCCCCTTTTTATTTTTGTCTCTTATTGGTTGTTCTACTTTTAAACCCACTTCATTTGATGAATCCATGAAGCCAATCCGCTTTGAAGGAGAGGGAAGAGGAAGAATCAGTTATTATGATCAGAGTTACCTCTTTCGATTTGAATCAGTCATTCAAAAGAAGAACTGGCTTCTGAGTCTGAATATCCCCATGCATGGCCAAGAAGTGCTGGAGTTTGAAAATTTGGATAAGCGCAGTGCTGCTGGGAAGGCCCAGGAGTTTGAAAGCAGAATTGATTTTGAGCTAAAAAAACAAATTAAAAAATCAGAACTCAATGATGAGCGAATCATTACTCATGTGAGAAGTATTGCACGTTTTGTACTTGCTCCTCAGTTAGGATTAAAAACAGTTTGCAACAATGATAAGTGTGATTTGGATGGAGAGACTTTTGTGGTAACCAATATTACTGATGGCGTCATGATTAAAAAGCACATCAATAAAAATTATTACATTGAGTTCAACGGCCTCTATCCTGAGGATGGAAACTATAAAAGAACTAATTTTTATTTAAAGAAAGATCAATTAAAAGAGAAATTCTTCTCGCTTGAGCTCTTTTGGAGCAATAACTAGGTAAAAATTCGAAGAAATTCCCAAGAATACTTGTCAGGAAATCATTGTTTTTATAAAGATGAGAGTCAATTTAAATGGGATTTATACAACGCTTAGCGCAAGAGGGCTATCTATGAAGAGTCTTGTGATTTTCATATTAGCTATAGTTTTCATTGGGTGTACCAAGGAACATCAATTTGATGCTCGTGAATTACACTTAATTTCTCCAGAGAAGATCGCTGGTCTTGATCCTATTCATGCGTCTGATCGCTACTCAGGCCTTGAAGTTGGTAAAGTGTATGAAGGTCTTTTTGAATTTCATCCTCTTAAGCGTCCTTATGAACTCATGCCTAATCTTGCCGAAGCACTTCCACAAGTTGCTAAGGACGGACTCACTTATACATTTAAAATTAAAGAAGGCGTTCTCTTTCATGATTCTCCTGCTTTCCCAGAGGGAAAAGGCAGAGAATTAGAGGCCCGCGATTTTATCTATTCATTTAAACGTCTGGCCGATCCAAAGCTCTCTGCTAAAGGCTGGTGGCTTTTTGATGGAAAAGTAAAAGGTCTTAATGAGTGGAGAGAAAAATCAAGCAAAGAAGAAACAACTGATTATAGTGCAGAGATCGAAGGATTCAAAGTAACTGGAAAATATACTTTCCAGATTAAATTGGTAAAGCCTTATCCTCAGTTCTTATACGCACTTGCTATGCCTTACTCGTATGTCGTGGCACAAGAAGCAGTTACTCACTTTGGCCCGGAGTTTTTGAATCACCCAGTAGGAACTGGCCCGTTCATTCTGCCAAAATATGAGCAGTCGAATAAAATTGTATATACTAAAAATCCTAATTTCAGAGTGAAGTTTTATCCTAGTGAAGGTGAAGAGGGCGATGAAAAGCTTGGTCTTCTTTCAGACGCAGGTAAGAAGATTCCTCTTGTTGATCGTATTACCGTTTATGTGATTGTTGAATCTCAGCCTAAGTGGCTTGGATTTCAAAAAGCAAAGTTTGATGTGATTGAATTGGATGAAACTCAAGCTGATCAAGCACTTACTGAAGAGAGAGTGATTAAGCCAGAGTTTCGCAATTTAGGAATGAGACTTGTTTCGTCTCCTCAAATTGATATCAGCTTCTTCGCTTTTAATAATGAAGATAAGATATTTAAGGATGTGAGAGTTCGTCAGGCGATGAGCCTTGCTTACGATAGAAAAGAGGCCAATAAGCTTTTCCAAAAAGGCACAGGGGTTATTGCTCAAAGTATTATTCCCCCTGGACTTGCTGGATATGAAAGTGAATTTAAGAATCCATATGTTGCTTTTGATGTAGAGCAAGCAAAAAAATTACTCAGTGAAGCCGGTTATCCAGAAGGAAAAGGCTTTCCTGAGGTAACTGTGCAGACTCGCAATGAGACAATTGCCAGACACCAGATTGAATTTTTTGCAAAGTGTATGGAAAAAATAGGCATTAAGGTTCAAGTAGGTATGAATACTTGGCCAGAATTGATAAATAAGGTTAGTAAAAAACAACATCAGATGTACACGATGGCATGGGGTGCGGACTATCCAGATGCTGAGAATTTCTTAGGGCTTGTTTATTGTCCTAACAAAGCTCCAGGATCAAATGGTTCAAATTACTGTAACCCAGAAGTAGATAAGATGTTTGAAGAAGCAGTGATTCTTCAGGATGGAGAAGAGAGAACGGCCAAGTACAAAGCATTAAATGAAAAGATTGCTTTAGAAGTTCCTTGGATTTTTGGTTTCCACCGTACCAAGTTTAGTCTCACTCAAGCATGGGTGAAAAATTATAAGTTTATGGAATTTAATCATAACCAAGCTCAATATCTGAATGTGGACTTTGAGGTAAAAAAAGAGCTAAGGAAGAAGTTTTAACATGACCAATTACATTATTCGTCGTTTGCTGTATCTGATCCCTGTTCTACTCGGGGTAAGTTTTCTTATCTTCCTCTTGTTTAACGTTGTTGCTGGAGATCCGACAGCGGTTCTATTAGGTAAAAATGCAACGGCCAGACAAATGGAAGAGCTTCGTGAGCAACTCGGACTCAATAAGCCACTTTTCATGCAGTATCTTGATGTGGTGAAATCTGCCTTCACTTTTGATTTCGGAAGATCTTGGGCAACAAAACAAGAAATCACTTATATGTTAAAGCAGGGAGCGTATCCTTCTCTAACATTAACGATTCCGGCATTTGTTATCTCGACTGTTCTTTCTCTTTTCATCTCACTTTTTGTCGCTTACTACCGCGGTAAAGGGATCGATCTTTTCATTCGTTTCCTTTGTATTGCTGGTATGAGTGTTTCAGCACTTGCTTACATCCTTGGGTTTCAGTGGCTATTTGCTTATAAGCTTGGTTGGTTTGAAATTTCTGGTTTCGAATATGGTTTCCCTGAATTCCTTCCGTACATTGCACTTCCGGCAATCATTTGGATTATTCTCTCTCTAGGCCCTGACGTTCGTTTTTTCAGAACAGTTATCCTTGATGAGATCTACCAGGATTACGTAAGAACTGCTCGTGCGAAAGGTCTTGGAGAAATGACTATTCTCCTTAAACACGTACTACGTAATGCGATGATTCCGATCATCACTTATACTGTTATCCAGATTCCTTTCCTGATCCTAGGAGCTCTTCTTCTTGAGAACTTCTTCGGTATTCCGGGAATTGGCGGGATGACTTTGAATGCTCTTAATAACTCGGATTTCCCAGTGATTAAGGCAATGGCAATTTTATCAAGTGTTGTTTACATTATTTTTAGTCTGGTCTCGGACATTCTTTATACGATTGCTGACCCTAGAGTGAAGCTGAAGTAGGATTATGAAAGAAAATTCTTTGTGGAAAGATGCATTTATTAGATTAACAAAAGATAAGTGGGCCTTGGCCTCTCTTATCATCGTAGTGGTTTACTCATTGGTTGCCATTCTTTCAGCGTGCGGATTTATCGCTGCCGATTGGGCCCAGGAAGTAGGCGCTTCAAATTTAGCTCCTAATGCTGAACATATTTTTGGAACAGACATTTTTGGTCGCAGTGTTTTCCAGAAAGTTGTTCGCGGAACACAGGTGGCAATGTCAGTGGGTCTAGCGACAAGTTTGATTGCTATCCCTATCGGCGTAGTCCTAGGTGCGGTTGGTGGTTATTTTGGCGGATGGGTAGATGACTTTATTACTTGGTTATATACAACATTCTCTTCTATCCCAAATATCATGCTCCTTATCTCGATCACGATGATTCTAGGGAAAGGTCTCTTTGCAGTTTATGTTGCACTTGGTGCGACAAGCTGGGTGACTCTTTGTCGTCTTATTCGTGGTGAAGTGATGAAGCATAAAGAGCGTGAATATGTTCAGGCCGCAAGTGCTATCGGTGGCGGACACACAAGAAAGCTCTTTAAGCATATCTTGCCTAACGTTACACATATTGTGATTATTAATACCTCGCTTCAGTTCCAAGTAGCGATCAAGTCAGAGGTAATTCTTTCTTACTTAGGTCTTGGAGTTCAAGGTGAGCCAAGTTGGGGTACAATGATCGACGATGCAAAACTTGAACTTGCTCGTGGTGTTTGGTGGCAGCTTGCTGGAGCGACTCTGGCAATGTTTATCATCGTATTAGCATTTAACATTCTAGGAGATGCTCTCAGAGACTCGCTAGATCCGAAGTTAAAAGGAAAGTAAAATGACGGCTCCTCTTCTTTCAGTGCGAAATCTTACTGTAGAGTTCCATACTTCTGAAGGTGTTACTCGCGCTGTAAATAATATTTCATTCGATATCCCACACGGTAAAACAATCGGTATCGTGGGAGAGTCGGGTTCAGGTAAATCGGTTACTTCACTTGCAGTAATGGGTCTTCTTCAAAAGCCAGCTGCTAAGATTCTCTCGGGAGAAATTCTTTTCAATGGTGAAGATCTTCTTACTTACGATGAAAATCAAATGAGAAAACTTCGTGGAAATCAGATTTCTATGATTTTCCAAGAGCCAATGACTTCTCTTAACCCAGTATTCAAAGTGGGTGAGCAGATTTCAGAAGCACTAAGAATTCACAAAAACATGAATCCGAAGGAAGCTTGGGATAAGGCCGTAGATCTTCTTACACAAGTAGGGATTCCTAATCCAGCTGCTTCAGCTCATAAATATCCGCATGAAATGTCTGGTGGTCAAAAACAACGTGTAATGATCGCTATGGCCATCTCTTGTGAGCCAAAACTTCTTATCGCTGATGAGCCGACAACAGCTCTGGACGTGACAATCCAGAAGCAAGTTCTTGAGCTTATGCATGATCTTCAACAGAAATATAAAATGAGTATGATGTTCATTACTCACGATCTTGGTGTTATCGCAGATATCGCTGATGATGTAGTAGTAATGTATCGCTCTAACGTTGTTGAAAAAAATACTGCGAAACACATTTTCCAGACAGCAACTCACCCATACACAAAGGGTCTAATCGCTTGTCGTCCAAATCTTGGAAACAACCCAAGACGTCTTCTTACTGTTTCAGACTTTATGACTGAAGCTGGTGAGGAAATTAAACTTGATGCAGGCAAAGTCGAAGTTTTCGATAAAGAATCAGTTCCTGAGAAGTCTTCTGAGATCCTTCTTGAGGTGAGAAACCTGGTGACTCAATTCCCAATCAAAGGTGGATTGTTCGGTCGCACTGTTGATCATCACAAAGCTGTAAATGATGTGAGTTTCACTCTTAAAAAAGGTCAAACCCTAGGTCTTGTAGGAGAGTCTGGTTGTGGTAAAACAACTCTAGGTCGCTCTATCCTAAGACTGATTGAGCCAGCTGCTGGGGAAATCATCTATAAAGGTAAAGATATTATCAAGGCCGGTTCTGAAGAAATGCGTCAGCTTCGTAAGCAGATGCAGATCATTTTTCAGGATCCATACTCATCTCTTAACCCTCGTATGACGGTAACTGAGATTCTTACTGAGCCTTTAATCATCCACGGAGTTGGTGCTAATCGTGCTGAGCGAGTAGAGCGAGCGAAGTGGCTAGTTGAGAAAGTAGGCCTTAAAGTTAATCAGATGAACCGCTACCCACATGAGTTCTCAGGTGGTCAACGTCAACGTATCTGTATTGCTCGTGCTCTTATGCTTAATCCTGAGTTTGTTATCTGTGATGAATCAGTATCAGCTCTAGACGTATCAGTACAAGCTCAAGTGCTTAACCTTCTTCTTGATCTACAAGAAGAGTTTGGTCTTACTTATATCTTTATTTCTCACGATCTTGGAGTAGTGAACTTTATCTCTGATCACGTGGGTGTAATGAATGCGGGAAGAATTGTAGAGATGGATCGTGCATCTGAAATCTATAAGAACCCAAGAGAAGAGTATACGCGCACACTTCTTTCAGCGATTCCTAAAGGGAAAGCTGGTCTAGTACTTTAATCCTTATTCTTCTTTAAGGCCTATTGATTAGGCCTTAAGGAAGAATATATCTTCAAATATATCATTGCTAAGAAGCATCCTAGATAGACATTCAAGTTCCAGTTCCAAGCTAGTACCTGGCTATTTAAATACACACCGATGATTCCAAAAAGATAGGCCCCTACAACGGATGGGATATCTAGCTTATATGGGAAGAACTTCTTAAAAAGAATCTTACTCATAAAAAGTCCAACCAATGGTCCAGCTGTCCAAGATTGAATTTTAAGTCCAAGAAGAAGTAATCCGTCGTTTTGAGAGGCTACTACGGCCACGACAAAAAGAAGGAGGGTGATAACGGTGGTGTCGATAAAGGCAAAGAATTTAAATTTGCTTGTTTCTCTCTTGGGAAGGATATCGTTATAAACAGTCGCGCAAAGAGCATTAATCGTTGAATCAAGAGTACTCATGGTAGCCGCCATTACTCCTGAGACGATCAGGCCTTTGAGTCCCACTGGAAAATGATTCACAATAAAATAACTGAACAAGTGATCTGCGTTCAGGACTCCTACAGGGAGATTCCCTTTATAATGAGACCAGAGAAGGGCGCCAATTCCCAAAAAGAGAAATCCAATCGTAATGGAAAAGAACGAAGATATGAAAATGGCTAACTGTGCTTTTTTAAGACTACTATTGGCCAGAAGTCTTTGAGCGAAGTCCTGATCCACTCCATGAGTGGCCATATCAAAAAGAATCCCACCCACAAATCCAAGAATAAATCCTGAAGGATTTGAGAAATCAAGAAATGAGGTTTTTCCATTAGCAAAAGCGAAGCTCATGAGGTTAGTCCATGACTCATTAACTGTGATAGGAATAAATATATGGGCAAAAATTCCGCCGGTAACAAAAAGTCCTAGTTGCAGAATATCGGTGCGCACTACCGCCTTTAGACCACCGATGAGAGTGTAGAGAAAAGTAATAAAGGTAACGAGGGCCAGGGCCGAGCGCATATCCGTGCCCAGAAACTGGGCCACAAGAATTGAACCAGAGAAGAGTCGAACTCCAACGGAGAGAATCTTTGCGATGGCATAAAAAATCGCAACAGTTCTTCTTCCTCCATCTTTATGAGAGTCATTCATTATTTCGTAGATGGTAAGACCTTTATCGTAAATGCGAGGAAGGAAAAATTTAGCGATAATAAATCTTCCCAAAATTGCTCCCATATAAATCTGCACAAAGGAAAAGTCACTATTGAAAGCGAAAGCGGGGATTCCTAAAAAAGTTAAGGCAGAAACTTCTGTGGCCAAAATTGAGCAAATTGATTCAGTAAAGGTTAAGGATTTTCCTGCCATGAATTGTTCTTGAACCTGAGTCTTTCTGTCGGATGAGTCTGTTTTCACGGCCTTCGAAGCCCGATAGGCCAGGAAGAAGATAAAGAGGATATAAGCAGTCAGAATAAGCGAATCAATAGTCATCCTAAATTTTCCTATCAAATTTTAAAAAGCTCATTGCTTCTTAAAAGTTATGTAATCTTTTCCGATCAGTTCCATATGAGTGTGAAACTACAAAAACCTTTTGATTTACAGGCAAATACGATTTGCCAAGGTTTTGTATTTTTACAGATGAAGACTTCTAAGCTTTTGATGGTAAGGCCAGGCGAATGGATCGATTCAAAAGCCTATAAAAAACTTCAGGGCCTGCACAACTCAATCGTAATTGAGAGTGTAGTAGATAATGAGATAAAAGAAAATTTTAAAACACTTCTGCGCAAGCATTTAAAATCAAAATTAGTAAGTGAAGTGAAGCGCTCTTCAGAGGAACTTCTCAATTTCTTTCATCAGCAAATAATTTCAGGAACTTCTTTTAATTGCTGGGCCCAAAGTTGTTATGAAGTTATTTCTAAAGCTTCTCAAGAGCAGATGACCCGTATGTATGAAGTTGATATCAAGCTTCTACAGAAAGCTTATTTATCAGGAGCAATCGCCGTTTGGATAAGTTTGGTGAATGACTATACTGAGCCTTCATTTATTGAGGACATATATCATCTCGCTTTCTTTCAAGACATAGGACTTATCTCTAATAATTATTCTTATTTTGTTAAAGAAGCTATTCATAAAGAGCAGCAGAGATCAGGCACTGGTCTTTCTCATTTGGTTCAGATGAAGGCGAGCGCAGATGAGATTTCTGCCTTTGAGTCACATCCTCAGAAGTCTTTGGAGTTTTTGGCCGAAGCCCAGCTGCTTCACAATCAGAGTTTAGTTCAAAGTCTACTAGTTCAGCATGAGCAGGTTAGTGGTGATGGTCTTCTAGGATTCTCGGAAGAAGTCATGAGTACTTGGGAAGAGATTCTTGTTTTAGGTGACAAGCTTATTCCGTTCACCTCATTAGATGAATTTAATTTATTGAATGAATTGAGTTCTTTCAAAGATCATCAAGATATAAAAAATCCAATTCAAAAAGTGATAAAGAAAGTTTTGTCTTTCTTCACTCTCATTCCTGAAAAGGAGAGTGCATGAAAAAAGACATTATTATCTTGAATCTATGTGAAGAGCTTAGTCCTCAAATCATGGATTACTTCAATCGAAGGGAAATTCAACTTATCGATCCAAAGATTGATGAGAAAAACTATAAATGGACCCATATCCTGACTCAGAATTTACAGGATTTCTCGTTCATCAGAGAATCTTATAAAACGATTGAGAATAATATCCAGATTATCTCTCTGACTCCTGTTACGAATAAACAGAATTTCATCTGTGCTAATGGTAAAATTGTCCTGAATGAATTTTGGATCAAATCTAAAATTAAAAATTTTATTTTAGATAAGTTTTTTCAAGAATATCTATCTCAGGATGTTTCCTTAAGCGAAGTACGTTTTGGAACTATGGGGAAGTTTAATCTTCATAAGTTTCATATTATTGGTGATCATTTTGACCAATTAGTGTCCGCTTCGTATGAAGAGTCTGTATCTGCTGTTAATGTCAGAAGCTTTCTTGATCATACACTCATGTATCTTGCGGCCTTGAAAAATCGTCAGAAAATGGATTTTCCGCTCGAGGTCGTTTATGGGACATCCGAGGATGCCTTCGGAGTTCAATTCTATTTCTCTAGCCAGGGATTAATGATTGAAGATGTCAGTTCCGCTTTTGGCATGGAAGGAAATCGCCATTCTGAGGAGTCCCTTCTTTCGACAGCGCTAAACCGCTGTGACTTTTTAGATTTCTCTCTTATTGAAAGTGCCAAGAAAATGGTTATTACAGCAGCTTGGGTTAAAGGTGGAGGGGTCAATGATGCCTCACTTCTTTTAACAACTCTGCCACATAAAGCAAAGTTAGTAGGATACCTACAAGAATCAAATATCGAGCCAGCAGTTAACAATGGGGCTGACTATTTAGAGCACATACAATTACCTGAAATCCACAATGAAGAGATTCGCAGAGTCTCTGGGGAGAATTTTAGTGAAATCATTGCGACAAGAATTTCTGACGTTCTTGAACTTGAGAGAATTCAAAGAATTGCCGGCACTGAGGAGTCAGAAGAAGAGTTGGTTCAAATCCTTAAAGAGAGCGCTCAAGAAGAAAATGACAAAATAGTATTTTCGGGTGAGAACGAATTTGAAGATGTTAAACAGATCATTTCTTCATCGTTGAGTCAGACGAGTGAGAACATTCAGAAAGATTTTATTAATTCTGATGAACTCAAAAAAATAATCATAAAATCAATTGGTGAAGAGAAACCCGAAGTTTTTAAAGTGGGATCTTTTCAGGAGAAGATTTCCAATGAGATCCAAAGAGCGATAGGAGATTTCTGTAAAGAAAAGCAGCTCAAGTCAGGTGACTTTTCTCGAGAGCACATTCAGGAATTTCAGGCATTCTTTTTAAGTAAAGGACTTAAAGAAAATTCAATTATATTAAGTTCGGTGGCCAAAGATTTAGTAAATGATCTTCGTCAGCGCTTGAAAACGGGGCTATCTATTGAATTCCAAGAAAACTCTATTGAGACCGTTTTTGAAAAAGCTAATCAGCACGATTTCGATCAGAAAAGAATTAGAAGTGTCTTTAAGAATAATTTAAAAGAAGCTCTAGAAGCAACTTTTGGCTTTGAAGAGAAAGGTCTTATTCGAAGAGATGAAGAAGATGTCATTGCCAAGGTTCTAGGTTCTACCCCGGTTGAGCGAGAGGCTATTAAAGAGCTGGTTCAAGATGAAACGGCAGTGCAGCCTCACGAGCCTTTATTTTTAGATCATACTTCAGAAAAAGAAAAAGCCTTGATGATTCAACTTGAGGCGATGAAAAAAGATAATCAGTCACTTTTAGAAAAATTGCAGGCAACTATTCTGGAAGTCCGAGTGCTGAAGGATGCTAAGCAGACTGTCGCCGAAATCAAAGGAAAAGCAGAAGAATTAGCAGCAGGAACAATTGAGCAAGATCTTTTTGAAGCTAGCATTGCTCTGAAACAAGAACTGAAAAAGAATCTTGAAGAAGGGAGTATCCCTTCAGCCGACAAAATGAAGATCACTGAGCTTCTTGAAAGAGAAGTTCAATTGATGACAAACTTCAATGATGAGATGAAAAAGAGCAAGAAACAACAGATTGAATTATCTCAGAAAGAAAGTCTTTATATTTCAGAACTTGAAAAAATGAAACGTCAATTGAAGGCCCGTGACTTCATGCTCACCAAGAGTAAAGAGAGTATGCAGAAAGTTTTTCAGAGAAAAGATTCAGAGATTGATAATCTGAAAGCAAAGCTTAATAAATCGAATACTCTTCTGGCCCAAGATGAAAACAATATTTCAAGTATTGAGAATAAGCATTTAAGGATGCAGAACCTTAACCTTACGAAGCAGCTTGAAGTTTATAAAGTAAAGCTTAGTTCATTAAGTGAGAATCTCAAGAGTCGAGAAAAGCCTGATAACTCACGCGATGAGATAAGAAAGATGCAGATGGAAAAAAATCAGATTCTTTCTCAGCTGAATCAACTTCAAAAAGAATCACATCGATGGGAAATGAAACTAAAGTCGGAGGCTGAGCGCTCGCAGATGCTTCAGACAGAGATGAAGCGTTTACAAGAAGAGCTGAGTCTTCAGGTGGAAGCAAACAAGACCAACATGAGTGCGAGTCAGAGTAATCTTGAAAAGTCTGAACCAGAGAATCCTGTGCAAGAAATTCAGCTCTCACATATCAAAGAGCTTGAGGCGAAAGTTATTCAACTGGAGTCAAAACTTGCTGAGTCTCAGAAAAATCAGAAGTCTAATAATACAGATGAGAAGAAGATTATTCATCTTGAAACGAGCTTGAAGAAACTTACGCAAGACATTGCTGAAGCCCGTAATGCCAGCAATGAGTTAAAGAAAGAGAGCAACAAACTACGCCAAGAGAAGACAGCACTCCAAAACCAGATTGAGCGTATGAAAAAAGATGCTCAAAAAAATAAAAAATCGGCCTAAAAAAAATAACTTTGAGATATAAAAAGTTGTTGACACAAAACTTCATTTGTCGGAATATAGAGCTCCGCTTCGATTGCCCGGTTGGTGGAATTGGTAGACACGTTAGGCTTAGAACCTAATGCGCGAGCGTGGGGGTTCGAGTCCCTCACCGGGCACCATTAAAAAGCGGAAAGTTTAAAAAGCCAGGTCTCGCGCCCTGGCTTTTTTTTTGCCTAATTTTCAACTTCACTTGATCTTCTTGCCCAATAACCACGCGCTTTGATCCAATCTATGTTCTGCGTAAATTCATTCTCTAAGAATTCCTTCACCTTAATTGTTTCTCTGTTCTCTAATGAAACCCAGGTAAAGAAATTTCCTTCAGGCTTATCTAGAGATTTAAGAATTTCCACCATTCTTTGGCTGGAGCTGAGCTGATTGTTATTTCGATAGCTCCAAATAATCTCCACATTTTTGGCATCCGTTAATAGGGCCGCTTCATTCTCTTCTTCAACCTCGATGATTAAAACAATTTTGGAGTAAGCAGGAATTTCAGCAATTCTTCTCAGCATACTTGGGATGTTTGTTTCGTCTCCGATCATCAAGTACCAGTCGAAAGAGTAAGGAACTATTTGCGAGCCCCTTGGCCCTGCTACGATAAGTTCGTCGCCAATTTTAGCGTTGATGGCCCATTGAGATGCGGGACCATTGCCATGGAGGTAGAAGGCCAGCTCCAGCTCCTTGTCCTCATTATTAAAGCCCATGGGGGTATAATCCCTCATTTCTCCAGAGGGAAGGAAGACTTTGACGTGATCATCAGGGGAGAGGCTGACAAAGTCTTTTAAGTCTTCACCCGTAAAGGTTATTTTTTTGATACGGGGGTTAATCATTTCTACATTTTTAACGGCGACTTTTCTTTTTTTGATTTCATGCATAACTGTTTTCAGTAACTTATTTGAGTTTTCCACGTGTTTTCCTTTCTACTGCATCCCAACAATACAAGAATGTTTGACGGGTCAATTGATTGTTTGATATATTAAACATGTTTGTTATAGAATGTCACTTGTTAAGCTTGTTATCTTTAGCTGCAAAGCAGAAGGGGTGGATAGGCATGAGTTTTTCTAATTGGTCACATTTCTCGCCAGTTTTCTTGGCCTTTGTGGCCACAACTTTTACCTGGTTTTTAACAGCACTTGGGTCGGCGACAGTTTTTTTCTTTAAGTCCCTTAATCAAAAGTTTTTTGATGGAATGCTTGGATTTACCGGCGGGGTAATGATTGCTGCTAGCTTCTGGTCATTGCTTAATCCAGCAATAGAAATGAGTTCAGGATCAGGGATTATCAAGGCCCTTCCTGCGACGATTGGTTTTCTCATAGGAGGAGGTTTCTTATGGGGATTGGATAAATTAATTCCGCATCTTCATATTAATCATCCGATGAGTGAAGCGGAAGGAGTTGCTACCAACTGGCATGGAACAACACTCCTAGTTCTTGCAATCACTCTTCATAATATTCCTGAAGGTCTGGCCGTAGGAGTGCTATTTGGTGCTGCTGCTCAAGGAGTGGAAGGTGCGAATTTTTCAGGTGCCATAAGTCTGGCCATTGGAATAGGTATTCAGAATTTTCCGGAGGGGATGTCAGTGGCCTTTCCATTGAGGCGACTTGGGATGTCTCGAGGGAAGAGCTTTTTTTATGGCCAGTTATCCGCCATTGTTGAGCCTATTGCTGGGGTAGCAGGGGCGATGATGGCCGCCCATATGACTGGTTTTTTACCTTATGCGCTCTCTTTTGCAGCAGGTGCCATGATTTATGTGGTGGTTGAGGAAGTTATCCCAGAATCGCATAAAAACAACTATGCCGACAGTTCTACTTTAGGACTTATGTTGGGATTTGCAGTGATGATGATTCTCGATGTAGGACTTTCATGAAAAACGACCTCACTTTGAATCGTGAGGTCGTTAGTATGCTCTAAAACCAAAAGGCGAGCGAGGAAACAAAGAAGCCATTTAATCTGCTGAGATTGGAAGTACTTTGAGGATAAATTTTATCTTTCGAGTAGAATCCTCTTAACTCCATTCGGCACAGAACGTTTTGATCGAGTTTTCGGTCGAAGTTGACCGAGGTTCCTATGACCTGGAAACCATTTACCGAATTAGTATCAACATTGGCACGATGGCGATCATTGTAATATTCCCCTCGAAAAGTAATGGAATCTCTTTCATCGAGTACATGTCTGGCCGTCATAGTGAAGGCATACCAGCTATCAACTCCATTATTTTCTCTCTGTGATTGATGTCCAAAATCGATAGTTGCGATATATTGCCAAGCTTGAGATTGTTGATAGTTAAGTATGAAATTATGATAGACGCGAAATCGGGGGTTCGGAGAAGTTACCTCTTCATCTCCAAGAAAGTTGTTATAGGTAAAAGTTGTTGAAGGAGAGAGTGCATTTTTATACTGCATTCCAAGAGCTTTTCCTTGATTGTTCTCCGATATATTTTGCCATCCATTGAGAAGTTGAATTTGAATTACTTCTTTGTTTGAGAGTTGGTGCTCTAAGCGAAGACCTGAGGAATAATAGGGGACATAATCAAGATTTAGAGATCTGGTATAAGTCATATTATCTTTTGAAATCCATGACTCTGATCCGATATTCCCTAAAAAAATACCCATATCAATCCAAGTGCTATCTGTAATTTTGGTTCCTACGAAAGCTTCTTGAAAAATCTGTGCATCACGTGGACCTGAAGTTGTTCCTTGTGTTGGTTCTCCTGCATAATTTTTAGAGACAGAGTTTCCATACTGTAGTGCTATTCTTCCTCTTGTCCTTTCTCGTTTTAAAGCAACATCAAGAAAGGCGAGATTCACATTGAATTCATTGTGTCTAACCGGCTGAGTTGTAAAACTCCGTTCATGAGACTGAGGAGAATTGAAATCATAAGCATAATATGTATCAAGAAAACCTCCTATCTTTAGCCCTTCCGGGATTTGTGCCCAGGCGTTAGTTGTTATAGCAAGAAAAGTAATAATTTTTAATTTCATGATATTCCTAGTGTTGAATTCACTAGAATTAAGCGTATCGGCCATAAAAATGGCATAAAAAGTTTGTCTGTTTGAATAAAATTTTTATAAAAGGGGATTTTTTTATAATTTTTTAATGTTCCTGAGCAAACTTTAAATACCTTTTATATCTAGATTGATTAAGACTCTTCTCAGAGGAGTTTTTATGCAAACAGAGGCCATTTTTTACAATGTATTTTTTGTTATTGTTCTTTTATCGCTCGGTTACCCATTAGGTTTGTTCATTGCACGTATTTTCGAAGGTGACATTCCTAAGAGAGTGTCCTTTTTGAAACCAGTGGAGAATTTAATTTATCGAGTTTCAGGGATTAATCCACAAACCAAATTTTCGGCACCGACTTATTTTCTTCATCTCCTAACTTTCAATTTGATGGGGTTAGTTTTGTTGATTTTAATACTGATGGGACAAGGATTTCTGCCTTTAAATCCCCAGAGTGTTTCAGGTCTAGATTTTCCATTAGCATTTAATACCGCGGTTAGTTTTATTACTAATACGAACTGGCAAGCCTACTCTGGTGAAGTCAGTTTATCTTACTTTTCTCAAATGGTAGGTCTTACGACCCAAAACTTTCTTTCCGCTTCAACGGGTTTAGCCGTCATTATGGTGGTAGTGAATGGACTTAATCAAAAGTCAGAAAAAATAATCGGGAATTTTTGGGTTGATATGGTGAGAATGAATCTTTATCTCCTTTTGCCATTGGCCTGTATTCTAGCGCTGATACTCATAGGTCAAGGAGTCATTCAAAATTTCTCACCATACATAAAATCACTTACTCTTGAAGGTATTGAGCAAGTTATTCCTATGGGACCTGCGGCATCTCAGATTGCGATCAAGCAGCTGGGAACCAACGGAGGAGGATTTTTTGGAGTTAACTCTGCACATCCTTTTGAAAACCCAACCCCATTCTCTAATTTTTTGCAGATGCTTTCGATTCTACTTATACCAGTTGCGCAAGTTTTTGCTTTTGGGAAACTCGTCAAAAATGAAAGACAAGGGTTCTCTATCGCTGCAGCGATGTCTGTGATCTTTATTGTCCTTCTTACTTTTTCTCTTTGGAGTGAATTTACAACAATTCCATCTTGGGCAGGTGATATTCCACTTGAAGGAAAAGAATTGAGATTTGGCACCAATGAAAGTGTACTTTGGTCAGTGGTAACTACAGCAGCTTCTAATGGTTCTGTGAATGCCATGCATTCATCTCTTTCTCCACTTTCTGGATTAGTAGCTCTCTTTAACATGATGACTGGAGAAGTTGTTTTTGGAGGAGTTGGTTCTGGTCTTTATGGTATGTTTTTATATGTAATCCTCACTGTTTTTGTCGCAGGTCTGATGGTTGGGAGAACTCCTGAATATTTAGGTAAAAGAATTGAGGCATACGAAATTAAATTGGCGATGATTGGAATACTGATTCCTTCAGCATTAATATTGATTGGAGCTGGGGTAGCCTCAGTTTCCGATTGGGCATTATCCTCACTTTCTCACCAAGGGCCGCACGGATTATCTGAAATCCTCTATGCATTTACTTCGACATCCGGAAACAACGGCTCTGCCTTCGCTGGTTTTAATGTTAACACTCCTGTCATTAATATTGTTTTAGGTCTCTGTATGTTTATTTCTCGCTTCATTGTGATCTACGCTGTCATTATGATTTCAGGATCTCTTGTCGCCAAAAAATATACGCCAGTTACTGCAGGAACATTTCCTACTGACTCATATCTTTTCTCTATTCTGTTGATAGGTGTTGTATTTATTGTAGGAGCCCTTACATTTTTTCCGGCCTTAACTTTAGGGCCTATTGCAGAACATTTTTTGACAATTTATGGAATTACATTCTGAGGTATATATGTCACATCATTCAAAAAATATTCTTTTTACTAAGAAAGATATACTTAAAGGCATCCACGATTCTTTTAAGAAGCTTAATCCTAGAGATCAGATAAGAAATCCTGTCATGTTCATTGTTTTTATTGGTGCAATCATGACCTCTGCGATCGTTTCCTATGAGAGTTGGTTAGGACATTTTTCTGGATTCAATTTGCAAATAGCTATTTGGTTATGGGTCACAGTCCTATTTGCTAACTTTGCTGAGGCCATTGCTGAAGGGAAAGGGAAGGCACAGGCTGAATCTCTTAAGAACGTGAAGAGCGAAACAATGGCAAAACTATGGACTGGGAAAACACATGTATTAATATCTGCAGCAGAATTGAATAAAGGGGAAGTTGTTCTCTGTGAAGCCGGAGATGTTATACCAGGAGATGGTGAGGTGGTAGAAGGGATTGCAAGTGTAGATGAATCTGCAATTACTGGTGAATCAGCTCCTGTCATTCGTGAATCAGGAGGAGATCGCTCAGCTGTCACCGCCGGAACAAAAGTGATTTCAGACCGAATAATTATTCGAATAACAGCAGCACAAGGTGAAACTTATATTGATAAGTTGATATCAATGGTTGAAGGCGCCAATCGACAACCGACTCCCAATGAAATAGCTCTTTCCACTTTACTCATTGGCCTAACAGCAATTTTTTTATTAGCAGTAGGATCTTTAAAGGGATTAATGAGTTATTCTGAAACTCAGTCTAACTCCGTACAGTCTTTAGCTACTATCCCAGTGCTTATTGCTCTTCTCGTTTGCCTTATTCCAACCACTATTGGTGGACTGTTGTCCGCCATTGGTATCTCTGGAATGGAGAGACTTTTGAAAAAAAATATTATTGCGAAGTCTGGTCGGGCCGTTGAAGCAGCGGGAGATGTGGATGTTCTTCTTTTGGATAAGACTGGGACGATCACAATAGGTAATCGTCAAGCATCTGAGTTCATACCTTCTTCTTATTCGAATGCAGATGACGTTGCACGAGCTGCATTCTTAGCGAGTATAAAGGATGAAACCCCTGAGGGGAGATCTATTGTGAAGCTTGCAGAAATCGGTCATAAAATTCAGAACATCGAATTAAAGAATCAGGCAATGACTTTTATCCCATTCAGTGCTGAAACAAGAATGTCAGGTTTAGATTTAACTGAAGCTGGAGAAGTACAGTATTACAGAAAAGGAGCTCCAGACTCTGTTACTAAATGGATTACGAATCAGGGAGGACAAGTCCATCCGATAATTAAGAACGCTGCCGAGAAAATTGCAAAATCAGGAGGGACACCGCTTTTTGTTGCTCACAATAATAAAGTGCTTGGAGTGATCCATCTGAAAGATATTGTGAAGGCAGGAATTAAAGAGAGATTTCTTGAATTAAGAAAAATGGGAATTAAGACAGTCATGATTACAGGTGACAATCCCATCACTGCTGCAGCTATTGCGGCAGAGGCGGGTGTAGACGACTTTCTAGCGGAAGCAACTCCTGAATCAAAAATGAATAAAATCCGTGAAGAGCAAAGAGCAGGGAGAATGGTAGCGATGGTAGGAGATGGCACCAATGATGCTCCAGCTCTAGCTCAAGCCGATGTTGGTGTTGCAATGAATACTGGGACTCAGGCTGCACGAGAGGCCGGTAATATGGTTGATCTGGATTCTAATCCCACAAAACTCATTGAGGTCGTTGAAACTGGTAAGCAACTTTTGATGACAAGAGGGGCCCTTACTACATTCTCCATGGCCAATGATGTCGCCAAGTATTTTGCGATACTGCCTGCCTTATTTACTGGGATTTATATTGTAAATAATATTCCAGCGCTAAAATCTCTAGATGTGATGTCTTTGCATTCTGCTCAAAGTGCTATTCTTTCGGCAGTTATTTTTAATGCTTTAATTATTATAGTCCTTATCCCTTTAGCACTTAAAGGTGTTCCATATCGCTCATTGTCGGCTAAGGAAATCCTTCGAAGAAATCTTTTAATCTATGGGATAGGAGGGATCATTGTTCCCTTTATTGGGATCAAGCTTATTGATCTTTTTATAGTTGGTATTGGACTTATTTAGGAGATGTATATGTCGAGTATTTTAATATCATGTAGAAGCTTATTGGCCATGACTCTTCTTTTGGGAGTTTTATATCCACTTTCTATAACGGTTCTTGGAAAATTAGTCTTTCCTATCAAGAGTCAAGGAAGTCTTTTTTATACGAAAGAACATATTGTGGGCTCAGAATTAATTGCTCAAAAATTTTCGAGTAAAGGATATTTTTGGTCTCGACCATCAGCTGTTGATTATGCCTCACATTCTGCTGGTGCTTCTCAGAAATCTGCAACAAGTTCTGAGTTGAAAAAAATATATCAAGAGAGAGTCAGACTTTATGGTGCAGAAGTCCCAAACGATATGATTTGGGCTTCTGGGTCTGGATTGGACCCTCATATAAGTCTTGAATCTGCAAAGTTTCAAGCTTCAAGAGTTGCGGAAGCCCGAAATATGACCATCAAAGAACTAGATGATCTTATTGAAGGTCTGGCCGAAGACCGTTTTCTTGGTTTTATGGGACAACCGAGAGTCAATGTTTTAAAGTTAAATAGAATAATTGATAATAAGAGGTAGTATCTGAATCAGGTAGATGAACTATTAAAAACGATTAATAAAGTTGAAGCTCGTAAAAATCAGGGGAAATTAAAGATTTTTATGGGTATGGTTGCCGGTGTTGGTAAGACATATGCAATGCTCAAGGCTGCCCAATCTTTGAAAAAAACCGGTCATGAGCCAGTGATCGGTTATGTGGAAGTGCATGGAAGGCCAGAGACAGAAGAACTGCAAGAAGGTCTGATCATTCTTCCTCGAAAACAAATCATTTATAAAGATGTCGTTCTTGAAGAATTCGATATTGATAGCTGTTTAGAGCTAAAGCCTAAGCCTAAACTTGTTCTCATCGATGAACTTGCTCATACCAATGTTCACGGCTCCAGACATCATAAACGATGGCAGGATGTTGTTGAAATTTTAAATAATGGCATAGACGTCTGGACAACTCTTAATGTTCAACATGTAGAATCTCGTGCAGAAACAATTGCATCTATTACAGGTGTTCGGGTAAATGAATTAGTTCCTGATTCAATTATTGATCGTGCAGATGAAATTGTCTTAATCGATCTTATTCCGGAAGAGGTTTTAGATCGATTAAGAAGTGGAAAAATTTATGCGAAAGAAAAAGTCGATTCTGCTACTCAGAATTTTTTTAAAGTGAGTAACCTGACTGCTTTGCGTGAGATTTCTCTTCGTTTAATGGCCGAAAGAGTAGATCACGAACTCAAGGATTTATCTGCTATTCAAGGGATTTCCAATTACAAAACACATCATCGAATTCTTGTTGCGATCTTTGGTTCTCCTTATTCAGACTCTTTAATAAGGTACACTAGAAAATTGGCCTATGGACTGAACTGCCAGTGGTATGCAGGCCATGTTAATTCAAAACTCATTTCTGATGAAGAGTCGCAGTTATTGGACAAAAACATCGAACTTGTGAAGCAACTTGGTGGTGAAGTCGTATCTACTCAAAATGAGTCGGTTACTGAAGGGTTACTTCATTTAGCTGAGCAGTATGGAGCCTCCCAAATTATTGTTGGTAACTCTCAGGGAAAATGGTTTCATAACCTTTTCTGGCGAAGAAGTTTACCTGGAAAGCTTATTAAGGCTTCTCATGGAATTGATATAACAGTGATATCTCCTTCTGAGAAATTGAAGATAAGAACTGGTCGAAAGAAAAAAGAAAAGGTTGATTTTGAGATTGATTGGCGAGGGGTTGTTACGACAATTGGTTATCTTGCAAATATAACATTTATCAATGCGATTATCTTTCCACTAGTGCAGTATCCGGCCATTGGTATCATCTACCTGATGGGAATTACGTTGGGCTCACTTTTAATCAAAAGATATAATATCTATGTTGCTACCGTTATTGGTGGTCTATGTTGGAATATCTTTTTTATACCTCCAAGGCTTACCTTACATGTTGAGCATCATGAAGATATCATGATGCTTGGACTGTATATTATTGCAGGAATTGTGATTGGTACCTTCACAAGAAGGTTACAAGAGAAGGAAGAAATTCTAAGAAGAGAGGGGACTCAGGCTGCTTTAATGTATACGATTACCAAAGATCTATCCAATACTGAAAACCTACCATCACTAATTTCAACTGTTCATTCGATTATTGATCAAATTTTAGGTTGCCCAATGTCTGTTTATGTAAAAGCTCCAGGGGCTGATGAATTTGATCCTGGAGCTGAAGATGGAAAAGGGACTTTCATCGTCTCTTATAAAGAAGAATATGTATTGCAGTGGGTGATAAAAAATCGTTTACCAGCAGGTCGCTTCACAGACACGCTTCCTTCTTCATCGGGTTATTATGTGCCGGTAATTTCTGATAAGAAGGTTATTGGGATATTGGCGATAGATGTTTCAAAGATTTCTCATCTGTCTCAAGATCAAAAAAGGATTATTGATACTATTGCGCGACAGTTATCAGCTGGAATCGAGCGTGAGAATCTGCAAACAGAACTGCGTGGAAAGCTTGTTTCTGAAGAGTCCGAAAGAATCTATAAAACATTACTAAACTCTGTGTCTCATGAAATGAGAACCCCTATTGCAGCGATTAAAGGATTTGCATCAGTTTTACAGCGGCCATTGGTCGATGATGTATCTGTTAAAGAAATTGCAAACGAAATTGGCCAAGGAGTAAGCAGGCTTGATTATGTCGTACAGAATCTTCTTGATATGAGTCGTCTAGAATCAGGTAATCTTAGGCTTAATCTTGACTTTTATGATTTAACCGAGATTATTCAAAAGGCAATCTCAAAGGTTTTAGTATTGGACCCTAGTAGACCTGTTCATTTTAAAGCCCAAAAGGATTCTCCCTTAATTTACTTAGATTATTTTTTAATCGAGCAAACAATAGAGAACATTCTCAGAAACGCCTTTATGTATACTCCGTCACGCACTCCGATAGAGATAGAAATGGTGTTTGAGGAAGACCAAGTCTTATTAACGATTATGGATCATGGTCCTGGAATTCGGGGAAGTGATCCCGAGATGATTTTTAAAAAATTCTATCGAGAAAATCCAAAAGAAACTGGCGGATTAGGATTGGGCCTATCAATTTGCCGGGCGATTATTGAACTGCACCGAGGTCATATTTCTGTTGAAAATATCCCTGGTAAGGGGGCCTGCTTCAAAATAAGATTACCTCGAGAGTTGGATAGGGATTTAATGTATGAGTAATGAAAATCAAGTAACGATCTTATTTGTTGATGATGAAGCTCAAATGCGAAAGCTAATTAATATTTCTTTGAGGAACGAAGGATTTAAACTCGTAGAAGCGAATAATGGTCGTGAAGGTGTATCTCTTACTGCCAGTCATAGACCAGAATTGGTGATTCTAGATATTGGACTACCTGACATAAGTGGACTTGAAGTGATACGTCAGATTCGTGAATGGTCTGAAATCCCGATTATTATTTTGTCGGTGCTTGATGACTCCGAAACAATTGTAGAAGCCCTCAATAGTGGTGCAGATGATTACATGACGAAGCCTTTCGAAGCGAATGAACTTATTGCACGGATTAAAGTCTGTCTTCGTCGCTCGTTGAAGAAAGATTATGAAAATCATATTTTTGAAGCACGAAATATAAAAGTAGATCTCATAGGTCGTATCGTTACTAAAAATGGTGTCGAAGTGAAGCTTACTTCAACTGAGTATGATCTTTTGAAGTATTTTATAAAGAATGCCAATAAAGTTTTAACCAATCGCCAGATATTGAAAGAGGTTTGGGGACCTTCTTCTGTTGAAAATACGCAATATCCTAGAGTTTATGTACGCCATCTGAGACAGAAACTTGAGGAACACCCTGAATCTCCTAAGTTGATACTTACGGAAGCAGGTGTCGGATATCGTTTAAAGGTTAAAGATTAAGAGGAATATAGCCGAAAAGTAGGAAATGAAGTTGCCCCTTCATTTCCTCATTATTTTTGCCATTTTTAACATCTCTGCAGCTTGTGCGGAGGGGTTTTTTAATGAAATAAAAAAAGACTTTCAAAGTGATGAAGCGGCCAAGGCCATGGAGCATTTTCAGAATGCTTATCAAAAACAAAACAGTGCCTCTGCAACTGAGCGAGCAGAATATTATTATCAGTCAGACATTGATTTAAGACCGCAAGGTTGCGCCGACTGCCCTGAATACTTAAAACTCATTCGAGAAGTGAATTCGATTGTTGAAAAACTTCCTGAGCCCAAGGAAATAGCCAAGGCCAATGAGCAAAAAATCCAGATTGATCGTCTGAAGTTTATGTATGTTGAAAGTGTTTCTGCTTCCATGGGCAATGAGTTTTGCTCAATTCTTCATAACTCCGACCCTCTGATGACAAGAGGTTTGGATAAAGAAAAGCTAAGTCTGGTCTTTGAAGAGCTAACAACACTTCCGAATGTGACTTCCTTGCAATATTATCCTATGCCTCCGGAGAAGGAGAGACGATACTTCTATCGTGGTGATGGAATGCAATCACACATCGTTATTGAAGTGATTGTAAAAAATGATAGGACAGCCCTAGTTCGCTATCACCATTATGATCCTTACAATCTTCCTGGTTTGGGAAGTAAAGTCAGTGAGAGAAGTCTTTTTGACGCCTTTGAAGGTCAAGGACGGCTCACTGATAACTTATCTGTAAATTCTCGTGCCCAGATGGATCTGGCCCAACAAAATGTTCGATTAGGGGTTGCAGGGGATTCTGGAAGAGAATGGATTCAACTTGAAGGAAAACACGAAACTCAATCGAATGCCCGAGTAAAAGCAATTATCCCGATGGAAATTGATTTATCAGAGGATAGTAAATGGAAATTATCTGGACAAGTGTCGCATGAGCAAAAGAAGGACCTCGTCTCGTCTGAGCATGCGAAATCCAATAGAGTTGCTGTTAAAGTAAGTGATAATGAAAAAAGTTTTATCTCGGGTGAAATCGAGCAAAAAGATGAAACGAAAGAAGTAAAAATAGGGACTGGTTATCAAATGAATGTTGGTAATAGTGTCCTGATAGATGCAAATGCTGGACAAGTTGAAAAATCAGCCGAGACAAGTAATTCAAGAAATCAAAATTTATCAGTAAGTGTAAAAGATACAAAGGGCAATCACGAATTTGTCACGGCCAATGTTTCTCGAGATCAAAAGAATAATCTATCTCAGGAAAAGATAAGTGTTGGAACAAAACATCAAGTGGAGCTCGATAAAGAAAACGGATTAAAGGTGAGTGGAGCGGCCATTGGATCAACAATGGTAGCAGATAATAGCGATGCGCCTATCAGAACAAATGAACTGATTTTATCATTAACGGATCATAATCATGAGTATGTTACAGCAAAAGTAGTGAAAGGAGATGCCCTGAATGATCTGATGTCTCTTTCTTCAGCTTATAGGGTCGGAGATTATGGAAATGTGAAAGGGACTTATGAGACTTATGAAAGTGGAAGAGAGGCAGTTTCATTTGGCCATCAGATGAAATCAGGGAAAAACTCTTTTGAAACAAGTGTAGGGCGGGATTCAAAGGAAGGAAATTATTTTAGCTTTAAGATGGAAAGAAAAATTTCTTCGACTTCAAGCATGGTTTTAACAGTTAAGACTGATACGAATAATGACAAAACCATCATGTATCAATATCAGGCCAAGTTTTAGTAAGTAAGGACAATATGAAATATAATCTCTTCTTATTTGATCTGGATGATACTCTTTTGGATTTTAAGGCTTCAGAAGCCAAATCATTTGCTTTAGCGATGGCAGATTTAGGACTGAAAGAGAATGTTGATAAGCTATTTGCCGACTATCAGGTTATCAATGCAGATTTATGGAGAAAACTTGAAAGGGCCGAAACATCCAAAGAGCATTTGAAAGTTGAAAGATTTAGGCAAACATTTCTCAAGCATCAGATCGATATTGATCCTGAAAAGGCCAGTACAAGGTATTTAGAAACCTTGCCGGAAACAGTTGTTCTAATCGATGGAGCAGTGGAGTTATGTGAAAAACTAAGCCAGTTGGGTGAAATCGGTATTATTACCAATGGCATTCAATATGTTCAAAAGAAGCGTATTGAGAATTCTCAAATATCATCTTTCTTTAGCTTCGTTTCAGTCTCCGATGAGTGCGGCTTTGCTAAACCCGATTCTCGTTTTTTTGAATTTACTGTGAGCAAGGCAAAATCTTTTGTGAAAGAGAATACAATCATTGTCGGCGATAGATTAGATGCAGATATTTTGGGAGCACAGAATTTTGGAATTGATAGTATCTGGTTTAATCCTGAGAAGAAGATCAATGACTCCAAGGCCATGTCAACTTTTGAAGTTTCTAAGTTGAATGAAGTCATTGTGAAACTGTCACTTCAATCCTAGACTTCCAATAAGATTGCTCCAACTCTGCTTCTTTCCAGTAACTCTTGGTGTGCCAGAGCTGCATCTTTTAGTTTAAAAATACTATCAATGTGCGGAGTAATAACACCTTCTTTTACCAGTTTAAAAAGTTGAGATCCTCTTGCTTGAAGTTTTTCAGGAGTATCAACGTAGTGAGCAAGCATAGGGCGGGTAACAAATAGTCCGCCTTTTTGCGCTAGAATTCCTAAATCAACATTTCTCACAGGACCTGTCGTATTACCAAAGCTCACCATGAGTCCTTTGGGACTTAGACTATTGAGAGATTCTTCCCAGGTATCAGCACCAACACTGTCATAAACGACTGACACTTTTTTATGATGAGTAATATCTAAAACTCGTTGTGAGATTTTTTCTCGAGTGTAGTTGATGGCCGCATAGGCACCCATTTCCTGAATCAAACGGGCCTTCGTTTCCGAACTCACTGTCCCAATCAATTTGACTCCTAAGTGTCTCGCCCACTGGCAGGCAATGAGACCAACTCCACCAGCAGCTGCATGAAATAGAATCGTATCCCCACTTTGAAGTTGATGAACATCTTCAAAAAGATAAGAAACAGTCAGACCTTTGAGTGTTAAGGCAGCAGCCGCTTCAAGAGAGATATCATCTGGAAGAAGGATCACTTTATCAGCAGCAATTACTCGCTTCTTGGCATAGGCCCCGAGTGGTCCTTGAGCATAAGTAACCCGGTCTCCCACTTTGAGATGAGCAACTTGGCTGCCGACTTTTTCGATAACCCCAGATGCTTCTGTTCCTAATCCTGAAGGTAGAGGAACAGGATAGAGTCCTGAGCGATAATAGGTATCGATAAAATTTACCCCAATGAACTTTTGAGAGATGAGAACTTCATTCTCTTTAGGTTCTGGTAAATCTATTTCTTCAAATTTTAAAACTTCTTTATTTCCTGTTTGATAAAAGCGAATAGCTTCTGTTTTCATAAAACCTCTTATTAACCAATTCTAAAACTTCTCATTGATATAGAGGAGTTTTGAATTTCTTCGTACTCAAATTTTAATTCTTCATCATCATGACCTGCTCCCAATGCATAAAGGACTGGGTAGTAGTGATCAAGTGTCGGATTAGATAATTTCCCGGCTTCTGACTTTAAGAAATCGTTCTGAATGGCCTTAAAGTCTCTTTTTAGAATTTTATCTTTCATCCATTCATCAAACTCAATGGCCCAATCGTAAGCACGAGCATTCTTTGACCAATCAAGACGTCGAAGGTTGTGAACAATATTTCCACTGCCGATAATCATCACTCCTTTAGAGCGAAGCTTGGCGATCTCTTTTGCCAATTGAAAATGATACTCTGGCCCTTCATTCATGTTGAGACTCAACTGAAGGACTGGTACATCAGCTTCTGGATACATATGTCTAAGAACTGACCAAGTTCCGTGATCAAGACCCCATTCATGTGAATCGGTTTTTATGTGATGAAGGGGTGCAGCTGCTACTACTTCACGAGCGATCTCCGGCCCTCCAGGTGCGGGATACTGCACATCAAAAAGGGCCTGAGGAAATCCATAGAAATCATGAATCGTCGGAGGATTTTGCATCTCTGTGACCCAAGTACCAGCAGTCATCCAGTGTGCTGAGATACAAAGAATAGCTTCAGGTCTAGGCAGAGATTTTCCTAACTTATTCAAGGTTTGTGTGAATTGATTTGTTTCAATGGCATTCATGGGTGAGCCATGGCCAATAAAGAGTGAGGGCATTTTGATGCCGTTATCTTTTTTCTCAAATAGTTTATTTAATCCTAAGCCGCTCATAATTGTACCACCTGCTAATAGACCTAAAAATGTTCTTCTTTGCATAAGTCCTCGTCTGCATCCATTTTAGACGTTGGGGAATTGGAGGAGTAGGTGGTATAATTGATAATCAGTGTATCAATAATTAATACAATTTAAGAGGGATAATGATAAATCAAATAGATATTAACCGAATCTATTATTTCGTTAAGATTGTAGAAGCCGGCAATATTACTCGAGCGAGTGAATCACTCAATCTGGCCAAAACCAAATTAAGCAGAGAGCTAAGTCTTCTTGAGGAGGAGTTGGGGGTTCAGCTTGTTTATCGGACCACCCGCCAATTCAAACTAACTGATGCTGGGTTGTCTTTTTACAAAAAAGTGAAGGAGAACATCGAAGGTCTTAATCAATCGATTTCTCTTCTCAAAAATCAGGATGATTCCTTTACAGGTAAACTAAAAGTGACTGCTCCAGATGATTTAGGTGTTTATCTCATTACTAAAATCATTGATGAGTTTTCAAGACTCCATCCAAAACTGGAATTTGAAATTATCTACTCCAATGAAATACTGGATATTGTAAAAAACAGCATTGATGTTGCTATTCGTATTGGTCATTTACGAGATAGTTCTTTAATTCAAAAGAAGGCAGGAAATATTGAATTTATCCTTGTCACTTCTCCGCAATACCTTCGTGGAATTAATCCTCTTTCCGACATTGAAGCTTTAAAAAACTATCAGACAATAGGATTTCTCAATCGCGATTGGGTTCTTTTTAATAAAACTAGAAAAGAAAAAATAAAACTAAAACATACAAAAAATTGTAATAACTTTTTTGCGATTAGAGATTTAGTCATAGCAGGCCATGGCATCTCTTATCTGCCTCGCTTTATTTGTGATGAGCATTTGAAAACAGGAGAGCTAGTTCATATCTTAAAGTCGTGGGGAGATTATGGTCCACCGATACAAGTCGCTATTCCTCAGCAAAAGAATGTTCCTAAAAAAGTAAGGGCCTTTATGGATTTTTCCGCAAAAAAAATTGGGGATTTTTTCAAAAAGTAGAGTGCTTCTTTATCCGCTACCTAATGATGGGCCTTTAAAGGTGGGATTTAAGAAAGGATTATAGGTGGGCTAAAAGACAAGAAAGTGCGGATAAGTAATTGAGATTAGACCCTCATTAGGAGTTTGTTCTTCTTTGTATACTTTAGTTTGACATGCCAAACAAGTCAAGACAAAAATAATCTCTTTAAAAATTTAGGGTCTATCGGCCTTCGAAAAGTCGAGGATCGCCTGCGCCGACACGAACGACTTCAGCCGCACCAGAAGTAAAATCAATAATTGTGCTAGAGCCGATAAATTGAACTTCACCTGGGTCAATAATCAGATCAATAAGATGGGGATACTGGTCTTCAATAAGAGCTGAGTAAATGTAGTCACCTTCTTCTAAGCCCAACATTTCATGAGTAATACTAGAAGTTATAATTAAGTCATTATGAGTTTTGAGAAGGGCCCTGAAGAGTGGTGAAGGTGGAAAATGAATTCCCACTTCTTTGTCGTACTTTGAGGCCTTAAGGTATTTGGTCACTTTTTTTTGAGCTTCAAAAATAAAAGTGTAAGGTCCAGGAATAACCTTTTTGACGAGGCTGAAGGCAGCGTCTTCAATATTTGCTACTTCCATCGCTTTATTAAAGCTGTCGGCCTGAAGAGTGAAGTGTTTAGTGTTTTCAATATGGCGGAGTTTGTAGAGCTTATCTAGACCCTCTTTAGAATAAGGATCAGCTGCCGCTACCCAATTTGTTTCCGTTGGAAGACAAATAAGGCCTCCCGACTTTAAAATCTGGGAGGCCTTTTGAAGTATGCGGTCGTCAGGATTGTGTTCGACGACGTATTCGATCATAAGTAATTAGTGTCCTGCTAGGCTGATTTCTCTTCCTAACGATTTAGAACGTCTTTCAAAGAAGTTCTGGTTTTCTTCTCTTTCTGAGTCTTCTTTACAAAGAATGCACATTTCAGAAGTAGGGCGAGCAATCAAACGTTGAAAAGAAATCGATTCGCCGCATTCATCACACATTCCGTAAGTTTCAGATTCAACCTTACTGAGTGTTTTCATTATCTTTTTATAATAAAGATTTTCTCTGTTGGAAAAACGCATGTCGCTGGCCAGAAGGATGTTGTCATTTGCAGAGTCAACTTCATCTTTTGCACCAGTTAGCGTTGTAGTTTCATACTCTTGTTTTTTGAGCTGAAAATTTGTGCGGATTCTTTCTGCTTCAGCTAGTAGTTTATCTCTAAGCATTTCAATTTGCTTATCAGACAGGTGCTTATTGAGTCGAACTGACATCCTAAGTTCTCCTTGTTTCCAGACTAGACGATTTTCGTTGTGAAAATTAAAACAAGGCTTCTTTTGATTGCCAATAGGCATAAGTGAGCTAAACTCCTGTATTATCTAACATTTACTTGCACAATTGCGAGATACTGTAAGGTTCTGGTAAGTGTTACTAAAAAATAGGTATATGCATGAACTCCCTTAATGAAGAAAAGTTTTTAAACGACGTTTTTTTGACACTCAAAAAATATCTCGATGAAAATACTATCAACACACCAGTTATAAAATCTTCAACTCCGTTAGAGATGAACAAGCTTGTTCCTGAATTAAATCAGAGCGGAGTGAGCTCAAAAGAATTTTTAAATGAGCTGCAATTTATTTTAGATCACTCAGTCAGAACAACACATCCTTTGTTTTTAAATCAACTTTTTGGTGGTGCAGATACCTTTGCACTTCTAGGTGATTTAGTAGGAAGTCTTCTTAATCCGACGATGGCCACTTTTGAAGTCGCACCTGTTCTTACCGTTATTGAGAAAAGATTGGTCAAAGAACTTTTAAAGCTCACTGGCCTGGGAACTGGTGAAGGAATCATGGTGACAGGTGGGAGTAACGCCAATCTTCTTTCCATGCTCTGTGCCCGCACTGATTACAATCCAAGTATCCGCCAAACGGGTTTTACTCATAATAATTTTCGCGTCTATGTTTCTAGTGAAGCTCATTATTCATTCGATAAAGCGGCTAATATCATAGGTCTGGGAACTCAGAATTTAATTCTTGTACCAAGTAATAGTAAGGGAGAAATGATCCCAGAAGAGCTTGATCGAATTATCGCGGCCGATATTAAAGATGGTTTTACACCGTTAATGATCGGAGCAACTATAGGAACAACTGTGCTAGGGGCCTTTGATCCTTTAGTACGAATTTCGAAGATCGCTCAAAAATATGGAGTTTGGTTTCATGTAGATGCAGCTTGGGGAGGCGGAGTGGTTTTCTCAAAAACGCATGCTCATATGGCCCGTGGATTAGAATTTGCCGACTCTATTACTTTTGATGCTCACAAAACTCTTGGAGTGTCTCTTATCACTAGTTTCTTTTTAACGAAGAGAACTGGAATTTTAAGAGCAACAACTCGTGGTGGAGGGGCAGAGTACTTATTCCACGATGAAGAAAGATTTGAGTGGGATACGGGAACTTACTCACTTCAGTGCGGTCGCAGATCCGATGCCCTTAAGCTTTGGTTCTTATGGCGTGCTTATGGAACTGAAGGTTTAATGGCAAGAACCGAACAACTTTTAGATTTAGCTGAATACGCAGTGGCAGAAATTAAAAAAAGAAAATCTTTTAAACTTAATCACGCCAATTATTTGAACATTTGTTTTCAAGTCATTCCACAGGATGGCAGTAATATTAATGAACATACTCAAAAAGTTCGTGAAAGCTTAATCAGCAAGGGACTTGCTATGGTCAACTATGCCCAAAGACCTGATGGAACTATTTTCTTTAGATTGGTACTGCCAAATCATAAGACGACAAAAGAACATATAGACCACTTGTTGGATTTGATTGAAAATGAAGGAAGAAACTAGGAGTTACCTATGCTACCACTTCATCCTTTCATGGCCCATATTCCTCTTGTTCTTGCTCTTTGTCTGCCGATCGTTGTCGTCAGCAGTATTGTTTTCATTATGAAGAAAAAAATCTCACCACGCTTTTGGTGGGTTCCTGTTATCATGCAAATCACGATAGTTGTCTTTTCCTATATTGCTCTTGAAACCGGCGAAGCCCAGGAGGATACAGTGTTACAATTTGTTGCAAAACCTTTTGTTCAACAGCATGAGAATGCCGCAGAAATTTTTAGTGGTTTAGGTGTTATTCTCTTAGGTCTGATGGTTGTTGTTCTCTTTGTGGGGGAGAGCTTGGCCCGAAATCTTCGTTTCCTGACAGCTGCTTTAAGTTTAATTCCAATTGCGGCAGGTCTTTATGCAGGCAGATTAGGCGGAGCGATCGCTTACACTCATGGTGGAGCAGAAGCCTATTATCAAGTTGAAGGGGAAGAGCAACACGGGATTCTTCCAACTCCGGGAATGAATACTTCCGAATCAGAATTTCCGATTAATGAGTTGGAATTAAACAATCCTGATCAAGATGCAGATGATGAGGGTGGTGATGAGAGAGACAACGTGAATACGGAAGTCTCTCCCGACGATGAATCACTTCCTGAAAATGAAGAAAACCGCTCCAACTAAACATAGAGAAGCGTAGATGTAATTGCGATTAAGTTCTTCTTTCATAAAGAAAATCGCAAATAATGAGAAGACCACCATCGTGATGACTTCTTGAATAATTTTAAGTTGCGGCAATGTGAAATGAGTAAAACCAATTCTATTTGCCGGAACTTGAAAGCAATACTCAAAAAAAGCGACACCCCAACTGACAAGAATTGCGATCCAAAAAGGTTTAGAGCCCAGAGTTTTTAAATGGCCATACCAAGCGTAGGTCATAAAAATATTTGATAAGATAAGCAGTCCAATCGTTTGAAACATAAAATCCTATTTTAAAAGTTGATCAATCGTTAAATTAAAATCTCTTTGCCACTCTTCGTAAAACTCTTTTGTACTAGGCCCGTTAAACCCTGCATGTACTTTGAAGATATTGTGTTTTTTATCAAGATAAATAGTGGTCGGGAAGGCCTTAAAGTTCTTTAATCCTTGAAGCTTATTTTCAGGAGTATCCTGAGCTGTAAATCCTGCAATCAGCATCGGGTAGTTAAGCCCATACTGTTTTGAGATCTTCGAGAGAATCATCTGAGCTCTTTTGAGATCATTTGTTCTCTCAAAAGACAGAGCGATGATTTTAATTCCTCTGTCCTTGTTTGATGCATACCAAGGAATGAGGTACTTCAATTCATCAATACAGTTGGGACACCAGCTACCAAAAATTTGAATGATAACCGGTTTGTTTTCAAATTCTTTATCTTTGATGGAAACTTTTTTCCCCGAGAGATCAGGAAAGGTGAACTCAAGTTTCTTTTCCATTTGAGTCAGTTTATAGGGGTCAGGAAGTTTTGCTTCTGCGTTTTTCTTACCGATAAGTTCAATTTTATAATTGGCAAGAATCTGAGCTTTGAGCTCTGCGCCTTTGAGTTCACCGGTAATGAGGTAGTTGTAAATACCGTCAAAACTTGAAGCTTCAAAGGTAGAACCATTAATTTGGCCATGAAAATAGCGATAATCTCCATAAGGCGTCAGGTAAGAGCCTTTAATCTGGCTCCCTAGTTGCTCAAGGAGAAGAATATTTTTTTCTCCCTTCCCATCAGTTACTTCCCATCTTCCCTTGAAGTTCTCAGGCTTCTTTTTCGTTCGATAGAATAAAAACTCATTCATTTCACCCGCGAGTGGAACCTGATCACCACTGGCCTTAATTAAGAAGCCTGATACCTTATCTCCGGAAAAATCCAGTGATAGCTGAATGGGATAGGGGGGAATTTCCAGGGCCATGTGGTTCTTTTTCTTAGAACCAAGATTTTTAAGTGTAATGACTTCATCCCCATTCAGGATGCTGGCCACTTTCCCAGCATTTTTAAATTCAAGATGGAATGGTATTTTGGCGTATTGAGTCGCAAGCTCTAGGCGGTATTTGCCGTCTTTAACTGCCCATAAAGGGAGTGAAAAAAGCATAAGGAAGAGAATTAAAGTTTTTTCCATTGGTGTCTTTCTCCAGAGGGGTCAATCTGCTATTATCTTATCTTCAAGTTAATCAGAATGTATAAGGGAAAGGAGAGTCACGTTGAAGCAGTTCATCATTGGACAACGTTGGATTTCTGAGTCAGAGCCAGAGCTAGGATTAGGAATTATTGTTGATGTGGAAGGAAAAACAGTTACCTGTTTTTTCCCTGCGACAAAAGTTGATAGAAGGTACGGAATTGGAACAGCTCCTCTAAAGCGAATCAAATTTGCAGTAGGGGATGAAGTTAGAGATAAAGAAAACGATACTTTCATTGTTACTGAGGTAGAAGAGGAAGAAGGTCTCGTTGGTTATTTTGCCGGTGAAGACTATATTCTGGAAACAGAACTTTCAGGAACTCTTTCATTTTCAAAACCTGAAGAAAGACTTTTTGCGGGAAGTATTGATTCTAATGAAATTTTCAAACTTCGCTATGATGTTCTTCTTAACCAAAGAAAGCTTTTTATTTCTCCAGTGAGAGGATATTTAGGACCTCGTCTGAGCCTTATTCCTCATCAGATGTATGTTGCTAATCAAGTCGCCCAGAGATCGCGTCCGCGTGTACTGCTCGCAGATGAAGTGGGTTTAGGTAAAACCATTGAAGCTGGATTAATTATCCATCACCTGATTCAAACCAATAGGGCACAAAGAGTGTTGATTCTTGTTCCTGATTCATTGGTGTATCAGTGGTTTGTTGAGATGCTAAAAAAGTTCCAACTAAGCTTTCAAGCAATCAATCATGATACAGGTCTTGCTCGTGGAGAAAATCCTTTTGAAGAAGGACAACTGTTTGTGGCCTCTCAAAGATTTCTGATGAAAGAAACTCATCTGATGGAGATGGCCCTTGATTCCAAATGGGATCTTTTAGTTGTTGATGAAGCCCACCAACTTCGTTGGGCCCCCGATAATTCAAGTCCTGAGTATGACTTTGTCGCTGCTCTTGCCAAGGATACTCCAGGAGTTCTTCTTCTTTCCGGAACACCGGAAATTCTAGGATTGGCCGGTCATTTCGCCCGACTTCAGCTTCTTGATCCAAATCGCTTCCATAGTTTTGAAACCTTCATCGAAGAGACAATGAACTATAAGCCAATTAGTGATCTCGCGAATAAACTTATCAGCGACAAGAAATTAACCAAGAGTGAATACCAAACACTTAATACCAAGCTTGGGATAGATCTTGAGAGTCTTTCTCGTCAAGAAGCACTTCAATCACTAGTGGATCGTCACGGAACTGGACGAGTGTATTTTAGAAATACTCGTCAGAAGATGGCGTCCTACTCAGAGTTTTTTCCAAAAAGAAACTTCTACCCTCATCAGATCAGTTTAGGTAAATCGAAAAATACTGAAGCGAATGTTCTGAAGGCCAAGGGAGAGTGGTTAGCTGGATTTATTGAAAAACATAGAGACGATAAAACGCTTCTTATCTGTCACGATAAAGAAACGGTACTTGCTTTAGAGAAGACGCTCAAAGATTCGACAACTGTTAAAATTGCTTATTTCCACTCTGGAATGAACTTATTGAATCGAGACCGCCAAGCGGCTTACTTTGCTGAAGTGGGTGGGGCACAGATTCTTCTTTCAACTGAAATTGGGTCAGAAGGAAGAAACTTTGAATTTGCTCGCCATTTGATTCTTTTTGATCTGCCTAAGCTTCCTGATCTACTAGAGCAGCGTATTGGACGTCTGGATCGTATTGGACAGAAAAATGATATTGAAATCCATGTGCCTTATCTGGCCGCAAGCAATGAAGAGTCATTAATGCGCTGGTATCACGAGGGCTTTAATGCTTTTGAAAGCTCTCCTCGTGGAGCGACGGAGAGTTATGCCAATCTTCGCGCGGATCTCATTGCAGTTCTTGAAAATGAGTTTGATGAAAAAGATCTGGCTGCTCTGATTCAAAAGACCAGAGAGATTCATGCTGAAATTGAAACGAAACTAGAAGAAGGTCAGGACCAGTTAGTGGAACTAAATTCATTTCATCACGACAAGGCGATGGATTTTGTAAAACTTCTCAAAGATGCCGATGATTCTGATGACTTAAAACTCTTCATGTTAAATATTTTTAATCAGCTGGGAGTTGATGTTGAGGATATGGACGATCCTGATACGTTCTTTATCAGACCGGGGGATAATATGTATCTTCCTCACTTCCCGGGCCTTGAGAGTGACGGAATGATGATTACTTTTAAACGTGCCAATGCTCTTAAAAAAGAAGAGCAGGTATTTTTAACTTGGGATCACCCGATGGTCATTGGGATCATGGATTTCATCAGTTCTAAGGAACTAGGGAATTCGACTATTGCCCAATGGAATACTCCAAGCAAAGAAAATTTTCTGTTTGAGGGGTTTTATCTTCTTCACACAGTTGCTGATAAAAAACTTCAGATGGAGAAATGGTTTCCACCAACTCCACTGCGTGTCTTATTGAATGCTAATAAACAGGATCTTACGGCCAAACTTCCAAAAAAGTTTATCGACGAGAACACTGAAGCCATTGGTATGGAGAAAAAAGCAAGTCTGGGAGATCTTCCTAAGGACTTTATCAAAGAATGTATTAAAACTGGACGAGCTCAATGTATGGCACGTGCTAAACAATACAAAGATAAGTTCAAGGAAGAGATGCTCAAGTCTTTTAACTCTGAAATTGAAAGACTAGAGTCACTTCGAGCAGTGAATCCGACAGTGTCGGAGACAGAAATTTTACTTTTAAAGTTTAATAGAGATCAGATTTCTCAAGCAATGGATAAAGCAGAGTTAAGTCTTGATTCACTAAGAATTGTAATTAATTAAGGGAGAAGATATGCAAGAGTTGAATGATGAAACAATTTTTGAAGTGGTAGAAAAAGAAGAATTAGTTTTTATTGATTTTTATGCTTCTTGGTGCGGCTCTTGCCGTATGGCCGCTCCGATGTTTGATCGTGTAGCAAAAGAAGAGGGTGTAAAAATCTTTAAGATTGATGTTGAGAAAAATCCAAAGATTAAAGAGATGGTTGAACTTCCAGGACTACCAAGTGTTGGCTGTTTTAAAAATGGTGAACCTCAAGACTTAGTCAACGTGACTAAAGAAGAAGGATTCCGCGAATTCGTTCAAAAGATGAAAGGCTAAGAGTTATGGATATTAAATCTATTAAAGATCTTGCTCAAAAATATACAGTTGATGAGCTGAATGCTTTTGCCGACGAATTTGAAAATACTGGAGTCGCTCCTGTGAAAACTCAGGAAGATGATGGAGATCAGATGAGTGATTACCTACAAGCGGCTGAACTCAGATCATATCTTGATAGTGGTATGAGCCTAATGGATGCGACTAGAGAGTTCTCAAAACGCGTTCGTGGAGTTTTATCGTGAGTGAGATTCTTGTTCGCCCAGGCCTTCTTTTTGATATTGAAATTATCGCTGATTTTCAGATAAAGATGGCCCTTGAAACGGAGAACCTCAAACTTGATGCTAATACAGTGATCAAGGGAGTAACCGCCGTTATGGATGATCCTTCAAAAGGGAAATACTGGGTTGCTGAAATCAATGGTGAAGTTACAGGCTGTCTTCTCACTGTTAATGAGTGGAGCGACTGGCGCAACGGAACTGTTCTTTGGATCCATTCTGTTTATGTTCTTCCTCATATGAGAAAATCAGGAGCTTTTAAGGCCCTCTATCAACATTTAAAAAATATGGTTAATGAATCATCCGATCTGCGCGGACTCAGATTATATGTCGATAAAACTAATCTGAATGCTCAGAAGGTTTATGAAAGTTTGGGAATGAGTGGAGAGCATTATCATTTGTTTGAGTGGTTGAAGTAAAAACCTAGCTGAAGATGGAACATTGATGCTTTTGTGGTGGGGTGGGGGAGAATCTATTAAGTGGTTAGCTTAAAAGATTCAAGGTGGGGACTATGGAGACTTTGTGGAGTTCTCACCTTCAGCTTACCTTCTATAGAGCAGGAACCGTGCCAAAGATAACTGATTGAAATAATATAGAATTATCTCGGTACTGGAGCTGTTTTGTCACCTTTTGGATTCACTATGCTCCTAAAACAAAAAAGCCCAAGTATCAACTTGGGCTTTTTTATAAGATTTTAACCTTGCAGGGAGAGAACAGTGATAATTGTTCAAACGAGATGAGTGTTGAGAAGAAAAGGTTGGTTAGACTTTTTCTTCGGGGATAAGAACTTGGACTTTTTTAGTGGAGTTCATTCCCCCTGCGATTGCCTATAAAGCAATGCTGATGCCAAATTCTCTGCCCTATAACTGCCTAATTTCCTACAGTTGTACACCTTGTCAAAATAAATTCCTACTTAGTCAGATTGCCCCACATCTTAAGATACATGGGTCAAAAATGTCAGTTTTCACTTTTTTGGCCCGCCCAATAGTAAAAGTTTAGAGGACTTAACTTGATAAGCAGATGTAAGAATATTTAAGAAGTTTGCTTTGGCCCTTAAGTCGGCAATGATCAGCAGGGTGAACAGGAAATATTTTTTTACCTTAAGAAATCTCTCAATCTTCTTAAGGTTTAGACGTTAAGTGTATTGATGAAAAGTTATTCTACAAAACTGCTTATACTTTCAAGTCTCCTTTTATCTCAGCTTTCATGGGGAGCTGCTGATGAACCTTGCTCTCTGAGCGCTGATCTATTGGGAGTAGGAGCTGCGACGGGATGTGTTAGTGGTGAGAATAAGGATTTCGGTGCTCTCTATAAGAGGGTTGCGAAGTCTGCTAATACCTTTGATAACTATGTAAGTATAAATGCCAATCAGAAATCATTTAATCCGGATGCCCTGTATTCAGGAGAGAACTTCCATTGCTCAGTATTTAAGGTCAATAGAGAGGATTGTGAGGAAGAGGCGACGCCTGGATCTGAGCTTTCTAGCTTTATGTATGATTCGATTACGGCTATCAGCAGTTACGGCTGGTCTACGATGGGTGGCAAGGAGATTAGTCGTGATAACGAGCTGTCGCAGAAGTGTGCCTGTATTGAAACTAATTTTTATGTGAGTTCTCCGGGTATAAAACCAAAAGAGATTGAGAGTTACATCACTTCTCAAAAAGAGAAGGCTTCAGAAAAAGTTCTCAAGGCTTACGGTAAAAAATTTCTCAACGAATACGCTCTTTTTTTTGAAGATATGATTTATCTGGTTAACCAGACGAAAGTTATTCAGGGTAAGACCAAGGAATCACTTTTTTGTCGAGGCTCTGAACAAATCCAAAAAGAAATTTCGAAGAAGTGTCCGGGAGTTAGTTCAGGGCAATTAGAAAAGAGAATGGGGTTACTGTTTGAAGGTATTGAAGGCCCTGAAAAAAAATCTGATTTAAATTCTATTTTAAGTTTCGTAGATGCTTCAACTGTTCAGCGTAAAGTGGTGGATGCAAATGGAGCTGAGGTGATTTATGCCAGAACAGAATTTGATAAATCAAGATTTGGACTAACTTTAAGTCCTGAATTCCGCTTCGTAGATAGTATGCTTACTGAAGTTATCTTCAATGATGAGAATTTTAGAGAAAAATTTATGTATAGACCCAGCGAGGGCCTAGAAAGTGTAGCTGAACATCTTGCTGAACAGTTAAAAAACAATTTTGATGAAACAGTAGTGAAGCTTTCTCGTAATGGAAGACCTACTAAAGCTATCCTTGACGAGTTAAATGCTCTTAAAACGCAATCAAAAGACGCCGTCAGTGATAAGTTGAAAAATTACTTATTAGATTCTGTGGCCATTCATCCAGGGTTATCGGCCATTCTGCTTGAGCCAGGTTTACTCCAGCAAACACTAAGAGCGACTAGAGGGAAGAAGAGTAATAGTCTTATGGAAAGTCTTCAGAATAATTTTTCATTTCTTGAAGATCATATGAAAGAGAAATGCGATAGTATGGTAAGCCAGTTTGCACAAGTGGCATGTCTTCCTCCTGAAAATGTTCTTGCTCATCTTCCTAAGTCTTCATTGAAACAACTCATTGAAGAGGAAGAGAATTTTGCTCCTAATCAGAATATTAATGATCTTATTGATTGCGCATCTGGTGAGAAGAAGTTCGGACCTTTTGAGAATCTCTCTCAAAATGGATCATCAGTAGTCCAGTCAGATTTTTTGGCCCTTTACGATGGTAAGAATAAAAAGCCTCAAGATTCCTTTTCCCTTTTTGCTGAATCATTGGCCAACAAAAATCAGGAAGGTGACCTGATTGCAAAAGCCGCTAATGTTTACTATCAGAGAGGCGGTAGAGAGTCAGTGTATGAGCCTTTATCAAAATATGTGGGCAACAATGAAAATAAACTGATCGATTCAAATGGTAATACGATGACGATCGCTCAGCGTGAGGCAGCGAGAGTTGCTGAACGCAATAGAGAGCAAAGCCTTGAGTCTTCACAGGGGAATCAAATTTCTCAGATGACTGCTGCTAAAGCCCCAATGAGTTCTTCTCTAAGTGATTTTAGGATCGGGGGAAATTCTATCTTTAATAATTCTTCCGCTAAAGCAGTCTCCGAATTTTTATCTAAGAGAGAAGATAAAAAAGAGATAGATCAACATATTTCTCGAGTCGAGAATTCTGAGTTAAAGAAACTTCAGGAATTTAAAGATTCAGTTCTCGCAGATAAAGAAGCTAGTTTGTTAAAACAACTGGATGATGAAAAGAAAAGTTTAAGTGAGCTAAGAAGCCAAATTGATAAACTAACGACTGGGAAAAACAATGTTGTCGATCACACTCAGCAGCAGCAGCAGCAACCTCGTCAAATGGGCAGTAGAGTAGAAGAGAGTAGAGTTGCTATTGATCAAAGAGTGCAATTTGCTCAATCCCAGAACAGCGAAGTGAGTTCATCTCGCAGTTTTGATAGAGCTCCGGCCTCTGTTGCTTTTTCTACAGGAGGATCTGCGATGGGAGCCTCAGCAATGGGAAGATCACTTGCACCAAGTGCGCCGAATAGTTCGACACAGAAGGCAGTCGCTGGACTTCAGCTTCAGGATGAGAAGAATTTCTTTAAAGATTCAAAAGAGCTATCAGATAAAATTGTTGATTACTTGAAAAATGCAGATGGAGAAACTTTCTTGAAATTTACCAAGGAAGGAGTCGTCTACAAGTATAAAGTTGTTGAGAATGGGGTAGAGGTTGAGAAAGAGGTCTATGTCTCTTTATCTGATCTGGATACTAATCTGATTAAAGAAATTATTAAGAACTCTGAAGAGAAAATCTCATTGTTAGAGAGAAAATATTCATTCGATTCTCTAAAAATGATCATTACTGAAGAAGTCACTTCTAAGCAATGAGGGTGGGAGTTAAAAAACTCCCACCAATGAGAAAAATATAAAGCTTCCAATAAGAATAAGAACTGATCGAGTAATCCATAAATCTTCATTCGTAATCATTCAAAACCTCATTGTTATTATGTTGTGAAATTCTTCACAAACTTATTGCAGGAAGTATTGGTCAACAAGACTGAGATCTGAGTTGAGTGTCAGAAGTAAATCTAAGAAATCCCAAGTCATTTCTTGGGCAAGACGATCATCAACTTGGTATCTATTCATTAGTTCATTCTGGATCCTAATAAAGAGATCCGTTTCATAAATTTTAGAAAAAAGGCGTGAAGAAGCCTGCATGAGTCCTCCTTGACTACATTATTTGAAAAAAGTGATGTGTGTTAGAGCTTAGTAGGTTCTTATCAGGCCAACCAAGAGTCCTCGAATTTCACATTCCTTGTCTTTGACAATGATGGGAGTCATCGTCGAGTTGGCAGGGTGAAGTTCGATTTGACGGGCCTTCTTAAAATATTTTTTAAGAGTTGTTTCATTATCAATCACAGCAACTACGATCTGCCCGTTATTGGCCTGTGTTTGATGCTTAATGACTGCGATATCACCATTAAGAATTCCTTCTTCAATCATTGATTCTCCCTTCACTCGAAGGGCATAGTGCTGTCCTTTGCCAAGCATGTGGGTTGGAACGCTGATGAAGTCAGAGTTTTCGATGGCTTCGATAGGAATACCGGCAGCAATTTCACCAAGAAGAGGAATTTCTTCAGTATGCTGTTGAACTGTAGCAGGCATTAAACCACGAACAGAGTGTGAATCATTAAGAAGGTAACCGCCATTAGTGAGATACTTAATGTAGTCTTGAACCGAGCCAAGAGATTTAAAACCAAAATGATTTTGAATTTCTTTTTGTGTCGGTGAAATTCCATGCTCCCTCACGTATTCAGTGATGAAATCTAAAACTTCTTTTTGCTTTTTTGTTAATGCCATAACAACTCCGTAGTATTTCCGTAGTTAAAATATAGCCGTATTCTTTCCGTAGTTCAAGGCTATTTTTTATTTTCTTATATTGGGATCTAAGAGACCGGAATCACTTGGTAATTCAATAACTTTTAAATCATTTCTTAATATCTCAAGAGATCTTGACGATAAGAATAATGAATAACGATGAGGTATTTCATGAAGTTTCTTGGGATAGATCAGCTTTTAAAAATCTGCCTGATTTCATTTATGGTACTGACAACTTCCTGCAACAGTCAGGAGGTTATTAATCTGATGAAGGATTTGCAGAATCCTAATCCTCAGCTTCCAGTCACACCACCAGAGACAGAACCGCCGGTTATTCCACCAGTAACTCCTCCTGTTGCTCCTCCTGATCCGATTGAGACAGGATCAAGCACCGTTCTTGATTACAATGATCCTATTTGTGTGAACTATCGAGCTCTCACTTTTGATTATTCGAATATGCCAGAATACGACATTCAAGATAATGTGATTGTTTCGACTTATCATGGCGGTACTGCTGAAGTGAAAGAAATTGGTGTGGCTGCAGGGACAGGTGCTCCTTATCGATCCGATCTTACTCCTTCTTATGGGTGTACGAGCAATTGGTATCCGGGAGGATCTATTTGTCAGCCTATGACAGACACAAGTGATAGCGTGACTAGTGGTGATCAAGGAGCGACATGGAACAACTACGCGGGTGGAACTTTAATGGTTGGTTACATCATTATTGATTTAGGTGAAGCGAAGACGATTGTTGGTTTTGATCTCTTTCAGATGTTTTCCGATGGAAAGACAACGCACGCTCAGATTTTTGCTCACAGTAGTCTGGGAGCAACTCTGCCTGCGCAATTAGAAGCTGGTTGGATTGAGGTGACGAGTGGAATGACTGCTTTAGGTGCAGGAGAGTTAACTGGATCACAGTACGGTGGCTCTGTTAGTAAGCCCTTACGTCTTCCTCTTTCCTCGCCATTAACAGTTCGCTATCTCAAGGTGCACACACAGAATAATGGATGTCTTGGTAGTCAAAGCTACACAGAGTTGCGTTCAATTAGAGGTTATTCAAAAACAGTGAACTAGTTTTTCTTATCGAAACGAGTGATGTAAGTACATTTTTGACAAAGATCCTCAACGAGCTCTCTCTTTTGAAAACCTTTGAGGATCTTCTGCGCTCTTTCTCCCTGGCAAATTTCTAAAAAAGATTTTTCAAAAATATTTCCAAGGTTGATGACTGCTTCTTTATCGAGACAGCAGGGAACAACGCTGCCGTCAGCATGAATACCGATCTGTTGAGAAAGGCCATGGCAGAAGCCTTTATTTGAGCGATGAGGGTCTTCTTGAGTCGGCCAGCGAAAGCGCGTATCGAAATGAAAATAAATACGGCCCGTGATATTTTTACTTTTCTTAAATCCCACATCGACTCGCTCATTAATGGGTACTTCAAAAAAGTTGCAGACTGAATCAATGATATCTTTATTCTCCATTTGAATCAGTGTCGGGTCAGGTAGATTCCAGAGACGATAATTGATATAAAGTTCCGGTTTCGCTTCCAGGGCTCCCTGAGAGAATTGAAGAATGTCATGAAGATAAGCTGAATAATCGCGATCAGGAAAATTATCCTTAAAGCTATGAAGAGAAAAATTTATCTGTCGCAATGATGTGGACTGATAAAAGGTTTCAAAACCATAGTGATTGAGAAGTGTCCCATTCGTTGTCAGATGAATCTGTGCTTTATTTTCATCGCAAATTTTTAAGATCGTTTTGAATTCAGGATGAGAGAGCGGCTCACCCATCAAGTGAAGACAAATTTGATCAGAGTAGGGAAGAACTTGTTTAAGAATTGATTCAAAGGTTTTGGAATCAAGAATTTTTTTTGGACGTTCGACTTCGGGACAGAAGCTACACTGTAGATTACAGATATTAGAGATTTCAATATAGGTTCTAAAAAAACGCATGAACTTATTCCATCGCTTGATATGAAATCTTGACGATCTCAACCACTGTTTCTCCTTGGGGGGTTCTAATTGTGGCTTCATCTCCTTCCGTTTTTCCAAGAAGAGCGGAGCCAATGGGAGATTTCCAAGAGAGATGTCCTTTAGAGGTATCTACTTCATCTACTCCAACAATGGTATAGGTTTTTTCATTACCATCTTCATCGCTGACTGTAACAGTCGCTCCGAACTGCACTTTGTCGGATTTTGTTTGAATCGGATCAACAATAACAGCATCATCAATTCTTGAGGTTAGAAATCGGATTCGTCGGTCAATTTCACGCAGGCGCCGACGCCCGTAGAGATAGTCAGCATTTTCTGAACGATCACCATTACTGGCCGCCCATTGAATTAATTTAGTGATTTCTGGACGCTCTACTCGTAAAAGCTCATTGAGTTCATTCACCAGCCGGTTGTGGCCAACAGGTGTAATGTAATTGCTCTTTTTGATCATGCCTTTAGTTCTTTTAAGCTTTCTTTGATGACTTCAGACAGGTCTTGGGGACAAGCGGAATGGCCTGCTAATTGCTCGGCCAGTGCCGTGGGAAACGAGCCAGTTTTCCCATGCAAAAAATCATCTAATTCAAGGATAAAGCTCTCAAGCATTTCAAAGCTCTGCTGGTCCTTTTCGATAAGGCAGGCCTGAAGCAAGGGAGCTGCCACTGCAAGGGATTTATTTTGCTCAAATTGTAGGATTCGGCGCTTTTGCCAGAAGTAATAAATAAGGCCCAAAGCAGCTAGTACAACCAGTTCAATGGCAAGGTTTTTATAGTCCATAAGTTCTCCTAATAGCTAGTATAACCTCTTAAAATCTCGAGGAAAATAAGTAAAAAATATTCCTTATCTTGCCAGTCAGAAAAGCCGATAAGAATGATAAGAGAGAAGGAGGTAAGATATGATATTTGCAACAACTCTTAAAGATCTCCTTAAGAAAGTTCCTGTGACGGAAGACTTCTTTAATGATCTGGATCCGTTTCAATTAAATTACATTGATATGTGCTTTAAGAAATCTCTGGATGATCAGATCGGCCTTATGTCTGAAGTGGAATTTAAGAACTATCAGCTATTTATGTTCTATAAAAGTCAGAACGTAGAGAGTTTCTACCCAGAACTTAAAAAAGCTGCATAGAACTTTGAGTACCTCTTATTGGAAAAACTCTGTAATCCTCCCTCAAGAGTCACCTGACATCACGATTGTTGGGGGAGGTTTTATTGGGCTTAGCGTGGCCTATTGGCTACTTCTCAAAAAACCTTCTTTAAAAGTTTGGGTACTTGATCATCAAAACCTTGGTGAAGGGGCCAGCGGACGAAATGCGGGTTTTTTGACAAAGGGTAGCCTCTCTTTTTATGAGCATCTCACCCATAAATGGGGAGGGGATTCTGCTCTGGAAGTTTTTAATTTTGCCAAAGAATCAATTGAGTTAACGATAGGTCATCTCAACCCAACAGATGTTATTCATACCCGATCTTATAGCCTTTATCGTCAAAAGAAAGATTTTCAGTTTAATGGTTTTACCAAAGTCGCTTCACCCTTAGAGCAATTTGAAAATTGTTTTGTCAGTGAAGGGGAAAAGTCCATTCATCCCTTGAGACTTTTAGAGAGCTTAGAAGAGAAAGTCGTAGAGATGGGGGCGGTGATTTATCGAGGAATTCAAGTTTTAGGAATTGAAGCTGATCTTATTCACACGACTCGGGGGACTATTAAGAAAACTCAAGGAGTTTTGGCATTGAATGGTTTCAGTGACAGTGTAGCTCCGGGCTTAGTGACTCCTCAGCGAGGGCAGATGCAATGTGTGGAGCTGGCCAGTGATCTGTATTTGCCAGGACTGATCTATGAGCCTGAAAGTAGGGTGTATTTTAAATTCTTAGAACCTGGTGTGATGGTTATTGGTGGTAAGCGGTTAGTAGATGAACAAGCGGAACAGACCAGTTTATTAGGAATAAATCCGCTTATTCAACAAGAGTTATCGAGATATGTGGAAACTAATCTCTCAAAAATAAAGAAAATAAGGGCCCAATGGGCCGGGATTATGGGTTTTAGTTCTGATGAGCTGCCTCTGCTTGAAAAACGCAATTCGTACTATTTCATCGCTGGCTTTAGTGGTCACGGGATGGGGTTAGGATTTGCCAGTGCAAGAAATCTTGCCGAGATGATAACTGATCATAAAACTTCTTTTTTTCATTCTTTAAGAACTCGTTGCCGACTATAAGAGCATTGAATTATGATGGAAAAAAAGAATTCGGAGTAGCTCTTTTGTGAAATACCTTTCATTTGTTTTGTTGTTCATTACCTTGAGTGCCAACGCTCAATTATTAAAAGAAAAAATTCTCATCGGCCGAGTTGAATGGGTTAGTTTACCAAGTCTTGAAATGAAACATCGTTCAAGAATTGATACTGGTGCTAAAACCACGTCTCTTCATGCGGTAAAAATCGAAGAAGTGCAGCAAGGAGGAGAGCTCTTTGTAAAATTTCAAAGTGTCGATCATGACGGGAATCCTAAAGAGCTGATCCGTAAAGTGGAAAGCTTACAGCGAGTGGCCAACCCCAACGGCGGGACTACCAAACGTTACGTTATTCGCGAGAAGGTTAAATTAGGTCCAATTGAAAAAGAAATTTCGATCAACCTGAATGATAGATCTAAGATGGAATATAAATTCTTGATTGGAAGAAATCTTCTTCTTGGCCGTTTTATTGTTGATGTTGCTAGATCTCACGTGCTTGGTGATTAATATATGAGAACAAAGATTATTGCTTTTACTATTTTCCTTCTGATTTTTCCTCTAGGAATTCTTTTCTATAAGGTAAATTACTTAAACCTTTCTGTTCTTCCTCAGAAAGTCGACGATGCTTGGCATTTGCATTTGACTATCAAGCCTAAAGCAAAAGAGTCGACTCGTTTTCCTATCCCGAAAACTTATCCTGGAGTAAAAATCACAGGAGAGAAAATTCAGGCCGAGAATGCAGAAATTGTGATTGATAGTCATGCTGATGGAAACATTGGAAGATGGACAAAAATAGGAGAAGGCAAAAGTGCTATCCTTTATTCGGCCAAAATCAATATTGATCCAGTTTCAGTTAAAACATTTCACAAAGATTACACTCAGGTTTACCCAAAAACATTTCAGAAATATCTAATCGTTCCAACCCTTACTCCGGAAGAATTGGAAGCGATTGAAAGCCTTGAGGGAGCGATCCTTGAAGGTGATGAGGATAAGACATCTGCGATCAGAAAAATCTTCTACTACGTAGATGAAGAGATCAGAAGAAACTTTGGGGTCACTAAAATTCATGAATCACTCTTTACGGGAAATGGTTCTCCTCTCGTAAAAGCGAAGATTTTCAATATCCTTGCTCGCAGACAAAAAGTTCCTTCGCGCATTATTGTGGGAATCAGAATGCCGACTCCTCAGGAAGAAGCAACGAAACAAAAGATTCATTTTACTTATACGAACGAAGTTTTTTTGAGCAACAAGTGGATTCCGGTAGATACCAACAGAAGTTACTTTGGTATTCGTCCTGAGAACTTTCTTGTTCTTCATCGTAACTATGATGATATTTCTAAGTACCTTTCACGCAAGAATGCTACTTACAATATTCAGATCCAGCGTGCAAAGATGAATCGCTTCAATAAGGAAGAGTATCGTAAAGAAGTGGCCAAATCTAATTCTTGGCTTTCAAACTTCAGTCTTTACCGTCTTCCCCTGCCACTTCAGCAGATGTTCTCAACTATCCTCCTGATCCCTCTGGGTGCTCTTGTTCTTGCTGTAGCAAGAAACTTCTTAGGGATTCCAACTCTGGGGATTTTTACTCCTATTCTCCTAACGCTCTTTTTTAAAGAGACCTCTTTCGGTTTTGGTCTTCTTTTCTTTGGAGTTGTAGTTGCTATCGGTATCGTTGAAAGATATGTCCTTGATAAATTCTATCTCTTGGCAGTGCCTCGCTTATCGATCATTCTCACCTTGGTGATTGTCTTCATGATTGGATACACGCTCTTTACAGTGGATGGCGGATTCTTCTCACAAAAGCATCTGGCATTTTTCCCCATTGTTATTGTTGCAACTAACATTGAAAGACTTTCGATTATGCTCGCTGAAGAAGGACTGGTTAATACTTCGAAGTCTTTAATTGGTACGATCAGTATTTCGATTCTTGTTTATCTACTATTCTCGATTCCTAGTCTTGAGATTCTTATGTTCACTAACCCTGAATTATTATTCTCAGTAATCGGAATCTTGATTTTAATTGGTAAATATAAGGGCTACCGAGTTTCTGAATTTTTAAGATTCAGAGATCTTGTTCGTCAGAAGAAAGCCTTAGAGGAACAAAAGTGATTTTTTCCCAGCTTCACCGATTAGGTGTCTTAGGTATTAACAATCGTGTGGGAAGATATATTCTTCGCCACAATAAGAGAAAATTTTATCCCTATGTGGATAACAAAGTTCTTACAAGTGAGCTTGCTCATAAGTGGGGAATATCGACTCCTGAAAACTACATGGTGATCAAAAACTACGGAACACTCAGAACACTGGATGCTCGTATTGCTCACCTTGATTCTTTTGTTATTAAACCGGCCAAAGGGTCACAAGGTAATGGGATTATCGTTATTACTGAAGTGATTAAAAAAGAAGTAAATGGGCAGATTGAAATTCAATGTCGCCGTTCTAATGGAAAGATTATGGAGATTGATGAAGTAAAACATCATATCTCTGGTATCCTTTCTGGACTTTATTCTTTGGGTGGTCAGAATGATGAGGCCATCATTCAGTCAAAAATTGAAATGCACCCAGTATTCAATGATTATTCATACGGCGGTATTCCTGATATTCGAGTGATCGTATTTCAGGGTTATCCAGTCATGAGCATGGTAAGACTTCCTACTAGATCAAGTGATGGCCGAGCGAACCTTCATCAAGGTGCTATCGGCGCAGGAATTACATTGGCCACAGGTTTGGTCAATCACGCGGTTATTGGAAAAAAACTAATTACTCATCATCCTGATACCGGTAGTGAAATTAAACATCTCGTTCTCCCTCACTGGAGAGAAATTCTTGACCTCTCGGCCAAGTGTTACGATATGGTGGGGCTTGGTTACTTAGGTGCAGATATTGTGATCACTCCTGATAAAGGGCCAGTGATGCTTGAATTAAACGCCAGACCAGGGCTGGGAATTCAAATTGCCAACCTCTCAGGCCTAGTCCCTAGATTGGAACTGATAGCAGCTCATGCTCATGAAAAACGAGATTTTAAAGAGAGAGTTGATTTCTCGATGAAGCACTTTATTTAGAGCTGTTCAATAACAGCAAAGAACTCTTTATCAGTTGGGCTAAGAAGAAGTTTTCGACGCAAATTTTCCATCGATTCAGTTGCCAGCATATAACGAGCAAGAGACTTCGACTGTTTCATCACTCCACGTGAAGTGATATTTTGCTCTTCCAGCATCGCTCTAAACTCAGTGAAGAAATGTTTCATTTTTTCTAACCGCTCTTTTTCTTTTTCAAAGAAATTCCCATTTCGATAGTCTTGCGCCATCCAAGGAGATTTGAGCGCTCCACGGGCCACCATTACAGCATGGCATCCAGTTTCTTCAAACATACGATTAATGTCGTTGGTCTCCCAAATATCTCCATTACCGACGATAGGAACTTTTGATATCTCAACAGCACGCTTAATATATTTCCAGTTAGCAGGTTCTTTATAGAGTTGTTCACGGGTTCTTCCATGGACAGTGATAAGCTCTACGCCTTCTTCATTAAGCATATGAATGCATTCTTCGAAGTTCTTATCATCATTAAAGCCCACACGGATTTTGGCACTAAAGCGGCCCGTAAAGTTTTCTCTGATTTCGCGAATGAGAGGACGCAGAGGCTTAAGATCTTTTAAAAGAGATGAGCCACCGCCATGACCGCAAACACGTGCAGCAGGACAGCCAAGGTTGAGATCTAACCAAGGGATTTGTAGTTTCTCAAGGTCACTGACCAGCTCTTTGGTGAATGCCGTATAGGCAGTAAGAATCTGGTACATAGTCTTGACTTGAATTTGGGGATCAAGAAAGAGTTCTTTACCAAAATGCTTAATGAGATGTTTATTAGGATAACGACCTGCTGCTGGTGCTCTTAGAAAATCGCAGGCAAGAAAATCCCATTCTGGGTAGAGACGCAGAATAAGCTTTCTGAATGTTTCATCAGTAATGCCTTCCAAAGGAGCAAAAAAAACTGAGCCTTTGGGTATAGGTTTTAGGAGGGTGCGAGCATTCATATAAGTGTGATAATGATTTTCCTGGCCCCACCATATTCTCTAAATTCACAAAGGTAAATACCTTGCCATGTACCCAGTAACATTTTTCCATTCTCTACGGGAACAGTGACACTTGGACCGACTAAGATGGATTTTATGTGGGCGGGCATATCATCTGGCCCTTCAATCGTATGCTTGTAAAAAGGCATATTTTCTGGGGCCAGTTTATCGAAGGCAAGATTCAGGTCATGTCTGACAGTTGGATCGGCATTTTCATTAATGGCAAGTCCAGCGGAGGTGTGCTGAATGAAAATATGAGCTAGACCTGTATGATTGTAATCTTTTAATTTTTTCTCTATCTCAGTGGTGATGAGATGAAAGCCTTTAGGGAATTGGGGGAGAGTGATTTTAATCTGCGAGGTCATAAAAAAAGAGGGCCCTATTCAGGCCCTTTATTTGGATCAATTTGTGATTGCATGAAGTTTTGCAGACCGATGGCCTTGATCAGATCTCTCTGAGTTTCAAGCCAGTCGATGTGATGTTCTTCTGATTTTAAGATCGAAAGAAATAGATCACGAGTGGCATAATCATGCTCTTCTTCGCAGAGTTTAATGAACTTTTTTAAGTTGGGAACAGCCTCGTATTCAACTTCGAGATCAGCTTGAATTACTTCTGGAACAGTTTGTCCCACTCTGATTTTGTTCAAGCGCTGAAGGTTAGGAAGACCTTCAAGAAAAAGAATTCTTTTGATCACTTGGTCTGCGTGCTTCATCTCGTCGATTGAAGCTTCGTATTCTAGTTTTCCAATCTTCTCGAGGCCCCAATTTTGGAACATACGAGCATGAAGGAAGTATTGATTAATTGCTGTTAGCTCTTGAGTAAGGACTGTGTTGAGAGCATCAATAATATTAGCTGAACCTTTCATATACACCTCTTTTTAATCGTTCTGCTCCCTATAATAGGTGAGCGACGATGAAGAAGCAAAAGAGTTCAACTAACCTAAGAATTGTTTGAAGTATCTTTCATTTCTAAGGGCGATCTAGCTTGTTGCTCAAGAAGCGCATTAACAGCATCTTCAACGCAAACGCCACAATCACTGCCAACACCTAGACTCTTAAGAATGTCTTTGGCATTCGTCGACATGCGGGTGTTAACCGCATCTTGAATCTGTTTTTCTGTGATACCTTTGCAAATACAAATATACATAAAGTGTTCCCTGACTCTTTATTAGTATACACGTGTTCGGTAAGTCCAACAAATGTTTTAGTAAATATTTCATTGTTGGGTGGCGGTAACAGGAAATCAATATCTTATCTAGTTCGTAAATAGTGGAGCAGTTTAAAAATGCCTAGGGTTGAGAGGGACCATTTGAGTTTTTCACTCCAAATCATCTCTTCCAGCTCTTCTGGGCTGAAGGCCTTGATCCCTAGGATCACATCTTCACCATCAGGATTAGGGAGCTTTTCTTCGCTTAGGCCTTCGGCTGCAAAGAAGTACTGAGCAGAGTTCACGGTGCCAGTAGATTTGAGGTGAAGAATCTGTGTCAGCTTGCGGGCCTTAAGGCCGATTTCTTCTTGCATTTCTCTTTGAGCATTATCAAGGGGAGTGCCCAGCTCTTCTTCAAGAATACCAGATACTGGTTTGAGACGAATTGTTGGAGTTTCATGAGGACGTCTTTCTTCAATCAGGAGAATTTTTCCGTCGTCAGTAATAGGAAAGACGATAACCCCATTGGAGAGATAGCAGCGCTCCCAAATGACTCCGTTCATTTCTTCTTCAGTAACTTGGATGAATTTTCCTTTATAAACTTCTTTCTGCATGAAACTTCTCCAGAATGTCAGAAACCTTTTGTCCCATGATAGCGCTTACTTCATGTTTTGTATCGGGTAGAGATAGCCATTCTGCATTAGGACTCAGGTGTTTTATTTTATTAAAACTGCTCAGCGAAGATTCAGGAGAAATGATGTTGTCATCTTCTCCATGAATACCAATAAGCGGAAAATGGAGCTTGTTCTGAATTAAAGTGTCTCTGAATTCACATCCCAGACCAATGACAAGTTTTGTGTTCGACTGATCCATTCCTACGAGGGGAGCAAGATAGCCACCTTGAGAAAATCCAATAATAGTGAGAGGAAGACTTTTGGGATTGTACATTTTTAGAATTTCATCGAGAGCTGCGCGGGACATTTTCTGATCTAAGAAATACTTGCGATTTTTAGCATCATAGAAATACCAGCTGAAGCCATAACTTAGTCCGAATGCTGATTCCCGCTGAATTGGAAAAGGAGCATTGGGAGCAAGAATAATAGCGTCTTGGGGAAGATAGGGCAGAAGCTTGCGATAAATTCTTTTCCCTTTCTCTGAAAGGCCATGAAGAAGCAGAATAATACTCTTTGGGTTTTCGGGGATATAGGAAATGAGATCCATCTGAACTAGGGACTTTATCTCTAAACGCTCTTCATTTTCCTGTAAAATTTTCACAAAACATCATCCCTTTCCCCGTTCTATCCAGGCTTCCTTTAAAATACCTTTATTCTTTGCAGGAGTCAGTTATGAATTTTAAGAAGTTTAGAATCATTAATCCCAAGGCCAATTCACTCGATCAAGAAGAGGTTGATATCTTATTCAATATCGATCACGTGATTTCAGTAAAGCCTATTCGTATTGTGAAGAATGACCAGATCATTAATGGCTTTTGGATCAGAACGACTAATGGAAAAAAATACCGCGCCTCTCAGATTCCAGCGGAGTTACTTGACCTACTTGGTGAAGAATACCAAGGTCGAGTAAACATTGGCATGGATATGGATGAGCAACCGATTCATCAATAATTACTAAACCCCAGATCACCTTAAGGCGATAAGTCCCTTGAGGTGATCTTATGCTAAATTTCATTACACGGTTTTTTTCAGTTAATCCCACTGCGAAAGCTCAGCGCGAACAATTCAAAAGCTATTTCTTCTCGATGCCTGAACATCAGTGGTTTAATGAATTAACCAAAGATCATTTTGAAAAATTAATCACTCATCTACCAGTAGGCGTTCTTACTCATTTGATGACAAAAGAGCCTCTGCATTTTGTTCCTGTTCGCGATTTCTCTCCTGAGAATGATCGTCGTTCTTGTATTGTGATCTTTCCTGAATTTGAAAAGCTTCTTAAGAGTAATTCTCCAGCAGCTGTTGCCTTTGCCGCACAGGAAGTGGCCCTGCTACTGCTTGAAGCGGAAGAGCCAGAAATGGATGAACTGACCCGCGAACTGGAAGCTGATAAATTTGTGGCCGATCTTGGATTCACCTTTGAGTTAGAAGAGCTGCTCTTTATGCTTGATGAGTCGGTGGAGAAAAGATTGCGATTGAGTTATCTTACTTGTCATCATTTTTCGAATTAAAACATAAAATTAATAATTTCAAGTTTAATTGGTACTGAATTTAGTTTTTTTTGCTCGTTGATTTTTAAGCTTGAATTATACCTTTTAGCGGTTTCATAACCAGCATAGATGCTGGAGAAGTAAAAGGTTGATCCGACGATTGCAGAAGCATATCCCATTGCCTTTTCATTATTGTTAAATGCCATAATAGAAATTGTTGCGAAGAAACTATTGAGGATGAACGAACTAATTCCTGATGATGTTTTACCTGCATAAATTTGTCCCAGACCAGGAATAATCCCCAGCGCTAGTGCAAGGTTTTCATTTTTTAAATGCAATTTGGATGAGTCTTTTTCAATTTCATTTATCTGCTTACATACATCCGATGTGCATGGAGGTAACTCCTTGTTAGATTCACTATAAGCTTTAAATAAGTATTTGTTTTCGATTGGAGCTGAGGTTTTTTGAATCAGTTCAAAAGCTTTCGAATAATGCTTCATTAAGAAAGATGCTTCAGCACGAAGTAAAGTAGGATCAGTATCGTTTAGATTTTTTTTATAGATTTTGATTAGTCTTTCAACTTGAATATCGAAGTTCTCGTAATCTTCTGCATCAGAGTGAATACGGAGTATGTTTTTTTGAGCCTTGAATCCAGTATCTTGATAACGATTTTGAAATTCGATTTCCTTATATATGGTCAATGCCCTAAAGAGATCTCCTTGTCCAATAAGGTCTTCAGCAAAGTCGAAACTAGTTTTTGCAGAAGCTGAGAAAATAAGACTGGTCGCAAGTAAAATAAAAAGAAACTTCATTATTCACCAATTAAAAATAGAGTCTTTAACAATCATAAAGTTATCATTATTAACAGTCGCTTTAAGAGTTCCAAACAAATTGTCGTGACTCATCTGAGCTCGCGCAAAGCTAAAAATAATTCCTTTAGGGAGTCCATACTGCTTAGATGCTTCGATAAGAAATCTACTGCATGTTGGCTCAAATCGACATTTTCTTTCTGAAGATCCACGTACAGCAAGTCTATATGCAATGAAAGTAGGTTCCAAGTCATAATCATTTTTATGACTATGACTTGGTTGTCGACATTCAGGCTTCATAAGATTTTTTGAATTTAAGCAAGGAGCACTGAATACATTTAAAGGTAAAAAAATAATCAGTAGGCTACTAAGCCTACTGATAGATTGCTGTTTTACCATTTTTTAATGTTGTCATTTTTAGAGAACTATCTATTTGAATTGAGCCAGACTTGTTTTTTATCGGATCCATTTGAACAGTGACTCCTTCTTGATCGAATTTCCATACTCCACCAGTAACAACGTCTACCAGCCAGCATAGAGGGCTTAGAAGATTCAAAATAGATACAAGATTAAAGCTTCTACTCACGATAGCGGAGGCATCTTCATATCCATCTTTCTTGAGAACAATGTTATAGTCTTTGTCTTTTTTTAGTATCATTGAGGTAGGTGTTTGTCCGGAATACATTCCATTTACATAGACTTTTGCTTTATCGGGTTCAGAGCTAATTAAGAAAGTGGATGATGTTCCAGTAAATAAAGTTCCACAACTAGTTATTAGAATCGAAAAAGCGAGAGTTAAGATACCAACAAACCTCATGTTCATGTCTTTCCTTTTTTTTGACGTAATGTAGTATTCTCGAACGAGCCAAATTATAGTCAACTTAATTTTATGAATTTTCGAAACACTTCAAAAATCTAGGTTATCTTTTGTTCTATTGATTCGAAGCAACGACTTATACTGGCCTCCTTTATTTAGGAGGTCAGTATGAAACTATTCGTTTTCTTTTCACTTCTTGTTATCAGCGCTTCTAGTATGGCCGCAAGATATGGTGCTGCTGGTTGCGGTCTTGGTTCTCTTGTTTTTGAAAATGATCAAACTTGGTGGAAACAAGTTCTTGCAGGAACGACCAACGCGACCGGGATGCAGTCAGTAGCGATCACTATCGGTACATCGAACTGTGATGCTCCGACTCCCCTTAAAGTAGGGCAGGCACAAGCCTTTGTAGAAGCGAACAAAGTTGCTCTTGCCAATGACATTGCCCGTGGAAATGGTGAAACGATTGTGGGTCTTTCAAAAGTTTATGGCTGCTCTAATGCAGAAAATTTCGGACGCGATCTGAAATCGAATTACTCAAGTATCTTCACTTCTTCGCAATCTGAATCTTCTGAGATTACCAAAAACATTACGGCAGTTGCTACAGAGTCTTGTGATATTACGATCTGATTAGAATAAGGGAGTACTATAAAAGTACTCCCTTTAAAGCATTCTAGTCGGGTTAAATTTATTTGATTCTAGGTAGATAAGAGCGATAATAATTTCACAACTTAACCAACTTAATTGGAGAAAGAATGAAAAAATTGTTTGTTGTTGCTTTTATTGCTCTTATGTCAACTACTGCTTTTGCTGGTAAATACGGCGCTGCTGGTTGTGGTCTTGGTTCTATCGTTTTCGAAGGTGACCAAACTTGGTGGAAACAAGTTCTTGCAGGAACTACGAATGGTACAGGTTTCCAATCTGTAGCAATCACAATCGGTACATCTAACTGTGATGCTCCAACTCCATTTAAAGTTACATCTGCTCAAGCCTATGTTGAAGCTAACAGAGTAGCTCTAGCTAACGACATCGCTCGTGGTAATGGAGAAACTATCGTTGGTCTTTCTAAAGTTTACGGATGTACAGACACTGCTCACTTCGGTAAAGCATTAAAGTCTAGCTACAACACAATTTTCGCAACAACTGATGCTACATCTCTTGAAATCACGAATAATATTTCAAACGTAGCTGCAAGCTCTTGCAACACTAAGATCTAATTTTTATAATGGGACCTGCACATCAAAAGCGGGTCCCATGTTACAACTTATTCTTGTACTCTTTTCTTTTTCTGTACTAGCTAATCCCGACATTAAAGAACTTTCTCAATCGCCTAAGTGGCATAGCTTACTTCATTATAAAAAAACTTTTTTAGGTGGGGTAAAATCATTGGCCGATGGAAAGGACTTTTTCCTACATCCAGAAGGGAAAACAAACCCGCAAGCAGAGCTAGAGGAATTAGTTAAACAGATTTCTCAAAATAGAAATCCCAAGACAGGGGAAGCCGCTTGTAAGTTTCCTCTAAGAACAAAGTGGATTAACAAAGAACTTGGTTTTCCTTATAAAATTGATTATTCAGGCTGTACTACTTACTTTGAATTTTTCCAAAAAGTGGCGGCAAGACGCGCCAGCATTGTTTTCTCTTCATTTTATCTAGGAAATCCTAACTCCGCTTTCGGCCATACCTTATTGCGCCTTAGTCGCTATGAAGACTCAAAAGAAACTGAAATGTTGGATTATGGAATTAATTTTGCGGCTGAAGCTCGTGAAACAAATCCAGTATTGTACGCCTTTAAAGGGTTGTTTGGAGGTTTTGAAGGAAAGTTTGCAGCGATCCCTTATTATTACAAAATTCGTGAGTATTCGAATAACGAGTTTCGTGATCTCTGGTCTTATGAGCTAAATTTAACTTTTTCAGAAGTTCTGGAAGCTGTCGATCATATTTGGGAATTAGGTCATACTTATTTTGATTATTACTATTTTCATGAAAACTGCTCATACCATCTCTTAAGTATTATTGATGTCGTTCGTCCTGGTTTGAACCTGACCAGCGAATATAATCTCTACACGATTCCGCCAGATACAGTGAGGCTGCTGGATGAGAAGGGATTAATTACTCAAAGTAAAAGAAGAGAATCTACTTATTCTACTCTTTTGCGTCTATCTGAAGGTATTAATCAGGAAGAGTTAACGCTTGCCAAGCGTCTGGCCCAGGATCCTAAGGCCTACTTGAGTGAGTTGAGATATTCAGATAAAAAAAATGCTGAAATTTTGGATGTCAGTATTGAAGCCTTTGATTACTTCAATGCTGAAAAGATTTTAATGGAGGATAAACCGACTAAGGAGAAGAAAGAACCCTTACTTCTAGCTCGTGCTAAGAACAAGGAAATTTCTGATATAAAAGAAGCTCCGTTGTTTCTGCGTGATTCTCCCTCTAAAAGTCATAACCCTACCAGACACACCATTTATGGTGGTTATCAAGGGCAGTTGGGTGGATTCACCGGCTATGAGTGGAGAGCTGCGATCCATGACTTGCTCGACCCTCCGGCAGGATCTTTAAAGAGTGCTCAGCTTGAAATGTTTAAAGGCTCCTTTCTTTTTCAGGATCGTTATGGAAAGGGAAAAGTCGCTATTGATCAACTATCACTACTAACTCTGAAAAATTATGCCCCTCAAAATTTTTGGTCAACACCTATTACTTGGGAACTAGAGGTAGGTGCTAAAAATAGATTTAGAAGACAATGTTTTGATTGTCCGGAAATTGCTCTCTCAGGCTCTGTGGGAAGTTCTATTGAGCTGAATAATGAAAAACTCCTGTTTTCAATGCTCCTCAATGCCGAAGGCAATGGACAAAACTACTACCAAGACGGATATCGCTTAGGAGTCGGCCCTAAATTTGTCATGAGATATTTATTTGATGAAAAGTGGGGAGTATCTCTAGCTTCTTATTATCATTTGAATACTTATCGCTTCTCAGAGATGGGAAGAGACAGTTTGCTTGATAATGAGCTGGAAGGAAGGTATCACTTAAAAAATTACTCTTTAGGTCTTAAGTACCATCACCGCATCCTTGAAAAAGAGTCGGTTAATAGAGTTCAACTATCAGTAATGGCCTATTTTTAAATGAAAAGAGAAGACTTTGTTTCGCTCAAAGAAATGGTTTCGGAAACGCTTTTGGATATGAGGTATGCCAGTTCCAATAACTTTACCGGAACTCGAATTCCCGGTTATCAGGCCGAGATGGCCTTATTCCCCAAGGTCCTGCTTGCTCATTTTGAAAAGGCGAGCACTCTTGCCCTTAAAAAGGGTTATCGCTTAAAAATCTTTGATGCTTACCGACCTCAAAAGGCAGTTGATTACTTTCTTGCTTGGTCACAATCTCCTGAAAGTAATCCTGAACTTAAACAGCTTTATTACCCTCGTTTTGATCGGAGCGAACTTTTTAATGAAGGTTACCTGGCCCTTCATTCAAGCCACTCTTTGGGGATTGCTCTGGATTTAACTTTAGTAGAAGCAAGTACTTTTAATGAGTTAGATATGGGAGGACATTTTGATTTGTTTGATGAGATTTCCAATACTCACTCCCAATCAATTACAAAAGCACAAATGGCGAGCAGGGAAGAGTTGATCAAACTAATGGAAGAGGCCGGATTTCGTAACTATTCAAAGGAGTGGTGGCATTACTCCATCCGACCTGTTTCCTGGGATCAATATCTAAATTTTGATATCGCGTGAATATCTTCAATCTGTCTCATTGAGTTTCTCCAATATTGGTAAAGTAGAACTGGTGAGACGATAATGAGGCAAATTCTTAAAACGAGCTGCATAGTAACTCCCTTTATGAAAGATATCTTAGAATGTTCTTATTCAATTTACATGTGAAGAGCTGACGAGATTTACGTCAAGAACGTGCAAAGATATATGCCACGGCCATCCCGTCTTTAAAAATCAAGAAACCTGATAAAAGCTTGCACCCTTTAGGCCAACTAAAGGAATGTCTCTTTTTGCCTAGTGCCCCTTTGTTTTGGAAGCTAAATGAATTCACCTTATACTGAAATTGAGTTTATTGCTTTAGGAATGAAAACACATGAGCGTAGCTAAAAAAATTTCGTACCAGACCTACTCTAAATTTGAACAGATTAATGGGGAACATCCTTTAAAATCAAGGATTCCGGGAGCGCACATCGCTTACCAGGCCCGCCGTCGTAAAGACGGGAAAGTGAGATTCTTTAACTTTGAACTAGCGCAGGAGATGGGCCTGGTTGAGAAAGGCCATCCGTCCCAGCTCAATGCAGATCTTGAAAAGAAAATCCTCGAAACCTTTTCTTTAGTTATTATTAATGATTGGGATATTGAAAATAATAAAAAATTCCCTGATCACGAAATTCTACCTCACACCTATATGGCCACGCGCTACCTTCAGCTTCAGCACCCTGACAAACTGGGACGAACATCGGGAGATGGACGAACAGTATGGAATGGGATGATTGAGCACAATGGACTTCAGTGGGATATTTCCAGCTGTGGGACAGGGGGAACAAGATTATCTCCGGCCTGTAATATTAATAAAAAGTTTTACCAGACTGGGGATCCTTCGATTTCCTATGGCTGTGGTTATGCTGAAGTATCAGAGGGGATGGAAACATTAATTTTCTCAGAAGTGCTTCATCAGAACAGATTTAAAACAGAGCGACTACTTGGGATTATTGAATTTGAAAAAGGGATTGCGATTAATATTCGTGCTTATCCAAACTTACTAAGACCAAGTCATTTCTTTGCTCCTCTCAAGCAGAGTAATCATACGACTCTTAAACAACTGGCCGATTATTATATTGAGCGTGAAATTCGCAATAAAACATGGCCTTACAAAAAAACAGATGACCTTGCTTTAAAGTATGATCAACTAGCAGAAATGGTTACGATGAATTTTTCATCAATGTCAGCTCTATTTGAAGATGAGTATATCTTTTGCTGGCTAGATTGGGATGGTGATAACATTCTGATGGATGGCGGGATCATTGATTATGGTTCAATCCGTCAGTTTGGTCTTTTCCATTCTGAGTATCGTTATGATGATGTTCAAAGATTTTCCACAACAATTCTTGAGCAGAAGCTAAAGGCCAAATACATTGCTCAGTGCTTTGTTCAGATTGCAGATTTCTTAAAAACTGGAAAAAAGAAATCTCTCCAAAAATTTAAGAATCACGCTTTGATGAAAAAGTTTGATAAGAATTTTGAATACCACAAAAATCTTAATCTCCTTCGTAAAATTGGTTTTGATGAATTAGCTCAAAAAGAACTGGTCGAAAATCATGTTCAAAAAGTAGAGAAATTCAGAAAGGTCTTCAGCTATTTTGAAAGATCAAAATCAAAGAAAGGTATTTATAAAGTGGCAGATGGTATTACTCAAGATGCTATTTTCTGCATGAGAGATATCCTAAGAGAATTTCCTCAGCTTTATTCGGTAAAGAAGACGTTTTTAGGGCCAAAAGACTTTATCGAAGTTACCAAGTCTTCTTATGCGAAGAAGGCAGATTTAAAGTTAAACCCTATTAAAGTCAGACAAATTAGAAAGTTTCAAGAGTATTATGTTCAGCTCCTGAGCACTCTTGCCAAAAAAAGAAAACAGCCAGTTGATAACATTCTTTTAGAAGTTATTATGCGCTCATCGATCATTAATAAATATGACAGAGTAACAGGGAATTCTATTTCATTTGTTGTGGAAAAAATTACAAATTCAAAGCCGAAGCTTTCTCCTGAAGAAACGTTTCAAGTGACGCAGAATTTTAAGTTTTATCAATCAATGGACCCTGATAAAATTTCGCAGTATTCAATTGCAGATCAACGTCAGAAAAATTTATTCAACCGTTTGGCAGGAATTGTAAGAGAAAATAGAGAAAGTTTATGAAACTTGTTCTCTATAGTGGGGGAGATGAGAAGGCCAATTTGAGGCTTGATCAGGAGTTTATTCGTCTTTTGAATAAGAAGAATCCTGTCGTCACTTTCTTTCCTTCTTCTTCTTATCTTTCTGAAGTTGAGTTCAGACAATTTGTTCGTCACTATTCTCAATTTGGAATTAAGAGGTTCATTCATTTTCCGGTGGATGTTCATTTTGACCGAGTTCTTTTAGAGGAAGTTCTAAAAAGTGATGCGATTCATTTAGGTGGTGGTAATACCTTTCATTTTCTGAAATCTTTAAGAAAAGCGAAGCTGGTTAATGCCTTAAAAAAATTTGCTCTGGATGGAAATGTCCTGACAGGACTTTCAGCAGGCGCCATTATGATGACTCAGGATATTTTTATGGCCAGTTATCCCGAGTTTGATCGGGATGAGAACACTGTTCATCTTAAAAATCTTAATTCAATGGGACTGCTTGATTTTCAATTTTTCCCGCATTATCGAAATTCTCTTCGTTACGAGAAGGCCTTTCTACAACTGTCAAAAAAAGACCCAAGAAGTATCATTGCCTGTCCTGATGGTTCAGGAATTGTTATTGATGGAGAAACCACCAAGTTTGTGGGGAAATCTTATCTTTTTTTTCAGGGCAAAAAGCTTATTTTAAATTCTTAAGTTCTACTTCTACCAGTAATGGGAGATGGTCTGAAAGATTTCTCCACTGCGGACCACTGAGTGCTTCTGCCATGATAGGTGTAAAACCTTTTACGAAAATACGATCAAGTGGAAGTACCGGGAAAAGTGAAGGAAAGGTTGCTGGAAATTTTCCATGTAGGGTTTTAAAACATTCTTGCGCATTTAATTCTTGTTCAATTTTGGGACTGATCTTTTTATTCCAATCATTAAAATCCCCCACGAGAATCCAAGGTGTTTCTCCTTCATAGTTCATATGATGAATGAGAATCTTTGCTTGCTGATCACGTCCTCTTTGAGTGAGGTCGAGATGAGTATTGGCGAGGATCACTTCTTTTCCTGAAATAGGATCTTGAATACGTGCTTTAAGAAGGCCCCGATGCTCTAATCTATTTGTTGATATTTTTAAATTTTCCCAATCAATAATAGGGTATTTGGAAAGAATGGCATTCCCATGATGTCCTTCTGGATAAATGGCATTTTTTCCATAGGCAAAGTGAGTCCATACGGTATCTGCCAGATATTCAAATTGAATGGCCGTTTCCCAGTCAGGAATCTTATTTTTTTGATGATCTCCTAAAACCTCCTGAAGGAAAATAACATCAGGATCAAGTTCCTTCATGGCCTTCTTAATTCCATTCAGGATGAACTGAGTGTTGGTTAAAGAAAAACCTTTATGAATGTTGTATGAAAGAATGCGCAATTTCATGAATTAGAACCAATATTTAAATGTAAATAGAATGCGTCCAACAAGTTTATCGAGCCAGTGTCTCTTATCGAGAACATCTTGCGTAATTTTATTTTCTTGAACTAATGAAGATTGAAAATGTTCTTCAACCTTTTTTTTATTTTCATCACTTAGGATAATTAAATCTACTTCTAAGTCGTGAAGGAAGCTGCGATGGTTTAGGTTTGAAGAACCAATAGTCATCCAGTCATCAATAATATAGTTCTTAGCATGAAGAACTGTATTTGTGTAATGATAGATCTTCACATTGTTTTTTAAAAGGTAGCCATAATAAAAATACTGTAAGGTTCTAAAAAAAGGTACATCACTTTTTTGAGAAATGAGAACAGTAACATCCACACCGCGTCTTGATGCTTGCGCCAGAGCGCGGATCAATTTTCTTTTAGGAACAAAATACGGGGTGGTGAGCCAGATCTTTGATTCACTAGTACGCAAACGACGGAGAAGTTCATTAAAGAAGAATTTCCTCATGAGAAGATTCTGATTAAGTTTTAGAGGGAAAGTTTTCCAAGAAAACTGTGAACCGCTTTTGCGCAGATATTTTTTATAACGGGTATAATCCCGGAGTTTCCAATTTTTCTTAAAATTAAGTGTACCAAATTTAACATTTGGTCCAGTGACTCTTACCCCCATATCCTGCCAGGCCTTTTCGGTGTGCTCGGTGGTATGGATAGCAGTGATATTAAAACTTCCTGTATAAAGAATGTCCTCATCGATAATAAAAATTTTTCGATGATTTCTTTTATTCATTCTCCATGTTCTTTTATGAGTAACTCGAAACTTTTTTAACCAAGTAAGATTTCCATAAAAAGGATGGTAGAAGGGCAGAGGATTATACACCCGCAGCTTGATGCCAACTTGATGAAGACGATCAATAAACTTTTGATCCATTTCATAACTGCCGATCCCATCGACAATGATCTGGATATGGACACCACGCTCACGGGCGCGGATCAAGGCTTCTTGAACTCTTTTTCCCAGAGAATCATTAAGGAACATGTAGACTTCAATGGTAATAGAAGACTTGGCAGCATCAATATCCTGCAGGAGACTACGGAAGTAGTCATCACCCTCAAAATATACCTGTTCACTTAACCAATAGGATTCCATATCTGGCTTATCGTCCATTTTTCTAAAGAATAAACTTGAGTGTTTTAGTTTTTTACTCATCTCATTTTGAATAATTACGAAAAGATATCTAAAGAGATAAATTTCATGACTATAAACAAAGAATCGTTCCTTAATCTGATTAAAGCTGCTGTTGTGTCAAAGGTGAGTGATATTCACCTGAGACAAGATGAAAGGCCATGTTTTCGAGTGCGAGGAGATCTTGTCCCGGTAAAGATGGATGCGCTTACTGAAGCTGATATTGCTTTTATCTGCTCGTTGATGATTAAGGATGAAGAAGTTTTAGAACGAATCACAAAAATCAAAGAGCATGATGGCTCCTTCTCAGTTCCTAAGCTGTGTCGTGTGCGCTACAACTTACTCCGCTATCAAGGGAAAATGGGACTTATCCTGCGTCTGATTTCGGAAAAAGTTCCTACCACTGAAGAATTAAATCTTCCTCCTGTTATTAATAAAATTGCTGGTGCCAATGCAGGACTCGTTCTTGTTACGGGTGCTACGGGATCAGGTAAGAGCTCAACTCTTGCAGCAATGATTAATCATATTAACAAAACATCTGCTGTTCATATTCTCACACTCGAAGATCCAGTTGAGTTTGTTCATACTCCACTAAAAGCACGAATTACTCAAAGAGAAATTGGTGAAGATACGGCCGACTTTAACTCGGCACTTCGTTCTGCTCTCAGACAAGATCCAGATATTATTCTGATCGGAGAGATGAGGGATGCAGAAACTATTTCAATTGCTCTGAAAGCAGCTGAAACAGGACACTTGGTCTTTGGAACAATTCATACTACAGATGCTCTTAGTACGATTGGAAGGTTAATTGCCATGTTCCCACCGGATGAGCAGGCCGTTGTAAGAACAAGAATTGCAGATAACCTTCATGCAACAGTTTCTCAACGTCTCCTGAAAACAATTGATGGAAAAGGGCGCGTCGCTGCTCAAGAAATAATGATCAACAATCCGGGGATTCATGAAGCAATTATGGATCCGATCAGAACGGCCGAGATCTACACCTATATCAGAAAAGGGAAGAATGGGTCTGGGGCACAAACTTTTGATCAGCACATTACTCGACTTTTTAAAGAAGAAAAAATCAGTAAGGAAGAGGCCATTGCCAATGCCACAAAACCTGAGGATTTTGAGCGTAATCTGATGTTTAGTGATACCGATGATGATGACTAGTTGATGGATACCCTGTGACTTGTTATGATCCCTGAAACGGGAAAAGACTATGAATCTCAATTTTAAGAATTTCTATTTTCGATGGACTAAAAATCTGTTCATCCTCTTTTTTATCTCTGCCTTGTTTATGACACTGGCACGAGTTGGTTTTACCATTGTCTTTGGTGATCATCAAAGCTTGTTAATGAATATCAAATCGGTTCGTGAAGCCTTTCTTCTTGGTTTTCGTTATGATCTGATGCCACTGGCCTATATTAACTTACTGCCTTTTCTGTTATTGAATTTAACTTATCTGATTCCGAAGGCCGGCTACCAGTTCTTAAGAAAGTTCATCATCTTCTTTCTCACAGTTTTTTATTTCGCCCTAGCATGGTTGTATGTTTGCGATTATGGGTTTTATTCTTATTTCCAAGATCACCTCAATATTCTTTTCTTCGGACTTTTTGAGGACGATACCGTTGCAGTGATTATTTCTATTTGGAAGAATTATAACGTAGTTCTTTGGGCCATCTTACTGGTTCTCGTTCATTATTTCAGTTACCGCATCATTAAGTTCATGTTCTCACCCTATGATTTTGATTTAAAGGTGAAGCGCTTTGACTGGAAGATGCCAGTCTTTTTTCTTAGTGGATTAGTGTTTATTGCTTTTGCAGGGAGAGGGAATTTTACTCGACTGCCACTTTCGATTGAGGATGCTCATATTTCCAATGTGGATTTTATTAATAAAATTTCCATCAACGGGCCAATCAGCCTTAATAGGGCGATGAAGATCAGAAAAACCTTTGGTAAGGGTGACTATGACTATCTTAAGAACTTTGGCTTTAAGAACTGGGAAGAAGCATTCCATGCGTCTTTCAATCATAAGTCTAACGGAACTATTTTAAATTCTCTTACGGCCACAACTCCGAAAAACGAGCGAGCACGTGAGATTAAGCCTCATGTCGTACTGCTGGTGATGGAGAGTTTTGGAAGTTACTGGAATGATCGCAACTCAGAAGATTTTAATCTTTTAGGCGATTTAAAAGAGCATTTTGACGATGATATTCTTTTCAAGAATTTCTTACCTGCTGAAAACGGCACAATCGGAAGTATTGTTTCCGTAACAACTTCACAGATCATTCGCCCAGGTGCGCGCTTTCTTTCTGAATCAGAGTTCATGAAAACCTATTTGAAGTCTTCGGGACATGTTCCTTACAAAGAGCAAGGGTATGAGACTCACTTCGTTTACGGCGGAAAGTTAGGCTGGAGAGACTTAGGGAAATTTCTTACTGCCCAGAAGTATGACCATTTATGGGGAGCTGATGAAATTAAAGAGGCCATTCCTGAATTGAATAATCTTCTTGGAGAAAATCTTGGGAATGAGTGGGGAATCTTTGATGAGTATCTCTATACCTTCTTAGAAGAGAAGCTAAAGACAGCGGATCAGCCCCAGTTGTTTGTCGTTTTAACGACTTCCAATCACCCTCCATTTGAAGTGCCAAAAACTTATAAGGCATTACCTTTGAAGATGAATGAAGAGATGGAGAATAGAATGACTGTCAGCTCAGAACTCGCATTCCTTCGTTTCAGAGGTCTTCAATATAGCAATCATAAGGCCGGAGAGTTTTTAACTAGAATTAAAAAATCAGCACTCGGTGGCAGAACAGTAGTAAGCATTACTGGAGATCACTCTTACTGGGTTGCCAAAGGTGTCGGCTCTGATGAAGAGTTCAAGCGCTATGCAGTTCCTTTCTACATTTACGCACCTGAAGCTCTGAAGCCTAAAAGCTTTGATAAGAATAACTTTGGTTCTCATGAAGATATCTTTCCTTCGCTTTATCATTTAACTCTTTCAGAGCAGAAATATGTGAAGTTAGGAGAAAATCTTTTTGCAGAAGAAGGTTTTGCTATGAACAGCTCAGGAATTGTGGCCAATAAAAAGGGTGCATTCCACCATGGAAAATTTTGGAAGTGGAAGAGTCGTAAAAAACAAATCCTTGAAGAAAGTGCAGAAGAAATTCCTGGAATTGTTCCTCATCGCCAAGGTCTAATTAGTATTACTGATCTTTATTTGAAGTCAGAAAAGAATGGTAAGCCTCTTGACGAAGTAGCTGATCGGCAAGAGTAATTGCGGCCATTGCTTCAACAACAGGAATGACTCTTGGAAGAATACAAGGGTCATGTCTTCCCTCACGGGCCTTCTCACCAATGGTTGATGGGGCCTTGAATGCGAGATCAAGAATAATCTCTTCTCCGTTAGAAATTCCGCCTTCCATACCACCAAAGTGGCGAGAGTCACTGCTAACTTCGCTTCCTTTCATGCTGGCCATGGCAAAGCCAGAACCAAGACTAAAACCGACACAGGCAGGAATTGAGAGCATGGCCTTTGCCAGATCTGCTTTGAGTTTATCAAAAACCGGTTCACCAAGACCTGCTGGCACTCCTGTGATGGATAAGCGAACAATGCCACCAGCAGACTCACCATTAACTTTGCAGTCTTTTAAAAACGAAACAACTTCAGAGGTGAGATTCTCATCTGGAATATTGATCTCTCCGCGAGGAGTTCCGTGAGAGATCACTTTATCAATTTTATACGGGCCTACTTGCGAAATGTAGGCATAGAAGCTCATACTTGTGAGCATTTTTTTTGCAAAATAACCGCCGATGACTCGTGCCAGGGTTTCGCGTCCAGAAGCTCGACCGCCGCCACGGTGATCGCGAATACCAAATTTAATCATGGTCGTTTTATCAGCATGTCCAGGGCGGTATGAATCTTTTAACTTATCGTAGTCACCTGATCTTTGATTGGTATTTTCAACGATCACGCAAATAGGTGTTCCTAGCGTTTTACCTTCAAAGACACCCGAGAGAATTCTAGGGCGATCATCTTCTCGACGATTGGTATGCACTTGGTGCTGCCCAGGAGCGCGACGTAATAGCTCAAGGTGAAGTTCTTCAAGATCAACGCTGATGTTAGAAGGCATTCCATCAATAATCACTCCTAGAGCTTCTCCGTGAGATTCTCCAAAAGTTGTTATACGATAAAGTGTTCCAAAGCTAGAGCCAGCCATTTTTTACCTTCACTAAAAAATCGTCACAAAATTTATCTAAGGCATTTTCTGGAAGTTGAGTTAACTCTTCTGCAGAAATATAAATATCACTTGAGAGACCACAAGGATTAAGAAGAGCAAGAGCTGTCTTCATTTGTGGATCACGAAAAAGATTGAGTGCCATCCCATGAAAAGTAACAAGCTTTTCAATGGCAATTCCCATTGAGGCCATCTTCTTATCATTCTTCCACCAGAGACCTAATAATTTATTCTCATGTCCTAAATCATTTACACCCCAAGATTTTAAGATCTCAATCGAGAAATCAAAAATTTCGTCAGTCATCTTTGAGAGACTTAACGTTTTAGGATTGAGTCTGGTGATTGGATAGAAAATAAATTGTCCAGGGTGATGAAAGGTAAGACCACCGCCGCGCTCAATTTGATGAAGTGGGAAGGGAAGCATTGGAAAATTTTCTGGCTTAAAATCTACCAGTTTAAATTCTTCACCTTTGCGAGGTTTTTGCAGGCCTCGTCCGTTGGTAAGAACATGAGGATGAGAAGTACAAATGAGGATTTTTAATCCCGCAGTATCGTGAACCAGCTCAACAGCACGACGCTGAAATTTATGGGCAAGGGAGTATTCCCAATTCCATTTTCTAACGACAAGCGTGTGTGGATTAACCCAAGAGAGGTTTGATTCAGTTAAATCAAAATCACTTAAAGCTAATTCCAAGTTCATGTTACTTATTCTCAAGAGACTCGACGTAATCGAGGAAATCTCCGGCCTTGTAAGAAGAACGAACAAGCGGGCCTGAAGCAACAAACTTAAATCCAAGTTTTAGGCTCATTCGTTTTAACTCTTCAAACTCTTCTGGAGTATAGAATTTCTCAACGTTCAAGTGACGTTTACTAGGCTGAAGGTATTGTCCAAATGTGATGATATCAACATTATGAGCACGAATATCTTCAAGAGCTTCTTGAATCTCGGCCCATGTTTCACCGAGACCTACCATGAGTGAAGTCTTCGTTTGAATATGGGGATAGTTCTCTTTATAGAATTTTAAACATCCAAGGGTTTTCTCGTAGCTGGCACGTGGATCACGAACTGGATGAGTAAGGCGTCTGACTGTTTCAACGTTTTGCGCGATCACGTAAGGATTAGCATCAGCTAATACTCTCATACGCTCCTCATCTCCAGCAAAATCAGGAATAAGTACTTCAACTTTAGTATCTGGGTGATCAGTGTGAACACGTTTAATCACTGAAGCAAAGTGACCAGCTCCATGATCGGGCAGATCATCACGATCCACTGAAGTGATAACAATGTAGCGAAGATTCATCATCGCCACCATTTCAGAGGTATTGGCGATTTCTTCTTTATTGATAAAACCTTTTGGGTTTCCTGTTTTAACGTTACAGAATTTACAGGCGCGAGTACAAGTGTCTCCAAGAATCATCACTGTGGCAGTGCGTGCACTCCAGCATTCAGATAAATTAGGGCAGCGTGCTTCTTCACAAACAGTAGCAAGACCCTTAGTGCGCATGTTATCGCGAATTTCCTTATAGTCCTCACCTTGAGGGAGATTGACTTTAAGCCATTCAGGTTTTCTCTGGTAATTTTCTTTCTTAAAATATTCGTGTGCCATGCCCCAACTCTTACCATAAGAGGGAAACAAAGCATAGACTTTGTTCCCTTTTACATATGGGGTAAGTTATTAAAATTCCTAGTGAGGAAGGAGAAAACAGCTCTCCCAAATGAGCTTCGTTTTAAGCTTCTTAGGGGGAAGTTGAACTTGGGGAGAGAACTCTAGAAACAGGGTCTTTTCAGCTAAGCGTGCTCTAACATATTGAGAACGACCTCTCATTTGAACTGAGTCGATCTTTAATTCAACACCATTTGAATCTTGGGTAAAAGCGTTGGCAGGAATAACCAAGATATGCGGTTGATCACTTTGGGCTTCTCCCAAAGCTCCCCATGGAGTTATCCATTTACCATTTTCCGGCAGGATGCTTAAAAAATTCTCATAGCCTAAAAACTTTGCACTAAAAAGAGAACGAGGAGATTTGATGAGCTGTGCAGGGGTTCCTATTTGCTCCATCTTCCCAAAATTAAGAAGTCCAATACGATCAGCAAAAAGGGTCGCCTCTTCAAGATCATGGGTTACCCATAAGACTGAAATTCCCTGGCGTCTGATGTATTCAAATAAGGCCTGGAGAATATCTTTTCTGGTATGCGGGTCAAGATGAGTAAAGGGCTCATCTAAAAGTAGCAGTGAAGGAGAATTAATCAGTTCACTCGCTAGCATCACTTTTTGGCGCTGGCCTGCTGAGAGTTCATTTAAATTTTGTCGTAGTTGGAAGGTGAATTCAAAAATATCGGCAAAATCTCGTGTGAGTTGTAGTTTTTGTTCTTCACTGATTTCAAGTTTATTAGATTGAATTAAAAACTTTTGGACGTTCTGATTTTCGATCTCTTTATGTTCAAAAAGGCTAAGATTCCCTTTGATAGAAACAGTCCCGCTATCAGGAAGAGTTTTTCCAGAAATGATATTAATCAGAGTCGTTTTACCTGAGCCATTTGGGCCCATTAGAGAGAAAACTTCGCCTTCTTTGATATCAAAAGAAATATGGTGAAGTCCGGCAATGGCCCTTTGATCAAATAATTTGTTTATTCCGTTAACGTTAATCATGCGGCTTTCTTAACAATTAAAAGTAATCCTGTAAAAAGGAGAATGACTCCAAATAAGCGCTGAAGACTTATCGGCTGAGTAGTAATGCCAAACCATCCATAGTGGTCAATGGCCAGGGACATTAACAGTTGTCCAGTTACAAAAGCGGCCATCAGTGTGGTTGCTCCCAGTTTCGGAATAAGGATGATACTTGATCCAACGAAAAGTGCTCCAAAGAGACCGCCGATAAACTGGTAGGGACTGGCAAGAGTCAGGCGTTTCAGATCAATCAGGAAATTCCCCTGAATTAAGCACACGATAAAGAGGGCGAGTGAGCCCATAAAAAAAGAAATAAAAGCACCTAAAAAAGGATTTTGAAGAATTCGAGTGAGTTCTGCATTGATTGAAGCCTGAATAGGCATAAGCATACCAATAAGCACTGAGATTACGAGCAACATATAGATCATATTCGACCTCAAGTTTTTTTTATGTTTCAATTGAATAATCTTATCACAAGGATTCTCTTATGACGCTTACCCAACTCAATTATATCCTGGCCGTTGAGCGCTGTCGAAACTTTGCTCAAGCAGCTAAAGAATGTTTTGTGACACAACCAACATTAAGTATGCAGATTCAAAAACTGGAAGACTATCTGCAAGTCATTATTTTTGATCGCTCTAAGAATCCGGTAGAGCCAACTCCTATGGGGAAAACAGTTTTAAGTTATGCCCAAAAAGTAATGAATGCTTCAAATGAACTGGAAGAACTTGCAAAATCTCTGCGTGGCGAGATCTCTGGGGAGTTTGTTTTAGGAATTATTCCGACGCTGGCCCCTTATGTCCTTCCACTTTTTGTGAACGAATTCATTCAAAAGTATTCAAAAGTCGAATTGAAAGTTTATGAGTATCAGACTGATGAAATTATCAGACTACTCAAAGATGGCAAAATCGATGGGGCAATTCTTGCAACTCCACTGGAAGAAAAAGATATTGTGGAAGACCCACTTTTTTATGAACCGTTTGAAGTTTTCTTTTCACCAATGCACGAACTTTTAAAAAAGAAGACTATTGAACAGAAAGATTTAGATTTGAAGGAAGCATGGCTTTTAAAAGAAGGTCATTGCATGAGAACGCAAGCTCTCTCCCTCTGTAAAGTGAGTAAGGAAAAAGAAGATAAGAATCTTTTCTTTGAAGCCGGCAGTATGGAGACATTGATCAATATGGTAAAAACATCACAAGGTTTTACTATTCTGCCAAAGCTTGCGATTGACTCTCTATCAGACAAAGATAAAAAACTTCTGAGAGAATTTAAAGGGAAAGTTCCTGTGCGCGAAGTGAGCTTTGTGACCGGACCTTTTTCGATGAAAAAATCTATCGAGAAAGCGATGATCGAAGTCTTATTGAGTTGCCTCCCTAAGGAGCTTAAGAAGGCAACGGCCAAATCAGAGATTCTTTCTATTCATTAATCTTGTTTTCTGAGTGTTGTGAAGTGACTCAAAAGAATAAAGAGCAAGTGCTGTCCAGATAAGTGCAAATCCTACCATGTTATGTGGTAGGAGAACTTCTTTAAAAATGAGAATCCCACAAAGAAACTTAAGACTTGGTGAGAGGTATTGAGTAAATCCCAGAGTCGTAAATTTTAAATTTTTGGCAGCATAAGCAAAAAGAATTAATGGCCCACCAGTAAGAATTCCCGAGAGCGAAAGAATCAAAGCTTTACCAAGACCCATATCAGTTAGAATGGTTAAAGGATTGCCAGTTATAAATGGCCAGGCAATAAGAACCGGAATCGCGATAACGGTAGTTTCAATAAAAAGACCTTCAGCAGAACCGATCTTAACAAGTTTTCTAATCAGACCATAAAGAGCGAATGAGATAGAAAGGCTTAATGCCATCCATGGGAACTCATTGAGATTGGTATGATAAGCAATATAGCCAATGGCAATGACCACTAGTGCGATAGAAGGAAGTTGAGCTGGTCTCAATTGTTCTTTAAAAATAAGACGACCGAGGATAATGAGAATAATAGGATTCAAGAAGTATCCCATACTGGCCTCTAGAACCCGATTGGTATTGACCGCATAAATATAGAGGAGCCAGTTAGAGGAAATTAAAATGGCAGAGACTACGAGCCAGAAAAACTTCTTTTTATCTTTCACGGCAAGCGAAATGACCTTGAACTTTTTAGTAAAGATCATAATGAGAAGAAGAGTAATAAAAGAGAAAACTAAGCGAAAAGCAAAGAGATCCCAAGCAGAGAAACCAATAAAAATTTTCCAGTAGATTGGAAAAAGGCCCCACATGCAAAAAGCAGAGATTGAGGCCCAAAGAGCTTTGTTCATAGAAGTTGGTGTTTGGTTTTAATTTTAAAAGCGACGTAGATTCCAAGAATAGTAGTAACGACACCGACGATTCCCACAATAGGAAAGTTTGTCAGCAGTCCTGCACTCGTTGTCCCAATGATAAGACCTGCTAATTGACTGGCAACCCCTGTTGCAAACTGTCGTGTAGCATTTTCCAGACTCATAAATGTTCCTCTGTCACCGGGACGAGAAACAGCAGAGATAAGAGTCATGGCCGGAATAAAGCGGCCTGAACCGATCATGGTAAAAAGGGTACTGACAAGAAGTGCCACCCATAGAGGTACTTGTGGCAGATTCGTGAGCGCAATTAACGGGAAGCAAGAAATGATCGCAAGGGTTTTAAACATTTTATAGCTTCCTTGTGTATCACTTAGTCTTCCAATGAGGCGAGCAGAGATGATGGTAAATGCCCCACCAAAAAGATAGATCAACGGCAGTTCACTTTCTAGCAGGCCAACGTTCTTGACCATGTAAGGAGCAATGAATGGAATCGTCATAAAAACTCCGAAGCCCAGAACAGAAGTTAAAGTGAAGCATTGAAGGTAATCAAAGTTTTTAACGATAACTTTAAACTTCTTTAAATTATCAATGAAGCCTAATTTCGGGCCAGCAACTTTCACAGAAGGAAGAAAGACAAACGAGCCAATCCAAAAGACGAGACTTAAGATACAGATGAGATAGAAGGCAGCATGCCAGTGAAACTTATTGGCAACCCACAATCCGACTGGAATTCCCATCACACTGGCAATCGAGAACGAAGACATTACTACTCCCATGGCCTTACCACGACGAGCAAAAGGAATGAGATCGGCCACTAGCGAAAGAACGCAGGCATTAAGAATTCCACCGAAAGCACCAGCGATAATGCGAGCGATGAGCAATGAGTGGAAGCCTTCTGCAATGGCACACATGAAAGTTCCGATAATAAAACCGGTGAAGTTAAAGATCAGAAATTTTTTTCGGTCAAAATGATCAGCATAAAGAGCACCGAAAAAACCAACAATACCAGCACTAAAGGTATAGGCCGAAACTAGAGTTGAGAATTGTGCCGGCGAAATAGAAAAGACCCTCATAAATTGAGGGCCTAAAGGCATCATAATAACGAAATCTAAAATATGGGCAATTTGAATGGCCGCCAAGATAATGATATAAATTCGTTCACGTTTAAGGTCAGCAGCTTCATCCATATAAATTAATTTAATCCTACAACATCAGAAATTTTTGAACTCGCATCTTGAGTTTCAAGTGAAGCAACTGTTCCTACACAGTGGTCAATCATAGACACAGCTGCAGGACGATGATTGCCTGAATTTTTAAGTCCGCCGAAAGGAAGTCTTGCTGTCGCTCCCACTGTTGATCTGTTCAAGTTAATAAGACCAGAATCAATGTCACGAAGAGCAAGTTCATAAATGGCCTTGTCTTGGGTGAAGATAGAAGCAGCAAGACCGTATTCAGTAGAGTTGGCCAAATGAATCGCTTCATTAATATCCTCGTAAGGAATGAAGAAACAGTTTGGTCCAAAAATTTCATCTTGAATAAGTTTTGAATCAAGTTTTGGTTTATCAGTATAAAGAATAGAAGGACTCACGTAATAGCCTTGATGGCCAACTTCTAGTTTCTTTGCTCCTAGAATATCTGTTGCACCGTCTTTGTAGGCCTGATTACAGAAATCAAAGTAAAGTTTTTCAGCGTGAGCATCAATGAGTGGTCCCATGAAAACTTCAGGAGTAGAGAGAGGGTGACCAACGCGAATTCTTTCGGTAAGTGCTTTAAACTTAGAAATGAATTCTTGCTCAATTTTCTTATGAATAAGAATAATAGAAGTCGAAGTACAGCGCTGTCCTGTTGTTAGGAACGATGAGCGCAGAAGTTCAGGGAGAGCGTGATCCATATTAGTATCGTGGTGAAGAATGGTGGCATTCTTTCCACCTAGTTCAAGAGCAACCAGTTTATTGATATCCTGATAAGTATTTTCAAGGATTCTCATTCCTACATTTTTAGAACCAGTAAAATAAATACCTTTGATTCGCTTATCTTTTGTCAGTGCACTTGAAGTGTGTCCCGTCCCATTAATGAAGTTAACAACTCCCTCGGGGAATCCGGCTTCATGGAAACACTCAATCATCAGTTGAGCCGAGTAGATCGTCTTCTCAGATGGTTTAAAGATGATCGAGTTGCCTGCCAATAATGCGGCAAGAATTTGTCCGTTAGCTAGGTGGCATGGGAAATTGAATGGACCGATAACTAGGCTAGGGCCTAGTGGCTTATAGATAACGTGCCCATCAATCTTAGGCATGACTTCTTTAATTGTTTGTTTCTTGATGCGCTCATAAGAGTCGGTGATCGTCACACTGACCTTGCCATCAACCGAAGCAGCTTCAGTTTTAGCTTCCCAAAGAGGCTTACCAACTTCCAGGGCCAGTGCCATGGCAATATCATCTTTTCTTCTTCTTACGGCCTCTTGGTATTTTTTAAGAAAGTTAATTCTCTCTTCAAAAGAGGTCTTTCTCCAAGTCTCAAACCCTTTCTGGGCAGAGTTAATAACAGCATCAACATGGTTATAAAAGATTCCGGCATCCCATAGGTGCATGGTAAGGTCAGCAGGGGACTTTTTAGAAATTTGTTCTTGAGACTTTCCTAAATCAGCAGAAGTCAGCCCTTGAGGGTGGGAAAATGAGCCATTAAAATAATCGCCTTTTAGTACCATTTTCATAGAAATCCTTTGTTTAAGATGACGCTGATCATACCTCTTTTGTGGCATTTATCCCAGAGTTTTAGGTGCGTTAAAAAGTAGAACTTAAACAATTCAAAGTTATCTGATAGAATTCAATAACTATTTTGGAGGAGAACCTTATGAGTACTCAAAACCTAGCTCAACTACTTGATAAAATGTGGGTGGATTATACTGCCATTAACCCTCTCGCTCAGAAAATCTATGATGTGCTTACCGCTCAAGGTGAGGCCTTAAGCAATGATCACATTGCCCTAAGAACTTTCAATCACCCAAGAATAAATATCGAAGTACTGGCCCGTCCTTTCCTTGCTTGGGGATATAAGGAAATGGGTGATTACCAGTTTCCTGAGAAGAAGCTTTATGCAAAACACTATCAGCATTCTGACCCTAAAATGCCAAAGATCTTTATTTCAGAATTAAAGCTAGAAGAGTTCTCACCTGCATTACGTGAAACAGTTAATTCACTAGTAAATCAAATTCCGGCCAATGCTGAAACAGCGAATGACTTTACCTCTATTGGTCGTCCATGGAATGTTTCAACAGCGACTTATGATGCTCTTTTAAAAGAATCTGATTATGCAGCATGGGTAGCAGCTTTTGGTTACCGTCCGAATCATTTCACAGTTTATATCAACGATCTAAAAAAGTTCTCTGATATTAGAGTGCTTAACGAATTCTTGAAAGAGAATGGGTTTAAGCTCAACAGCAGTGGTGGGGAAGTGAAAGGCTCAAAAGAAGTTCTGCTAGAGCAGTCTTCAACTCTTGCTAATAATATTGAAGTTACTTTCTCAGATGGTAAGAGAATGATTCCTGCGTGTTATTATGAGTTTGCCAAGCGCTATGCTATGCCGAATGGTAATCTTTATCAGGGATTCGTTTCTGCTTCTGCAGATAAGATTTTTGAATCAACTTCTAAAGGTCAGTAATAAAAAAGGGAGCTTTTAGCTCCCTTTTTTTTATCTATTTCAGCTTGATTATTCCATTAGCTAGTGAAAGAGAGCTTCTCTCGTTAGAAGAAAAAACATAATAGTATAAATCAAAAGCATTAGAGCTAGTAGAGATGACAGCGGAGTCATTCAGTAGCTCCTTAGGATCAATCACCTGTTTCCAATCATCAAGATCAATGAAAGCACTTGAAGTTAAGTAACCGCGAAATGGAGTGATCTGAGCATAAACAGTGCTATAGCCTTTTGGAGCTTGTATCGGAAGTGCAGTTGGCCTGCTTGAAAGCTCAATGTAGAACTTTGTCTGTCCTTCTGTTTTTAAAATGGAAGTATCACAAGTCTCATCATCTGATCGCTGAGAGAGGGTTGCAGTAACAGGATATTTTTGAATTGTTGACCAGTCACCATTCGTCACTTTTAATTCTGCTGTACCAACGTCAAATTTTACAGTCGTAGTGCAGAAATTCATTCCATCATCGTGAACCATTCTTCGAGAAGTAATACCGGTTACGAGTTCGTTTTTAGGTGTAACTTTTACTTCAACTTGGTAGATCCCTGCATTGAATCCATTATAGAGGCTTGAGAAGTCTGCAGTTCCAACTCTATGGATGTCACTGAAAGCTAGGTTTGAAGCTAATAGTGTAAGAGCGAATACTAATGTTTTCATGGCTTTTCTCCCTGAAAGGTTTGTTTCGGGACTTCTATCAAGGTCAAATGATCTCTACAAGTTTCTTTGTGCTAAGAAACGGTTAAGGATGAGTGAAGTTTGTTATGGAGAAGATAATGTGAAAGGGGAGAGTTTTAAACTCCCCCCATTTTTTTAGAAACCGCGAGCTTTTGCAAGTTCGTAAGTATAGTGAACAGTTTGAGGTGCAGCTGAATCAAAAGAGTAGTTAATTACACCTGTGATTTTTGTACCTTCGCAACCACGGTCGTTAATAACCGGAGTTCCGTTCTTTTGGTAGCCTTTGATTTCTCCACAAAGCGGAAGTTGAACAAGGGCATAGTTTACCATTGTATAAAGTGGTTTCGCATAAACGAACTCATAGAATTCTTCACCAGGAAGAACTTGAGTTGCTGGAGCTGGACGATCCCAGTTAGTGCGTGGGAAAGAAGCTGGGGCTAGTTCCATTTGTCTTGAATTAAGACGAAGAGAAGAGTTGGCCCAGTTAATGTTCACAACTTTGTTTGTCTTGTTCTTAATTCTTAGAAGTTGACCAGCAGCTAGGATATTCGGGAAATAATCAATTTCCACGTTTGTGTCAGCTAGGAAGAATGGTTGACCGCCAACAGCTTTATATTTTCTGTTATAAGCATCAGACCAAAGAGAGATATCTCCTGTGATACGGCCATCAACTTCAAACATTGCTGACTTTCCTTTAGCATCAAAACAACCGTGAAGTCTTGGCTCTGTAGAGATAGAACCATCAGCAGTTTTATTACCAACGGCCATTGGGCTTAGTCCATTGAAGTACCAGCTATGACAGTTATATTCAGCACCAGCTGCATTTTTTTCTTTTGTGTGAGTTTGTGGATCACCTAATTCAGCAACGATCTTTTCTTTTGAAGAGTTTGATTTAGCAAGTTTGCTAGCTTGGGCCTTGTCAAACTTCTTACCAGCAGCGAACATCTTTTGCATTCCTGCACAGCTTGTAAGCGCAAGTGCAGACAACAGAACAACTGACATCGTTTTCATTAAAATCCTTTTTAAGGTTGAGTTGAGACTCCAGTTTAATTTTGCTGGAAATAGAAACAATGGAAATGTTAATGCTTAAAGAAAAATTAATATTCAAAGGAGCTTTGTCATTAAGGTTCAGTTAAGTTTCCTTATTGAACTCTTCAAAACTATAAAGAAGCTCAAGAGCACCTTAAGATGTTTTTTTGTTGATAAAGGAGAGTAGGAGAGAAATAAAGGGGAAAAACTTTTAGGATAGAATAAATAAAAAAGGGCCTTAAAAGGCCCTGATAAAAATTTTATTTTTTAGGTTTGAAACTTACAAAGCGAATCTTATCACCCTTCCTCAGCTTAAGACCTGCGGCCGTGACATCTGAAATTTTCAATCCACCGCTTGGCAGAATTTCAACACCACCAAGACATGAGCGGAAGTTATCTTCATCAGTAGAAGAGATAACTTTAATATCTGTTACTTCTTGTTTATCAGCAATTTCTTCAATTACTCCGACCACACTTTCGCGAATAGCTCTAATATTATCGATATCAGCAATAAGTACTGGCCCTGGTTCAAACATTCCTACTAGACCTGAGAATTTAAATCCTTCTTGCTCTAAGATATGCTTGGCCGGTTCTGTATTGGGATGAACCTTACCAATCACAAATTGAGCATCTTCGGGAAGAAGGTTGGCAATGATAGGTGTTTTAGGCATTAACTCTTCAATGAATTTTTTGTTTTTTACTGAGAGATAATCGGCCGTAGGGAAATCGATTTGGAAAAAGTTCTTACCGACAGCATCCCAGAAAGGTGAGTGACCTGAGTCATTAACCATTCCACGCATCTCTGCAATAACTTGGTCTTCAAAATACTTTCTGTTTTCTGCAATAAAGAGAAAACGAGAGAGTGAAAGGAAACGGCCGTTTTGTGAGTTACGGTATTTCGGATGAAGATAAAGTGAACAGATCTCCGCCGGACCATTGTGAACAAAGTGAAAGTGCATGTTCGTAATTTCTGTCTGCACATTCACGATTTTCGATGAGTATTTTGTTTTTTCAAGACGGTAGAAGTAGTAAGGATGAAAGCCGCCAATCTTTGAGATGATGGCACAAACCCCGACAATTTTTCCTGTGAAAATCTCTTCCATTACAAAAAGATAATCTTCACCACCGGCCCCATCTTCACGATGAAGAAAACTTCGTTCAGAGATTCGGATTCTCTTTTGAAGAACTTCTGGATCTTTTGGAAGAGAAGTCAGACCGTGGCCTGACTCCGCAAGAAGTTCCATAAGTCCATCGAGATCGTTTTGTTTAATGGGACGGATGATAAACATTCTTTATTCCATTTCAGTAAGTGTTTTTTCAATAATGGCACATACTTCATCAATGTGATGTTCTTCTACCGCTAGAATTGGCATAAGGAATCTCACACGTGAAAGAGGTGCCGCTCCTGCTTGGAAGGAAAGAACACCGTTGTTAAATAGTTTGTAAGTGAAATCTTTTGTCTTAGCTTCATCACCACCAAAGACAGTCATCGCAACCATTGCTCCGATACCATAAGGTCCAGTGATTTTATTAGGCATCTTCTTTGACATTGCTTCAAGCTTTGCTTGGAAATGTTTGTGAAGCTTCATGATCTTTCCGTTCTCTCCAAGGTAGTTCCCTTTAAGAATTTCATTGATCACAAAATATGCAGCAGAAATCTGTGATGAAGAACCTGTGAAAGTCTGTGAAAGAAGACCTGGCTTCGGTTTATGATCATCTGAATAGAGAGTCGCACATACTTGAGAGTTCTTACCAACAGTAACAACATCGACGTGCTTATCTAGTTTGAAGTGTTGGAAAGCAAAAATTTCAGTCGTACGACCAAAAGTTTGAACTTCATCTACAAGAAGAGAAATGTTGTTCTCTTTACAGACTGCAATAAGAGCTTCGAAGTATTCAGTGTTACCAACCCATGAACCATTTTCACCTTGAATAAGTTCCATGATGAAACCAGCATACTCACCAGGGTAGCGTTTAAGGCATGACTTCATGGCCTTCACTGCTTTCTCGATTGAACCTTTGTGATCATTTTCATCATAGAAAGGAACATAATCTACCTGAACAGTTTGAGGTACACCTGCACGATAGGCAGCTTTATCAGTAACCCATGCCATTCCAAGGGTACGACCTGAGAAACATTTCTCAAATGCGAAGAAACGTTTTGCTAGAGGAGCACGTTTTTGGAAGATGATCTTGAAAGCGTTATCGTTGGCCATTGCTCCAGAAGTAGAAAGGAAAACGTTCTTAACAAGAGCACCATTTTTAGTAGCTGCTTTTGAAATAACTTCTAAGAGTTCAGCTGTTGTATCGTTTTGTTGAAGGTGACCGTTCATTACTGTATTAGCAAGAGCGCCCTTAAGAGTTGCTTCGATTACACCTTCGTGAGAGTGACCCATGTAGTGAACGCCAATCCCTGTAATGAAATCATATTTGATTGAACCATCTGCTAGCTCAACCAGAGGACCATTACCAATACCAGAGCCAAGATAGTTAAAGAAAAGTCCGCCTCCGCGATAATCGGCCATCTTCTTAAGAAGTTCATCATAGCTTGCTTTAAGTTCTGGGTTTGGGGCTTTTACGCCAGTGATACTTTTTTTGTGATCATTGAGGGCCTCTTTAATGAGTTTCTTTGCTTCTTCAAGACGAGGATCATTAAAGAACTGCTGGCCAATAGTTTTTGACATAAGAAGTCTCCATAGTGATTTTATATGAGAGTTTTCGGCAGTTTAAGACGAAGACTTGACCTTTACAAGGCTTTTTAGAGGAAGAATTTTGCTAAATTAGTCAGATTAACGTTCAAGGCCTTTTTAGCCGATAAGATGGGAATATGAAGTTTTTAGTCGGACTCCTTTTTCTTTCAATTCAAGTTAATGCTTCTTCCTTAGGTATCGAAGGGCGCGTTACTTCAGCGGCCGGTTGTGGGAAGAAAGTGATGGTTTGGCTCTCTTTGGACAAAGACAATTTTCAAGAAAGAAAGCTGCTGATTCATACCGAAGTTCCAGCGGGCGGAACCTTTAAATTCTATACTAAACCAGGTGCCTATCAGTTACGGGCCAGCGATGAAGTTGGTTGCGAATTTATGCAAAGGCTCACCGTTAATAGTAAGTCCCTTAATCAAGCCGTAAAGTTGGTAAAGAAATGAAATTCTTTATTCCAATCCTACTTATGATGGTTTCCCAGCTTCAGGCGCAGACCTGTCGCGAACCTGAGTTTATGACTTGGAGCCAAGAGCGGGGGAACCATTGCGCTATAAAGATGGTGGATAAGGCAAATGAAGAAAACTGTCTCCCACTGATTTTCCCTCAATTAAAAAACTTCGAAGACCTTCTGGGAGCAAAAGATCTTCCTTGGTGGGCCACTCAAGGAAAACTTTTATTCCCCAATGTTGAATCTCCGGGGGTGTGGAAAAATCATAAAATTGATGCGAGCTTTTATCCGGGTGAAGGGGAGATATTTGCTGGGAAACCAAATATCTATATCCAGTCTATCCACGATGAAAAGAAAATGAAGTTTCGTTTTTTTGGTCAGGCGCCTAAGCATTTCTTAGCTACAACTCCTATGCTTTCTGAGAGAAACTCTTGGGAAGGAAAAATTGTTGAACGAGATAAGTTTGAAATTGATGGAACGTATTACGACTACCTTTTCTATGATATCCGCTTGCCTCGCTCTTTTATGCAGTTTCAGGCCGGCGTATGTATCTCTCGTAAGGAAGTTATCGAGTGGATGCTTACCGATCTTAAAGCGATGGACTTTCCGCCGATTTCTTTGAGTGACTTTGAAGAGCATTGGCGTGTGAAAATTCCTGATTACCCCTTCTTCTGTATTTATCCTCAGTACAACGAACAGCTGGATGTGGCCGTACCGGTTGCCCTTGATCTTGAGCAAAGTTCGTTGACCAGAGTGCTTTATGTCCTCATCCCGTCTCAGGGGTCTCCTGAGCTGGAAGGAGATTCTCAGCTCTCTCCTCCGACTCAAAATCCTGAGCTTAATAGACCGGCAACGAAGATTAAGCGAGAGAATATGTTTAAAGAGTGGGGAGTTGCCTTCCTAGGTGAGTGATTTCACAGGTTTAACAAATTTCTAGGTATTCTCTTACCCACTGGGTTGTCGAATGCCCCTTTTTTAGGTAAATTTCCATAAAATTTTTAAATAGTTAGCTCTTGTTCAACATGGAGATTTATTATGACTTTGAAAGTCGTCAAACATCATGACATCAAAAAAACTGATAAAAAAGTTCTCAAAAATTGGTTACATCTTTTAATTCTTGGACGCATGGTTGATGAGCGTGCTCCTAACTACCTTAAGCAAGCCCTTGGTTGGTCTTACCACGCTCCATACGCTGGACACGATGGTATCCAGTTAGCAATTGGCCAAGTTTTCAATAAAAAAACTGACCACCTTTTCCCTTACTACCGTGACATGCTTGTTGCTCTTTCTGCAGGTCTTACTGCTGAAGAACTAATCCTGAACGGGATTTCAAAAGCTACAGATCTAGCTTCTGGTGGACGTCATATGTCTAACCACTTTGCTAAACCTGAGTGGAATATTCATAACGTTTCATCTTGTACTGGTAACCATACACTTCACGCTGTTGGTGCTGCTCGTGGGATGAAGACTTATAAGAAAAAAGGTGTAGCGATTTCTTCTCAAGGTGAGTCTTCAGTTTCTGAAGGTTACGTTTATGAGGCAATCACAGGTGCGGATAGAGAATTACTTCCAGTAGTATTCGTATTCCAAGATAACGGTTACGGTATTTCTGTTCCTAAGTGTGATCAGACAGCTAACGAGTTTGTTGCTGATAACTTCACAGGCTTCAAAAATATTCAAATTGTTAAGTGTGATGGTAAAGATATTTTCGATTCGATGAACACAATGATCTCTGCATACGAGTATGCTAAAGAAAAATCAATTCCAGTAATCGTTCATGCTGAGTGTATCCGTATTGGTAACCACTCTAACTCTGATAACCATGAGTGGTACCGTGATGAAGAAGAGAGAGCTGCTGCTAAGGCACTAGATCCTCTTCCAAAGTTCAAAGCTGATCTTCTTAAGAATAAGATCTTCACTGAAAAAGAAATCGAAGAGATTGAAGCAGAAGCGAAGAAAACTCTTCTTGAAGCTCACTCAAAAGCAGTTAAAGCTCCGAATCCTACTCCAGAGTCAATCTATGATTTCGTGATTCCTGAGCCATATGCAGCTTCAAAATACCCTACAGGTACTCACTCGCAAGAGGGTGAGCCAATGAAGTTCATTGATGCAATCAATGGAACTCTTAAAGCTGAATTCCGTCATAACCCAGATACATACATTTGGGGTCAAGACGTAGCTAACAAAGATAAGGGTGGTATTTTCAACGTTACGAAAGGTATGCAGCAAGAGTTCGGAAAACACAGAGTGTTCAACGGGCCAATCGCTGAGGATTATATCCTTGGTACTGCAAACGGTATGTCTCGTTTTGATAAAAAAATCCGCATTGTTGTTGAAGGTGCTGAGTTCGCAGATTACTTCTGGCCAGCAATGGAGCAATTCGTAGAAATGACTCACGATTACTGGAGAAGTAACGGAGCATTCTCACCGAACGTAACAATTCGTCTAGCTTCAGGTGGATACATTGGTGGTGGTCTTTATCACTCTCAAAACATCGAGGGCGCACTTACAACTTTCCCTGGTGTACGTGTAGTATGCCCAGCTTTTGCTGACGATGCTGCAGGACTTTTAAGAACATCTATGCGTTCTGCAGGTCCTACTGTTTATCTTGAGCCGAAGTGTCTTTATAACGCTAAATCTGCAATGACTCCGGTTCCTGAGGATTTCGAAGTTCCATTCGGTAAAGCTCGCACTAGACGTGAAGGAACGGATCTTTCAATTATCACTTACGGTAATACTGTTCACTTCTCTCTAGAGGCCGCTGAAGTTCTAGAGAAAGAAGGTATCAGTGTTGAGGTTATTGACCTTCGTTCACTTATCCCTCTGGATATCGAAGCAATCATCGAAACAGTTAAGAAGACTCATAAAGTTCTTGTTGTTCACGAAGATAAAGTATTTGGTGGTTTCGGTGGTGAGATCGTTGGTCAAATCAACGAGAAAGCATTCGAACACCTTGATGCTCCAGTTCGCCGTGTAGGATCAACTTTCACTCCAGTAGGATTTAACAGAATCCTTGAGCGTGCAACACTTCCTAACATGGATAAGATCCTAGTAGCTGCTCGTGAGCTTTTAAACTACTAAGAATCTCTTGAAATTGTTCTGTTTAAGCCCCCTAAGTCTTCGGATTTAGGGGGCTTTTTCTTTTTGGTGTAAAATAAACTTTACACTGCTCCGATGTAAGGTTTATTTTACATGTCAAGTCTACTTTACATGCTGGAGATGTCCTTATGAAAAAAATTGATAAGATTGCTTGTTATACCTCGCTGGTACTTACTGTGTTTCTACTTGTTTTATCTCTTTGGTTTTATGTCAAGGATCTGGATCCGACGTTGATGGATCAAGAAACGTCCATTGCAGCAGTAGCAGGCGTTGCGGTTATTGCATGGCTGATTTCAGGAATCTATCTGCTTGTTAAATTAATTTATGTTCAAGGTTTTCGAGATCAATTATTTCTATCCCTTTCAAAAGCTTCTGAAAGAGACGAGCGCGAACTGATTGTTTCAGGCGAAGCGGCCAGAAAGAGTATCGTAACAACAATGGCATTTATTTTTATAATTATGTTCGCCTCTCTGGTGAATGTGAAAGTTGCGAAGAAGCACGATGAGCAGCTTGAAAAAAAGGGATATGTGCAAGTCGGTTTAGGAATTGCAAAAAAAGATACTCTTAAAGATGAGACAGTTCTCTTTAAGTACAATATGTCGGAAGTGCCATCATTTATTTTTGTGGTATTCATTCTAGCGATAATGTTAACGAGTTATAGATATCATTTCTCAAGACTTATCAAAATGGATGACTAAACATGACTCGCATACAATCAAAACTCGATATAAAAAACAATGTAGGTATTTTAAGAGTTGAACTTGGGTTAACTCAAGAGCAGTTAGGATTAGAAGTGGGAGTAACCAGAGCAACAATCAACGCTTTAGAGAAGGGTAGTTATAATCCATCTCTAGAGTTAGCCTTCAGGTTATCTAAGTTTTTTAATGCTCGGATCGAAGATATATTCTGGGAAAATACAGGTGAGTAATCTTTGCTGTTAGAGGTAGAACTATTGGACTAATTCTCTTCCAACAAATCGGATAAGGCCCTCTAAGTCGCGAGATTTAGAGGGCTTTTTTAATGTCTGTAAATGTTTCAGAAAGGGTGGAACTGAGCGTTAAGATCTTCTATATTGGCCAGAAATAATAGTCATTAAGGAGTTCTTCATGAAAAAACTACTTCTAGGTGCAATCGCCCTTTTTTCAATGAATGCGTTCTCGCAGTCATACATCATTCTTAACTCAGGTGTTGCCCTGACCACAGATAATAACGGTTTTGTTTACGACTTCCATCATTTCGTTCTTCCTAATAAAGTGAAAGGAAACGGTGGGAATTTTCTTATTGAAGACAAACAATTGGTAACTGTTGATGCCAAAGGTTTTCTTTACAAGAAAGAAACAAACGTTAAGAAAATTCAGGGATCAGGATTAAACTACTTCATCTCAGAAGGTGCTTTTGGTTCTAGAAAGCTTTTCACTATTGATGATAAAGGTTTTTCTTATGAGCTAACTCCGGAAGGAATGAAGCTTAAAGACGTTAAACTTTTTGGTGGAAATTATTTTGTTCTTGATGGAACAATGACTCTGATTCGTCAGGATGGAACTTTCAAAGTGATTACTTTAGAGGGCTTAGATCTTAATACAATCAAGTCTTATCCTGGAACCTATTTCATCTCTTCAGTTGGTCAGTTCTTTACGATCAATGATGATGGTGTGATTAAAACATTTCCCACAAAATTTAAAAGTATTACAAAAGGTGGCGGTAATTACTTTATCGATAATAGAGGATGGATCAATACTGTTTCAGCTACTGGAGAGCTTGTTTCTCCGGCCATCCCTGCTGGCTTCAACACTTCTAACTTAAAGAGCTTCGGATCAAATTATATGATCGATAACAGTGGAGACATCTTTACTGTTGATTCTGAAGGTCAACTCTTCAAGAGATCAGTTGAACTTGATGTTTCACGCGCTCGTGTTCTTTCTCTCAAATAATTCTTCATCTTCTGCCCTGTGTTTTCTTAAGGAAACACAGGGCCATTCAGACTCTTAACTCTTCAACTTCAATTTAATCCTTCAGCATAGCATTGACACTTAAAGCTTGAGTATATTGCCTGTGATACTCATGCTCAAAAGGAGTGACAATGAAAAAACTGATGCTGCTTCTTGTTTTAATTTTTACTCAAAGCTCATGGGCCCAATCATTCATGATCATGAACAATGGCTCAATCCTCACAACAGATAAAGAAGGTTTTCTTTATGACTTTGGTCATTTTGCTTACCCTCACAAAATTTCTTTGAAGGGAGGGATTTTCTTCATCGAAGAGAATTCAATTATTGCCACTATTGATGAGAAAGGAATGCTTTACCGAAAGTATGAATACATTCCAAAAAATATTATCGGCAAAGGAATTAACTACTTCCTTTCAAGCGAAGGGGAGCTTTACATGATCGACAAGGCCGGCGCTATTAAAACGAAAACAGAAGAAGATTTTAAGCAGGCAAGCTATTTTGGCGGAAACTACTTCTTCTTGGCACTTGATGACGGAAAAATTGAACTTGTTACGATCAGTGATACTGGCGAATATGTGAGACACTCAGAACAGATCATGAGCTTAAGTGATCTGGTAAGTCTTGGCGGAAAATACTTTATGAATAGACGAGGAGTTGTTCATACCATTAGTGCTGCCGGTGAAGTGATTGTTCATGCTGACAAGCGAGTTGGACTTATTGATCGTCGCGGGGGAAGCTTCTTTACCGATTCTTCTGGCTTTATTTACACCATCAGCAGTGAGGGAGAATTAGTTACTCCTGCTATTCCTGCAAATCTATCAGTAACCAATATTGTGAGAAATGCCTCTCATTACTTTATTGATCTGCAAGGAAGACTTTTTGTGATTAACAGTAGGGGAGAGATTTATCAAAAAGAGATGAACAATTACCATTTTGATAATGTTGTCGTTGTATCTTTGTAATAAAAAAGGGCCCTCATTAGGGCCCTTTTTTATTGATACTTAATTAAGCTATTTTTAATTGCCATTGGAAGAATTTTACTTAGTTCTTCAAATTTATTTAACTCATCAATGAGAAGAACATTATTTTCGCTGGTCATAACTGGCTCAATAAGAGCTACAAAGTGATTAAGGTCACTCGTATTTAGGTTATGAGTAATGAAAACGAAAAGCTTATCAGAGAAATGATCCCCTAATAGCAGGCGAGAATTGAGATCTTCATTGGCATTCAAAGAAGAAGTCAGAAGACCATTAAGAAGATAATCAACGGCCTTATAGCTTGTGCCTTCTTTATTAAGAGGTGCTGGAGCAAGCCAGATGATTGCTTTTGTTAATGGAGAAATCTTAGAAATAAGATTATTCATTTCTTGGGAACTCATTTTTGTAAATGCTATCTAGAATTCCGTTGATGAATCCGCCAGATTCTTTCGTTGAATATTTCTTTCCGAGCTCAATGGCCTCATTGATGATCACTTTAGCAGGAACATCTTTAAGGTGTTTAAGTTCATAGATTGCTAAAATAAAGATCGTATTTTCAATTCTAGAAATTCTTGAAAGTTTCCAGTTCTTTAAATACTTAACAAGAACAACTTCTAGAGAATCATAATCCTTGATGATCTTTTCAATGTGCTCATCAACAAAATCTTGTGCGTTCGTTGAAAGTTCTGTTTCTAGTGTTTCTTTGAATTCATTGATTCTTTTAGAGAGCTCTTTAGAGTCTGTTTCTTTTTTAAGGTCATTGAATACTGGAAGTTGAAGGTGATAAAGAAATTGTAGGCAGAATTCGCGGGCCTGGTTCTTAGTATTCACTGTTGTTATCCTTAGTCTCAGCTGAGTTTATTTTAAATTGATTATGTTCATCATGTTTGAGTTCATTCACAAACTCTTCTACGTCCTGGAACTTTCTGTATACGGCGGCAAAACGGATATAAGCAACTGGATCAAGATGTCTTAAATACATCATCACCAAATTTCCGATGTCACCGGTTTTAACTTCTTTATCAGATATATCTAAAACAGCTTTTTCGATATTTGAAATAATTCTTTCAATTTGTAGGGCAGAGATTGGTCTTTTTTCACATGCCTTCTCAATCCCTGATTTAATTTTTTCACGGCGGAAAGGTTCTCTGCGACCATCTCTTTTGATGACTGCAGGCATGGAGAGTTCCACTGTCTCAAAAGTAGTGAAACGCTTCTGGCATGCTTCACATTTTCTTCTACGACGAATGACTCCACCATCTTCTAGGTTGCGAGAATCGAGAACTTTAGAGTCAGGTGCCTGGCAATAGGGACATTTCATAATGCAGTCCTATACTACATATAGTGGTTATTGAGACATTCCTATCATGAATGACTCAATTTATAAAGCTAAATGCTTGAAATTGGATTTCAGCTACTTACAAGGACCTTCGGTCCAGTCTTGGTGGCCGTGGCACTGGGCTTCGCAGTCGTTACCAAAAGTTCTGCCTTCAGCACATACTGGGCGGAAAATTTTGATACAGGCGCAGCCTTCAGGGGGAGTTTCAAGATCAGATGGGTTTGATTCTTCGACTTGTGTTGGTGATTCGGTTTCGATAGCAACCGGATCGGAAGACTCTACCGAATTAACGGTAGAGTCCTTAGGTGTACAACTCAGTAGCAATATAAATAGTGCGAGATGCTTCACCTTCGTTCCTTTGCTAATTACTGAGCTGGAGTTTCAGTAGCTGGAGCAACTTCAGCAGCTGGAGCTTCAGTTGTAGCTGCTTCTTCAGTAGCTGGAGCTTCAGTAGTTGTTGTAGTTGTTTCTGTAGCAGTAGCTTCAGGAGCAACAGGAGCTTCCTTTGGAGTACAGCTAGCTAGAGCAAGAACGAAAAGTAGTGCGAATGCTTTCATTTTTTTTCCTTAATGTTGATAAACAGGGAACTGTTTACAAAGTTTGTGTACTTCAATTTTTACAGCCGAATGAACCGACTCGTCACTAGGATTTTTTAAAGTTTGTAAAATTAGTTCAGAAATTTTTTGAATTTCTTTTTCTTTAAATCCTCTTGTTGTGATTGCTGGTGTTCCTAAACGAATTCCACTTGTCACAAAAGGAGAGCGTTTATCATTAGGAACCATGTTTTTGTTACAAGTAATATCTACCTTTTCAAGTAAAGCACCGGCCTCTTTACCGCTCATATTTACTGAATCAGTTTTAACTAAGATCAAATGGTTATCTGTTCCGTTTGATACGAGTTCAATACCATTATCCATAAGTGTTTTGGCCATCACTTGGGCGTTGATGATTACTTGTTGTTGATAAGTTTTAAAATCACTCGATAAAGCTTCTTTAAATGCCACTGCTTTTGCAGCAATAACGTGTTCAAGAGGTCCACCTTGAATTCCAGGGAAAATCTGTGAATTCAATTTCTTGCCCCATTCCTCGTTATTAGTAAGGATAAGGCCACCGCGAGGTCCGCGAAGAGTTTTATGAGTTGTTGAAGTGATAATATCGGCGATTCCAACCGGACTAGGGTGAAGGCCTGCGGCCACTAAACCAGCAATATGGGCCATATCAACCATGAAAACAGCATCAATAGATTTAGCAATTTGGGCCATTGCTTGGAAGTCAATTGTTCTTGGGTAAGCCGATGCTCCTGCGATAATGAGTCTTGGACGCTCTTTTTTAGCGATGTCTTCAAGGGCGTTGTAATCAATGGTTTCTGTTTTTGTATCTAAACCGTAGTGAGTGGCCTGAAAAAGCTTACCAGAGAAGTTTACAGGGGAACCATGGGTTAAGTGTCCACCTTGAGCAAGATCCATTCCTAAGAACTTTTCACCCGGTTTAAGGACTGCCATATAAACGGCCATATTGGCCTGAGAACCTGAGTGAGGTTGAACGTTGGCATATTCAGCACCAAAGATCTTTTTTACTCTTTCAATGGCAAGTGTTTCGATTTCATCAACAAATTCACAGCCATTGTAATATCTTTTCTGTGGGTAACCTTCTGCATACTTATTAGTTAAGCAAGAACCTTGGGCTTCCATCACAGCACGAGAACAATAGTTTTCAGAAGCAATGAGTTCTAGCCCCATTTCCTGACGGTTTTCTTCTTTATTAATGAGATTAAAGACTTCTGGATCAATATTACTGAGTTTTGAATTCATTTTTCCTCCGAAAATACCTCTTCATTCTAGGTCTAATGGCAAGACTAGGCCAGTGTCTAGTTTTTAGACACCTTGTTAAATATTCAGCTTCCGTTTTTTCTTTCACATCGCCTTTGAAGTTCCTAGTAGAATTCTCGACAGATCAGTCATTCAAGAGGGGAGTTTGTATGCTTAGATTTGTTTTTGCTGTTTGTGCACTTGTGTTTTTTAGCCAGAATTCATTCGCCAAAAGCTGTGATTCAGAAGCTATTGCCCGAGCACTACAGGAGCATCAACAGTCAGGATTAGCAGACCCTTATATTCTGACCCACTACCAAGTGATGGGAAGAAGTGTTGAAAATAATTCGCTATTCACAGTTGTTCGTATGATTGATTCAAATCATGCCACTTTTTATACCATCGAACAAAATCCAGCTAACTGTAAAATTAGAAGAGTTCATTAATATTTTAAGGAGTTTCTATGAAAAAAACGATGATGATTGTATTCGCTCTTATGATGACTACTTTGAGTCTTTCTGCTGTGGCAAGAGACTACCGTGATTCTCGTGATGACAGAACGATCGTTCGTATTTCTGTTGGACAGGATCGTAATCAAGATACTCATAGAAGAATTCAGCGCCTTGAAGAAGCTGTAAGAGATCTTCAAAATATGGTTTATGATTTACAAGACGATAGACGTGACAGTGTTCTCACTGAATATGTTTGTGCTTTAAAAACAAATTTTCAGGGAACATTTATTGGTAAGGGATCTACAAAGATTGAAGCTCAGGCCAATGCAGTTAATGCATGTAAGAGATCTGGAGCTGCTTTTTGTGAATCAACTCAACAGCAATGTGAACAAACAGAAATACGTCGATAAAAAAAAGCCCCTCCGAAGAGGGGCTTTTTTTTTAAGCTTTTTTGAAAATCGTAGAAGAGTTTGTTCCACCGAAACCAAATGAGTTGTTAAGAGCATATTGAATATCTCTTTTCACTGATTGGTTTGGAGTAACGAAAAGATCACATTCTGGATCTTGATTATCAACGTTGATCGTTGGAGGAATCATGCCAGTTTCAAGCGCTTTAATACACATGATACTTTCTAATCCACCAGCAGCACCAAGAAGGTGACCAGTCATTGATTTCGTTGAACTCAGAGTAAGATTTTTTGCATGATCGCCAAAAGCTTTTTTAATCGCTTGGATTTCTGCAATGTCACCTAGTGGTGTCGAAGTTCCGTGAGTATTGATGTAACCCACTTCTTCTTTTCTGATACCTGATAGTTCAAGGGCCTGACTGATACAAATATTGGCACCAGCGCCTTCAGGATGTGGAGCAGTGATGTGATTAGCATCTGAACTTGCACCGAAGCCTACGATTTCAGCAATAATTTTTGCTCCACGAGCTACTGCTTTGTCATAGTTCTCTAAAATAAGAATTCCGGCACCTTCACCCATCACAAAACCATCACGTTCTGTATCATAAGGACGGCTTGCACGAGCTGGCTCATCAACTCTCTTAGAAAGAGCTTTCATTGAAGCAAATCCAGCAATGGTATAAGGAGTAATAACGGCTTCTGTTCCACCTGTAACCATGGCGTCTTGGCGACCCATCATGATCTCAGTAGCAGCTAAACCGATCGCATGAGCACTTGAAGCACAAGCTGAGGCTACAGCAAAGTTGATTCCCATAAATCCCCATTTGATCGAAACAAGACCTTCGGCCATGTTAGGAATCACAGATGGGATGAAGAAAGGAGATACACGACGTGCACCTTTCTCAAGGAATGTTTTATGGTGCATTTCAATATGAGGGAAACCACCAAGTCCTGTTCCAAAAATCACACCGATTTTTGCAGGATTATATTTTGCTTCAAGAAGACCTGATTGAGTCAAGGCTTCTTGAGTAGAGTGAAGTGCAAATTGATTGAAGCGATCAAAGCGATCTTGATCTTTTAGATCCATAAGATCTGGCGATAGAGAAAAGTTTTTAACTTCTCCACCGAAGTTTACTGGCCAGTTTTCTGTGTTCTGGTTTTCAAGAGTTGAAATTCCTGGTTTTCCTGCAATAGCATTGGCCCAGATTTCATTTAAGTTATGTCCTAGACCACAAATGGCACCAAGACCTGTAACTGCAACGCGATTTAATTTCATATGACTATCCAAAGAAAAAAAGGCCTCCGTGGGGAGGCCCTTCATTTATGATTAGTGAGATTTTGCTTTAAGGTAGTTTACAACATCACCAACAGATTTAAGATTCTCAGTTTCATCTTCTGGAATCTCAACGCCGAACTCATCTTCCATTTTCATCATAAGTTCAACCATGTCTAGTGAATCAAGGTTAAGATCGTCTACGAAGCTTGTGTTTAGGTTAATGTTAGCTGCATCCATTTTAGTAGCTTCAGAAACAAGCTTTACAACTTTCTCTTGTAGTTCCATTTAATTATCCTCCAAATTTGAGATGGGTCTTAAGTTATTAGATATACAGTCCGCCGTCAATTTTAATCACTTCACCAGTGATGTAACTTGATGCATTACTAAGTAAAAAACAAGTTAGATCCGCTACTTCCGAGGGCTCTGCCATACGGGCAAGCGGGATCGATTTAGCATATTCTTCTTTCACTTTATCGCTCAGGGTTTCAGTCATGTCAGTTTTGATGAATCCTGGACAAATAACGTTTGAGCGAACATTTCTTGAAGCAAGTTCTTTAGCTACTGATTTTGAGAAACCAATAAGACCTGCTTTAGAGGCTGCATAAGCGGCCTGAGAAACGTTCCCCATAAGTCCTACAACAGAACTCATATTAACGATTGAAACATTTTCCGCTTTAAGGAAGTTGCGAGAAAGGGCCTGAGTAAGCATCATTGCACCTTTTAGGTTGGTATCAATGATTGAGCTGATTTCATCAGGTTTAAGACGAAGAAGAAGAGTATCTTTTGAAATACCAGCGTTGTTCACCAGACCTGAAATAGGAGCTACATTTTTAGTAAACTCATCAATAGCAGTCGTCATAGCAGCGTAGTCAGTAATATCAAATTTAAGGGGAGTTGCTTTCCCGCCCTTGGCTTCTAATTCTTCTTTAAGAGCAATTGCTTTAGAGTCATCCCCACGGTAGTTGAAAACTACGTGAGCGCCTTGAGCAGATAGAGCGAGAGCAATTTCTTTACCGATTCCACGAGCGGCACCAGTAACAAGAACTACTTTATTTTTTAGATCAAAAAATTGTGCTTTCATAGAGCTTCAACCTCACTAAGGCCTGTTTCAGTATCAAGACTGATTACTTTAATATTTGGATTAATCTTTTTAATTAATCCGCTTAAAACTTTTCCAGGGCCACATTCAATTACTACTGCATCATCTTGTAAAGTCTGAATAGATTGGGTCCAAAGAACGCTTCCGCAGACTTGTTTTAAAAGATTCTTAATAATCACATCAATTTCAGTACCTGCAGCGTATTCTTTAGCATCAATATTGGCGATGTATGAAAATTTTGGAGTCGAGAATTTTAATTCTCTCAATACATTTTCTAGTTTTTCTTCAGCAGGCTTCATAAGAGAGCAGTGAAAAGGGGCCGAAACTTGAAGTTCAATGGCCTTTACTTTTCCACCCGAAATCTCTTCCATATGAGCAAGAGCACGCTCGCAAGCTGCACGGTCACCTGAAATCACTACCTGATTAGGTTCGTTGAAATTGGCAGGTTGAACAGACTCGTCTGTATTTGAAGCTAGTTTGCATGCTTTGATGATTGTTTCTTGTTCTTGCTTTAAAATGGCATACATTGTGCCTTTTCCGGCAGGAACAGCTTCTTGCATGAATTTCCCTCTGAAGTGAACTGCGCGAACAGCATCTTCAAAAGAGAGAACCCCAGCACTTGCTAGAGCTGCATATTCACCAACTGAGTGTCCAAGCACTTTATCAACGCTGATACCTTTCTTTGAAAGGACGCCCTGAAGTTTATCCCAAAGCATAAGTGAGTGAGCAACAATCGCTGGTTGTGTGTTTTCTGTAAGTTTTAGAGTGTCGGCAGGACCTTCAAGCATGATGTTTTTGAGATCAAAGCCGCAAGCCTTGTTTGCACGGTCAAAAAAATTCCCATCGAAATTTTTCCCCATGCCGACGTACTGAGTCCCTTGTCCAGGGAAGACAACTGTAACTTTCATAAAAAAATGTCTCCTAGTATTTAAGGAAAATAGCTCCAGAGGTTAATCCAGCTCCGAAAGCTGCAATTAGGACATTATCCCCGCGCTTAATACGGCCATCACGAATAGCTTCATCAAGAGCAATAGGAACTGTTGCACTAGATGTGTTGGCGTACTTGTCTACGTTGATAACAACTTTTTCAAGAGGGAAGTTGAAACGATTTCCAACGGCCTCGATGATTCTGAGGTTCGCTTGATGTGGAATGAACCAATCAACATCACTCATTGTTTTTTCAGATTCAGCAACAACCTTCTCACTGAGAGAGGCCATTGTTTTAACTGCTGATTTGAAAACTTCCTGACCGTTCATTGAAACCCATTGTTCATTGTTGGCCAGAACTTCTGCTGTTACTTTTTTAGCAGCTCCACCGGCAGCAAGGAAAAGGTGATCTTTCTTTGTTGAATCTGCACTTAGTGTTGTTGTGTAAATACGAGAATCTTCATTCTCAGCTGCACGACCTAGGATAACTGCACCAGCACCGTCACCAAAGAGGATACAAGTGTTACGGTCATCCCAGTTGTTGAAAGATGAAGTCATCTCTGAACCAACAACAAGAATGTTTTTGTACATACCAGTTTTGATCATTGCATCTGCCATAGGCACAGCGTATGTCCAACCAGTACAAGCAGCATTGATGTCAATCGCTCCACACATATTTGTGATCCCCAGCTTTTGCTGAAGAACGCAAGCTGTATTCGGGAAGAACATATCAGGGAGAGTTGTTGAGAAAATAATGAAATCGATATCGTTTGGTGTGAGGTTTGCTGCCTCAAGGGCTTTTACTGCTGCACGAGCGGCCATTCCAGATGGAGTTTCGTCTTTTGCAGGATCACCGATTCTTCTTGTGTGAATACCAGTGCGCTCTACGATCCACTGATGGTTCGTGTCTACACGTTTGGCGATATCGTCGTTTGTTAGGATTTTTTCTGGAAGGTAACTTCCGGTACCAAGGATTTTTGTATTGAAGACTTTCATGATTCAGAATTCCTATGCTTTAAAATAAAAAAGCCATCTTTCGATGGCTTTTCATTAAAAATTTTAAAGCTTATTATGCTTGAGCAGTTTCTGCTTCAGCTTTTACCTTAATCTCGATAACTTGTTTCCCTTTATAGTGACCACAAGCAGGGCATACGTGGTGTGGAAGAACTGCGTCTCCACAATTTGGGCAAGCCTGAGGGAATTTTCTATAAAGTTTATGGTGCTGACCAGCACGTCTTAATCCCTTACGAGAAACGCTGGTTCTTTTCTTAGGTACTGCCACAATGCCTCCGTATATCTCTTTCTATCAAAAAAATTAATGGTTAAATTTGAGGTTCTATTTCTAATATAGTTTGTTTCTATTGCCAAGCTTAAAAATACATCGGTTGCTTAGTTTGTCGTATCTTCCCCTAAATCCAGTGGACTATCCGCGTCAAGAACTGGATATTGTTCATAATTTATAAAAAGTTGCTCGTGGATAACTTCTTTGAATTCGATCTGTCTTTTGGTGTAAAAGTACAAATTCCACGATTCATTATCCACATAGGTTTCATCGGCATCTGTGAAAAGCTCAGTTTCGGCCAGCTCTTCATCAACAAAACAAATCTGGCTTTCAATTTCGAGATCCATTTTCATGGGTTTTAATGTTCTGATGCACTCAGTGGCGTAGTGAGCGTTCATTTGTAGTTTAACAAGGAGGTATTCTCCCATTTCAGGTTTCTGTCTTTTAACGACTTCACCTTCGATTGTTAAAGATGTTTCCTTTAAGTATTCCTCAGGCGTTTTATCTGTGGCATTCTCATTAAGTTCGATGAGAATATCTCTTACCCAGTCAATATCTTGGTCGAAGTTAAACTCGAAAGTATTATTTTGTGGGAGCTTAACGAGATTGATCATCGCCCCAATTCTTTGATCTAACTTTTGCATAATTCATCCTCTTAATATTGTTGAGGCATAGATATAAATTTTTTTTGAAGTTCACAAGGGTTAAAATGGCAAGATGCGAAAAAGTACTGATTGCGGGATTTTCTGGTTCCGGTAAAAGCTCTTTACTATCAATACTAGCGGAAAGTGCTGCAACTGACTGGAATTTCTTAGATTTAGATCAGCTTTTATTGGATCAAAATCCTATTTTTTCCAGCATTCAAGAGTTGATTGAGACTTTGGGTTGGGAGAAATTCCGCCTGCTTGAGCGTCAAGGCATTGAAGCTTTTCTTAAAAGTGAAGGAAAAGGGGTTTTAGCATTGGGAGGCGGGGCCTTTAATCCGCTGTTGTGGCAGCTTTATGGAGCACACCCTAAAATTAAATTTTGTCATTTGAGCGCTCCTTTTGAGGTTTGCTGGCAAAGAATCATCAGTGACGTAGATGAACCAAGACCTCTGGCCCTTAAGGGTAAGGCTTCATTGAAGGAATTGTTTGATACCCGCGCTTTAGTTTACCAACTCATTCCATGGAGAATAGAGAACAATGGTAATCAAACTCTATCGATGCTTGCCCATGAGTTTTGGAGTGAGTTAGAATAATTTGTGTCGGATTTTGGTCGGGAGGACCTAATGCAAAATAATCAAGGATCAGATTTATCTGTTGCACTCGTTGCTGATGATATGGTTTCAGCTAAAGAAATTTCTTTAGCACTCAGAAAACTTAATATCTTCGCTTACCACTATCAAAACTTAGAAGAGTTTTGGGCCTCTACCCATTTAGCTACTCCTGATCTGGTGATCCTTGATGTAACGAAAATGTCTCAAGGGCAACTGCAGTTCAGTGCACATCCGAAAGTGATTGCCGGCAAACTTCGTTATGCCTTCTTTGCTAAGGAATCAACGAAGATTCTTCTTAAATCAACTCTTACTCTGAATCCGATGGGGTATCTGCATATTGATATGACTTTAGAGAACTCTCTTAAAGGTCTTCTGACTCGTATTGAGGAAGAGAAGAAAAATCAAAATACCATCAATGAATTATCAGATCGTATTGCCCGTCTTCAGACTAAAAATAAAAGAATGGTTTCTGAGAGATCAGAAGCTGAAGAATTCAGGGCCTATGTTGATCAGGTTCAAAATTTAACTTCAAGTATCCACGATACCATGAAGCACACTGACTTTAATAATGCTCTTATCTCTAAACTTGCTGATTGGGTTGATATTAAAGGATTTGGAATTTATGAGCTGGCCCGTGATGGACAAAGACTTATTAGTCCTGAAGTAAGTGCAAAGAATTACCATCCTATGCCTTCGCTGTTCTTAGGACACAAAGGTCAAAATTCGATTGAAGCTTTTGCTAAAGAGATGGCCGGCCAAGTGGCCCTAGATCTTTTTGAAGTAGATCCGATTGTGCTGGAAATTAAAGGACAAAAAACAGAAATGTTATTGTACCTCTCTTTTACGGCCGAATATCTCATGAACTTCCCTTGGTATATGCTGGAGCAAACGCTGACTTCTCTTTATAAAGAGTCAAAGCTTGCGAATCAGGCACCAAAACTTGCAGGACAATTTCTTCCGATGTGGGAAGCGTTGGACTACATGGATAAACTCAATCAAGAAGGGCAGTCAAATATTAAGGCCCTGGTTCTCGATTTATCGCCGCTTCTAAAAGTGGCCAGTGGAAAAGTGACGAATAAGTTTTATTGGTCAACTTTCTATAATGAGTTTTTTATTCAACTCTCTTCTCAGATTTCTGGTTCAACAAAACTTTCAGTTCTTGGCCCTTGGGAAATTATCTTCTTTGTCGAAGATAATAGACTTGAGCAAGACTCATTTGCTCTTGGGGCCTATGTGAAAAAGTTTAGCTACTGGAAATATTTTATGGATCAATCAAGTGTGCTTCCGACCGAGATTTATCCAACTCTAAGACTTTCACCAATGAGCAGTGCTCTTTATTTAAAGGCCTTTGAAAAGAATCACAAAGAAGCCGAACATATGACTCCTAAGACGAGTCCAAAAGGCCGTGGTCAGTTAACAGTATGAGGCATTCAAGTTTTTTAGAAATCAATCTTGGTATTCTTGGTGATAATTTTCAAAAAATAAAAAAATGTGCACCAAATGCACAAATTCTTCCTATGGTGAAGGCCGATGCTTACGGGCATGGGCTTCTCTCTATTTCTCGTTTTCTATCTGCCGAGTGCGGAGTGAAGTATTTAGGATGTGCCAGACTTTCAGAGGCCATGCGTTTATCCGAGGCCTGTCCTGAATTGACAGCAACAACACTGGTCTTTTCCGATACCGAGATGGATAACCCCACTCATCGGGAAGCCTATCTTAATTTTAATATTACTCCAGTGATTCATCAGGCATCGGACTTAGAAGTTTTTCTGAGTGATAAAAATTTTAGGAAAGTTCCTCTTGTTTTAAAATTTAACTCAGGCATGAACCGTTTAGGTCTGACTCTTGAAGAGTTGGAGAAATATGTTCCCCGTTTAAAACAAGTGGGAGTCGCACATCTTACCAGTCATCTTGCCCGCTCTCCGGAAAAGTTAAAAGAAGGGGACAAGTCTCATAAGCAACTTGCAGAATTTAATCGTGCCCGCCAGTTTCTCAAAGATGCTGGAGTAGAGGTGCGAGAAACATCTCTTTCTAATTCTGGTGCTATTGAGCAGGGATTTGCTACTGAGATGGATTTTATCCGTCCAGGGCTTATGTTGTATGGGCCCGCTTCAGTAGAAAATGGTGCTTGGGACGGAAGAATGATTTCAAGATTTATCACTAAAGTTCTGAAGACTTTTATTGTTAAACAAGGCACTCCAGTCGGTTATGGGGTGAATGTTGCTCCTAAAGATATGCTGATCGCCGTCCTTCCCATTGGCTATGGAGATGGGATCCATCTGGCAAGCTCAGGCGTGAAGGTTAAAATTAATGGAATAGAAGGCCGACTTTTTGGTCGAGTTAACATGGATATGATTTTTATTGGCTTTGACCCAAGTGTTGAAGGAAAGATCAAGTCTGGGGATCGAGTAGAGTTCTGGAGCCATGATACTCAGGATATCATTGAAATGGCCCGTGATATGAAAACCATTCCCTATGAGATTATGTGTGGAATTTCTGGTCGCATACCTCGTGTTTATAAAGTATCATAATCTCACATGGTTCAATTAGTTTTAAAACAGATCAACAGTATCGGAGAGTCCCTCATTAGCTTAGTCAATGGGCTGGGAGACTTCACTCTTTTTGTTTCAAGAACAATCTTTTGGACTTTTAAACCTCCCTATCGTGTGAAATTACTTTTTGATCAGATTTATTTCATGGGAAATAAGTCCATCTTCATTATTTTTCTTACTTCTGTTTTTACCGGTGCTGTTTTTGCCATGCAAATCTATCTGGGAATTAAGGCCATCAATCCTGATTCTTTCATCGGACCAATCGTAACGATTGCACTTGCTAAAGAACTTGCTCCTGTTCTGTCTGGACTGGTTGTTGCTGGTAGATGTGGTGCCGCGATGGCAGCCCAGATTGGAAGTATGAAAGTAACAGAACAGATCGATGCGTTGGAAGTGATGGGTATTAATGGATACCAATATCTGGCAGTTCCTAGAATTTTAGGAGCAATGATCAGTATGCCTTTATTGTCTGCGATCTTTCTTCTTGTTGGTTACACTGGAGCTTGGTTGATAGCTACTAAAGTGTTGATGATTGATCCGACACTTTATACTCAGAAAATTTCTGATTTTATGAATCTTGGAATGGTTGTTGAGGGGCTTATCAAAGCTGCCGTTTTCGGTTATCTCATTGGGGTAATCGGAACATATCAAGGATTTAATGTAACAGGAGGAGCTGAAGGAGTAGGTAAAGGGACAAATATGGCCGTGGTATGGGGAATGATTACCGTACTGGTTATAGACTACTTCTTAACGACTTTCTTGGCGCAAATCCTATGAGTGAATATTCAGTAGAATTCAAAAATGTCTCAAAGAAGTTTGGTGAATCAACCATTCTTCATGATTTGAACTTCGGTATTCACGAAGGGAAAATCACGACTATTTTAGGGTTTTCTGGTGCTGGTAAAACAACTCTCATGAAGCATATTCTGGGATTAGTAAAACCAACGACGGGTGAAGTAATCGTAAAAGGAACAACGATTAATGAGCTAGGAGAGCTGCCCCTTCGTGAATTTCGTAGAAATTTTGGAATGGTTTTCCAGTATGCGGCCCTTTTTGACTTCTTAACAAGTTTTGAAAATGTGGCTTTCCCTCTAAGAGAATTCACTAAACTTTCAGAAAAAGAAATTCAGGATAAGGTATTGGGACTTCTTGAGTCGGTAGGAATCAATCGAGAAGCCGCCTATAAGCTACCTTCTGAACTCTCGGGTGGTATGAGAAAGAGAGTGGGGTTGGCCCGAGGTCTGGCCCTAGATCCTCACATCATGCTTTATGATGAGCCGACTTCCGGACTGGATCCTATTACTACTCATATGGTTTATGATCTGATGAAGGAGACTCATCTTCGTAATATTAGCAGAGGTTTTAGCTCTATTATTATTTCCCATGATATTCATGCGACTATAAAATACTCTGATTACATCGTGTTTATGGAAAAAGGTCGAGTGGTTGAACATTTAGATACGGAATCTTTCAAGCGATCGGAAAATCCGGTCATTAGAAGATTTCTTGAGTTATAACCAGATTCGATTAATATAAAATTGTATCTATTTTAGATCAAAATAGTGGGAGAGAGTTTGAATCCTCTGAAAGTTGGTCTGCTCGCTTTAGCAGCGTTAAGCAGTATCGTGGTCATGTCATTGAAAATCACTCAGAACCAAACTGGTTTTGGGACTCATACTGAGTATCAAACTCTATTAGAGGATGCTTCTGGTATTCAAGAAAAGACATCTATTAAAGTAGCCGGTATTACCGCTGGTCGTATTAAAAGCATTGAACTTCACGATAACAAGGCACTCATTACTTTTGAAATTGTTGATAAAGTAAAAGTAACAGAAGGCTCATTCCTCTCTATTAAGAGTGTTGGGCTTTTAGGTGATAAGTTTATTGATTTAAGACTAGGGAATTCTGGAAATCCGTTGCCGGAAGGTGCGCGCCTGGAAACTCAGCCAGGAGCGGGCTTTGATACTCTTGCTCAAGATGCTTCAGCAGTCTTGAAGGAAGTAAAAGAGATTGCGGCCAGTGTGAAAGATGCTCTTCGTGATGAGAACGGTAATAATATGATGAAATCTATTATTGCTAACATTAATGATATGGCGGAAAGTCTTAAGCGTATGTCGACTGGTAATGAAGATAAGATCAATCAGATCATTGCCGATATTGAGCAGCTCTCTGGGCAACTTGCTTATGAAACAGATCGTAATCAGAAAGACTCCTTTGCTAATGACTTAACGAAAGTCGGTCCAATCCTTGATAAAGTGGACTCTGCGATGGGTGATTTAAAAATCATTATGGCAGATATGAGAGAAGGTAAGGGAACTGTTGGTAAGCTTCTTCGTGATGAAGCCGTTGTCGACCAGGTTTCACAAACTCTTTCCAGTGTGAACAGACTTGTTAACCGTATTAATAACATTGAAGCGGATATCGCAATTGCCACTGGTGCTAACACTAGACTTGGATCTGATACTCGCTTTGATATTGATATCTTCCCGGCCCCTGAGAGATTTTTCAGGCTTGGTGTTGTGACAAATGATTTTGGTCCACAAATTGAGCGTGAGACAAGTACTTACACTAGTCAAAACGGCGGTCCTGAGATGGAGCGAACTGAGAGAAAAATTAGAAAAGATGCTTTCAAATTCAACCTTCAAATCGGTCGTCGTATTCAAAGATTTGGTTTAAGAGCAGGTCTTATCGAGTCTACCGGAGGTGTGGGGCTTGATTACTTCTTCCCTGATTGGGGGATTAGAACGGGGACTGAAATTTTTGATTACCAAAAAGATGCAGGTCCTAACGTAAGACTATTCGGAGAAGTTAAGATTTGGAACGTAATGTTTGCAAGAGTTGCCGGAGAAGATTTACTTTCGAAAACTGGCAAACAAAGTGCTACACTTTCAGTAGGTTTAAGATTTAACGATCAAGATTTAGCAGCTTTAATTGGATTATTAGCAAGGTAATTGATGGAGAAGAACTGGCTGATCCGTACAAAGTCGAATCATATTTTGGGCCCCGTCTCGAAAGAGAAGGTGCTTGAGCTATTTAAAAATGGCTCACTCAAGGCCAATGATGAGATCTGTACTGGAAATGGTTTTTGGTTTTTCATCAGAGAAGAGGACATGGTCGAGCGCTATCTTATTGGTAATGCCAGACAGCCTTTTAATCCATTAAGCGAAGCTAAGAACGTTCTTACTCAGAAATCAGAGCCTCATTTTCAAGAATCTACAGACATCACGCTTATTGGAAGCATCAATTTAGATGAAATTCAAGATGATCTAGGGGATAACCCAGAATTACCTCAGAAAGAATCTCTGGAACAAAGTGTTCCTAAAAGATCTTCTCCTGTAGAAGATCAAAAAAAAAACCAACCTAAGCTCAGAGTTGCCAAGCAAGTCCAAAAAAAAGTAGCGACTCCTAAGAAAAAGCACACTTACTTAAGAGTACTTTTCCTATTCTTCTTTCTGGCGCTCCTTTCTCTGACTTATTATCGAAAAAAGATTATTCAGTACTTTTTTGACGGCGAGATGACTCGTGTTAGCCTTTTTCAAAATGCTTATGCTCAGACAGAAGTTCTGGAGTTAAAAAAAAAAGGTTTTTTTGACGACATCATCTCCTTAGAAGGAATCAGTTTCAGTCCGGAAGCTGGGCTAAATGGTTTCAATGTCGTTTCTCAAATTGAAATTCAAAGTTTTAAATGTGATGACCTTAAAAATGATGCCTTCAGGCTGGCATTATTGTTATTTCCGACAGATCGCTTTACTGAGAAATTTTTAATTAAGATGAGAGAGTGCATCGTTAAAAATTCCAGCGACACACTTCTTACTGAGTGGTTAAAATCAATTGATCATAAAGTCGTACTTACTCGTGCCGAACAGAAAAGAAAAAATCTTCTCATTGATGTCCTTAATTCTCCTTACAATTTAATTACTGATCTCAATTTAAAAACAAAGCTGACTACTATCCTGATCAAGATGCCTGAAGATACCTTAGGAGAAGTCTTACTGAAGTCTTGGCTTTATTTGATGGCCGGTAACATTACTCGTTCGGACAATCTACTAAAGGACTTCATCAACACTTCTCCTTATGAGAACTGGAAAAAGACGAGTGTAAAGAGATCCTTTTATCATTCTCTGAGTAATGAATTTATCGATGCTATTTTAGAGAAATTAGCAAAGCATCCCTCAGATCGGTTGATCTTCAGACTTTTCTGCGAATATATCCGTCAGTTTTATCAAGATGAAACGCTGGTTTATCGAATTAACAAACTATCGGATAAAATGAGTCGAAGTGAGGTCAGTTTGGAGTATGTGAAACGGATGGCCCCTGCATTAGTTAATCATCTTCGATTGAAATCAATGCCAGATTCTAAACGGATGCAGTTTTTAAAAGATCCTAAAAATATTTCTTTGGATGAGCAGGCCCTGTGGGATTGGCCTTTTTTCACTATTGATCCGATCGTTACAGATGCTTTTTATCCTGTCATTTCTGAATGGGAGAAGAAAGATCAGTTGTGGTTCATCTATCTTTTAAACTCGGAAAAGTTAGTCGATCTATGGTCTAAGAATTCTGGGAAAAGCTTTATACATGGTAGACGTCAGTATCTAAGATCACAACTTAGTGACAAACAATTTATGTTATCTCTTTTTCAGCTGATCAAGCTCGGTGATATTGATTCATCACTGGTCGAACTTGTAGGAACTCACTTGCGTGAGTAACGAAGATTATTTACAGCCAGATTTTTATCGATTTAATGAAGACTCTTTAAAGCTAGTGAACTTTGTCACGACAAGGGTAAAGCAGACAGGAAGAGTGATTGATATCGGAAGCGGTTGTGGAGTGATTGGCATTGAGTTAGCACAAAAAATTACGATTGATGAAATCCACTTCTTAGAATTACAGCCTATCTTTAAAGACTATTTAGAAATGAACATCGCTCTATTTATTCCGAAGTCTAAGAGCGAAGTTATTATTTCAAGCTTGGGAGTTTTTAAGAGTGATGTGAAGTACGACTTAATTGTCAGTAATCCTCCTTATTATCTGCCCGGGGCAGGACAGTTAGGTCCTAATCCTCACCGTAATCTTTGTCGCTCTTTTTTAGAAGAGGGGTGGATGGCGCTTCTGCAATTTATCTCAGACCATCTTTCTCCTTTAGGATTTGCCGCTGTCGTCATTAAAAATGATCGTGAAATCCTCAAACATGTTGAAGCATTTGCAAAACAGTTTCCATTAAAATGGGAGAGAACTGATGACGGAGAGATTTGTTTTCTTCAGTTCTCTTTCGCCGACTGAATATAAATATTGATCATCATCTTTTTAAGCTCTGGGTCTTCGATATGCTCAAAAAGCTTACTGGCCTTGGCCGAAAGTAATCGGAACTGAGGAGATTGTGGGTGAAGAGTATTCTGTTCTTTCTTCAATTCCTGACTTTTTTCAATGATGCTCTTCTGAGCAAAGAATTGAGGCATTGTCTGAAATTGGATGTTGGTAATTACATTACGCAGATGAGGAAATTCCTTAAAAATGGCCTCTTTAATCGGCTCAACATGATAGGAGAGTTCGTGAGAGTAGCTTGGGTGAATGGTTGCCACAATTAACGAAGAGAATTTAATTTTTAAGGGGGAGGTTACCTTGGCCAGTTTATCTCCTACCAGACGAGGCCATGTTTCCAATAACGAGAGGAAATCAAAAGTTTGATAAAAGGCATAGGCATCTTCCTTACGTTTTGAATCGGTGGAAGATATCCTTTCTAAGTCATTGTAATTAAAGCCATAAAGGCTAAGTTTTTTTAACATCTTTTTTATGAGTATCCTAGCTCAACTAACTTGTCCATGATATAGCTTAAGTATGCGTTATTTGCTGTTATTACTCCTTTTAAGCTGTAGTGGTTATCGCTATGGTCACCCGAACAACCCATTGTCTCAGTATGGGATCAATTCTTTATCAGTACCGATGTTTTATAATTATTCTAATCTTCCGGCCGTCGGTCCTGAATTTACTCGCGAAACTTATTTGAGACTGATGAGTTTCTCAGGTCTAAAATTGGCCAGCGGCTATTCTAAGAAGTCAGATGCCATTTTAATTGGAATGATTCACTCGCCTGAAAAGTTAGTTGAAACACAAAGAGCGAGTAGTATTCGAGTTGCTAAAACGAAGACCCCAAATGCTATCGGAGATAAGAGGCTTAACTTTTATGTTCCCGGGAATACTCAAGTTCAGTTGTATTTGCAAATTGTACTCATCAAAAAGCCAACAGAAGAGGAGCTTGCTCTCATTCAATCTGAACTTTCTTCGCAAATTCCTATAAGTTCTAGAGTGGTACTTAATGAGATTGTTCCTGTGACTGATTCATATGTTCGAGAACTAATGGATGATGAGGGTGTACAGGTCATTGCTACTCAAAACAGTGGTGTTCAAAGAAAGATCATTAACCGTATGGCCCAAAATGCTGCTGAGACAGTTAGGGATTTAATTTTATATGCTTTCTAAATGGCAGATTTGGGATTTCTTTTCTTCTGTAAAAAATGACTATCTGGAAGGAGCTTCAGGAGTCATTGTTTTTAATACATTTGATTTTCAATCTCTCAAAGTTATTAAAGATTATCTTTTAAAGAGCTTATCCAATCCGGTTCATCATAAGCTGGCCTCTGAGGTCACAATTGAATGGATTGAGAATGAATTTTTAACTTTAAGCTTTTTCAGCAATTCGGATTCCTTCTTTATTCATCAGGCCCAAGACCTAAATGCTGAGATCTTAGAGAAGCTGGGAAGTCTAGAGTTAGAGAACAGGTTTATTCTTCTTAACTTTGAATCTGAAAATGCTTCATTCAAGAAAATTTTAAAAGAAAAGAAGCTAAAAGTTCTTCAAATTGAAGCCCCGAGATTCTGGGAGAATAACAAACTTTTAGATTTTACTGCTTCTTTTGTCCGATTACCGTTGAGCTTTGAAGCCAAAAATTGGGTTTTGAACTCTCTCGAAAATACTTTTCAGCAGTTTTATAACTCTTGTTGTCTCTTAAAACTTAATTATCCTCAACTACCAGAAGTAGGGTTAAAAGAAGTTAAAGAGGTCCTTGAGGTAGAAAGACTGGATTCTTTCCATCTGGCCAATATCTTCTGTAAGAAAAATTTCATGCTTTTTTTCGGTGAACTTATCAAGCTTGAAGGTGATTTTGATAAAATGAGGGGATTCTTTCTTTTCATGCAATCCCACCTCATTAAAGTCGCTGATACCCGTTTTTTAGACGGTAAGGACAGGCTTTCTCAGTATGATAAGGGTATTATTCAAGTCGCAAAATTCTGGAAGCACGATGAGCTAATTGGGTGGATCTCCTTTTTTAATGACCTGGAGATTATGGCCAAAAGGAAAGATAGCTCGCTTTGGAATAAGTTAAAGTTCTCTTATCTAACTTCTGTTTAACAAACTAGGTATAAATTTCAAGCTTTATTAAAATTAGGTTAAGGATTAACCTAAGATGAAAATTTTTTCAGATTGTTCTATTCTTATGGAGTTTGTTTTGTTAGAACTTAATTCCAGCAATGAACGATTTACCTTTGGGCGGATAATGAAATTGACTGGACTTGTGGCTCTTTTACTTCTTTTGACTTCTACACTTTGGGCCTCCTCAGATCTGGCCCTCATTCAATCAAGCAGACCAACACAACAAGATGATTTCAATCTCTGGGATTGGAGAAAGAATCTTCGAATTGGTTACTTTGGCGCTTACACTGTTACCAACCTAAAAAAATGGGATGATAATCAGTATAATGCTGACGGAACGAAGTCTTCACTGCCTGTGAGTCTCCTGAACGAATTTAACATCAGCTACAGTATCACTCCTAAAATCGCGCTTTACTCTAAGCCGGAATTTTATGTGGTAACTGGAGATAGAAACGACTTAAGAGAGTCAGACGACAGAAACGTCATTACTAAAGGTGACGTCTTAATGGGTCTGCAGATTCGTGCCTATCGAAGCCAGACATTAAACTACTCAATCCGTATCACTCACGGACACCCATTCTCAACATACTCAAAGAATAGTGGGATTGATTCAGAAACTGATTTTCAGAACTTCATTATTTGGTTTCCTAACCGCTCTTGGACTATTCTTTTATGGAATACTTACCGTTACTACTTCTATGAAGGTGAGAGAAATACTGAGCGCTACCGTATCAACAACCGCTGGATTACGACATATAACTTCACTGATACCTGGGGTCTTCAATTTAACTGGGAGTATGCTCTTCAGCATCGTGCTCCTAAAGAAGGGCCAAGACAAAGAAAGTGGAACCACTTCTCAGTTTATACGAACTCTCTTTCAGCAGGGATTTCCTATCGAATCAATAACTACTTAACGATCATTCCAAATATTGAGGCCCAGGATATGGAAAATATCAGATGGGAATCAATGCAGTTTGGGTTCACATTCTTAGGTAGAATTTTTTAAGGGCAGTTTTGATTTTTTGCCCACTCTCGCAGAGTTGCTGATTTCGAATTCACCGGATTAAAAGCAATATTTCCTTCATAGTTCCAGTAGGCCCAATGGTCTACTGGCGAATGAACTTCCTTATATTGAGTTCCGTCACAAACAATCTCATTACCTCGCTCATCACCGACAATTGTCTTTTTATGAAAGCCCTGGATTTCTTCCGTTTTCCCTTTAAGGTTGGTGCATTCATAGAGACAGCTAAAATGAGCAGATGTTCCATACCAAGAGTGTGAGTTCTTTTGATATTCCTTGGTAGATTCTTTGGTAATACATGAGCAGCTTGCGGCAGAAGCTTGATAGGAGAGCATGAATAGAAACAAAACTGAAAAGAGTTTCATGCAAGATCATTATAACAGAAAATAGGAGAGAACTTATCTGAAGATGAGAAAAACTTTTGAGTGTCTAGAAACTAGACACTCAAAGCTTAAGACTTAATAGTAAACCTGGGCACGGGCCTGCATAAACGAGTACATAAAGACGGCATTGGGATCGTTTGCCACGCGATCGAGCTCTTCTTTGGCCTTGATAACCACTTCTTGATCCACATATTTTTCAGCAACCAGCTGACCTGCGGCCGAAAGAAGAAGATCTGTCCAAAAATGAATGGCACGTTTTCTAAGGGCCGGACGTCGATTATCAAAGTGCCAGGTTTTTACTTCTGTTTTAACTTGGTGATAACCCACTTGAGTGAGCAGGTTTCCTAACTTTGCACCAATGAATGGATCGCCTGCCTTATCGTACTGGTAGTCGTTGAAGGCCATCCAGTACTTCCAAACGTTCGGAGAATAAGGATCTAAGAAGAATGAAGAGTTCATTACTTCTGTTACTACAATTTCCGAACCAGGACGAAGGACACGCCTTACTTCGCTCAACACTTGAGCAGGGTTAGGAACATGTTCAAGAATCCAACAAAGGTAAGCACCATCAAAAGTGTGAGAATCAAATTTAAGGTCATCAGCACTCATTTGATGTAGATCAAATCGACCTTCTGATCCAGGACAGCTCTTTAAAAAATCTCCGGCCGCTTCAAGTTGCTTGGGATTAAGATCAACACCAGTCACTTTTACTTTAGGAAAGCGTCTCAAGAGAATTTCTGTCTGGGCGCCAACGCCACAGCCTACTTCTATAATGTTTTTAGCGCTTGAGAAATCGATGTTTTGAAAAATAGTATATTCAGCGAACTCTGCTTGGTGGCGAAGACGCGCCTGCTCAGTTTCTGAAAAACCATGAAGGTAGGGGAAGTCGCTTGTCTTACTCATTCTAGACTCCTTGAAATTTATTATTTTGGGCAAAGTTTTTTGCCGCACTAATCATCTCTCTTAAAGAAATACCAGCAACATAATTTCCGAAAAGACCTATTTTATTTGTCTGAGTCAACTCGTGCAGTCGATTAATGGCGAGGCTACGATTGACATTATAAAGGGGAATCGCACGATCCCAATAATTATTTTGAATAAACTCGATATCATCTTGAGTCATATCATCTTGTAGATGCTGAATTTCCTTAAGAATTTCCTCTGGGGTAAGTTTCTCATGAGAAATAAAGGTATAGGCATAAACATTGGGATTATTGATCGGAAAGATCGCCTTATTATTCAATATACCGCTTGAGAGAAATTTGTTTCCACGAGGGATTAAAACTCCGAAGCACTGATGAAGATCACGAATTTGTCTTTTTAGGAAAACAGTAACTGAACTCAGGTGTTGATAAGTCACCAGTTTTAATTCACTAGCAATTGCTGGCGCATAATTGGCGACCATAACGGAAGCAGTTTGAGCATCAGTACAAATGAAAGTATTTTTCTTAGGATAAAACTCTTCATGACTAGAGAGTCTGATATCGTCTTTATGAAGTTCATAAAGACGATCAACAAGAACACTCATTCCACCTTCAAAGCTTGCTGAGCCTTTAATTTCTGGTTGAGGCTGGGCCTTCTTATGACGAATCAGCGTTTTAAAGAAATCCCAATAGCTTTTAAACTGAATTGTATTTTGCACTTCAGGAAAAATACTCTTGAAGTGAAGATTCTCAGCCCCGGTTGCATAAACTCCACCTAAAACAGTACTAAGGTAGTCGTGAACAATCCTTTGACCTAACAGCGGCTTGAAGAAATCGGCGACGCTTAAGCCTTCAGTAATGCGCGGAGGTTTGCTTAAGAGACGAGGAAGGACTCTTAAAAGCAAACTCAGTTTGAAAGGTGAGCTGATTTTATTATCTAAAAATAGTTTTCTTTTTAATTTCGGTGCAGCGGAAATGATTTCGAGTTTGAGGTCTTTGAGAAGTTCAAGACCATCGTAGTTTAAGAAGATGGCATTGGCTCCTGTTTCAGAGGGGCCAAATGGTGTTTTAAGAGTTTGGATTTTTCCACCGGCCCGATTTTCTTTTTCATAGATTGTTACTTTCCATCCTGCTTTTTTTAAGTAGTGACAGAGGACCAATCCCGAAAATCCCGCTCCCCAGATATAAACTGTTCTTTCTCTTTGGTCGAGTGAGCCGATGATATTTTTCATATTAGTTGTTAGATAGGTATTCCTGAAGTTCTCCATTCTGGAACATCTCAGTTACAATATCATTTCCACCAATAAGCTTGCCGTTTACGTATACTTGCGGGTAAGTCGGCCAGTTAGAATACTCTTTAAGACCTTGTCTGATTTCTTCATCGTTTAGGATATTAAATGTTTTGAAAGCAACACCAAGGTGCTTGAAGATTGCTGTTGTGTTGGCAGAGAAACCACACATAGGCATATCAGCATTTCCTTTCATGAAAATAACAACTTTTCCTGAACTAAGAAGATTCTGGATCTGCTGGGCAATAGGAAGTTCTTTGTTTGCTACTTGGATTTCTTCGTAACTGTTATTTAAAATGTTGAATGACATATGATTTATCCTTGTTGTGATTGCTCATATTTTTGATGAGTCATAGTTTGTAATTTTACTGCGTGAATGCGCGCTTTTAATTCTTCTTTAAGAATATCCATCAGCATTTGATGCTGCTCAATTAAAAGCTTTCCTTTAAAAGCATCACTGACAACAGTGATAGCAAGATGGTCACGAGTACCAGTCATATCTTCGACAAAGACTTTTGCGTCACCAAGCTTCGCCGTAATTAGTTCTTCGACAAATGTAAATTCACTCATAGAGTCTCCTTAGGAGCAACTGCCCAAAAACTTGTGATGAAAGTGAGAATTCTTAAAAAGAGAGTCGTCCATCCCAACATTTTGTGACGAGGACGAATACTATTGTCTCCATTAAGAAGCTTTCGGCCAGTATAGACCATAAAAGCATAGAAGATCACAGTGCTTACGGCAAATGAGACGTGGATATTAAGAAGCATGGTATTCTTAACAGCCTCGGAAGCCTTTAAGATGGCCGATCGAGATAATTCGATCTGAAGAATTAAAATCACATCCCAAATCATAGCAAAGCTCATGATTTTAATGTGTCTCTTTCTTTGGCGACGAAAATAGATCCCCACCAACATAAGTACCACAATAGCAAGGGATTGAATTTGCATTGCCATAGTTTCCATAAACGAATTTCTCCTAAAACTGATGAAATGAAACTTAGCATAATTGACGAAATTCTGCCTATTAAATTATGGTAAGCATTCAACATGTCACTTCGCATAAAGGCGCCTCATGAGTTTAGGTCTTTGGTCAGTTATTGATATCGAAACTACGGGAATCAATCCCGCCACAGATGAAATTATTGATTTGGGATTTTTGCAGTTTGAAGGAACAAAACTGGTGCGAAAATTCTCGAGCCTTTCTCGCCCTGAGAATCCTGTATCTCCTTATATTTCCAAGCTTACTGGGATTACCAATGATCTTTTAAAGCTGGCCCCTCTTTGGGATAAAGTGGAAATTGATTTAGTGAGTTTGGAATCTCACGCGCTGATTGCCCATAATTCTCGTTTTGAAGAATCTTACCTCAAAAGATATTTTGATAAATTACCGACTCACTTTCCTCGAGAAAGCTTTCAAGACTCGATGTTTTATCTGGCACTCTTGCAGCCAGAGGCAGAGGCACTGAATCTTGAATACTTCATCACCAAACTGGGAATTGCGGAAAAAGAAGAACACCGCGGTTTAAGTGACTCTGTTGATCTCTTAAAGGTGATGCTGACTTTAACCAAACTCACTTATGCTGAGACTGAAAAAAGAATGAAACTCAAAGAAATTATGATGAGTTTTTCTGCAGAAGATTTTTGGTTTCGGAACTTTTTCCTTCTCTCTCAAGACGAACTTCATGACATTGCTTACCAGATTGATTTTGATCTGGATGGTGTGATTAAAAATTATTTGGATAAGAGAAGAGAACTGGCGACAGCAGCTCCTAAAGGCGGAGGTTTTTCGCTTGATTTTAGCGGTGCCAATATTCAAAAAATTCTTCGTGATGAAGGACGAATTCAAAAAGTTCTTCCTTACTATCGTTATCGAGGGGCTCAAGAAGCCCTGTCTTTGCGAGTAGGGCAGTCTTTTAAAAATAAAATCCACTCTCTTATTCAGGCCCCGACAGGAACGGGTAAGACGATGGGCTATCTCCTCCCAAGTCTGCTATTTGCTCTGAAAGAGAATGAAACTTGTTTAGTCGCCACCGGAACTAAAACACTACAAGATCAGGCCCTCGCCAAAGATATTCCTCAAATGAAAAACCTTTTAGGTCTGGGAGATGAAACAAAAGTAGTGCGACTGGTAGGAAGTAATAACCATCTTTGTGAACTTATTTTTCGTGAAAATGATGATAACAACTTAAGCCTTTTGGATAGTTTTGAAGTGACTTTCACCAAAGCTTATTTTGAGATGCTCTTCTTCTATAATCAGCATCATGCTTATCAGGATAAACTGACTCGTGAACAGATTCCATATATCTTAAAAAAAATCATCCCTGAGATTGCTGATAAAGAAGGTGAGCTGGCAGTAGATTACCGAGCTTGTGTGGGCAGCAGTTGTCCAATGCTCGATCAGTGCTCTTATATGCAGGGACTTCGTGAGGCCAAAGAATCAAAACTGATTATTGGTAACCATGCTTTGATGCTCAACTGGCCGAGAAGCATTAACAAACCTCAATACATCGTGGTGGACGAGGCCCATCGCTTAGAGAGCGAGGCTACTAAGGCTTATGCCATTGAGATTGGAAATGTTAATCTTGAAAACTTTGGTAAATTCATGACTCAAGGGATGGGGGCACTCAACTATCTTCTGCAAAGTGATGAGAATGATCCTCATTCAAGTGATAAAATGGATCAGAATAGAGAGAGAACTCATTCGGCCTTAAAGATTTTAGGTGATCATATTGATCCTCTTCAAAATCTGATTGAAGCCTTTTTTAAGAAATTACCGAGCTACACTCCAGTGTATTCGAATGAACTTCCTTTTCCTAAAAAGGAAGAGTTAAAAGACTCGTTATCTACAACTATTTATCACTCTTTAGAGAGTATCTTTTTTGTTTTCTCAGATTTATATACGCTTTTTCTGCCTTACATGAGCCGTTGGGATCATAAGGATTTTAAAAATAATTCTAAAAAACTTCAGGCCTGGGCCGTTTTTGAATCAAGCTTCGGGAATTTAGAGAAACTCACTAACGGATTAAAGCATTGCTTGGAAACACCAAGTGAATGGTCAACGATCATGAAGTACTCAGAAGCTGATGGATACGTTATTGAATCAAGTCCGATTGATGTGGGTAAGATGATTTATGAAGAACTTCTTACTCCTAGCTCATCAGTTGTTTTCACATCGGCCACTCTAGGGAACGCGACTGGAGACAGTGGAATTCAGAACATCGAGTGGATGACTGGTTACACTTACTTATCCCATGAAAAACGCTTCAAGCAGGGACTTTTTCTGGATGCCGTTTATGATTATAAGAATAAATCCAAAGTGTATTTAAGTTCTGATACGAGGAAGATTTCTGATCCTCTTTTTGTTCCTGATCTCTTGGATAAGATTAAACCGATTATTGAGGATCTTGGTGGCAGAACTCTTCTTTTATTTTCTAGTCGCGCGCGTTTTGAGCGAGCGGTTGAAATCATTTTAAAAGATTTTGAAGGAAAAATTCCTATTTTTGTTCAGGGTCTTGGAAAAAATGTGATTGAGGAATTTAAGAAAGAAGAGAGTGCTATCCTGATCGGAATGGAGAGCTTCGGAGAAGGTATTGATATTCCCGGCGAGAAACTGCAATTTATTGTTGTTGATAAGATTCCTGATGTTCGCCAAGATCTAGTGATTCAAAAACGTCGTGACTTCTTCGAGCAGAAGTTTGGTAATGAGTTTCATGACTATTTTCTTGCTCATAGAACACGCTCCCTCCATCAAAAGTTCGGGCGTCTTTTAAGAAGTGAAAATGATCATGGAGTGATTCTGGTTGTAGATAATCGAATTAAAACTTGGAAGGGCGGGACATTACGTGCTTTCCAAAAATTAATGGAGCCTTACGAGATTAATAATCTTCCTATCAATGAAGCTTGTGGAAAGATTAGGGATTATTTTAGCCCTAATTGACCCTTTTAAGCTCTTTGATTTCAATTTTGAGTCCCTTATGAAGAAGTTTGTAAGGGATAGCAAAATGCTTACTTAACAGCAGCTCCACTTGCTCACCAGATTTGGAAATAGTGGATGAGTCCTGCGGGTACAGCAGCAGGCTTTGGGCCTGAAGGGATTGGCCATTTAACTCTAAATCGATACTCTCTCTGATATTCAATTCTGCATAAATCATATTTTCTACGGGACGAGCCTTGAAGCTGTCCCATGAATCATGTCCAGAAACTAAAATAATAGGAGTCCTGTCAGTTGCATCAATTTTCTTTGATAAAGTAAAAGCGGCGGTAGTGCAGACGGCCGGTGAAGAAAGGTAGTGCTTGGGAGAATGATGCCTGGAAATTTTGAAGGAATCTTTATCCGCGATGTATTCATAATGCAGTAGTTGCTCATGTGGAGCAATTTCAAATCTCTCAATGGAATGGCGATCACCCAACGATCTTTCGATCTTCATAGAAATAGGGGTGAGGTTGCTGGAAAGTTCATAAAAAACTTTAATTTTTAAAAATTCACCTGTTTCAATACGAGAAAGGATCTCTGCATCAAAAAAGAGCGTTTGGGCTTCCAGCTTTCGATAAAGCTTGAAATTTTCTGTTGAGTAAAGTTTTTCTGTTTGGAAATAGTTGTAACTACCTTCCACTACAATTTCAGCATTCATCGTCATAATAATTATTTTAGCGCACTGTTTAAATAAAAGCCAAATAGGAATATTTAGGCAGATAAACTATTGACCTCGGAATGCTAAATCTTGCCGTAATAATTTGAGTTTATACAAGGAGTTTGCTAAATTAGCTCAAATTCTATGAGATTCTATATTCACTAATCAGTTTGATTATGCGTTGCCATATTTTAAAAGGGAAGAAAGTCCATGATTAAAATTAGTAAAGGTTTAGATCTGCCCATTACTGGGGCCCCTGTACAAAAAATCTTCTCAGGACCTGCGATCAAAACTGTTGCTGTAACAGGACAAGATTACGTTGGAATGAAACCAACACTACTTGTTCAAGTTGGCGACAAAGTTAAGAAAGGTCAGGCCCTCTTTGAAGACAAAAAAACTCCTGGTGTTATCTTCACTGCTCCTGCTGCAGGAACTGTGAAAGAAATCAACAGAGGGGAGAAAAGAGCGTTCATCTCTGTTGTAATCAACGTTGAAGGTGATGAACAAGTTTCTTTTGAAAATTACAAATCAAAAGGAACAAATGTTTCAGCTGAAGAAGCAAAATGCCTTCTTGTTGAATCTGGTCTCTGGTCTGCTCTAAGAACTCGTCCGTTCTCTAGAACTCCAGCATTAGATGCAAAACCAGCTGCTCTTTTCATTAACGTAATGGACACAAATCCACTAACAGCTAGTCCCGAGTTGATTGTTTCTGGGAATCTTGCTGAATTTAAAGCTGGTGTTGCTGTTCTTTCAAAACTAGCTCCTAAAACATACGTAGTTACTCACAGAAATTCTTGTGTTGATGTTAAAGATCTAAATGTTAAGCACGAAGTTTTTGCCGGCCCACATCCTGCTGGTAACGTTGGAACTCACATTCACTTCCTAGAGCCAGTTTCTCTTAATAAGTCGGTGTGGCATATCGGATACCAGGACGTAATTGCTGTTGGTAAATTATTTACTTCTGGAAAGTTAGACTCTTCAAGAGTTATTGCTATCGGAGGTCCAGCTGCTCGTAATCCTCGTCTTGTAACAACAATGAAAGGTGCAAGCATTGCTGAACTTACAAACGGTGAAACTTTAGAGAATTCTAATGTTCGTTTTGTTTCTGGTTCAGTTCTTGGTGGACGTACAGCTAAAGGTGAGAACGCTTACCTAGGCCCATTCCACAATCAAATTAGCTTACTTAATGAAGGTAACTACAGAGAGTTCATGGGCTGGCAATCACCAGGTCTTAACAAGTTCTCTGTAAAACCTGTTTTCCTATCGAAACTTTTCCCTGGGAAAAAATTCAACCTTGATACAAATACTAATGGTTCACTTCGTTCAATCGTTCCAATCGGTTCATTTGAAAAAGTTATGCCACTAGATATCCTGCCAACTCAGCTTCTTCGCTACCTTATGGTTAAGCACACTGACTACGCTGCAAGCCTTGGAGCTTTAGAACTAGATGAAGAAGATCTAGCTCTATGTACATTCGTAGATCCTTGTAAGAATGAGTATGGTCCGGTCTTAAGAGAAAACCTAAATATCATTGAGAAGGAAGGCTAATAATGAAATTTTTAGAGCACTTTTTGGACGGTCAAAAGCACCTGTTCGAAAAAGGTGGAAAGCTAGAAAAGTTGTATCCGCTCTACGAAGCATTGGATACTTTCGCGTTTACACCTGATTCTGTAACTAAATCAAATGCGCACGTAAGAGATTCACTAGATCTTAAGAGAACAATGATCACGGTTGTTGTTGCTATGATCCCTTGTATCTTTATGGCCCTTTACAACACTGGTTTTCAAGCAAATACAGTTCTTGCTAGCGGAGCGTTCCAGGCAACTGGATGGAGACACGAGCTTTTCACGTCTCTTGGATTTGCTCATGATCCGGCAAATACACTTGCAAACATCGTTTACGGTCTTATGTTCTTCATCCCTGTATGGTTGGTATGTAATATCGTTGGTGGTATTTGGGAGCTTCTTTTTGCTTCTGTAAGAAAACACGAAATCAACGAAGGTTTTCTTGTAACAGGCTGGCTAATTCCTCTTATCCTTCCTCCTACAATTCCTCTTTGGCAGGTCGCTATCGGAACTTCATTCGGAGTTGTGTTTGCAAAAGAAATTTTCGGCGGAACTGGTAAAAACATTTTCAACCCTGCTTTGATGGCACGTGCTTTCCTATTCTTCGCTTACCCTGGTCAAATTTCAGGGGACGCTGTATGGGTTGCCGTAGATGGCTTCACTGGAGCGACTGCTCTTTCTCAAGTTGCAGCCTCTGGAATTGGCTCACTTCAAATTTCTTGGTGGGACGCTTTCCTAGGTTTCAAAGCTGGATCTATGGGTGAGACTTCTGTACTAGGTGCTCTCATCGGTGCAGCGATCTTAATTGGAACAGGAATTGGCTCTTGGAGAATCATGCTAGGTGGATTAATCGGTATGGCCGCGACATCTTTCATGTTCAATACTATCGGTTCTGAGACAAATGCTATGTTTGCTCTTGCCCCTCATTGGCATCTAGTGCTTGGTTCATTCGCTTTTGCTATTGTCTTTATGGCAACTGATCCTGTTTCTGCTTCAATGACTAATGTTGGTCGTTGGATTTACGGGATTTTGATTGGGACGCTCGGAGTACTTATCCGTGTTGTTAACCCAGCATATCCTGAGGGTTGGATGCTTGCGATTCTATTCATGAATGCATTTGCTCCTACTCTTGATTATTTTGTAATGAAATCAAATATTCAAAGAAGGAAGGCACGTCATGTCTGAGTCAGCTGGTAAAACACTCACGATTGCGGCAGTTTTATGTGCAGTTTGTTCTGTACTCGTTTCTGGTGCCGTTGTTATTTTAAAACCACGTCAAGAATTTAATGCTGATCTTGATTTTAAGAAAAATATTTTAATGTCTACAGGCCTTTATTCTCCTGGTGCTGACATTAATGAAATTTTCAAAAAAGTTGAACCTGCAGTAGTGGATTTGGATTCAGGAGAAATTACTGATATAGATCCTCGCACTTTTGATTCAGCTAAAGCTTCTAAAGACAGTATTCCTAGCAACATCGATTCTGCTGGAATTAAACAACGTGCTCGTCAGCAAGTTGTCTATTTCGTAAAGAATGAAGGTAAAGTTGAACTTATCGTTCTTCACCTTGTGGGGAAGGGATTATGGTCAACGATGAAAGGATTCCTAACTCTAGAAGCTGATGGTAATACCGTTAGAGGATTTCAATACTACGCTCACGGGGAAACTCCGGGACTAGGTGGAGAAGTTGATAATCCTGCTTGGATTGCCCAGTGGAAAGGGAAGAAAGTCTTCAATGAAAATCTAAAGCCTGCCATTGATGTTCTTAAATCAAAGGTACCAGAAGGTATTGCTCATGCTGAAAATAAAATTGACGGTATTTCTGGAGCAACACTAACAATGGTTGGGGTTGAAGGGACATTTAACTTTTGGCTTTCTGATTTTGGTTACGGAAAATTTCTTGAAAAATTCAGAGCACAAAACCCAGTAGCTCAAGCAGAGGTTTCAAATGAAAACTAAAGAACTACTCTTAGATCCTATTGTAAAGAATAACCCAATCGCTCTTCAGGTTCTTGGTATCTGTTCAGCTCTTGCAGTAACAAGCCAACTTAAGCAAGCGGTTATTATGGGAGTTGCCGTTGCTCTAGTAACTGGTCTTTCTTCTATGATGGTTTCACTTATTAGAAATCAAATCCCGAATTCTATTCGTATTATTGTTCAGATGACAGTTGCTGCTTCGGCAGTAATCGTAGCGGACCAAATTCTTAAAGCTTTTGTTTATGATGTTTCAAAACAGATGTCTGTTTATATTGGTCTTATTATTACTAACTGTATTGTAATGGGACGTATGGAAGGATTTGCGATGAAAAATTCGCCAGTTTCTTCTTTCCTGGACGGTGTTGGTAACGGATTAGGTTACGCTGTTCTACTTATTTTTGTTGGTGTTATTCGTGAACTATTTGGTTCAGGAAAGCTATTCGGTTTCTCTATCCTTCCTCTAACGACTGAGGGCGGTTGGTATCAATCTAATGGTCTTCTTCTTCTTCCACCAAGTGCCTTCTTCATTATTGGGCTAATTATTTGGGGTTTAAGAACTTGGAAACCAGATCAAGTTGAAAAAGAATAAGAGGGAATTATGTTTGAAGAATATTTAAGCTTATTTGTAAAATCAGTATTTATTGAAAACATGGCCCTCGCTTTCTTCCTTGGAATGTGTACGTTCTTAGCACTTTCTAAAAAGGTTGATACGGCGATTGGGCTTGGTATTGCTGTTGTTGTTGTTCAGCTAGTAACTGTTCCTGCAAACAACTTGGTATTTAACTATCTGCTAAAGCCAGGAGCTCTTGCATGGGCCGGATTGCCTGATACGGACCTTTCTTTTCTAGGTCTTATTTCATACATCGGTATCATTGCAGCGATCGTTCAAATTCTTGAAATGGTCCTTGATAAGTATGTACCAAGTCTTTATAACGCTCTCGGGATTTTCCTACCACTTATCACTGTGAACTGCGCAATTATGGGCGGATCACTTTTCATGGTGGAGAGAGGCTATAACTTTGGGCAGTCAGTTGTTTATGGTGCTGGTTCTGGTTTCGGTTGGGCCCTTGCTCTTGTTGCTCTAGCGGGTATTCGTGAGAAGATGGCCTACTCTGATGTTCCAGCTGGCCTAAGAGGTCTAGGAATTACGTTCATTACTGTTGGTCTAATGGCCATCGTGTTTATGGCATTTGCTGGTATTCAACTTTAAGGGATCAATATGAGCGAAATTTTATTATCTGTTGGAATGTTTACTACAGTGATACTTCTTCTTGTTACAATCATCTTGATTGCAAGATCAAGACTTGTATCTACTGGTAAAGTAAAAATTAATATTAACGGTGAAAAAGATATCGAAATTCCAGGCGGTGGAAAACTTCTAACAGCTCTTGCTGCTGAGAAGATCTTTCTTTCTTCTGCTTGCGGTGGTGGTGGAACTTGCGGTCAGTGTAAGACTCACGTTCACTCTGGCGGCGGCGATATTCTTCCAACTGAGCTTTCTCACATTTCTAAAAGAGAAGCTCGCGAAGGTATGCGTCTAGCTTGTCAGGTAACTTGTAAGCAAGATATGAAAATTGAAGTACCAGAAGAGGTATTTGGAGTTAAGAAGTGGAAGTGTAAAGTTCGTTCAAATGACAACGTTGCTACTTTCATTAAAGAACTTGTTCTTGAATTACCGACTGGTGAATCAGTTCCATTCCGTGCTGGTGGTTTCATTCAGATCGAGCGTCCTGCTGGACTTTCAATCGATTTCAAAAACTTCGACGTTCAACCTGAGTACCGTGAAGATTGGGATAAATTCAATCTTTGGAAGTACAAATCAGTTGAACCTGAAGAAACTGTACGTGCTTACTCCATGGCAAACTACCCTAATGAAAAGGGTATCATCATGCTTAACGTACGTATTGCAACTCCACATCCGAAAGCCCCTGAGACAACACCTCCAGGTAAAATGTCTTCATACATCTTCAATTTAAAGAAAGGTGATGAAGTAACAATTTCTGGTCCATTTGGAGAGTTCTTTGCTCGTGATACGAAAAAAGAAATGATCTTCGTTGGTGGTGGTGCTGGTATGGCGCCGATGCGTTCACACATCTTTGATCAATTCAAGCGTCTAAGAACAGATCGTAAAGTTACTTTCTGGTACGGTGCTCGTTCAGTTCGTGAGATGTTCTACGTTGAAGATTTTGATTCTATTCAATCTGAATTCCCGAACTTCAAATGGCACTGTGCTCTTTCTGAGCCTCAGCCAAACGATAACTGGAAAGGGTATACTGGGTTCATTCATAATGTTCTATTTGAACAATACCTGAAGAATCACCCAGCTCCTGAAGATTGTGAGTACTACCTATGTGGACCTCCAATCATGAACCAGTCTGTTATTAACATGCTTCTCTCACTTGGTGTTGAGAGAGAAGATATCATGCTCGATGACTTCGGCGGTTAATCTCCTACTTAAAACCCTCTGCTCTGTTTGGAGCAGAGGGTTTTTTCTTTCTCTTCTCTTTCTCATTTCTGCTTGTTCAGAAAAAGCTCCTACTATTCATACGATTCAAGGTGATATCTTCGGTTCTTACTACATTGTGAAGTGGGCAGGGGATACTGATCTAAAAGAGCTTCAGTCAAAAATTGATAAACTGTTTAAAGAAATGAATGACGAGTTTTCAAATTATCAAAACGACTCAGTCGTAAGTCGTTTTAATAATCTTAAGGCCCATCAAAAAATGAAAGTTTCTCCGCGCTTTATCGAGATGCTGGAGTTTTGCAAAAAACTTCACCAGGACAGCCGAGGAGCTTTTGATCCGACTTTAAGACCAGTCATTAAGCTATGGGGATTTGGCGGTGGTGCTAAGAAAGTATCTATTGCCCCAACTAATGAAGAAATTAAATTAGCACTGACTAAAGTTGGTTTTAGAAATGTTCTTTGGGACAAAGAAAAACTAGAAGTTTGGAAAATTGTTGATGATGTTGGTATTGATACCAATGCTTTTGTTCCAGGCTGGGCAGCAGATTTAATCGGTGAAATCCTTCAGCAACAAAAAATTGAAAATTTCATGATCGATATTTCAGGCGAGCTTTTAGTTAAGGGGCAGAAGTCTCCTGCAAGTGCTTGGGTCATTGGAATTGAAAAACCAGTAAAAGAAAAAGGAGCGGCAATCCAGGTCGCTTTAAAAATACGAGATTTGTCGATTGCCACATCAGGAAATTATCGCCAGTTTTTTGAAGAGAATGGTCTGAGAAGATCTCATATTATTGATCCAAGAACAGGTCGTCCGGTAGAACATCAGATTGCTTCAGCGACAGTTATCGGCAAAACTGCTCTTGAAACAGATGCTTGGGGGACCGCCCTTATGGTTTTAGGTCTTGAAGGAATTCAGATTGCAGATCAGCAACAGCTTAAAGTAATGCTACTAGAGGCCATTGCACCTGGTGAGTATCGTGAAGTCTCTAACAAGCTGATGAAAGAGTATGTTAAAGATAATCAAGTCTCTCTTGAGTAAAGAGTCCCTGCTAAAGTGCTAGAGACATACCTGTTTCACAAGCCAGCTTCTGTCCATTTAATAGATGTTGGCGACAGCTTTTAAGTCCATTGGTTAGACCGCCATTTTTCAGACTTACATAACCATCGATACAATAAGGATAATGTCTCTTATCAACTCCACTGTTAATACAGTTCATAGATGCTTCTAGTTCATAAGAGTAACGATATTTATGTAAGAGATTAACTGCTTGGAAAGCACCTTCTTGACAGGCCTCTACATCGCCATCCTTTTTGAATTCACTTCCAATACATTTCTTGATGAGTACTTGTGAGTATGAATTTTTCTTCTTCATCATTTCAAATCCCTTAATACAGCTAGCACTGTATCTTAGGGTAATGTCTTGGCAGGCAAGCCTAGCATCAGACGCCAGTGATGAAAAAGAAATGAGAAATAGAGTGATAAATATGATTATTTTCATAAAAGTTCCTTCGCAGATAATTGATTCTATCGGATAGCAGGGGTCAGTGGGGTTTCATTGAAAATTTTACGGGTAGTTGTCTAAAAAGGTTACAGTTTAAAGCTGAGGGAAAAGAGTAAAAACAGGAGGTTATCAGAGAGAGAAATCACTTCATTTTTGTCGATAGTGGTATTATAGTGCGAAGACAAGCTAATGATGGAGTTTCGTATGGAAATTATGATTTTTACATTAGGTGCATTCTTAGGGGCCGTTCTTATCATGTCGGTAGGGGTGATCTTTAAAAGAAAACCAATCGCAGGTTCATGCGGTGGGATTGCCAACCTTATGGGAAGCTGTGACGTCTGTGAGATGAAAGACGATTGCGTCGATAAGAAAAAAGATAGCTGTCACGACGATCACTGTGATGACTAATTAGGAATATTCAAAATTTCCTGAACCTGTTCTACTAACTGTTTTTTCGTAAACGGTTTCACCAAAATATTCTTTACACCTAAATTAATCGCTTTCAATACATCTTCTTGTTTCAGGAATCCTGAGACAAGAATGATTTTTGTTTTTTGAAACTTGAGAGAATTTCTTAATCCTTCGATGTATTCAAGGCCTTGCTTGCCGGGCATGATGTGATCAATGATCATCAGATCAAATTGCTGATTAAGGCATTTCTGAGAAGCCTGGAGTGCATTGGGAGCGATGATCACCGAGTTGAAGCGAAAAGAGGATTGCAGGAAGAATTTGATCAATTCTCCAATCTTTTTTTCATTATCTACGACGAGAACGTTGATATCTTGAATACGTTTATTATTCATTCAGGTAATCCTTTAACCGTAGATTGAATAATGTTGAGAATATCGTTCTTGCTGAACGGTTTCAGAATCATTCCAGAAATTTGAAACTGATCTTTGTCAGAAAGATACTTGTCTGAGTTCTCAGATGAACTCAGATAATAAATAGGACCTTTAAAACCTCTCGCTCTAAGTTCTTTAGAGAACTCGCTCCCGTTCATTTGTGGCATGTTGAAGTCGGTAATGATCATATCGATATTGGCCTTCTCGACAAGATTAAGAGCTTCAACGGGAGTAGAGGAGCCGATGATATGATGTCCCGTTCCTTCAAGAAAATGAGTCAAAAGATTGAGAATTGAGACTTCATCATCAACCACTAGGATTTTCTTTTGCTTTGGATTTACTTCAAGCACGTTAGTTAGGGAGTAACTATAAAGCTCTACTGCAGGGAGAGTGATGAGGAAGTGACAACCTGTCTGGGATTCAAGAAGTTCAATCGTTCCATGGTGGGATTCAATAATCATCGAGCTAATTGAAAGACCTAAACCCGTGCCTTTCCCAATGTCCTTAGTTGTATTGAATGGCTTAAAAAGATTTTCATGCTGAGATTTAGCAATTCCTGGCCCATTATCTTTAAGGTGAATCAGAGTTTGTTGGTTTTTAAATTCAAACCAAATATCCACATGAGGGTCGCTGACTTGTGAATCGGCAAGTGCATCATGTGAGTTCTTTAAGAGATTTAAAAATACCTGTTCGAGCTTTGATTCGTTGGCCAGAACAATGGCCTTGGAGTCGTCTTTGATATGAACGGCAATGGGATGTTCATTTTCTTGTCCATTAACCCAGCGTTGAGCATTTCGTATTACATCGCCAAGATTACAGTATTCTTTTTTGTCTTCTTTTTTATGAAGAAAGGAATTCATATCCTTTATAATTTGGTTAACTCTCTCAAGAGATTCTTGGATGGTGGCCACGGTAGAGGTGACAAATTCATTCTGTTCACTGGCAGATTCATTAAGAATTTCAGCAAGAACTTCACAGTGCCCAGAAGCAATAGTCAGAGGATTGCTGATTTCATGAGAAATACTGGCCGTTAGCTCACCCAATGTTGCCAGTTTGTTTGCCATCAGAATCTGTTCGTGAGTTTTTCGGAGCTCTTCAACTTGCTGGCGATATTTAAGGTGAAGTTTATTTTCCAGCGTCTTATCTTGAAAGATTAAAGCATAGGATGTCTCTTGATCCAGTTTGATGGGAATAAGTTTTAGAATAACAAATGATTCGCTTTTATCAGCGATGGTAATTTTAATTTCCGGAGAGAGGGTGGCTTCACTGTGAAGAAGAGAGCTGGTGATCCATTCTTTTAAGTCAAAGCTGTCCGTCTGAAAAACTTCTCCCAGTTCTTTCTTTTGTTTAAAAATCCGTGGGGATATTTTAAAAAAAATAACGGCCTGATGATTGAAATAATTGATTTCACCATTCGCATCAAGACCGATTGTGGCATCGAATATCTGGTCAAAAAAATCCATTTTATTTTCCTAAAAAATTAAAATAACTTGCTTCAATCGCATCAAACTCAGCTTCATTGCCGCAGTAAGGACAGTTCACTTTTGGAGCTTTTTTATCATGAATCTGATCAGAGCGAAGGTGGATCTTTGATTCTTTATCACAGTTCTCACAGTAATAAGGGGCGTAGAAGCTTAACAGCTTACTGCCTGGCCTGATAAAGCCGTGAACCATGTTAATCTGCTCGATAATAATCTGCGGGCAATTCTCGTAGTTGACCTGTTTTGAATCAACCTGATCCAGGAATTTAATCCATTCACGAATACCGCAAGAATTAATCATTTCTACTTTAGAGAAGTTAAAGTTAATCTTTCCCGCTTGTGCCCCAATAATTTCTGAGAAATCACTGTCTTCATCTATATTTCCGATAAGCTCAATATTGAGTGTATCTTCTGAAATGTGTTTGTTAAGAGTGAGTCTTTTCACTTTGTACCTCTTCAAAAAAATGCAGGGATCTGATTCTGCTTTTATACTGTTTATATCTTTTTGTTTTATCAATAATACAAATGACTTCCGTTCTAAAGCCCGATTTCAAATTAATGATGAACTGATTAGAGTGAAGGAACGTCAAATAAAGACCAAGGCCTGCTCCATCTTTTTTATCAAGAGGGGATTTCTCTTTGAAGCTTCTCATTAAGTTAGAAACAATTATTTGATGAGTCAGTTCTCCGAAAGAGTCTTGAACAGAAAGGGCAACACCTTTGTCATTACATCCTAAAGTCGTTTGAACTAATTCAGCACCTTTCAGAAAAGCAGGTGATTTACGATCAGCTGCCTCTATTCCTATCTGGGCCCTTTTTTTATTGGGACCCTTATACAGAGAATTTGACAGCAATTCATTGGCCATGACTTGGAGATAGTCAGTCGGTGAAGAGAAGTATCCATCAAATTGAAAATGCTTAAGCTCTTGCGTGACTTTATCCTGCATATTAACTGTATCTGAGAAGGATATGACCTTTTCTTGAAAGTCATTACCAAGGTAATGTTTCACTCCCCAAATATTACCAGATTCAATTTTTTTGATATTGTTAATGAGTTCATCAAGATAGATCTCAGGATTTTTTCCTACGAGATGCCTGATCCCATGTTCACAGATGAGTGCAATATTCTCATCATCTGATAGATCTGAGATGACGAACATATTATGGGAGACATCGATCGATTTATTTTTTAGTTCATGGGTATCTGTGATGATGACATCTGCATTTTCTATCTGAGTACTTATTGCAAAATGCTTTTGAAGTCCTTGAGTTACTTCCGATAAAGTGGAGCCGCTTAATTGAAGATAAATTTTAATCATAGTTTTACCTTAAAGCTAACAACTGTATAATCATCATCTTGAGCATGACCGGCAGAAAAATCTTTTACAGAATCCATGATGGAGTTAACTAACTTCTCGCAATCGGTTTGATAGTTTTCTGTTATGGCCTTGAGAAGCCTTCTTTCTCCCCAACGTTTTCCTTCCTGATTTTGGGCCTCAATAATGCCATCGGTATAGAGGAGTATTGTATCATGAGGATTCAGTTGAATGCTCTGGGACTCATAAGTGGCATTCTCACGCTCTCCCAATCTTGGTCCATTGACCCCTTGGAGCGGGGAAATATCGGATTTTTCAAGAGTTTGGGCCTGGGAATTAAATCTCAATGGGGCCGGGTGAGAAGCATTGGCAAAGGTAAGTTTATTGGTTTTGAGGTCTAAAATAGCAACAAAACAAGTCACTTGAATTTTTTTACCTGCACCCCAGACTGCCTGATTCATAAAACGAAGAATCTCATGAGGGCTATGAAGCAGTTCTGGTTTTGATTCCAGGATAAAGTTTAAAGAGCTTTTACAACAGTTCATGGTTGCGGTGAGAAGGGCCGCAGGAACTCCATGCCCAGTGGCATCGGTCATAAAAAATATTTTATGGGTAGGAGTATGCGATAATCCCCACCAGTCTCCGCCACATTCAGTCGCTGGCGAGTAGTAGGCATAGGAATTGATTTTTTGATCATCAAAAATAGCATCAGGGAAAAATGAAGATTGCACCAGCTGAGCAACGGCGACTTCGCTTTCCAAGCGCGCTTTTTCCTTCATCTCTTCGATATATTCTTCAATTTGCCCTGACATGTTGTTAATAGAAACAGTGAGAGCGCTTACTTCATCGCTTCCGCGGACTATAACTTTTGTTTTGAAATCTCCTGATGCAATTTTTTTTGTATGATCAAAAAGAATTTCAAGCTGACGGGTTAAAGGACGAACGATAAAAACTGAAAAAATAAGGCAAAGTCCAAGAAGTAGAATTCCGAAGTAGAGTGATTTTTGAACGAGTTCATCAGTCGCTCCGAAGGCCAGTTCATAGGGAAGAGTAGAGAGAATAATGAAATCGAATTCGGGACTGTAACTATAGGCCATTAAAAACTTATCATGACCAAGTTGTATCTCTCTGACGGCTTCAAAGACTTTTTTATTAAAGATATTTCCTAAAAGCTGGGCTTTAACTTCATCAACAGGGGTGAGAAAATCATCCAGCTGATAGTAGGTTTGCTCTTTGTGAACTAACAGCTGAGTTTTAATCAGCTCTTCATCTGTCCCAAATAAGCTTGAGTGTTTAAGTTTTTCACCCTGAAGAGAGAGAGTATTTTCAACAAATTCTAATGAACCCGTTTTATTGCGAATTAAATTCTCAATAATGATTCTTTCTGTATTTGCCTTGGAGAGCAGAGTTTCAAAAATATAAGCAGATTTATCATCTCTAAAAATTTGAATGGCAAAATTTACGAAGATACTTAGACTCACGATCAACATAATCGAAAGTAGCATCAAAAGTTTGATCTTAAGCGGATAGCGAATATTAAATTTCATCCCTAAATTATATTACTTAACTAGTGGTAAATTAAGCCTACCCTTTTTACCTAGCGGTTAAAGACATAAAATATATTCATGTATTCAAGACGTTTAGACATTCTTCTGGGAGTGATAGGGCTATTTTTAGTAGTTGCCGGCTTTTATCAGTTATATCTTCCCAAAGATAGTTCGGGCGGTGTTGGTATCGGCCTGTTAGAGATGATCGAGAATACTGTCAAAACTCGTGATGGCAGCCATTTATTTTGGGTTACTCCCGGTCAGGGAAGTGCTGTAAAGGATAATCAGCTTATTTTCACCGCGAGAGGCTCTCGCGCCAGAATTGATATGAATGACGGAAATATTATTCAGGTCAATGAAAGTAGTCTTATCAAAGTAAAAAAGACTAACCTCGAGTTTATCGAAGGTGAGGTTTCGGCCAAGCTCGCAGGTAAAGATCTAGAGATTCACACCAAAGGAAAAACAATTACCTTAAAGTCAGCAGATGCTGAGGTCTCTCTTTATCAGACAGGTGAGAATACGATTATCGGAGTCAACGCAGGGAATGTAGATATTCTTGATGGGGATAAGACGATTACTGCTAACTCGGAGAAGTTGGTAGAAGTTCAGAATAAAGAACTGGTGCTAAAGAATAAATTAGCGATTGATCCGATTCCTTTGACCCATAAGATTTTTTATACTCCAAACAACACGGCCGATATTCAGTTTGGAAAATATGAAGGAAAAATCTTATTATCAACTGATCCGTCCTTTGAGAAAACTCAATCACTAGACCAGAACCCGGTATCATTGAAGGTAGGAAAGTATTATTGGAGAGCAAAAGCTGATAATGCTGAGTCATTAGTTTTTCAATTCGAAATTCAGAATGTAGTTCCTCCAAAAATATTTAGACCTCAGGATGGAGTCGTTTTTCATAAAGAAATTCCATTCTCTCTTAATCTTCAATGGGAAGATCAGAAGCTTCCTGAACTGCTTCAACTGAAATTTCAGGATGAAATTTTTGATTTTAAAGTTGATTCAGGTCTTCATTCATTGAATGTAGAAAAAGCAGGCCTCTATCAATGGAGAGTAGGAACTCTTATTGAAGAGAAGCAGGAAGCAGTTTGGTCGCAATGGTCAACGTTTGATGTGGTTGATTTAGCGTCAGCGGTTCCAGCAAATCTCACTCCTGTTCATTATGAGGTACAAACTTATGAATTGGGTGAGGAGAAGGTCGAGTTTAAATGGAGTTATCCGCAGGAAGTGATTCTTTCTGTATGGAAAGATGGGAAAGTTATTTTTCAAGAGAAGGCCCGTAATAAATTTGAATGGAAGATTCCTTCAGAGGGTGAATTTATTGTTAAGGTCAAAGATGCTCTGAATCCTCTCGATGTTTGGAGCAATCCTTCAGCTATTTCTGTTACTGATCTGTCCCAGCAAAAGAATATCGAAATTCAGAAAATTGAATTAAAACGTCCTGATCAGGAAGTTCATTTTAATTGGCAGGGCAGCGGAGAGGAGTATCTTTTTGAACTTTCTCAAACTCAGAGCTTTCAGCAAATTATTCTTAGTCGGAAAGTAAAAGATCATCAGACCAAAGTCAGTATTCCTAAAGTAGGGGATTATTACTGGAGAAGCCGAACACTTGTTAACGGTAAGTGGAAAGTTTCTGAACCTAAGAAGGTCATCATTCAACCGGTGCCTGCACCAGAGAGACCAAAGCCATTACCAGAATTAAAAGTACCCTTGAGAATTAAAGGGGTTCGTTCAGTCTTTAGTGTTTTCTCAAATGCCTATGCCGAAAGTCGTGGATTTGTGAAAATTAATCTTCCGACCTATGAGGATGCGAAATCTTATCGATTAGAAATATTTCAAGACCAAGGGATGAATAAAAAAGTTTATCAAAAAATTTCCACCAGTCCTGAATTTGTATGGGAAGAGGCCAGTGCAGGGACGTTTTACTATCGCTATTCCATTATTGATCACTGGGACAGAGAGAGTGAGCCAAGTGAGGCATCTGTCTTGCAAGTTACGACTGAACATTTAACGCCGAAGGCCCCAACTCAGATCAATATTCTTGAAAATGCAAAAGAGTTGAAGGTTTCTTGGAAAATAGATCGTTTATCCGCTTTTACTGAAGTGGAGATTGCTGATAATTCTCAATTCAAGAATTCCTCGATTGTTCGAGTTTCAGAGGATCACTATTCATTTAAGAAAAAAGAGGGAGCGAACTTTGTTCGTTTAAGATCTCTCAATGATTTTGGAAAGAGCCGTTGGAAAACAAAAGACTATCAGGTCAAAGCAATTAGTTCCGGAGAAGTTAAAAAAACAAATGAGAATAAGATTTTTTTCATCTATCGTCCTTCACAAGATAAGCTCACTTTTCAGGATGGGCAGAAGGGGGAGATCGACGGAACAAATTTTGCGGCAGTTCAAATGAAATACGAAGGACAAGGCCGTTTACTTAAAGTTTTGAATGCCGATTTTTCATCAGGAAAAGTTTTTGATAATGAAAGTTATCGTCATTACTCTTTAGAAGGAAGCTTGGTTTATCTAATAAAGAATGAGAAGTGGAACTGGGGAGCAGGTCCCATGGTTAAGCTTTGGCAGATGCCGCAATATAAGGTGGCGACGAAGGTTCAAAGTGAAGAAAAGCTTAATACTTCTCTCGGTCTGCATGGCAGAGTTATGAGACAATTTGGCAATGATCATGAATTGGGAATTGATCAGTATGTCTATGCTCTTGATGTGAGTGGTTTTATGAGTGAGTTAACTTATCGACAGCATTTAAAATCATTGAGTCTCATTTCGGGATTGGGATTTGAAAGCATTAAAGTCCAAGATCAAAAACGTAATTCCATTATTTTGAAGTTAGGAATTGGAATTTCTTTCTAAAATTAATAAGCATTAAAGCAAACATCGGGATGAGTACTTGCAGAAGGAAGTTCTCATTTTCTTTTTTATTTTCAGCAACGATACCACAGCTGATATTAGAGCGGAGATCCGCACCTTTATTAGGAGCTTTGAAACCGATAATATCTTTATCCCCTTCGGGAGTTTTGAGTCGAATGAGTCCCGCTGAACCTGCTCCGGCCATTGCTTTGTCGGTCGATGAGCCTCCGCTGCCTCCAATGACAGAGAGTGTTCCCTGAATATCGAGAATATTACCTTGGAGAATAATCACGCCGCCTGAGCCACCAGCTGCACCGCCGTTTTTGTTGTTTGAATTTGCACCCTGAGCGCCGTTAGCGTAAATTGCCCCCGTTACTGTCAGTGTAATTTTCCCTTGTGATTGAATGTAGATAGCACCGCCTCCACCGCCACCTGTTGGAATTGGTAGTTCTGTTCCGCCACCGGCACCTCCGCCAAATCCTCCGCGCAAATTTGATTCGATATTTGTCAGATCAAAGGCATCTCCGCCGTTAACTGAGGGTTGGGTAGATGAGGTGCAAGGAGTTCCCTTTTTTCCAACGGTATAAAAACCGCCGCCACTTGCTCCATCTCCACAACCGGCACTTGCATCAAAGCCTCCTTTAAGTCCGCCATGGGGAGCATCTGGAGCGTCTGTTCCTTCTAGAAAGAAAACACCGCCGCCTGCACTTGCTCCTGGACCGCCAGCTCCACCAATTCCGTCTGCAGACAGAAGGCTACCTTTAGCACCAGAAAGTTTTATAGCAGCTTTGATGAGTACATCATTTTGAACATTGATGATGATGGGATTTGTGATGCTACTGAGGTCCACATCTTGAGTGATCGAAAGGCTATCACAGTTAAGTGGGTAGCTGGCCGTGAGCAACGTTTGTCCATCACAGGTTTGTGATAAAACCTCAGCCGATAAAAAGAGTAGGGGAAGAAAGAAAAACCTCATAGGACAAGTGTAAACCTCATCCTATGAGCTGATCAAATGATTATTCTTTTTTAATGATTTTCATCTGAGTGTAGATTTCAATTGTTCCAAAACTCACCGGAAGACCAAAACCTAGATTAGGTTTGGCACTTCCACAACGATGTTGAATTGAGAAAGTTGAGTTCTGATTGACAGTAATTTCACCCTGAATAGTAGAGTGGTTTGTTATCCCATAACTTGGATGAGCGGCCATCGATGTTCCGAAGAGCACATCTGAGCCATTATTTTCTAAAACGAGTTTTGCTTGGTGATAGCCCACCATATATCCTGGAACTTGTACTTCGATAAAATATTTTCCCGGAGTCAGCGTAAAGCGTGAATCAGCGAGTGAAATAAAATCAGTGTCCCCACCAAGTCTATTTAAATCTCTTTGCTGCCATCCAGTTGCATTACAAGATCCTCCAGTTGTACCAGATGGTTTTTCGTCACGAAGATAAGCAATCTTGCTAAGACCTGCTTCTCCTTTTTCACCCTTTTCTCCTTTATCACCTTTCGGTCCAGCCGCTCCCGCTTCCCCAGGAAGACCTTGTAGACCCATTGGCCCTGTTTCTCCCTGTGGACCAGTTGCTCCTGGTAAACCTGGTAATCCCATCGGACCTGCATCTCCTCTAGGTCCTTGAGCACCTGTTGCTCCTATTTCTCCACGAGGACCCTGTGGACCTTGAGGTCCAGTTGGACCTGCTTCACCCTTTATTCCTTGTGGTCCCTGCGGTCCAGTTGCACCAACTTCTCCTCTGGCACCCTGTGGGCCTATAAGTCCTTGCGGACCTTGTGGGCCAATTGGTCCAATCGCTCCGATATCACCTTTGAGTCCTTGCGGACCAATAGCTCCGGCATCACCTTTCGGACCTTGTGCTCCAGCAACACCAGCTTCGCCTTTATCGCCTTTAGGCCCTTGAGGTCCTGCTGCTCCTGCTTCACCTTTTGGGCCTGCAATTCCGGCAGTCCCAGCTTCACCTTTATCACCCTTCGGACCTTGAGGTCCCATTGGCCCCATTTCTCCTTGAGGACCCATTGGTCCTTCTACAGTTTCTCCTGAACCTGATCCAGGATTTTGTGGAAGATTTTCTGGAACCCAAGCTTCACCGTTGAACATCAGTACTTGTCCAGGTTCTGCTTGTAGATAAGGTAGAACTAATCCGTATTCAGATTGGTTTTTTTCTAAAACTTTGATTACTGCTCGAATGGTGGCCTTTGCACTTTGGGAAGAGTGAAGAGTAAGTTTGATGCTTGAATTGACATGAATCTCTTCTCCAGCACGTGTTCCATCTGAACAATCGGACAATTTAAAAACAGTCGCCGTTAATTTAACAGAGCTATAAGTACATCTGATGGAGTCATCAATCAGAAGTTCAGCAGAGTTTGATCCTAAAAAAATATTACCTTGAGTAAGTGTAATGAGTGCCGGTACTTCGATCACACCATTGAAGCTCAACTGTTTAGGAGTAAGTACTTTTTGCGGTTTCATTTGAACTGAAGCTTCAAGGCTGAGGTGAGTTGATTTCCCAGACTTTTCTAATTTCTTAAAAAGCTCTTTGAAAATATTGGCTTCTGCATGAGTTAAGGTCAGTAGCAATCCAGTGCCGATTAAAAACTTCATGAAATCTCCTAAAGTCTTTTTGTCGGTTATTCTACTGGCAAATGAAGTCCAAAAAACATGAATCCTTTAATTGCAAGGAGTTGGATCAAGATGAAAATTGAGAAAAGTTAAGAGAGGAAGCTGTTTGAGCCAAGCTTTTAGGGCAGCTTGCTATCTTCGGGTTTTTTCTTGTCGATTACGCAAGAGAGTGTAATGATTTTAATTGGTTGGGAATATAATTAGTGCAAAGATTATTTGGTGCCCAGGACGAGACTCGAACTCGTACGGCCGGTTTAGGGTCCGAGGGATTTTAAATCCCTTGTGTCTACCATTCCACCACCCGGGCATAAGAAAAGTAGAGATGATGATGTTATGTTCATGAGATTCTGTCAATTGAAAACCCTCATATTAGTGGGACTACTGTTAAATAGTTGCTCTCTCCGTAAGAAAACGGAAGTGGAAGCAGGGGCTACTCCTGAGGCTAAATGGTTTTCAGCGAATCAAGAGCATGCACTTGAAGATAAGAGTGGAGCTAAAAAACATTTATTTTTTGACCCAGCTTCAACTATCAATTGGTCAGAGGGAACTATCAAGTTTGTTGCTCTCACTCCTGCCGATTCTAAGCTCAGCTATATGCTGGATCTCGCTTCAGGCCAACCTCTAGCAAAGCATGAATACTGTGAACAAAAAGATATCTTTGGGGACTATGGTGGAAAGGTAAACAGACCTCCTTATGTTCAAGGTTTTATTCCTAAAGTTCTTGATCAGATGGGAGAGCCACAGAAGATTATTTATTTTTCACAGAATAAAAAACTAAATGCTTTTGAGCAGTATGAGGCGCAGATTGTTGCTGGGTATGTTGAAAGCTTTTGTCCAGTGATGGATTGTCCAGAAGGACAGTGGATTTCTCGCCTGGTGCTTGTAGGTGTAGACCCAGCTGAAAGTGATCTTTATGATTTTAAGATATCTAAGATTCAAGAGCTGCTTCAGTGGCCGAAAGTTAAGGCCCATCTCGAAAATGCTGAGGGAAAAAACTTTATCGGCAATAACTCTTATCCGCGCTGGAAGGCAGGAGAATTGATTACTTTCAATGAGAGTAAAAAATATTTTAGAAAGAGGGCCAAGTTTTTTAAAGGCGAGGAACTTTTAAGCATTCGTAAGAGCTGTCATCTTCTCTATGATAAGTTATGGAAAGATGTGGGCGAGATGAGGATAGAGGACTCTGCTGCTCAGACTGCAGATGAGATGACCAGAAAACTTGAAGTCATTAACCTACTAAAGGCGAATGGAAATCCTATCGGTTTCAACAGGAGATTTGAAAAGTTCAGTCAGGAACACTACAAAGATATGCTGACGTGTTCAAAATTTGTTTATACCGGAAATGTTAACTATGATCAGGATAAATTCTGGTTTTTAAGTTTTATAAAAGCGTTTTACCTCTTAAATCAACAGGGCTACTATTATGACTGTTCACATAACAGTTGGAGAAGGAATCTTCTCGATGCGAAAGGTAACTATCTCTACTCGGTAAACGATACCTTGAGAGAGTGTAGTAACGAGCAGATTGATCTGGCCATGAACTATATGACAAACTTCATACGTTCAGAAAAAGAGAAAACTTCCCAATTTTTAAGATTTATTGACTATGACAACCAAGGAATTGGCAGTCATGAGAAAATTTATAACTGGGTGATGTTTCCGCATACACGACTTTCTTGTACTAGCAAAAAGAACGAAGAATTTTTAAAGAAAGTGGATGTCTTTGTTGACGATATTAAGTGGAAAAAAAGATCAGTCGGCAAAGATAAAGATGAAAGAGTGATTTATTAAATGAAAGAATTAAAAATATTTGTTGTGGCCAATCCTGCAACTCAAAATGAATGGGCCGTTCTGAGAAGTACCAAGTATCAGAACGCGATGGATTTCAGTTGGAGTTTCACCTCAGACCTTGAGGACGCGAATATTTTTATTTGGGATGGTCTTTCAAATAAAGTTTCTCGTAAATCATTTGAAAAGTTGGAAAAGAAAATCGCAACAGAAGGTCATCTCTTGCTATGGGTAAGACCAATCGACTTCTTTGAAAGTTTCAAAACAACTTCAGGCCTTGATCTTGATCAAATTCGTTATGTCGAAGTTTTCCAGACTGGATTAAATCCCCAACGAATGATTTCATCTCTTACAGAATGTAAAAAGAAGCTTATCGATGTTTGATTTAAATTCCTTTCAAAAAGAAAATCAGCGTTTATCTATTGTTAAAGATAAGTATTATTCTTGGTTGGATGAGCACCATATCACTTGCCGTCCACAAGAAGTTATTTCTTGGGTAAGAGTTTTAAAAGAAGACTTAAACTATCTTTATTTTATTGATGCTTATGTTTTGAATGCTCCGAATGGCGGTCAGTTTGATTACGAATTAAATTTCATCGTAGCAAACTTAGAATCGCACCAAAGATTAAATCTTCATATTTTGTTCAATCAATCGGAAGTTGTTCCAGATATCACTCCTTATTATCCGGCTTCTCGTTTTTCTTTACGTGAGCAGGCAGAACTTTTCCAGATAAACTTCCAAGTAAAACCTGAACCAATCTTTTTCTCTCAAGAGACGGATGGTCTTTTCAGAGATGGAGGAAGTATTCAAAAAAATCCTTTGGATTTTAAAGAACCAGTTCTTCCTTTCAATCCCAATAAGTCTGAGGCTCCATATCCTCAGGAGAGCTGGCGATGGAAACACTGTGATCTTTTTTCAAAAGATACTCTCGGAAAATTTGAGGCTTTCTATTGTTTTGATCCCTTTAAGTTGGTGGATCTCAAACTTAATTTAGGGAATTTTTTTAGAGGGGTAGAGTCACTTCTTACTCAAAAAAATCATTCTCATATCCCATATCTTCTTGAAGATCTTAATCATATGGCCTCACCTTTTTATTCTGGTGCGTGGGCCATGAATTTAGAAGAAGTTCTCAAGTTGCAGATTACCGAAAGGGCCCAAGGATTACGAATTGTTGTTTGGGAGTTATCTCGAATTGCAGAACATCTTTTTGTTATTTATGAAATGTGTTCACTTCTTAAACTAGTGCATGCCCAAGCATTCTTAGATGCTTATGAAAGATTGTGTGAATTGATGGAGCAACTGACTGGTAATCGTTCAGGAAAAGGAATGATTAAAATCGGTGGACTTCATCGTGATCTACCTTCTGGATGGATAGTTGAATTTATCGAATTTAATAAACTGCTTCTTAAAAATCTGAGTGTTTATCATAAAGACCTTTTAGGAGATGGAACTTTCAGGACCTTGTTGAATCACGCCAAAGTGAATTCTCATGCTGTTCTTGAAGGCGGAGTGAGCGGTCCTGCTCTAAGAGCTGCTGGTATCAACTTTGATTTAAGAAAATCAAGACCACTTTATTTTTATCCAGAAATTGATTTTGATGTCCCAGTAGGAGTTCATGGAACTTCTTATGACAGATATCTTATTCGTTTCGAGGAAATTATTCAGAGTTCTCGAATCATCACTCAGGTGCTGGACAATTTACCTTTAGGGGTAGTCGATCTTAATCTTAATGAGCATGAAATTAGAGAGCAGCTAAAATCAGTCGGGGAGCACACTCATTATAGCGCTCTTGAATCTCCTAACGGGGAAGTAGGGATTAGCTACGTGCAAGGAACCGATGCACTGATCAAGAGAATTAAAATTAAATCTCCAAGTCAGGCCTTAACTCAAAGTCTAAAAGAATTTTTGAAAGGCGCTGATGAAAACTCAGTACCTGTTGCTCTTTCGAGTTTAGGTATTAGAGAAAAAGAGATGGAGCGATAATGATTTTAAATAGAGAGTCTTATTTAAGAGCATCCTTTTTCCGCAGATACTGGCTAAGACGTCAAGCGGCCAAGCTTCGTCTTCAGTCACCTTTTTATCAAGCAGGAATGTTTCAATTAAGTGAAAAAACAACGCTGGTACCAGAGTTTACCGCTTCTGCGAAAGATCTGGCCGAGTTCGCTGATGCTAAAAAACTAGAAAGAATTTGTCCTACTTCCGCTCTTACAGTAACTACTCAGAAGATTGAGATCAAAGAAAAGAATTGTATCGGCTGTATGGAATGTGTGAAAGCTAGCCCTGAAAATTTTTTTCGAATTAAGGATGAAAAATTTCCTGACGTTCCTGATACCAATTAAGATTTTTGATCTTCTCGATAAAATATTCTCTGGGAATATATTTACCGCCAAAAAGCTCCACCACACTGGTGATCATCTGAGTATCAAGGAATGGAATGCCTTTTGATTTAAGAAGTAGGCAAAGAGAATAAAGAGCAAATTTCGAAGCGCCATCCTCTTTCATAAACATCGATTCTCCAGAAACAAACTGCCCCATTGAGACTCCATAAAGTCCGCCCACTAATTCTTTTTTTTCATTCCAAACTTCAACCGAATAGGCGAGTTTGTGATGGAAAAGGTCAATATAGGCCGCTTCCAATTCTTCCAGAATCCACGTGGTTCTCTGACCTTTTCTTTTTATCTTACTGCAATTATGAATGACCGATTCAAAGTCAGTGTTAAACGTTACGGTGAAGGGACAAGTTTTTAAAAACTTTTTAAAAGAACGTGGCAGATGAAAGTCTGAGAGTTCAATGATGCCTCTTGGGTCCGGGGAGAACCAGACATGAGGGTATTTTTTTGAGATGGGCCAGGGGAAGATTCCTTGGGAATAAGCACTCATGAGCATATCAACTTTGAAATCTCCTCCGACAGCTACAATGCCATCAGGATCGGCGCTATCTACCGGAGGAAAATTGATTTCTCTCATTTTTTGAGAACCTCAATCAATGCACGAGTGATGTCACCTGCAACACCAAGGGCCGCTTTTTGATCTCGAGGATTAACTCCTTCGGGAAGAACAAAGGGTGCCACTTCCATAATATCGGCTCCCGTGATCCTGTATTCCTTCTTTAAGAGATGAAAAAGTGCAATGCAGTCACTTGGAATAAGGCCATTCTTTTCAGGAGTCCCCGTAGCGCTGGCATAAAGTTCATCAAGGGCATCAATGTCAAAGCTGATATAGATTTCTTCAACCCCGAGTTTGGAGAATTGTTTTTTGATTTTTTCAAAAACTTTTACCACACCCATCTTGTTGAATTCATCGGCCCAAATTTGTTCAACACCAAGAGTTGTCTTCCAGTGTTTCTTATTTTTACCAGATGAGCGAATCCCAAGCTGAACAATATGATCAGTAGTCTTTAAGTATTTTAGAATTTGATTGGTCCATGTTCCAAAACAGAAATCAATCCCAAGACGAGTATTAAGAAGATCAGTGTGTGCATCAAAGTGAACAACAGCTGCTTTGGATTTTACTTTTCTTGTTTCCAGCCAAGATTTAACTAATGGGTAGGAAATAGAGTGGTCTCCACCCAATCCTAAAATATGTGCTTGGGGAAACTTTTTATAGACATCAAAGGTTGTCTTCTCAGTAATAGAAAGAGGAGAGACTGGAAGTTTGCAGATCTTACCAAACATGGCCTTCTGACATTTTTTGATTGTTTCATCATTGAGATACTTATCATGAAGAAGGTGAGGGATAACTCTTACATCTCCCAGATCATGAAATAATTTTTTGTCTTCGATAATTTCCTGACGAAGTAGAAGCGGTCCCCAGTTAGCTCCTCGCTGGATTCCTCCTCCACAATCAGAGGGAATTCCCAGGAGCATCGGTTTGGAATCATCAATTTTATCGAGACTCTCTTCCCACTTGGCCTTGGCAGCTTCTGTTTTTGACGTTTTATAGTAAGCACGAAACAGTTTTTCTTTTTTGTCCTGTGCTGTATGAACTGTGAATACTCCATTACCAGGAATGGTGAGGATGTTTTTTAGATCTTTCAAATGATAACTCCCTCTCTGAATTTAGAACTAAGAAGTTCTGAATGGTATTTAAGTTTAAATGTCTCAAGATCAAGGTTCATGAAGTTCTCAAGTACCTTGTATTCAAAATCAATGAGAGCAGCATCTAGTTCTTGATAAACACCTGCAATATGACTTGATTTGATGACTTGCGGAGTATTGATCCACTCTTCACCGAATGGCTCTTTGGCAAATACATCAAGGTAAGCCGACGCATCTGAATGAAGTGCAAGGTAGTTTTTGAGGTCTTGTTCATTAACTAAACCACCTCGGGCCCCGTTAATGAAAGTTTCAAAAGAGAGATGTGAGAAGAGTTCTTTGTTAAACATCTGGCGGTTCAGGTCATTAAGACCGCAACAAACGATCAAAGCAAGGTATTCTTTTTTCTCTAGTTCTTTAAAACTCTTATGATGATTCTCGAGATACGGATCAACGATATGAACTTGTACTCCGATGGCCCGCAGAGAAGCGCTGACTTTTTTCCCAATGTGGCCGTGTCCGAAAATTACAACTTCTTTTTTATGAAGAAGAGTGCGATTCCAATGACGTTTTTTATCCCAACTCTGATGTACAGGACGCTTGAGAGCTGCTTCCCAGAAAGAGCCAAGAATCCATTCTGCTACTGCATTGGCCCTAATCTCATGGCCCACGACTACTGGGATGTTTGAGATAAGTTGATAATCTCGGGCAAGGTTATCATAGCCTGAGTTGGGATGAATAATGAGCTTGGTTTGGGGGAGAAGTTTTTTAAATTGCTCTAATTTTGTATGAGTGTTGGTGATTAGGATCAAGGGGGAGTCATCACAACTCTCAGGATTAGTGTACCTAAGTCCTAGAGATTCCAATGCTTCCTTCTCTCTTTGCAGAAAGTTGGGGTCTTGGTAGCTTGAGAGATTTAATCGAGTGAGCTGAAAGCTTTTCATGACTACTAAATTAGCGTATAAGGTATTAAAAGATAAGGAAGAAAAATGATTACTATCAAATCTGCGCGTGAAATCGAAATCATGAGAGAGTCATGCAAAATTGCTGCAAAAACTCTGCACTTTTTAGGTAAAAATCTAAAAATTGGCATGAGCACGGAAGATATTGATAAAATGTGTCATACCTATATGACCAATCGTGGGGTAATTCCTGCGACTCTTGGTTATCATGGTTTTCCTAAGTCTCTTTGTACCAGCCGAAACGAAGTTATTTGTCATGGAATCCCTGATCCCAAAGAATTTATCAAAGATGGTGATATTATCAATCTAGATGTAACTGGAATCTGGAAAGGTTTTCATGGAGACACCAACGCAACTTTTCTCATGGGGAATGTTAAACCAGAAGTAAAAAAACTGGTGGATGTTACTCACGAATGTATGATGGCCGGAATCGCTCAGTGTCGTCCAGGTGGACGTATTGGAGATATCGGTGCGGTTATCGAAGAAATGGCACATGATAATGGTTTCACAGTTGTTCATGAGTATTGTGGACATGGAATTGGCAGAAAGTTTCATGAAGATCCTCAGATTGTTCACGTAGGTATTCGTGGAACAGGTGTGGAGATGAGACCTGGCATGACTTTCACTGTAGAGCCGATGATCAATCTTGGTAAACGTCATTGCAAGGTTCTAGGTGATGATTGGACGGTTGTTACGAAAGATAAATCTTGGTCTGCTCAATTTGAGCATACAATTCTTATTACCGAGACCGGATACGAGATTCTGACACAGTTTTCTCCGGACGAATGGACGGAAGCGGATGACAAACTTTAAGACACTACCTGCATCTCATTATAGAAAGACTCTCTTGGCCCCAACAGTCACTGTTGAAGGCTTTGAGTTTAGACTCTCTCTACGCTTTGATAAAAAAGAGAATCTTCTTGAGGCCCGTTATCAAGGAGCTGAGAATGTTTGGCTTACTTCTCTTTGTTACCTCATTGAGGGGAAGAACTTTTTAGAATTAAAAAAAATTACAACATCTTCTTTGTTTGAAGCTTTTAAAGATGATCAGGATTTTCTTGAGTGTTTCGAAGATCTTCAATCAAAAGTAATGCATCCTTCATTTGAGCTGCTTCATCTGGCCCTTGATACTTATAAGGGGAATTTAAGAAGCTATAAAGATCATTCGAAGGTTGTCTGTCGATGTTCTGGAGCAACAGAAGAAGATATTGTTGCTGTTATTCATGAATCAACTTCATTGAATGAACTTTCACTTAAATCAAAAGCTGGACTCGGTTGCCGCAGTTGTATCAAACAACTTGAGAAATACTTTGCCCGCCAAAAAGCAAGACGCTTTAAAGAAAAAACCAATGCAACTTGGATTGAAGAAATTCAAAACCATTTAGCACTTTTTCATTTGAGTGGACTTGAAATTAAATCTTTCAGCAATGGGATACTGACTCTGCATTTTGGCAGCAAGCTTTCACAGCGAGAAGAAGAAGATCTGACTTTAAAACTTCAAGATCACTTTGAAGCTTTAGATCCTGACTTATCGGTGCTCTTAGCTTTTTCTTTTGCACAGGCCTTGTAGTAAAGAGGGTAGTCTTTTAAGCGATTGAAAATATCGAGCTCTTTTCTGGCAAAGATCTGAGAAATATCGACTTCATCTTCCAGATACTTTATCTCGTCCAATAGCTTGGGAAGTTTTGGAATACTATCATTTAAGCAATTAGGTGTCGGTGAGAGCATCTGCACTTGCGAGACGAAGTTTAAAAAGATTTCTTTTGAGCCAATGATGAAATCATCAATCATTCCTTGAGTGATAGATTTCTGCAGTCCTGCTTGAGTATTGATGAAAAGGGATTTTCCTTGAATCAAAATCTGTTCAAGCAGTTTTAAGCTTTCATGATCTTTCCCGCTGCAAATTTTTCTCAAATCAACCTGATTAATACGTACACCGGGAATCTGAATGAGTTCAGAAATGAGTCGTTGGTTGAGGTTAAAAATAGGGCCAGCAACCTTCTGCTCGTGCAAGCGGGCTTCCTCAATGCCTAAACAGCGTAGAATACTGAAGCTTTCAGCATAAAGGTTCGTTGTTGAGAGCAATAAGAGGGTGTAAATAAACTTCATATTTCTTGATTCTAATGCTAATTTGAAGAAAAAATAAGGCAGAAAATACTTCACCAGTTGTGCCCGGGGTCCTATGAAAGAGATGAGTCTCATTGAACATTTAGAAGAGCTACGAGTCAGGATTATTAGAATCCTCGTGATTCTGGTTGTGTCTTTCTCCATTTGTTACGCTCTATCCTCTGAGATCTCCGAAATTCTCTTAGTGCCTTTGCGTAAGGCCATTGGAGCTAGCGGTAAGGTTGTATTTACTGGACTGCTAGATAAGATTTTGGCCGAGCTTCAGATTGCCTTCTGGTCTTGTGTACTATTAGCGTCACCTTTTTGGTTTCGTGAAGTATGGCTATTCATTAGACCTGGGCTTTATGAAGAAGAGGCCAAGGTTGTTCGCCCTTTTCTATTCGTTGGCTTCTTTCTCTTTTTGGCCGGCGTGGCCTTTGGTTACTTTGTGATTTTCCCATTCACTTTCTCCACCCTCATGGAATATGGCGTGCAGAATGTGGATGCTATGCTGAGCCTCAAGGACTACCTCTTGTTGGCCTCTCAGGTACTTGTCTTTTTAGGTATCCTTTTCCAGCTTCCTAATGTGATGCTCATCCTAGGTTTTATGAACCTAGTGACCAAATACTCACTAAGGTCATGGCGCCGTTATATCGCTGTTATTTTCGCAGTAGCAGCAGCAGTTCTTACTCCACCAGATCCACTTAGCATGATGTGTGTTTGGATTCCTATGATGATTCTCTATGAAGTAGGGATTCTAGCAGTGGCGTGGATTGTTCACCCTTATTTAGAAAGAAAACATATGGGTAGTGAAGTCGTCTAAGCGACTTCACTCTGTTCCTCTTCTTCCTCTTCTTCTTCAAGTTCATTACTACCTTGATAGCTGATATGATCAGAACTAAATGACCAATTATCGAGTTCACCGACAATCATAAAACCAGGGAGAATACTCATAAACTCCTGAATCATGCCATCGATTTGTTGAGCACTGAAATCCGAACCATCATAATGATAGAGAGCTCCAGTTAGTCTTATTTCTTTACCGCTACATGAGTACTGACAAAATGAGAGATCGACACCATTTCGATTTAAGACTCTGCGTACTTCTTTACTGCTTTCCATACGGGACATTTTTTTTTGTGTCATAGGTTCTCTTCGTTAAGAGTGAAAGTCCTATTGTCCGTGAGAGTGGTAAACTGATAGCGATAAAAAATGGGGAAGTTTGATTATTTAAAAGATATTGAGGGGTTAGCGCGGAAGAGGCAAGATCCAAAGAGGCTAAATGCCCCTTTGGAAAAGCCAAAAAGATTAGTTCATTGCCAAGATTACTTCTCGAACGACCTTAGATGCAAAACAAGAAGAGTTTCCAGTGGCATCAAGCATTGGAGCAAGTTCTACGACATCCGCTCCAACAAAATTCTTGCGATCAAGGATCTTTAAGATCTTCATAAAACCGTGGAAATCCTCACCACCGGCCTCAGGGGTTCCTGTTCCAGGGAAGAAACCAGGATCGAAGAAATCAAGATCAAGCGTCAGATAAATGGGACGATTGTCATCAATGCCTTCTAACCACTCACAACACTCTTTTAGAGATGTTGCTAGCGTCTTATTCTCTTTCATCCAGTTAAACTCTGTGCGAGGTCCAGAACGAATTCCGTATTGGATCAGGCGATTCTTCGGTGTGAAGTGATCGAGCACACGACGAATGATGGCCGCATGTGAATATTTTTCTTCAAGATATCCATCACGAAGATCAGTGTGAGCATCAAGATGAAGGACAACAAGATCAGGATAATCATTAAGATACTTAACGATTGGGCCGTAAGAAATCGAGTGTTCACCACCAAGAGTAACAAACTTGATCTGATCTTTTACAAGGTTGAGGTCTTTGACCATATCCATGAAAAAATCATTCGTGATGTGCCACTTTGATGGGTAAATAGGAAGATCTCCCATTGTGATGATATTGTAGTCTTGAGTGTCTTTATCTAAATAAGGAGAGTAGTCCTCAAGTCCATAACTCGCTTCACGAATCGCACCTGGAGCAAAACGAGCGCCTGGGCGAAATGAAGTAGTTCCATCAAAACAAAAACCAATAATGTGAGTTGAGTGCGAATAGATTGCTTCCGCATACTCTGTGCCGATAAAAGGTTTACCGGGCTCAAGGCCTTCAACTTCTTTAATTAAACGAGGTTCAGTCACGCTATTACTCCTGACCAATCATGGTTTTGTGGAAATTTGAAATTGAGAATGTGCCTTTGTGCCAATCCATGTTGTACCATTTAAGGTTTCTTTGAATTGATTCCATATTTGCTACTTTCTCTGGATTTAAATCAGTTGCTCTGTATTTTTTAGAAGAGAAACCAAATGTCCAATAAACACCAGGGTAGATTAGCATCGGAGCATTGAAAGAGTTAACAACTGGAAATACTTTTCTCATGTTGTTGTAGATATTTTTAATACCCCATTCATCCAGAAATGGATTCTCTGTCTGGTTCATCATGATTCCGTCTTCAGTCAGAGCATTGTAAACGTCACCGTAGAACTCATCAGTAAATAGACCTGAAGCAAAGTCCACTGGGTCAGTTGAATCAACTACGATGATGTCGTATTCACCCTTAGCACGCTTGATGAAAGCAAAGCCATCTTCTGGTAGGACACGCACACGTGAATCACTTAGACCGCTTGTGCAATCTGGGAAATATTTTTTTGAAACTTCGATTACGCGCTCATCGATCTCAACAAGATCAATGCGCTCGATATCTTTGTGTTTAACAAATTCACGAACCACACCACCGTCACCACCACCGATGATCAGGACTTTTTTGCAGTTGCGGCTTACCATATAAGGGATGTGCGAAACAACTTCGTGATAAACGAATTCATCTTTATCAGAAACCATTGTCTTGCCATCAAGTAGAAGCAGACGTCCAACTGACTCTGTTTCTAAAACATCAATCTTTTGGAATTTTGATTGTTCAGAGTGAAGAACTTCTTTCACTTTAAATCCCATAGCAAATTTGTTGTGAAAAGATTCTTCGACAAACCAGTTATCTACGTTCATGAGCGTCTCCTTAAATTTTTGATCAGGGCTTATTTATCGCAAAATACCCTTTTTAAAAAGCAAAACAGGGGGGAAAATACTTAATTTCTTGCCTTGAGTCAAAGTTTTAACTCCCACTTATGGAGGAAAGTGATTATTATGGGAATTGTTAGCCGTTAAAAAAGGATACTTGAGTATGATTCTTGTTACAGGAGCTACCGGATTCATTGGTAGTGTTATCGTCAATCATTTAAATCAGGCCGGAAATCAAGATATATTGATCTGTGACCACTTTGGTGACGGAGATAAGTGGAAGAACTTACGTGGATTAAAATTCGCTGAATTTGTTTCAGTTGAAAAACTTTTTGATCATCCTATTTGGAAAAAGGCCAAAGGACAGGGTCTTAAGGCCATTTATCACATGGGTGCTTGTAGTGATACCACTGAACTCAATATGGATTTCTTATACGAGAATAATACTGTTTTCACCAATAAGCTTCTCACTCTCGCAACTTCTAAAGATATTCCTATCGTTTACGCTTCAAGTGCTGCCACTTATGGAGCAGGAGATGAGGGATATGTTGATGATCATAAACTTATTCCAACATTGAAGCCTTTAAACAAGTATGGCTGGTCTAAGCAGCTCTCTGACGAATGGATTCTCAATCAATCGAGGAAACCCAAAGTATGGTTTGGCGTTAAGTTCTTTAACGTTTTTGGACCTCAAGAATATCACAAAGGGAAGATGGCCTCAGTGGTTTATCAGGGATTTAATCAAATCACTGATAAGGGCGAGATCAAGCTATTTAAGAGCCATAAAGATGGCTATCTTGATGGTCAGCAACTTCGTGACTTCGTTTATGTCAAAGATGTTGTTCGTGCGATGATTGAGCTTATTGAAGCTGGTAAAAAGAAGCCGAGCATTTCCGGGATTTACAACCTAGGAACTGGTAAGGCCCGCAGCTTCTATGATTTAGCTTCCGCGACATTCTCGGCAATGGATAAAAAACCAAATATTACTTTTATTGATATGCCAGTAGAGCTGCGCAATCAGTATCAGTATTTCACTCAAGCTGATATGAACAAATTAAAGAAAGCTCTTCCTAAGTTTAAGTTTATGGAACTGGAAGCGGCGGTAGATGATTATGTTCGCAATCATCTTCGCACTGAAAGGTACTTATCTGTATGAACATAAAAATTGATGGCTTTAAACAAGCTCTGGAAATGTTGCAAGGGTTGGATCAAACAACCCAAACCAATCTTTTAGCGGAAATTGCCCGTAAAGATCCTGAGCTTGCCATCAAGTTAAAGCAGAATCTCATCACTTTTGAAGATTTAAAATTTCTCACCGTAGATATGATGAGATCTCTCTTAAAAGAAATTGATCTTGAGCTTTTAGGACTTGCATTGAAAACAGCGAGTCCTGAATTGGTAGAATTTGTTTCTAATATGTTTTCAACCAGCATGAGAAGGGACATTGAGGAAGTGCTTAAAGGTCGTCCTCGTCCTTTGAGTGAAGTGCTGGATGCTCAAGTCAAAATAGTGGAAGCAATGAATCGCCTTAGTCAGCAGGGAATAATCCTCATTGACAAAGATAAGTCGTCAAAATGGGTCTAGATCAATCTGGCCCCAAGCTTTAGAGCTAGATTGGCACCAAAAGTCATCCAAACTGCCCCCGACCTTCTTGGTCTATTATAGCCTCACCTTCCTAACTACTTGATAAGACAAATAAAAAAGTTGGCATTGAGCTTGCTCAATGGGAAAGCAACAAGACGAGGCCGGCACCAAGGATTGGAGTCAGCTAAGTAAAAGGATTTTTCCTCGTCTGGCCATGGATGGATGATTTTTTCAGGATGAAAGAATCAGAGAACATCAGGAAGATAGAACTTTTAAACTTTGAGGAGAGAGTTATGGAAAAGCAAACACTAGAACAGTTCAAGAATCTATTCCTAGAAATCTTATCAGAGGAAGAAATTTTTGAAGGTCGTCTTTCTCCGATTGTTTTAGAAGGAGACGAAGTTGATATCGTGTCTGTAGAAAAAGAAAATCAAATGGATTTTCGCCTGAAAGCAAGAAATGCTATCTACTTGAAGAAAGTTCGCAAATCTCTTCAAAAAATTGAAGAGGGCAACTTCGGAGAGTGTGAGGATTGCGGCGAAGATATTTCATATAACAGACTTCTTGCTCGTCCTACAGCTGACCTTTGTATTCACTGCAAAGAAGTTCAGGAAAAGGAAGAGAACCAGATGGTTCATAAGAACAAGAACTCTCTTAAAAATGGTAAAGTCCTTCCGATCGAGAGACTCGAGAAGGGGTACAAGAAAGATGAGACTGGAACGGTTAACAACTTTTCAGTATCTCATATGAGTTACCAGGATATTGTGTAGTGTGGGGATCTTTTTTAGTGGTAAAGGGGCCGGTATCGGCCCCTTTTTTTTGCCAAAATGCCAAAAGGTACGGCATACTTTTTGGCCATGAGGTACCTTTTCTTTATTTTGTTGGTGCTTAGTGCAGTGGATGCTCAAGCTCAAATATCAAAGGCTGAATTTAGTCAGGTCATCTCGCTTATTCGTCAAGAGTTCTCTGCTTTATCAGTGGCCAATAATCGCAAATTAAAATTCTTCACTAGCTATGAGTCTGATTGGGCACAAGCATTTGCTAGGCGTTGGGAAGACGATGAAATTCATGTCTATGGCGGTTTTGCCAAAATTCGTGGTGCCACTCAAGATTCATTTGCTTTGATTGTTTGCCATGAATTAGGACACCTTCATGGTGGTTATCCTTATTCAAATGTTGACCTATCATTATCTGTGGAAGGAAAATCGGATTATTGGGCGACGAATGTGTGTTTGCCTAAGATGATACCTCAGTTAAAAGCAAGAAGAGCAACAGAGACTTCACTGTCCATTTGTTCAGATGAGATTTGTGCAAGAACCCTGGATGCAGCACTCGTTGTTACTCATCACTTTGCTCGTGATGAAAGAGGGGAGAAGCCAAACCTTCTGAGAAAAGATCCTACTGTTGTTACCGAAATATTAAAAACTCATCCCAGTGCTCAATGTCGTTTAGATACTTTGGTGGCCGGTTTTTTTAATGAAGCTTATCCGGCCTGCTGGATGGTTGAAATTAAATAACCAATATAAGCAAAGTAAGAGATAAGTAATAAGGCACCTTTAGTTCTGGTAATAACCCCATCTTTTTTGAATCCATACCCTAGAAGAAAAAGTGAAAGAGTAAGACCCAATACCACCATAGCATCACGATAAAAGAAGTCTGTTGCAATTTTGGTAGGATCAATTGTCCCTGAAATCCCTACAACAACCAATGTATTGAGAATGTTTGAGCCAATAACATTTCCTATGGCGATATCAGATTCACCTTTTTTGGCCGCGATGATAGATGAAGCAAACTCCGGCAGTGATGTCCCAATGGCCACGATAGTGAGTCCAATAATCATATCAGGAACACCAAAAAGTTCAGCGATACCTACTGCTCCAAAAACGAGTGCGCGGGAACTAATCACAAGGGCCACTAAACTTGCCACTAGTATGAAGTAAATTCTTCCCATTGATGCTGGAATATCCTCAAGTTCACTTTCCATTTCTTGGGCAAATGAATCGTTAGCATTATTCTTATTCTGTAAAAAAGTCCAAACCATGATGGCAATAAATATACCAAGCATGATAAAGGCATCTAGGCGGCTTAGATCTAAATCATAGATGAGAAAAATGGAAACAACGGTAATTAAAGCAAGAAGAGGAAGCTCTTTTTTTATGACTTGAGAGTGAACCGTAATAGGTCTGAAAATTGCCGTTGCTCCAAGAATAAGAGCAATATTAGTAATATTTGATCCATAAGCATTCCCGAGAGCAATGCCGGAGTTCCCTTCTAAAGATGCCAACGCAGAGACGACAAATTCTGGAGCAGAAGTTCCGAACCCCACGATAATCATTCCGATCAAGAGTGGAGACATCCCAAGTTTTTTTGCTACCAGAGAAGCAGAATCGACAAACTTGTCCGCACTTTTTACAAGTGCAATGAGACCTAGTACTAAAGCAAGAAGATAAACAGCAATCACTTTCTAAAACCTTTAATAATTAAAATTTAATCAAATTGAGAAATTGTTCTCTGACTTGTTCATTAACATTTATGGCAATAAGCACTGAGATAATCAATCCGAAAGTCGCGTATCCTAAATCTTTGATTACAATTTTAAATGCTCCTTTCACTGAGCCTTCATGGTTGTACCGATTTAGTGCAATGGCGATTTCTCTACCGCCAAGAAGCCCAAGGAAAACCCAGGTCGTACTCATCGGGATTTTGCTGGCAAATTGGAAAACTACCAGAATGAATGTGTAAACAAGATCAATGAACGTAGCATTTCTAACATCGTTTACAGTGGTTTTTTCTGTGATGATGTTCTGAATACGATCACCCTTCATATAAAAAAGGATACCCAAACCAATAAAGATATAGCCAACAAAGAAAAGGAATTGAGTAAAGGATAATGCCCTAGGAAGAAAAATCGCAATATTTGCAGCGTCTTGCATGACCCACGACGACCAAAGAGCACCGCTGATGATCCATTGGGCAATAGTCCATTTTTTTGAATCTGCTTTACTCGCAAGTTTTTTGAAGTAGCTTCGAAATAACGTCCAGATGATCAGAGAAGTGAGAAATGCAATAACATATCCCGAGAGGCTTTTATAAGTTACGGAAAGAATTCCTCCTAGATCAGTACTAAATGTGCTGAGTAGAAGAAATGTTGTGGAAACAGGAATTCTCATACGTGTGATAATGAGAAGAATAATTGGAGCGGCGATTTGCAGGTAGTGATAAGACTCGGGCGTTTTATTAAATCCTTTGGAGGTTAATCTCTGAAAGCTCACATCCCCGTCATAAAGAAAAAAACTGGCTGAAATAGTTGCAACAAAAATTAATCCAATATAAAGCCACAACAGCCACCAAGGTTTATTGGAGTTAGAGGCAATGAATGTGCCTATCGTTTGAATACTGTCATTGGAGATTGCTGAGTATCCTGCGAAAACAAAACCTAGCCACATCGCAATTTGTGGGTCATGGGCAAAGACAAGAGCAAGGAGTAGGGATAGTGTAATGAACTTGAAAAAGGGCATACCAGCAGATTGATAAGTATCTCTGATATTTTCAAAAGCGGTATTCATCTCATATTGAGAATACTTAGCATTATTTTTGCCAGCTTCCATTGGGTCTCCTCATAGTTTTCACAATGGCGACCCTACCAGAAACCCACTCTCATCCATTTCGGATGAAACCCTTTTTGCGATGGGCGTATAAAAACATGTGGACTGCTTCACGTCAAGAAAGTGTTCGCGACCTTTTATTTCTTACATTCTAACGTATGATTTTAGGAGCTTAAAAGGCCAAAAGGTACGGCATACCTTTTGGCCTTTTTGGCCTGGAGAAAAATTAGAGGGCGAAATTTGATAGTTCTTGAATGAGTTTTTGCGAGCGATCAACGAAGTTTTCTTTCTCTTTAGCATCAAGTCCCTGACCACTTAGTGTCGCGAGGTCTTGCACATGATGAGCGATACTTGAAGCAAGTTCTTTATTCTGGCCTTTCTCCCAAATCTTCATCGCATTCTGAATAAGTGCATTCTTAGGATTTACCACAAGGGTCTTTTTAATCGGCATAGGGAAACTATTTTGTCCCATTGAGCGAGTCATTTGTTGAAAACGTTTCATGTTCTCATCAACTTTAAAGTAAGCGGATGAAGAAGAATTTTTTAAGTTTTTAACATCGATCTCAAGACTTGCTTCTCTTTCCTTATTCTCACCAATCAGAACTTTCTGGAAGAAATCTTTGATTTTCATGTCGTCAGCTGTTGATGCTCCTTCAGAGAGAAGGTTTTCGATTTCAGTATCGATGGCCACAAACTTAAATTCTTCCTCACCGATTTTGTGCATTTCAGAGTGCTGCATAAGATGTGGATCGATATAATCATCTGTTTCAATCGTCTGAATTCCTTCAGAGAGAAGCTGCTTCTTTAAAGATTCATCTGAAGTATATTTTTCAAAGTAGATGTACTTACCTTTAAGTTTTTCTTTGTAGTTTTCTGGGATAGAGGTCTGATACTCTTCAAGTGTAATAAGTTTTTCTTCCGAGTTCTTGAAAAGAACAAACTTTCTCATGACTTCATCAAACTTATTGTCCTGAATACAGCCGTACTTCACAAAAAGCGCAATATCATTCCAAACAGTATTGTAGCGCTCACGATCATTGTTAAAGAGTTTCTTCAATGATTCAGAAACTTTTTTGATGATATAGTTTGAAATTTTCTTAATGTTTGGATCTCCCTGAAGGGCAGAGCGAGAAACGTTAAGAGGAATATCGACTGAATCAATGGCCCCTTTTAAGAGACCTAGGAAATCCGGGATAACGTTTTTTACGTTATCAGAGACAAAAACTTGTTTTGAATACAGCTTAATGCCATTTTCTTGAACAGGTTTTCCTGGATTAAGTTTTGGGAAATAAAGAATCCCTTGGAGAGTGAATGGGTGATCCACGTTCAAATGCAACCAGAATAGCGGTTCTTGATCGTATGGGAAAAGTTTACGGTAGAATTCTTTGTAGTCCTCATCCTTAAGAGTCGTAGGATCTTTTTTCCAAAGGGGAGTTGTATCGTTGATTTGCTCAACGTTTTCACCCTCAGTAAAGTTGATCGGATAAGGCATAAAATCACAATAACGAGTTAGTGTTTCTTTTAACTTCCATGCCTCCAAGAACTCTTTCGACTCTTCATTGATGTGAAGAGTGATGCGAGTTCCAACTTCTGCTTTCGTCGAATCCAAGAATTCATAGTCAGTATCTCCTTCACAAACCCATTTCGCAGGTTTCGCTCCTGGGTGCATGGAAAGAGACTCCACTTCAACTTTAGTCGCAACCATGAAAGCTGAATAAAAACCTAAACCAAATTTACCGATGATTTCATCTTTAGTGCTGTTATCACCCGTTGCTTTCATTTTTTGTACGAATTCTTCAGCTCCTGAGAAAGCAAGTTGAGCGATATACTTCTCAATTTCTTCCTCGGTCATCCCCAGACCATTATCTTCAATAATTACGGTATTGTTGTTCTTATCGAGCACGACTTTGACCTCAGGATTGGGCATATCGTGACCTTGTCCGCGGTCAAGGGTAGAGCGCTTCGTGATGGCATCGCAGGCGTTGGAAACCAGTTCGCGGACGAAAATATCATGCTCGGAATAAAGCCATTTTTTGATGATAGGAAAAATATCGTTAGTTTTTACTGAAATAACACCTTTACGAGTACTCATAAATCCTCCAAAACACTGAAAATCTTGTCATTTAAATAGAATCCCCTCTAATATGGGGTCATAATCATTAACGTCAAGGGTAGGGGCTTATGGCCAACAAAATTTTACCGCTCACTATTTTGACCACGGGCGGAACCATCGAAAAAATTTACGATGAATTTGAAGGCTCACTTCAAAATAAAGATACCATCGTTAAAAACAAGATTCTTGAGAAGTTAAGACTTCCTTACACTGATATTCATGTTTACGGAATTATGTCTAAGGACTCTTTACTCATGGACGACAAAGATCGCGCCATGATTCTTGAGTTTATCAAGGCCCATGCGATGAAGGGATACCCGATTGTCCTTCTTCATGGAACAGATACGATGGAAGTGACAGCTAAGTTTTGCTTTGAGCATTTTCCTCACATCTCAGTTCCAGTGATTTTCACGGGAGCAATGAAGCCTCTGGGATTTGATGATTCAGATGCTCCTCAAAATGTGATTGAGGCCATCTTTGCCACACAATTTGTTCAGCCTGGTTATTATGTTACTTTTCACGGAAAGATTTTTAATGTTCCTAATGTTACTAAAAATAAAGCGAAACGAACTTTTGAGGAGATTGAATAATGAAGTTTTTTATTCTCGGCTTAGCTCTTGTATCGACTAATTCTTTTGCCTGGGGTCCTACTGGTCACCGTGTTGTTGGAGAAGTAGCACAAGGTAAATTAAATCCAGCAACTCTTAAAAAAGTAAAAGAAATCCTCAAAGGGAAAAGTCTTGCTGATGTTTCAACTTGGGCCGATGAAATTCGTTCTGAGCCAGATAAGTATAAGGATACTTTCAAGTGGCACTATACTGACTTCCCTGATGGACATAAGCACCATGATGAATCGAGTTCATCAGGGCTGTTGATGACTTCAATTCAAAACCAAATCAAAATTTTAAAAGATAAAAAAAGTACGGCCGATCAGAAAGAAACTGCAATGAAGTTTCTTGTTCACCTAGTAGGGGATCTTCATATGCCTCTGCATGTTGGTAACGGTAAAGACAGAGGTGGAAACTGGTGTCATGTTACTTTCCACGGAAAGAAAATGAATCTTCACCATCTTTGGGATGAGGCGATGATTGATTTCAATAAATTGAGCTTCACTGAGATGTCTCGTTTTATTCAGGAAGGGCTAGTAGAGAAAGATGAGAAGACCCTGACTGGTGGGAAACTAGCTGATTGGGTGGAAGAGTCTAAGAATCTTCGCAATGAGGTTTATCCTCCTGAAGCGAAGTCTTCTAAGAAGAAAAAAGATCATTTCAATTATTGCAATGATGACGGAGTTAAAAAAGAATTCAGACCGGCCTTGGGATACGAGTATTCCTACAAATTCTATCCGGTTCTTGAGAAGCAACTCTTGAAGGGTGGCCTTCGTCTGGCCCATATTCTCAATACCGAGCTTTAATGCCCTCAAAATGAGGCAATTTCTTTTACCCCTGCTTTTTCGGCAGGGGTAACCTCTTAAAATCACAAAAGACATTTTTTCCGTAGTAGTAACTGACCTTGCTTTGGAGGATAATAATACTCGAGGGTAGAGTTATGCCTTTATGAGGAAAGAACATGGATCGGTTCAATTTTTTTAGACAAACAGCTTTTCTGTTAAGCTGTCTTTTCATACTTACATCGTGTCTATCATCAGACATCCCTCGTGCTACCCAAGTTTATCAGACTAATCCCACAACTGGCGGAACAACCGGCGGAGAAGTCATTCCTCCTACAGAAGAAATTCCGCGTGTGGAATTGCGACATCTTATTCAGCCCAATTTGACTGGAACAAATCGATATTCAAATGGAACCGGTCTGAGTGGTGGGGGAAGTTACGTTACAAAACTTTCTATTCCAAAAAACTATGCAGGATACATGTACTTAGCGGGAATCAATATCCGAACTCTGACAGAGGGGCATGTTACAGTTCGTTTTCGTTTTGGAATGGACCGTTCACCCATTGATATTCCAGCAACAATTACTCAGGCACCAGGGATCACTCCACAGACAAATATTAATGTTTTAGTGATGGACCTTCGTGGAGCTCCCTTCAGATATCTGACTCTTCCTTATGATCTTTATGATTACAAAGACTATGAGGTGGATCCCCTTACTCATAAAATTATAGCGGGCCAAGAGATTATTCAAAATAATCTAGATACCAATCTTTATTGTCGAGGTCTACGTATTGAGGATGATCCTACTTTTACCGGAGTAGGGGCTTGTGACGGAATTCAGGATCAGCCCGGGCAGCCTGCTGAGACATGTCTCTATGCCTACGCCAAAGTAGATGATCAATCACTTGTTAAAATTTCTAATGGTGTTCAGACTTCAGTAACTCCAAGTTTCCCTCAAGTTAAATCAACGGCCAGCACTGGCTATTATGCTGACAATATTCCTGACCTTGTTTTAAGACCTAGTCTTGATACCATCCCAACAGCAGTTGGTGATGAGCACGCATTTAGCTCTTATAAATTCTGGGATGATGGAACAAGTAATATTACGTTTACCAATTTTGGCGGAATTACTTTTCCTGATGGTTACGTCTATAAATATCGTGGACCTTTCCGTTTAAGAAATACTCTTAACTGGCAGTTTAATTACGCCGATCTTGATGGCCCAAAGCGCTTGTTTAGAAAATCAGCATGGGTCTCTTATGATGCCACTATCAATGGCGCTCTCATTGATGATCCGCAGATGTCGACTAGTTTGAACTACTTTAATCGTCTTTATTTTAACTCGTATAAGTTTCCATTAATGACGAAATTAAGTCTTAATGCAGGAGTAGGACATTTAAGTTCTTCCTCTCTCTATGGCCCAAGAGTTGATACTTCATTATCAATTGCTGAAGACACAGGATGGATGGATGGGGCCAGTGCCCGAGCTCAAGGAATTAATAATTTCGGTGAGCACGTGGGATCTTGTAACGTCACTTCCACTGTTGAGATCCTAGCTCGCGATAGTAACAATACTCAGTATGTTGTTGCTTCAAGTATTGATGTTAAACTTCAGCTCGTTCGCCCTGCTGAATTTCAGACGGATACCGGTACTCAAGTTCTTTATCAGAACTATAAAAAATGTACGTCTAACTCTACCTGCGCTAGTGGTGAGTGTTGTTTCACAGACAGATGTTGGAGCGACACACTGGTGAGTCAGTGTTTTGATAACAATGCCACTCAAGGTTCTCTTAACTCAGGGGCCGCTTGTACTTCTGATCTACAGTGTAAGAGCTTGTGTTGTAATTCTGGCCGTTGTGCTGATCATAATAGTGCATCGAATGTTTTCTGTAGCAAGCCGAGTGGTACAAGTTGTATCGCTAAGGAATGGTGTCAGAAGGTTCCAATTACTCGCTGTTACATCATTCGTACGGGAACAACGACGACAGGACAGGTGACATGTGCTCAGCAATGTTACCAAGTGCAAGAGCATGGTGAATGTATGAATGGATTGTGTGTCGCTCCGACTCAGCCAACCATTCCAACTTTTGATCCAAATGCTGAAGGCGCTTGTGATGAGGCCATCGCCCCACCAAATTTTTAATGATTGATCCCTAGAGGCTTATTAGGCATAATAAGCCTCTAAGAGGATTAATTTATGTTACCAGAATTGTCAGATTGCATTCTTGATCATATCGCCATCGCAGTTAAATCAATTGATGTTTCAGAAAAATTTTATAAAGACCTAGGCCTTACTTTTGCTCCTGAGCGAGAAATCGTAGAAGAACAAAAAGTGAAAACGGCCTTCGCCAATATTGATGTGAATGCTCATATCGAATTACTCGAACCAACTGACCCAGAATCTACCATCCAAAAATTTATTGATACTAAGGGCGAAGGAATTCACCACATCTGTTTTAAAGTAAAAGATGTTGTCGCTAAAACAAATGAGCTAACGGCTAAAGGCTATCGTTTTATTTATCCAGCTCCTCGTCTTGGCGCTGGCGGATGTATGGTGAACTTTATGCATCCGAAGTCTACTGGTGGCGTACTTATTGAACTCTCACAGAGGCCAGAATAATGAGTCAGATGCAATTTCAAGCACCGCCTTTAACAAAGACTAATAAAATTATTCTTATCTTGAGCGTTGCTTGTTTTATCGCATCAAGTGTGGGGAAGGCCATTGGCGCTTTCTCGCTTCCTAGTATTTTAGGATTGTCAGGGAGCGGGGTTCTTAGCGGATTTGTTTTTCAATTTATTACTTATCCCTTTGTTGAAACTCAGCTTCTGGGTTTTCTTTTTAATTCACTACTAGTGTGGTTCATCGGTTCAGAGATTGAAAAGATGTGGGGTGAGAAGCTCTATCAGCGATTTTTAGGTTTAATTGTTCTGATCTGCGGACTTGTCTATGCCCTGGTAGGAATCCTGCTTTTTAACGGCACGGCCCTTTATTCAACACCGCTTTTTGGACTTTCGGGCATTAACTTTGCCCTGCTAATTGCTTACGCAACTCTTTATCCCGATCGTCAGTTGTCCATGATGCTGATTTTCCCGATGAGGGCCAGGACCTTTTGTTTTATCCTGATCGCCATTGAACTCTATTCTGGGATCTTCTCATCTTATTTATCTAGTTGGGCCCATTTATTAAGTATGGCCCTGAGTTTTCTCTTTATTCGCTACCAGCACCTTCCGCTTATTCACCAAATGATGAATAAATCTTTTGGCAGAGAGTCAAAAAAGGCTAAAAAAGGGCATCTACGCATTGTTAAAGACGAGAAGAAGGATCCACCAAGGTATTGGCACTAGGTGTTAACCTGAGAATGCCATTGCCAAGGTCCCTAATGCGATGATACAACCTACGAGATTTTAAAGTGAGGAAATATGAAATTGAGACTTGCCCTTGAAGAGAAACTTTTAGATGTACGTCTTCGTGACCGTCTTCTAGCTGAAGGTAAAATTACAAAAGAAGAAGTTGAAAAATTCTTAGCTTCAATTCCTGATGAAGAAGCTAATGCTACTACTCTTGGACAAGACGAAGCAGCTAACAACATTCAGTAATCTACTGAATAACAAATCCAGAAAAGAAAATTTGCTTGATAACAGGTTGACCTAATTTAGCGTTAACCTGTTTCTTGATTCTGCTCTCAAATAACATTTTTCCAGTAACTGTTTCGACTTCCTCTGGTGAAAGTTTTGTCGCCAGTTCAATCACTACATCTTTAATCATAAACTCATTTTTTGAGATAAGCTTTTTTTGGTCTTCATAGAAAGGAAGAACGTTCATTTCTAAACTCAGAAATCTGAGACGATTGGCATCTGAATCCAAATTCACAGTAAACTTCTTAATTGGTACTGGAGTAAGTCCCGTATTCTGTCCTAATCCTTCTTTGAGTTTTAATTTTTCTGCAATCTGATCGGTTGGGGCAGGCTTTATAAAATTGTGCGAATAGAAGACCACACCGGTTCCAGCAAGAGCGATAGCAAGATTGAGGTAAATAAGGATTTTTAACATAGCTCAATAATAACATGAGATGAACTTCTCGCAATTGCTAAAAGATCCTTAGCATTTTACTCACACATTCGTTACTGGCCCCAGGCCGGAAGTGGCCTTAAAATAGAAGAGTTTTATTTTTTAAAAGGTTATGTAATGAAATATCTTCTGATGCTACCTCTGATGTTTGGTCTTTCTTGTTCCAGTTTGAAAACAAACCAAACAGGGCTTTCAAGCATTAATCTCTCTGTTAAAGAAGTGAAGCTGGATAACGGTATGACTGCCTTGATTGTTCCAGATCACAAGCTTCCTATTTTCTCTCTTTATATCTTCTACAAAGTAGGCGGTAAGAACGAAGTTCCAGGAATCACCGGAGCGAGCCATTTTCTTGAACACATGATGTTTAAGGGAGCTAAAAAATTTGGCAAAAACACCATCGACTTTATTATTGAAGGTTCTGGCGGAAGTACCAATGCGTACACTACTGCAGATCAGACTGTGTATTATGAAAATCTTCCCACTCCTCAGTTAGAGCAGATGCTTGAAATTGAAGCAGATCGTATGGAAAATCTTCTTCTTGATAAAGATGACTTTGAGAAGGAGAGAGCGGTTGTTCTGGAAGAGCGTAAAATGCGCTATGAAAATTCTCCGCGTGGTCAACTTTACTTAGGGTTAATGAATCATCTCTTTGAAGGAACTCCTTATGGAAGAAGTGTAATTGGAGATATTCCTGATCTGAAGTCAGTGACTCGTGAACAGATTTATGACTACTTCAAAAAGTTCTATGCTCCTAACAATGCAGTTATTGTCATTGCCGGTGATGTTGATTCAGCTGATGCTGCAAAATATGTAAAAAAATATTTTGGTGGGATCAAGTCTTCTCCGGGTGTTTCAGAGGCGCATGCTTCTTTAAAAGAGTCTGATTTCGTACCAGCTCTCAAAAAAGATAAAGTGGTTAAGCTTAAAGGTGAATCACCAAATCCTATTTTCATGATGGGTTACCCTACTTATAAAGCAGGTGATGTTCGTGGTTATCCGTTAGATATTCTTTCAAGCATTATCGGGGCAGGTAAGAGTTCTTCTCTTGTTAATGACTACATCCTGACAAAAAAACCTGTAGCGACCAGTATCTATGCTGCTCATCAGTCTCTAGATATGTCAGGTTTTTTCTTTGTGGGCGGTGAGCTTGTTCAAGGTGTAAGTCTTGATAACTTCAAAGAAGATCTCAAGAAAAAATTGGTAAGTTATTGTGAAACAGAGATTACTGAAAAAAATATTCAAAAAGTAAAAAACAATTATCAAACAGATCTATATGAAAGTTTAGATACCAATGCAGGAATGGCAAGATTCCTAGGTGATAGGCAGTTAGTATTTGGTGATTGGAAAACTTATAAGGAAGAGCTTGAGCAGTACGAGAAAGTAACTGTGAATGATGTTAAACAGGCCTGTCTTGAACTTTCTAAAATACCAAGCGTCTTTATATCAGTTTGGAATCAGCATAAGTGAGATTTACTATGAAATATAATTTAATTGCCGCCTCATTAATTTTTTCAACTTCTGTTTTAGCAGAAGATAATTTTCTAAGTTCTGTAAAGACATTCACAATGAATGACTATGAAGTCGTATGGCTTCAAGATAAAAAGTTTCCGGCCTTCAATGCTTCTATCTATTTTAACGATGGAGCGCTAAGAGATGCTGTTTCTGGTTTGACCCAAGTAACTTTTGATCAGCTTTCAAGTGGAACGAGTAAAGAAACAGAAAAACAAATTGCCGAGTTCTTTGACTTCTATGGAGCAAGCATCAATCATTCGGTAACTCACGAGTATTCTGTTTTTAATATTAAAGGTCTGACTAAAGATATTACTCCAGTAGTGGGGAAGGTGTGTGAGCTCTTCAACGATGCTACCTATCCTAAGTTTGAACTAGATTCTTATGTAGCAAGAAAGAAGTCTAATCTTAAAAACATGGTAACTTCACATTCTCAACTGGCAGACAGAATTTTTAGAAAACTATCACTGGCAGGAACTCCATTCGGAACTGATACCGACGGAACTCTGATCAGTTTAGATAAAATTTCAAGTTCAGCTCTGAAAGAGAGACTGACAGGTCTTTCCAAGGCCCGTAAAGTGATCTTCCTTTCAGGTCCTAGTGAAGCAAAAGAAGTCGTTGATGTGATCTCAAAAAAATGTCAATGGACTCAGGAAACCGAATTAGCTGCTAATAAAGTTAATAAACCTCAGGAGCAGTCTGCCATTTATTTAGTACCAGTTCCTGGTGCCAATCAGGCGCAGATTCGCATTGGCCGTTATTTAACGAAACAAGAAGTAGAAGGAAAGGATGATCAGTTTCAATTCCTATCTGGTTTCTTAGGCGGAGGTTTTACTTCTAAGCTTATTCAAGAACTTCGCGTAAAAAGAGGTCTGACTTATTCGGCCGGTGCCTACGTATCGATGCAAAGAGATTATGGCAGAGCAGGGGTTGTGACCTTCTCTAAGAGTGAGACGGCCAGTGAAGTGGTTTCACTTGTTCGAAATATTTTATCTGACATGGAAAACCCAGCAAAAATCAGCGAAGAAGAATTTAAGCATCAGCAAAATCACCAGATAGGTGGACATGCTTTTGAGTTTGAAAAGAACGCGGCTCTTTTAGCGAGAATGATTAATTATCGTCATCAGAATAAAGACTTTTCTCTCATGCTTGCTTTCCCTGATAAAGTAAAAGCGATGACTCCGCAGGCACTGTCACATTCAACTTCTGAGGTTTATCCGTGGGAGAGAATGACAGTGGTGATTGTTGGGGATAAATCACTTGTCCAATCTCTCTCTAAGGTGAGACCGGTGAAGATTATAGATTACAAAGATTATTTATAAGAAAAGAGATCAGACTGCTCCTTAGGGAGCAGTCTGTGAATTAGCTTCTGTATTGACGATGGCACCCGGATAAATGACAAGTTTCTTTGCTTTAATTGAGCCAGATACTTGAGCACTTGAACGAATTGAAACTGAACCTTCTGAATAGATATCACCATCCACTTCACCAAAAATTTCCAAGTCAAAAGCTTCAATCTTTCCAGTAATCTTAGAATCTCGCTCGAGAATAAGTTTGGCCGAATTGAGCATCTTAACATTGCCTTCAATGGTGGCAGTGATAATGGTATTTCCTGAAAAAGAAACATTCCCTGAGAGCTTTGATCCAAGACCTAAAACATTATATTGGAATGCTCTGAAATCATTGCCGTTGATCATGACTTCTTCTCCACTTTAAAATCTTGTGTCTCTTTTAAGTAAATAAGATCACCTTCGCGGCTGAAAATATAAATAAGAAACTTAACAGAATCGGCCTGGGGAAGGGAGAAGCTAGCGCGAGTAGGTCTTAGTCTTGTTACTGAAAAAGCCTCGCCTTGCGTGTATTTTAACCCCTCAATGAGAGAAGTCGAAGGGACTTCCGGGTAAGTGATAAACTGATTTTTTGAGACGAGGAATACCAAGATATGACCGGAAATTCTTGTTTCTTGAACAGAGCTGATGATCTGAAAATCAAGTTGGGCCTGGTTGTTAGTAATTTTAAAATTGAGGTGATCAACATTAACCAGATTTTTAGAAATAAGGTTTTGCATACCATAAGGCTTCTTGACACCGATCAGGCTGATTGATTCTGAAGGTGCAGGAGCTTCTGGAGTAGATGCAAGCTTTTGGGTAAGAGTTTGGTTGGTTGTTTGAAGTTCTTTAACGGCCCCTTCAAGTTCTAAAATTCGGGCCTGATCTTTATTTATCAGTTCAGGGAATTTGGGCTTGGCCGCATACTTAAATTGTGAACCGAAGGCCCAGACTAAAAGTGAAATAAAGACAGTGACAACAATGATAGGAGCAGTAAATAAAAAGCTTTTAAGGAAACTTTTTTTTATCGTGAAATATTTTGGAGGAAGAGGTGAATCGTAAATAACGATTGAGACCTCTTCTCCAGTTGATTGAATTGAATCTTTCATAACTATTCTTGGAAAAATCTCATTGAAGGAATAAATGCCAGATGTTCAGCTGGAATTTGTTTGAAAAGTTCTCCCACAATTTTCCAAGAATAAGAATCATCTTTCTTCAGGTATAGAACCTTTTTACCAATATCGTTAATAACTGCTGACTGATATGTCTGTTGTAGAGTTACAACAGCATAATCACTGGTCGTGAGGATTGAGATATGGTCAAACTTAATGATCGGAGTGTCAGCACGTGAGAAGACAGCCTTCTTGAACTGTTTGTAGTTTCTGAAACTCCCCTTACTGCGATCATAGAATTCTGGTTCAGAGTAGCTATTGATATAAGTATCGAAATCTTTTTCTTGCCAAGCCTTCGCCCAATTCTGAACAAACTGCGTGACCTCATTCTTGTTCTTTTCCCAAGTCTGCTTATTAAGAAAGTGCAGATCTTGCACAACAATAATAGGTGTATGGGCCAGTTCAATGTATTTTGAAACTTCTTTGAGGTCAGCGTTCTGCACAACTACACAACCACGAGAATCAAGTCCTTTGTTGACTCGGTTATCGTCATCAGTAGAGTGAAGCCAGATTCCGCCGCCAGTCTTACCTTTGCGAGCATCAATAAAGTTAGGGTAGTCCATCGGGAAAGCGCCACTTCCGTAGATCTCAGCATATTTTCCATGTTTATTGAGAAGCTGGGACTGAGAGTAGAAATCTTCTAGTGTATAGATTCCTTCAGGAGTCTTGTGATCCCCTGACTTCTGCTTGTCACCTTTAAATTTCCCAGTGGCCGCTGAGAATTTCTTAACGAGTGATGGGACACCATTTTGATTTTGGTAAATAAACAGCTGATGAGTTGATTTCTCTACCAGAATTACGTGGTGAGAGAATTTTTCATCCATCATATAAATATGAGAAGGGTAGAGTTCAGTGGTATCGGCAGCACAGTAGTTGACAATAGTACTCAATGCAAGCCCAAGTAATGCTAATTTTTTCAAGTTGCCTCCAGCAGGGTACTTCCGATTGTATTATGAGCGAAATTACTAAGCAATACTCAGTCCTATTTTAGGTGTGCAATCTTTGCCTCTTTTTCCCCAAAGAGTAGATGTAAGTTATCATAAAGAGATACTAATACTCAGAAGAGGAAATAGAAAATGAGTCAGGATAAGAGCAAAGAGTTTTCTCTAGAGGGTCTTGATGATCCGACACTCGAAGAGAGTGGGGAAAATCCCGATGCATCTTCTTTGGATGATGGATTTGAATTCGACCTGTCCGAAGACTTAGACGATCTTGATCTAGGAGAAGGCGGGCTAGGCGATGAAGCCGAAGCTGGGGCCAATCTGAATGAGTTTAGCCTTACGAATGTTAAGATGTCGCTTCCTTTGGCCGGAGAAAATCCTGGAACGGATCTTGAAGATGCCCAATTAAATGAAATCGATCTAGGGGATGATTCAGATAAGTTTGAGATGGCCGATTTAAATTTGGATCACTCAGAAGTTAAGTTAAGCGATGATGACTTGGATATGAATATCGGGCTTGAGAACGATTTGGATCTCAATGACCTCTCGGATGTAAAATTGTTTGATGATATCGAAGAGGACTCTAAAGAGTTAGTTGATCCGCTTCAAGATTATTCTAGCCCTAAACTTCATGTAGGAACAGAAGACCTGACAGAAGATGTAAAAGCTAAACTCAAAGAAATTGATGCCATTATGGAAGAAGATGCAACAAACGCTTCTTTCAAACTTGGAGAAGTTGGTGCTGAGCTATTTTCTGCAAATGAGTCTATTGTAGGTGATGTTAATATCGATAAACTTCATCTGGACGATGAGGAGTCTGTTGAGAAACAAGCAAATCCTAAGAAAAAGAAGAAAAAGGAGCCCGAAGCAGTGGCTTCAGCTTCCATCGAAGAAATCTCTCAGGCCTATACTGGGGAAATGGAGCGAACTCAGGCGACAATTGCTAATCTGCGTGCTGATCGTGACGAGCTGTTAAAGAAGATCGATCTTCTGGAAGAAGAGAAACTTCTTAGTAGTCGAGGTACCCTGACTCTGCGAGCAGAGCTAGATGAAAAGAAAATTGAACTTACTATTATTCGTAAAAAACTAAATGAAGAGATCAATGAGTTAAAAGATCGGGTTCGTCTTTTTGAAGAAAAGGTGCTGATTTTAGAAGAAAAAAATAAGCATCTCATGCAAGAAATTGATAAGGCCGGACAGAAAAACAAAATTGATGTCAAACGTGTTATGCTAAGAGAAAGAGAGCTTGAGCAGAAGCTGGAACTTCTGAAGGCCGATGCTGAGACTCAGATTAGAAACCGTGATCTCAAGATTCTTGAACTTAAAAGAAGAATCGATGCTATGGAATTTGATATGGAGTCGATGACTCAGCAAGAGAAGAAAACATTGGAAAGCCGCTTTGAACTTGAAGATAAGCTGGATAAGGCCATTAGAACTTTAAGAACTGCAATTTCTAATTTAGAGGAAGAAGGGAGTCGAAACACTACCCTTGATGCATTAAAGAAAAATGTAGAGATGTAATGATTGATAAAAAGTTGAAGATTCTCACCATTGGACTCTCTGCCGATATGGTAGAGTCCATTAAAAAGAAGTTAAAGCGTTCTCGTATACGCCATCATGTTTCTGTTGTTCAAACTATTGATGAATCAGAGATCGGTCCAAAAGATTTTCATGCCGTTTTTTATTATGCCAATCTGCAGCCTCTAAGGGTGTTGGATGGTATCAAAAAAATTAATCAGACCTTCACTAAATCGGCCCTTATCTGGCTTACCGCCAAGATTGACGTTAAATCGAGTGTAAATTCTTTTCGTTACGGGGTGTTTGATATTCTGACTTTGCCTCTTGATGATAAAGATGTGAATGTGGTTTTCAGCCGTTTGAAGCTTTATGGAGCTTTCCAAGAGGGAGTCATGAGTCCCGAGAGAGCTGTTCTGCAAATGTTCTCCCATCCGGAGAGTTTTAGTGAAAGAAGCAGTGTCTCCGCTCAATTAATGAGTTACCTCAATATCTTTTTTGAAATAGAAAAGAACATTCAATTCAAAACTTCTAAGACTGTACTCAATTCTTTGCAGGCAAGATTGAATCTTGATGATCGACAGTTAAAGAAGATTCAAAGATTTATTGTTGATGATTTTGGATTAATTTTTGGTCTCAAATTTACCAGAGATAAATGTTACTTCCTCCTTAAAGATACTGAAGGAGTAGTGAACTATCTGGTTCTTAAAAATAAGTCCAGCTGGTCAATTCAGGAAATTATCAGCGGTTATCTTTCCAATGTGGTGAGAACTTCCTTGGCCATTTTGGCTGAAACTAAGAAGCGTCAAGATATTCTTGAACTGTCTCAAACTGATGAAGTAACAGGTCTATTTAACCAGAGAAAACTGGTTGAAGATCTTCAGTACTTTATCGCTAAATTTGAACAGGATAAGGGCGGATTTAGCCTGCTCTTTATCGATATTGATTATTTCAAAACGGTCAATGATCGTTTTGGACACGTGATTGGCAGTCAGCTTCTGATTGATATGTCCCGCGTTTTGAAATCTCAATTAAGAGAGAGTGATCTGGTATATCGATATGGGGGAGATGAGTTTATTGTTCTTCTGCCAGATACCAGTCTTGAACTTGCTAAGAAAGTCGCAGTAAGGATTAACGATAAAGTGAAGTCTGAGACTTTTAAAATTACTGATGGCCCTGACTACAATCTCTCACTTAGTATCGGGATTGGAAGATTTCCAGAAGATGCAACGGATGCCAAATCCATCATTCATTTTGCCGATGAGATGATGTACTTGTCTAAAAAATCAGGACGAGGCAAAGTGTTTCACGTAACAGAAGTAGCAGAAGTAGTATAAAAAAAAGCTCCCTTTCGGGAGCTTTTTTATTTTAAGAATGTCTTCTTGTTGGTTTTTTGATGTTCGGTTTTTTAGCTGTTGCTTTTTGAACCGGAGCTTTCTTTGTTGATTTAGGAAGAGGAACTTTTCTCTTAGGAGAAACAGCTTTCTTCTCTGTTTTCTTTGTCGGAGCAGATGCTTTTTTCTTCGTTGTTTTACCAGCCGTTTTATTCATTTTGACATTGATCATGCCAATAACTTTATCCAGCTTAGACTGAAGAGCATCAAGCTCTTTCTTCTGCTTATTTAAGAATTTGAGAGCTTTGGCCTCGATCTCATTTTTTTCTCTTTCAAGTCTCTTCTTAATTTCTTTTAAGTCTTTATCAACCACTTTATCCAGAACTTCTTTGCGAGCATCTTGAATAAAAGAATTTACCTGAGTTTTCACTTCTTCGATGTTGATCTCATTAATGAATGACTCTACATCACTTCTGATTTTACTAAACTTTTCAATAAGCATTTTCTTCTTATCCATCATGAAGGACTCCTTATCTGACATTAATAAAAGCTAATTGCCTTACTCATCGGTACTCTATAACCAAAACCAAAGGATTTGGATTTAATTTTAACAATCGGACAAAACTGTGCTCGCTTATATTCAGATCGCGTATACAGGCGAATCACCTTATCAACCTCATTAGAAGTGAACCCTTCATTAATTAACTGAATTCGCGACATTTTATAACTTAAGATACCCTCAAGAATTGCATCCAAGCGCTCATAAGGGGGAAGAGAGTCGGAATCAAGCTGATTTTCACGCAATTCGGCCGATGGACCTCGATCTATAATCCCCTGAGGAATGATTCCGGGGGAGAGTTTATTAAGATATTGGGCAAGCCAATAGACTTCCGATTTATAAAGATCACCTAAAAGTGAGATGGCCCCTACTGAATCTCCGTATTGAGTAGAGTAGCCTACAGCGAGTTCTGATTTATTTGAAGTATTGATGACCATGGCACCTGTTTGATTAGAACGGGTGTAGAGCAATAATCCACGCAAGCGTGACTGCACATTCTCATCCGTTAATCCTTCAAAGCTTTCTTTAAAACTTTGAGTGAAAGTATTTTTAACTGTTGAATGCAAAAACTTAATGGGTAAGTGTTTAAGAGGAATGTCATTGTCTCGGCACATCTTCTCACAGAGTTCTGTGCTCAAGGTCGCCGAATGGATACTCGGCATATAGATAGCTTCCAGCTCTTGCCCTCCTTTTAGAGAGAGCTTTGTTAGGGCCAGAACAAGTGCAGAATCCAGTCCTCCAGAAAGAGCGACCAGAAATTTTTTAAATCCGCTTTTTGTTGCATACTCTTGAAGACCAAACATCAGTCCCTGGGCCACATGCTGGCAATCCTCTTCAGTCCATTTTCGAATGGTAGGAAGAGCAGATTTCTTCTCAAGATCAGGAGCAAAAAAAGACTCCCAAATATTAGGAGTTACTCGATTGGCTTCGGCGTAATGATTTTGTTTTGGTTCAAAAACAAAAAGTTTTGATTCTGCTGCAAAATGCTGGAGCTGACAGAGTGTCTTTTCGTTATCAACGATAAAACTTCCTCCATCAAAAATAACTTCATCTTCTCCACCAATACGATTGATGTAGATGAATGGAGTTTGAAACATCTTTGAAAGATTTTGCGCTTTTTGAAGTCTTTTATGTCTTTTGTTCACATCAAAGGGCGAAGCTGAAAGATTAATAATGGCATCAACTTTGATTTGTCTCTCTTTGATTTCATCCAGCATTGACTGACATGGATCGAATTGATGAAAGCTTGATACCCACATATCTTCACAAATCAGAAGACCAAAAGTCTGACCTTGGTACTGATAAAAGGTATTGCCTTCGCCTGGAGTGAAATATTTTTTCTCATCAAAAATATCGTAGTTCGGAAGAAGTCGTTTGGTATAAATCGGTTTGAGTCCAACACCAGGAGTAAGTTCATAAATCACATTGCGCAGATGTTGAAGTTCACCAGTTTCATCAAGCTGATAAGATAGTCCGCCACAAAGAGCACGAGACTCACTTTTTGGTAGTACTTTTAACCACTGATCAACTTCAGAGAGATGCTTTTGATAGGCATCAATAAACGGACGTTGAATGACCAGATCGGCCAGTGGATAACCGCACAAAAAACTTTCTGGGAAAAGATGAAGTCCTGTATTTTGAGAGAACACAAGTGCTAAAGTAGCGAAAATTCCTTCAAAATCTGCGAGAGTGTGGTGAGTCTGATGTAGATAGATATTCGTTTTCATTTTAATAGGCCATTGTGCTTGACACGTTGCTTAATTGTTGGGATATCAAAGTCGACATTATTATACACAAATCGATGAGACATATCATGCAGAATCAGAGCATACCTAAAGTGTTAGTTATTGGGGCAGGCCTGGCAGGTTCAGAGGCTTCGATGTTTCTGGCCCGAAATGGAGTTAAAGTTGTTTTGGCGGAAGCGAAAACGATTAAATTGAACTCTGCTCAGAAGGTTTCAACTTTTGCAGAACTAGTTTGTACCAATTCACTCAAATCTCTTGATCCTCAATCGGCCCACGGATTGTTAAAAACAGAAATGGAAGAACTTGGTTCTTTTATTGTTTCCGAGGCCAAACTTCATGCTGTTCCTGCCGGTGATGCACTGGCAGTAGATAGAGAGAAGTTTTCAGCGTCTATCTCAGCAGCTCTTGCAGCTGAACCTAATATTGAAATCCTAAGTGTAGATGTTGTTGATCCTCTTGAGCTTAAAAAACAAGTGGAAGCAGATTATGTTATCGTCGCTACCGGCCCTTTAACTAACAAGGGGCTGGAAGAGTGGATTCAGAAAGAAATTTCTGGAGATGATTTCTATTTCTACGATGCGATCGCTCCTGTTGTGGACGCGGACTCTCTTAATTATGATCGTCTCTACTTTAAAGACAGACATAAAGATATGGAAGAGGGTGGAGATTACCTAAACTCGGCCATGACCAAAGAAGAGTATTACGCCTTTGTTGAAGAGTTAGCGAAAGCTGAAAAAGTTCCGGCCAAAGATTTTGAAGACTGGAAATTCTTTGAATCTTGTCTTCCGATCGATCTGATGGCCGAGCGTGGGAAAGATACTGCACGTTTTTCTTGTATGAAGCCTAAGGGGCTTGAACCAGATATCACTGGCAAGTGGCCATTTGCAGTAGTTCAACTTCGTAAAGAGAACCTTCTTGGTTCTGCTTATAACCTTGTAGGTTTTCAAACACGTCTGACTTATAAAGAGCAGGTGCGTGTATTCCGAATGATTCCAGGTTTAGAGAATGCAAGTTTCATTCACTTGGGAAGCTGTCATAGAAATTCATTTTTAAATGCAAGAAAATTACTGAATCAGGATTTAAGCTCTAAGAAATTTTCTGATCTCTATTTCGCCGGTCAGATCACTGGAGTTGAAGGATATACAGAATCAGCTTCGATGGGTCTTTATGTGGCCTATAATCTTCTGAGAAGAATTCAGAAAAAAGATTTTGTTTCTTTTCCTGTAGAAACAGCAATTGGTGCGCTGGTTAACTATATCATGACCATTGAGAAACCATGCCCATCTAATATCAACTTCGGACTTCTTCCGGCCCCAGTTCTGACTCCTGAGCAGAGAAAGGGTGACCGCAAGAAAACCAAGAAAGATTTAGTGACCAAGAAAGCACGAGAAGTATTTGAACAATTTCTAAAAGTGAATGAGACTGTATGAGTGGAATTCTACTGATCGCGCTTGCTGGTACTTTGTGGTCGCTTGATACGCTGATCCGTTATCCATTAGTAGGTAAAGGTGTAAACCCTGTTTTGATTGTTTTCTACGAACATGTCATCCTTTGTCTTCTCTTTTTTCTTCCTTATGCTTTCTCTCTTTTTAAAAGATTAAAAGACCTTAATTGGAAGGATATTTTTAGTTTTTTTGTGATTGGTGGTTTAGGCTCGGCCATCGCTACAGTGGCGTTCACTGAAGCTTTTGTAAGCATTAACCCAACACTTGTTATTCTATTGCAGAAATTTCAGCCAGTGATTGCCATTACTTTGGCATCAGTCGTTCTGAAAGAGAAAATAGATAAAAATTTTCTTCTCCTTGCCGGCATTAGTCTGCTCGGTGCCGTTCTTATCAGTTTTCCTGATTTCTCAGAGTTAATGAGACTTGAAATTGATCTGGGAGAATCTTCAAAACTTCGTGCCTATCTTCTTGTGATGCTCTCGGTAGTGATCTGGGGAAGTGCTACGGTTTTTGGTAAGAGACTTAGTATGAGAGGTTTTGAGACTAAAGAAATTATGGCCGGAAGATATGTTCTCGGTTTTATTTTCTTGCTCCCTTTCATGAAATATCAAAAAGAAGCTTTTCTTCTTCCTGAAAATATCGATTACATAAAAGTAACCCTAATGGTTCTTGTTTCAGGGGCCTTAGGGATGTGGGTTTATTATAAAGGGATGTTAAAGCTTTCTGCTAAGAACACTGCGGTAGCAGAGATGTTTTTCCCTCTTGTTGCTGTCATTGTGAACTGGATCTTTTTAGGTCAGTCTCTTAATTTTATTCAAATCCTTGGTGGATTATTATTAATCTTTGGTTCATATACCATTCATATGAAAAAGTACTAATGATGAAAGTTGCCATTGCTGTCGATTCATTACTTAAACGAGATGAAGCTGTTTTTCTTCTCGAACTTGTTCTTAATCTTTTCCCTAATTCTGAAATTTATACGATCGCTCATAAACGTGGTGGCATTTTAGGACAAATTGAGACAAGACCTATTATTTCAAGTTTTCTAACCCACAAGGTGAAAACAGTCGAAGATTTTCAAAAAAATTTGTGGCTATCTCCTTCAGCAGTGAAGGGCATTCCTCTTCATCCTTCGATTGAGAAAGTGATTGTTCTCTCTCGCGGTTTTATTCATGGACTAAAGTTTCCTGAACATGTTCAACGCTACTTGTATCTCATTGAATGGGATATGGTAGAGCTTCCTAAAAAAGGCTGGAGAAAGTTCTTTAATCCTTATGTGGAAGAGTTCAAATTTAAATCGCTAAAAAATTATTTCAATATTGCAGTCAGTTCAGAAACGTTAAAGAATGAGCTTGAGCTGCCAAATGCAAAAGTCATTTATCCTACTTTTCGCACTGAAGAGTATCCTTTTGTAAAAGATGAGGATCATAACTTCGAATTTGATCACCACCTTGTTTATACTCATGGTTTAACTCGTGAAGAATTTTACAGGTTAGTGAGTTTTATTATCAGTAAAGGTGATCTGGTTCGCGTGATGGGACCGGATGAGCATGTGAAGAGCCTTTTTGTGAATAGCCCGAAGGTGGACTTTGCAGGAGATCACTGTGAAGCTACGGCCGCTATGTATTCTCATAAAGCGAAAGTTATCTGGGATCTGTCAGGAGGATTTTTTCCTTCGAAGGCCTTTGGTGCTCTTTGCACTGGTCGTCCTGTTGTGGTGAGAGACACTAAGATTAACAGAGAGTTCCTTCCAGAGGGGGCTTACTTTGTTGAATTAGATAAAAACTTAGAAGAAGTATTCACCAAGGCCAATTCAGAATTTTTAAGCTTTGATCGTCGCTCGCTGCGACGTCAGGGATTGAAGTGGAATGAGCGTCTTTTCAAATCAAAAATAGCACAATTCCTTGAGCGTCAGGCCGACTGATTAATCATCTCTTGAACAGAGGCGATAACCTCTTGGGTGATTTCTTCTGTGGTTTTTCCATTCTTATTAATGATGGTCGCTGCTGAATGGCAGTGACCGCCACCGCCGATCTTCGTGGCCATAAGGCCCACATCAACATCACCAGTTGATCTCAAACTCACTTTTACTGACTTGCCGTCATCCCTGAACATACAGGCCACTTTTAAATTATTAAGAACCAGAAGATGGTTAATGAAAGCATGAGTATCTTCAACATCAGAATGAAAATGCTGAAGGTCACTCTGACTAAGATTGATCCAGGCTATGGATTCATCAGCATTTGTTCTAGCAGAGGAGAGAACTCGACCTAAAAGATGCATATGGTGAATTCTTTTTGTTCCATAGATGCCGTTATAGGCTTCAGGAGGATTGATTCCTGTATCCATTAGTTTTGCGATAAGATGATGAGTTTTACCCGTTACAGTGGGGTAGCGAAATGAGCTGGTATCAATGATGATCGCTGTATAAATAGGCAGAGCGATTTTTTTCGTGAAAGGAATCCCTAAGTGCTCGATCATTTCTCCAACGAGCTGACCGGTGGCGGCAGCTGTTTCATCAATACAATGAGTTTTAAGATTTCTTCCACGGCAAGGGTGGTGATCAATGAAAAGCAGATTCTCAAATTGATTGATGTAGGACTTGATATGATTTCCAACTCTTTCTTTAGTGTTGGTATCAACGACAATTACTAGGTCAGGAACAAATTGCGGATGTTTTTGTTGAAAGTCAGTAAGACCTAAAACGACAGAATCTTGATCTAGATAATTATATCTTTCAAGTAATGGTTCTTCGTTCACACAGTGAGCGTCTTTACCGATTTCTTTGAGGGCCAGACACAGAGAAATCTCTGAACCAATTCCATCAGCATCAGGATATTCATGAGTCGTGATAAGAATCTTCTTGGACTCTTGTATTCTTGATTTAAAAACATCTAAAATAGTCATATTTGTTACTTATCGGTAAGTTGTCGCATAAACTAAGTGCTCCTTTAAGATTATAGGTAATTATGGATAAAATACTAGTAGTTGACAGTGTTTCTAAGGAATACCCCGGACGAGCGGCGGTCAAGAACGTCTCTTTTTCGGTGAAAGCAGGCTCAATCCATGGTTTTTTGGGACCTAATGGAGCTGGTAAATCCACTACCATGAAAATGATTGCGGGCCTATTGCCGGTCAGCAGTGGCCGGATTGAACTCTTCGGTAAACCTATCGCGACACAAGATATCTCTAAGCTTATTGGTATGCTTCCTGAGAATCCTCCACTGTATCTTGAAATGACAGTGCGTGGTTATGTTGAGTTTGTCGCTAAACTTCATCAACAAACAAATATTCAAACGCGAGTAGAAGAGGTGCTAAAGGATCTCTCCCTTTCTGAAGTGGCCGATAGGATTATTGGCAATCTCTCTAAGGGTTATAAACAACGTGTAGGTCTTGCTCAGGCGCTGGTTTACGATGCTCCTTTTATTATTCTAGACGAACCGACCAATGGTCTTGATCCACAGTCGGTGGTTGAGCTTCGAGAATTTATTAAAAAGCTGGCACAAAAGAAAACAATTCTTTTCTCATCTCACATTCTCTCAGAAGTAGAGCACCTTTGTGATGAGATCACTATTATCCACCAAGGGGAAGTAAAGGCTTCTGGGGCGATGAGTGTTATTCGTGGGGCTGCACGCGCGGGATTGGTAATTAGACTAGGAATAAGTCGAGATCAGAAACTTCCGGATTTGGGACGTTTCGGCAAAGTCGAAATTAAAAAAGTTTCGAGTGAAGAAATAGAAGACCTTTATGAACTTCACTTTGAAGCGGGCAAGGATGTGCGTAAGGAATTAAGCCGCCATCTCTTTGAGTCAGGCGTGGATATCCTGACAATGACCTTAGAATCACCAGAGCTGGAAGATATCTTCCTGCAGATGACGGAGAAAGTATGATTTATCATATTTGGAAAAAAGAAGTTGAGAGTTACTTCTCTTCGCCTTTGGCCTATGTTCTTATTGGACTTTTTTCTTTAATCAGTGGAGTGATTTTTTTCAATCTCCTCGTGACTTATTCAGATGGTATTTTGGCCATCCCGGCGCACATGGCGCAGGAAATATCTTTTGTCGATGAAGTTGTTGTTAAGCTCTTTGCGAACATCAATTTTATTTTTCTCTTCTTTATCCCTCTGATCACGATGAAATCTTTTTCTGAGGAGAAGAAGCAACAGACTCTTGATATCTATTGGTTAAGTTCAGTATCAGAGTGGAAGCTCATCCTTGCTAAGAACTTAGCTGCCCTGACTTTGATCTCAGCCATGCTTCTTCTTACTTGTGTTTACCCTTTAGTTATCTGGGGAGTAGGGATCAGAGATTTTACTATTTTAGGTTCAAGCTATCTTAGTCTTTTCTTAAATGCTGCTGCTTACATTGCACTGGGGATTTTTTGTTCGACACTAACGAGTAATCAAATTGTCGCTGCCCTGTTGGCGATTCTTGGAGTGATGGGAATGTGGATGATTACTTGGGGTGGACATCTTCATTCTAATTATCTTCTGGCCGAAATTTTTACTTATCTAGGGATTTCTTCTCACTTTGAAAGAATTTTAAGAGGTCTTATCGGAACTCAAGATTTGATTTACTACGTAAGCTTTATCTTCTTATTTAATTTTATGGCCATTAAGAGTCTAGGAAAGAGGAACTGGTAAATGAAAATTAATCTTTATCCTCTTTGGGTGATTGTCGATTTTCTGTTGGTGATATGTTGTTTATCATTGTGGATAACTGCCTCAGAATACAAAACACTTAATATTTCTTTGAGTGTTTTTACTCTTTGTCTTAGTCTAATTTTGATCATCCTTCGCTATAAAGAAATCGAAAGTTTTGTTAAAACGACATTTTTCAAAAATATGATGATCCATGTGATCAATACAGTGCTTGTCCTGTGTATTTTGGGAATGATCAATTATCTTGGGAACAAGAACTATCACGAGTTCGATCTGACTGTTGAAAAAAGAAACAGTCTGGCCGGGCAAACAATGAAAGTTTTGGAGATGGTTAAGGCCCCATTAAAAATTACTCTATTCGCCAAACGTGAACAGTGGGACCCGATTCTTCGTTTGCTTAAACTTTATGAAGCTCAAAACAAGAATGTGAAGATCGAAGCTTTTGATACAGACCTTCGACCTGACTTGGTGAAGTCTCTAGATATTGCTCAAAATGGAATGGTGATTCTTAATTATCAGGGTAATGAGACTAAGTTTATTATTACGGATGAACTCTCTGTTACTAACAACTTGCTAAAAATTTTAAGAGACAGACAGCTGGTCATTTATATGACTAGTGGCCATCAGGAACTGAGCTGTGATTCGAAGGAAGCTGAAGGCATCAGCACCATTTGTGATGAGATTCGTGCTCAAAACTATGATCTACGCTTTATTAATTTAACTCAGACTTCAGCCATTCCGGCCGATGCGGATGGAGTGATGGTTCTAGGACCTCAGGTTTCTTTCCTCGACTCAGAAACAGCACAGTTATCTAAATATCTGCAAAATGGAGGAAGTCTCTTCCTTGCTCTTGCTCCTTCTTTTAAAAAGAACATTTATAAAAATCTTATCGAGCTTGCCGCTAATTATGGACTAATGCTTGGTGAAGATATTGTGATTGATAGGCTCTCAACAGTTCAGGGAGCTGAAGCAACCATTCCTATTATTAGCGAATACAATCAGGAACATCCGATTACTGCGGGTATGAGTCAGCGAACGATCTTCCCATTATCGGCTTCGGTGCAAACGATTGAGGGACAAGACACTGCAACACTCCTTGCCTTTACTTCAAAATTCCCAGGAAGCTGGGCAGAATCAGACCTCAAAGGTGTGACTGAAGGTAAAGCTGAGTATCAGGCAGGCAAAGATATTCAAGGACCCATCGGATTGATTGGTATTGGAGAGAGTACTGCAACAGTGAAGGACTCGCGCTTTGTTCTTCTAGGATCAAGCTCATTTTTAATTAACGGCTATCAAGCGCAATCTGGAAATGGAACGCTATTTTTAAATTCTCTATCTTGGATGCTTAGTGATGAAGGAATTATTTCCTTTAATCGAACAGGTAACGAGAACGCTCCAGTTATCTTGAGCTCTCACCACATTCAAATGATTTTTGTGATTTCTATTATCATTGTGCCGATTGTCTTTTTTGCAACGGCCGTTTTCATTTATAGGCGTAGAAGACTTTTATGAAAGTAAACCTTTGGTTATTTGGCATTCTTTTGACCCTTGTAGTGGGAACTTATTTCTTCCAAGAGAAGAGAGTGGAAGAGAATTTTAAAAAATCATTGGTCGCTGGCCGACTCATCAAGGGACAGATCAATTCTATTGAGACACCTACTTTTAAGGCAAACCTCGTGGGTGGTCGCTGGATATTTGAAAACGACCTTCTTTCACATAATGATTTATCAAGACTGGTGGCGATGCTTGAAACGGTGAAAGAAGTGAAAGCTCTGGAAGCTGATCCCAATGTGGAAGGAATTCATTTAAAAATTAATGAAAATTCTTATTTTCTAGGAAGTATGAATTTAGATCAAAGTGGTTTTTACTTTAAAGTAAACGATAAGAACTTTGTGGCAATCATTGAAACTGATTCTCGTCAAATCCATTCCGAAGACGAAAACCTCAATGTGATTAAGTATAATGAACTCAAAGATCTCTTGATGAAAACTCAAGGAGAGTTGGTTGAAAAGCAACTTTTCCGTTATTACCCTGATCTTCAATTTGAAACAGTCCTGATCAAACCAGATGGGGCCCTTGATTTTGAATTGGATTTTAAAAATAATACGACTCTTCCAGCTCCTATGAAGGGGATTGAGGTTCATCAGGAATTAGGCAATAAGTTTCAAGCACTCGTGCGTGAGATCAAGCTTAAGGGAAGGGTGAAGGCCGATCCTAAATTAAAGAAAAATAAAATGGGTGAGATCACTTTCTTACCGCAAGAGATGAAGTGGGAAGTTTTTCTCCCTCATAAAAACAAAGCAGATGTTTATCTTTTCGATTCTCAAGGCAATGCCTATGAGATGATCGGAGGAACATTAAAAGTGTTCCTCATCCAGCTTCAAGATTATTGGGATAAAAAAGTTATTCCACCTTCTGATTTTACAAACTTTGATGTGCTAAGTGTGACCCTGACTCAGGGGACAGATGAACTGACAGTTAAAGTAAAAAATAGAGAACCTCTTGAGTACGAGAGTGATCAAAAAATTAAGCAGAATAAAGTAGAGATGCTGTTCCAGGTGATTTTTAATCTGGCCAATTTTGATCAAGGGCAACGTGTATCACCGATGACGACCAGTCAGTATCGTCAGCTCTTATCAGAAGATAATTTGCGGATGGAGATTATGGGACAGGATCTGGTTCTGGTTTCTTATGGACAAGAGCTAATTGTTGCCAATATTACGCAAGAATATAAAGTTCATTTTACCCGTATTGAAAACTTTCCTTTAAACATCAAGGATATGTTAGAGTAAATTTATGAATTCAATTAAAGACATTCTAGAGACTTATTTAACAGTTCTGTTTCACCCGTATAAGGTGCATAGACAGTTTCGTTTTCAGATGCCTTCGACTTCAACTTACTCCCTCCGACCTCTTAAGCTTTCAGAGGCCATCGGTACTTCTTGGATCTTTTGTATTGTTCGTGGGCTCATTAAGTTGCTATTGGTGAATTTCTTTATCGTCACTGTTGGTAAAACCTTCGAAGGTATTGCAGTTGGGGGTCTTTTTAGTGATTCAATAATTAGCGGTTACTCTTTTTTTATTATTTCATCGGCCCTTGATATTCTCTTTTTTCCCATTGCTGCTCTTATCATTAATAGCTATTGGTCATGGGTGATTAAACTTTTTATTAAGTGGCTTAATCCAGAACTTGATCGAGAAAAAATTGCTGATGAAATCACCACTCACGCACTAAGCTCTCACTTCTTAGGAATAATCCCTTTCATCGGGGAGTTCTTTCAGTTTTGTTACTACTATTTTCTGCTCTATGTGGGACTGCGCGCCAATCTCGGAGCTTCTCGTTCTTTTAGTCTAGTAGTTCTTGTTTCACCATTTTTATTGATCAGCATGATCATTGGGCTTCTCGGCTTCGCAGTTTTTTATTTAGGACGCTGATATTTAAGTCTTTTTTTTTCTTACAGGATGCAATTTCAGTCGGTTGAAAAATGATGTTGCGTTGTCTTTCTGGTCCTTTTTTGGAATGATCCTTTACACACAACACATCGAAATTTGAGGGACATAATACATGACACATATGTATCGAGCTGGGTCAATTGAAGTTATCTGCGGACCTATGTTTTCAGGTAAAACTGAGGAACTTATTCGTCTAGTGAAGAGGGCCCAAATTGGTAAGCAGAGAGTGCAAATTTTCAAGCCTGCCATCGATATTCGTTATGATAAAGAAGATGTTGTTTCTCATTCTTCTCAAAGCATTAAAGCTGAACCAGTTGAAAGTGCAGTAGATATCCTACTGCGTTTAAAAGATTCGACAAGAGTTGTGGCCATTGATGAAGTTCAATTCTTTGATGACTCAGTTATCACAGTAGTGAAAAAACTTGCTGCCCGCGGTTACCGTGTGATCTGTGCTGGCCTTGATCTCGATTATAAGGGTCAGCCTTTTGGCCCCATTTCAAGTCTTCTTGCCCTAGCAACGGAAGTAAAAAAACTGAAGGCCGTTTGTACAGTTTGCGGAAATGAGGCAACTCGTTCTCAGCGTCTTTCAACTATCGAGACCCGAGTTCTTCTGGGTGAAACAGATCATTATGAGGCCCGTTGCCTCGGTCATTATTACTATGACGAGGACAGTGATCAGGCCCTTCTTCCATTGGAAGAGGAAATGGGTCCAATAGCCAATTCTTTAGGCTGTTAATTTACTGAATTAGAGACAATCTTCTTTTTGCCATGCTATTCTTTTGAGAATTTTAAAGGATAAGACATGGCAAAAGACTCTCAACACCAAGAGCTTAAATTCCTCCCTAATGAAGTTCCTCATCTCTATGGAAAGAGGGTTCATCTGGTTTCTTCACCTCTGATGGTTTCTCTTCTTGCTAAACTCGGCTCTCCTGATACTCATCAACCGCAAATTAACGAACTCACCAACATGCTTTATTCATATTTGATGGATAACGTGATTGATCTTTTCTTTCCGAGAAAACATGTTGCGATTGAGACTCGTATGAAGAGTTATCACGCAGAAGGAGTTTACGAAGGACAAATCATTGACCCTGAAGTTAGGTGTGTCAGTGTTGATCTTGCTCGTGCAGGAACTTATCCAAGTCACCTTTGTTACAACAGATTGAACTATCTTCTTAAGCCTTCTCTTGTTCGTCAGGATCACTTTTATGTGGCCCGTATGACTGATGAGTCAGGAAAGGTGAGTGGGATTAATGTCTCTGGCTCCAAAATTGGTGGAGATGTGGATGATGCAATCGTGCTATTCCCGGACCCGATGGGTGCAACCGGTGGAACCATTGTAGAAGCTTATAAGCATTATAAAAACCAGGTCGGGGGCAAACCTCGTCTGATGATTGCGATGCATTTAATCATTACTCCAGAGTACTTAAAGAAAGTTACGAAGGAATGTCCTGATCTGCAAATCGTGGCCTTGAGACTTGATCGTGGTTTATCAAGCCAGAAAGTTCTCGATGAACTTCCTGGAACCCATTGGGATGAAGAGAAAGGTTTGAATCCAAATCAATATATTGTTCCTGGGGCCGGTGGCCTTGGTGAAATCTTAAATAACTCTTACTGCTAAGGTTGATGAATATGAAAATGGAATTATTTAGCCCTGAAGCTTTAATTACTGAGGATGAAATCGCTCATCGTATTGAGGAGTTAGGTTACAGCATCACTAAGGACTTCGAGGGCCAAGAGCTGGTCGTTATTTGTGTGCTTAAAGGCGCATTTATTTTTTGCTCTGATCTGATTAAGAAAATTAATCTTCCCATTAAACTTGAGTTTATCAGCCTTTCTTCTTACGGCGATAGCACTCAGAGCTCTGGAAGTGTTCGTCTCGATATGGATATCACGGCCAATATCGAAGGCAAAAACGTTCTGATTGTTGAAGACATTGTGGATACAGGTCTTACTATCAAAACGCTGATGGATATTATGAAAGTGAGAAAACCTAAGAATGTAAAACTTGCCTCACTTTTGTATAAGCCAAGCAAGATGAAGCACTCAGTGAAAATTGATTATTTAGGTTTTGAGATTGAAGATAAATTTGTTATTGGATATGGGCTGGATTATGCTGGCAGATATCGTGAACTCCCTTACATTGGAATTTTGAATGCAGGTAACTAAAAGCGGCAGTGTGAGAGTAGACCTCGTTGGAGGAACTCTGGACATTGAACCCATTAATTTAATTTTAGAAAATGTAATAACGTTGAACGTGGCCACATCTTTAAAGGCCAATGTTGAACTGATTAAAACTGATTTTGACGGCGTTGAGATCCTCTCAAAAGACTATGACAAAAGATATTCTTGGAGCTCAAACGAGCTAACTCGTCACAATGTTCTTTTCACAGATATGTTCAAAGAGATGAGTTTTGTTCTGCAAATTCTTCAACTCTTTAATATCAACACTCATTTAAAAATTAATCTCTCTTCAGGAGCTCCTGCTGGTTCAGGCCTTGGCGGATCTTCGGCGATGGGAGTAACTCTTTATAAAGCTCTTTGTGAATTCACTGGCCGTGATTTCAATGTATCAACTGCCGTTCAAAGAGTGAAAGGGGTTGAGAGCCGTATTCTTAATCAAGGTGTGGCAGGATTTCAGGATTACTATCCAGCTTTAACTGGAGGAATTCTTGGAATTGTTGGCCGTGAAGGTTATATCGAAGTAGAGCAACTGTATCAGACAGAATTAAAGAGTTACTTAGAAAAACATCTCTCGCTGATTTACTCAGGTCAGTCTCGTGCTTCGGGAATCAATAACTGGGAAGTTTATAAAGGTTTCTTTGATAAAAATCCCAAAGTGATTGCAGGTCTAAAAAAGATTGCAGCGGTCTCTCACGAAACATATCAGGCGATCAAGGCTAAAAATTATGCAGAAGTCATTAAGCTAATCGCTGCTGAAGGATCGGCCCGTGAAGAGCTTTTCCCGACGATTAGTACTGATAAAATCAAGGACTTCGTGAGTTCTGTGAAAAAAGATTCAGGGGTATTTGGGACAAAAATGTGTGGAGCAGGGGGAGGCGGTTGTTTTCTTCTTGTCCATGACGGCCAGTCTCAGGATATAATTACTAAGAAGGCAGCTGAATTTGGAATGCAGGTGCTTCCTTTTGAAATTGAGATGCCACTTTAAGGATTGATTTGGACCAGATAAAAAGTATTGCGGGATTGAGTTTTGGAGGAGGTAAGAAAGAGAACTTTTTTCTTTCTCTTCTTGAATTTTATCCGGATAAAAAACGCTGGTTCCTAAAGTCTCTTCATCAGGTTCGTGATGAGGAAACATCTGATAGGGATGCCATTATCACAGATTGGATCAATCAATATGGTCTCAAAGAGATTGTTGTTGATTTCCCTTTGAGCAAACCTCTTTGTCAGGAAAGCTGTCTTGAAGGCTGTAAAAGTTCTCGCGAATGTCCTCGTCCAGAAATTTCGCATATCAGAGTTGAGATGCAGGAGCTGCTTGATGAGGATGCTAAAAGATACGAAGAAAATCCCAAAAAATATGAACAGGATCGTGAGAAGGCACTAGAGTTTGATTACTCTAAGAATCTTCTCGGGAAAAATCCTGATCAACATCTTTTATCTCGCTCATTCAAACGAAAGCTAAAGAAAGGTTTTGTTCCTTACTGGCACAGGCCAATTGATTTTTGGGTTTGGAAAAATTACTACGATCAACTCTTAGAAGTTTTTAAATCAAGTTATGAATCTTTTGGAAATGTGTCCGTGATGCTTTTGGCGAAGATGAACTATCTTCTTCGTCACTTGCCGCGTGACCTTTGCATGTATGAGTCGAGTGTGGAAATTGCTCTTTTGGAACTCTATCGCGCACGAGTTATTAATAAGAGTCATCTCATTCAACTCTTTGATCTGGATCTTGGGATTTCTGCTCGTGAACAGATTGTGATCAGCATTGAAAAAGAAATGCAGATTTTTATCTACGAGAATGATCTTGATACGATCATCAAGAATCCAGGAGCCTTTGATTCATTCATTTTGTCTGTGGTAGGACAGAAGAAGCTGATGAATCAGTTGCGAGAAATACCGACATGGGCAAGCACGGGCGACAATTTTATTGTGCCTTCTTTCCACTTGCAGGGATAATTGTCGTCTTCAATTTAAGCAGCTTCACACCCAAAAACAGATAGAGATAGAGCGGAATACTGGCGATGTTGTAGATCGTCCAACCGAAGGGAAGGCCGCCATTATCAAAGATGAATGTCAGCGCCAGGATGCTGGCCGAGAAGGTATAAAACAGCACATAACCTTGGGCCCATAATCTTTTTAAAAGATAGAAGATATAGAAGAACAGGTTGTTGACCAAAATGAGAAAGAGGAAGAAGTAGAAGGTATTATCAACAAATCCCAGCATCTCGCTGACCGTATCAGGTCCAAAATCCTCTAAAACAAGTCCGCTTTGCCCGATAGATTGCCTCACCAGAAGCTCACTCATTCCTCGATGTGACCAGAAAAGCTTAAGATAAAGTCCATTGAGAAGATCGGTAATGATCAGAATGAGAACAGTCACCACAACGAAGTAGCGTGGATTCCAACGATTAAAGTGGGCCAGAATTTTTTCTTTCATACCTTAAGGGTACTTAAAAGATGGGGCTTTGAGAATTAGTGAAGAAACAATTTATTCTCTGGGTATTCCCAAAGATATTGTCCTTCCTCGCCTGGGATTCTGACTTTGCAAAGGGCGATAGGGACTGCTCCCAGACGTCTTACTTTTTCAGACCAGATTTGAAGGCTTTGATTGATCTTTTCCTGAAGTTCAAGGGCCTTAGGAGAGTTATTTTTAGTGAAAGAGAGCTGAGAATTAAGAACGCTTAGCTCTTTTTTTGTTTTAGCAGATATTCTTTGAAGAATAGGAATAAGGTCCAAAGCTTCTTCATGTGAAAAAGTCTTCGAGTAGTTTAGTGGATAAATGTTACGAACGTTTTCTAAACTAGGTTCCATTATTCGTATTTTCCTTGTCTAAGTTTTCGTTCAACGTCTTTTTTGGCTTCAGTATCACGCTTATCGTAAAGTTTTTTACCTTTGGCCAGAGCGATTTCACATTTTACACGGCTATCTTTAAAGTACAAGGCCAAGGGGATCAAAGTATATCCCTTTGTACTCATTTTCTTTTCAATTTGGATAATTTCTGCTCGGTTAAGGAGTAGTTTTCTGCGTCGCGTCTCAGGGTGGTTATGGATGTTCCCAAACATATATTGTGGAATTGTGCAGTTTTGCAACCAAACCTCATGATTGGAGTCGACTGTGACAAAGGCCTCATTAATAAGGGCCTTTCCTTCACGCAGAGACTTTACTTCAGTTCCCACTAGAGCAACGCCGCACTCATACTTCTCTTCAATGAAGAAGTCATAGCCGGCACGTGAATTTTTAGAAATGATTTTTACACCCATGAGGATGTTTTATCATAAAAAGAAGGGTTTGGCCTAAACTGATTTTTGGATTACTCACGCCTCAATGGGGATCGTTTTCCAAAAGAGTAAATATTTCGTTGTGCCATCCGGTAAAACAAGTTTTACCGGATGCTCGTTTGAGTTATCAGGCTTCTAGAAATATAGTATTTTTCGAAAACGAAAATGTGGAGTTGCTAAACTGATTTTTGGTAGGTGTGATAAAGGTTTAGCACATCTTGATAAGTTAAAGCTTCAGCGCGCACTTGTTGTGATAGTGAGAGAGTGTCAAAAACTCTTTGCACCACTTCAGCACCCCAGTCACTTTTAAGGATTCCACCCAGCTGTTTTCTTCTTTGCGAGAACATCAGGCGTAGAATCTTCTCGAATTGATCAATCTCACTTAGGGAAATATCAGGCACCGATTTTCGAGCAAAATGCAGCACACTTGAATCCACCTTCGGCGGTGGAACGAAGGCCCCTGGAGGTGCATGAACTACGTGTCGAAGATCAAATTGTGTTTTGCACATCACATGGAGAGAGCCCATAGAGTTCTTTGGGTCTTTGGGAAGAATTTTATCTGCCACTTCTTTTTGATACATCAGAGTCATATTTTTGATCTGAGGGATTCTTAAGAACGAGAGAGTAAGCGGAACACTGACGTTGTAGGGAAGATTTGACACTAACCAGATATTTTCAAATTTGGTTTTTTCTAAGAAGGCAGGCCAGTTAAATTCTAACGCATCTTGGTTGTAAACATTCTCCATTCCCACAATGGGAGCGAGAAGTTCAACAAAGCGTGTGTCCATCTCAATCACAGAGAAAGGAAGATTATATTCACGAAGTTTAGGTGTAAGTACTGCCGGACCAGGACCAACTTCAATGATGGCATCTGTACCAGCAGGAAGTGGGGAAGTGATTTTCGTGATCACTGTCTGTGAACTTAAAAAATGCTGACCAAAACTTTTATTGGCCATTGGAAATTTAGACATTATTTTTTCTCCACAAAGCGAGAGCGAGGATCAATCTTTAAACATTCCGGGAAAGAGATCGCAAGTTCAGGAGCACGGCTGGCCCAATTTCCTACCATTGCTGCATTATCTGTACTGTAACTTGGCTTTACCGCGTAGACGTTTTTGAAACTCTCTTTCATGATTTGGCGAAGGCGAGAGTTACAGGCCACTCCGCCACCTAGAACGATAGGAGTCGTGAACTGCTTCACTTTTTGTCCTAAGATTTTTTCAATCACTTCTTCCGTTTTAATTCGGAGAGTTTGCACAATGGCTTCTTGGTAGCTGGCGCAGAGATCATTGATATTATCTTGAATCTCCTGCTGTTCCATTTTTTGAAGTTTTACTCGAAGGGCCGTTTTAAGACCTGAGAAGCTCATCTTTCCTGGACGATCACGAAGGTAGCTGATCGGAAAAGCATATTTTTTGCGATCACCTGATTGAGATAACTCATCAATGATTCTTCCAGCAGGGTATCCCACTCCTAGAAGTTTTCCGCCTTTATCAAAGGCTTCGCCGGCAGCATCATCAAGAGTGGTACCGATGACTTCCATATCATTGGGGCCTTTGACCCACATGAAGGCCGAGTGTCCGCCGCTGACCAGTACTCCTAAATAAGGATAGGGAACTGTTTCAGTGAGGTGAATGGCCTCAAGGTGAGCATAAAGGTGATTCACCGGAATGATGGGAAGTTTATGAAGCAGTGAAAAAGTTTTAGCGAGATTGATTCCTGTCAACAGCGAGCCAACAAGACCCGGGTGAGTGGTTACGGCAATCGAATCAATTTGAGAAAAATCAATTCCTGCTTCTTTGAAAGTCACATCTACCAGAGGAGGGATGGCCTTAACATGACTTCTTGCTGCCAGTTCAGGTACAACTCCGCCCCATTTCTCAAGGATAAAATCTTGGGAGAAACTATTAAGAGAGAGAATTTCTGTTTTATTATCTTCAAGTTTTAGGATGGCGATGGAAGTGTCATCACAACTTGTTTCAATTCCGAGGATGTATTTCACAGTTCGCTCGAGGCTCTTTTGGCGTCACGAGAAGTAGGGTAATCAGCCACTACCTTAGAAAATGCCTGACGAGCCTCTTCTTTTTTGTTTTGTTTTTGAAATGCTTTACCAATAAGGTAAAGGCTATTTGGAGCAAGCGAAGACTTTGGGTAGTTCATTACGATTTTAGAAAGGTAAACGAGCGCCTTGTCTGCATTGTTCGTATAAAGCTCAGCACGGCCTAGACCATGATAAACTTTATTGTGATCAGCAGGTGATAGGTCTTTATGGTCAATAAGAGTCTCAAGAACTCTTTTGGCTTCAACATACTTATTCTTACTCACCATCTCTAGTGCATCTTCCATTTTTTGCTTAGAAGTTACAGGTGCTGCAGCAGCAGGAGCGGCCTTAGCTTGTTTAAGAGACTTCAAACCATCAGTTACTTTTTCAATGTATTCTTTCTGAACTTTAAGTTCCTGCTGAAGAGACTCTACTTGGTTTTGAAGAGCTTCTGCTTTTGTTTTCAGCATGATCACATCTTCGCTGTTTTCTTTGAACTTTGAGGGATTAACAAGAGATTGCTTATGCTCAATTTCTTCGATGCGGCCAGTGACGGTCTCAATTTGAGATTGCATGTCATTGAGTTGTGACATGATTTTACCAACAAGGGCCTGAGAATCAGTAAGCTGAGAAGACATATTTGTGAACTGTCTTTCGCGGTTTACTTGTTCAGCAGTCTTGATACAAGAAGAGAGTGCGAGAAGGATAACGAGAGAACCTACCAATTGTTTCATAAAATCAATCAACCTCTTAAAAGTGTGAATAGATTGATTCTAACTTAAATGAAACTATTGTGCATTACCTTCAAGGGCTTTTTTTCTGATAGCTGAGTACTCGGCCTGTTCCGAAAACTTCTTAGAGAAAAGAGCGTACTCTTTTGCCTTATTAAAATACTTTCTTCGGTAAGCTGATTTGGCCTTGAGGTAGTAGTCTTCGGCCTGGCGATAAAGGTTGGGAGCGTGAACGTCGGCGCCGGATTCTTTGGCAGCGACAAATGCCGCTTGGGCCAGACTCATTTCGACTTTAGGTCTTGTGGTCGTGAGACCACAAGACTGTAAAGATAAAATACTTATGAAAATAAGTATTAACTTCATTTATTACTTAGCAGTGATTACGAAATTAGCGCGACGGTTTTTAGACCATGCTGATTCGTCGTTACCTTCAGCAACCGGACGCTCTTTACCGTAAGAGATAATAGAGATTCTGTTTGAAGAGATACCGTTAGCAACTAGGTAGTCACGAACTGTTTTAGCACGCTTTTCGCCTAGAGCAAGGTTGTACTGGATTCCACCGCGCTCATCTGCGTGACCTTCGATTTGAACGTCAACAGTTGGGTTTGATTTAAGGAATTCAGCATTGTTCTTAAGAGATTCTTGAGTAGAAGAAGCAAGTTGAGCAGAATTGAAAGCGAAGTAAACAGTTACTAGGCCACCTGCAGTGCTTGAATCTGAATCACCGTTAAGTTGTAGTGAAAGACCATTGTTTCCAGCGTCGATACCATCAGCGCCATCTTGAGAATTGTTTGGCTTTTTAGAAGCACAACCTACTGCAAGGAAACCAGCAACGAATAAAGATAATAGTGCACGACTAAACATTTAACTTCTCCTTTGAAGTCCATAGAAATGTAATTTTCGCTATTATGCCGATAAACTTTTGAAATTAGAAGATAAAAGTACTCAAGTCTAATGAGATATTTATTTGACACGAAAATGATTTAATCCGTCATTCTGTTGACATGCATTTATTGTTAGCGGCGCATCAAGTGTTTAATACTATTTATCAAAAAAAAATGTTTAACTTGGCATGATTTTTGCTATATAGTTTTATGTGTGTGTGTTTGGAGTTAAGAAAGGATTTTTTATCTTCAAATTTTGTCTCTCGAAAAAAAAGCCCATCCTTGCGATGGGCTTTTTTTATTCCCTAAAATCCATTTCCCCATAGAATATCCTTATATCTCTTATTCTCTCTAGAAGGAGCGGTTTGTTTTGAGTGATTTTTTGTGGACTGATAAGTCCAGTGAGAAGTGGTACATCATTTTTGATCAAGGTCATGAAGGTCCTTATTCTTTATTATTTCTCGAAGAGAAATTAAAAAATCAAAAAATAAATTCGCAGATGAAAATTTGGTCTGAAGGTCTTCAATCAGAGATGACTTTAGAAGCTGTTATTCATTTGGCCGAGAGTGAATACATCGTTGTTAATGATGATGGAGAGTTTCCGCCTCCTCTTCCGCCACTTCCTTTCGAGGAAGACAATCATGAAACTCCACCTCCTGTTGAAATAGAAGATAGAGTCACTAAATTTTCTAGACCAGAAGCGGTGAGAGAAGAGATTGAAGAGAGTGAAGAAGGCCAGATCGAGTCCGAGGATGAGGAAGGACTGCAAGATTTTGAAGAAGTTGAAGTTAGAAAATTTACTCTTAAGCATAAAATTTTAGCAGGCGTCACTGGTGCCGCGATAATGATTGGTGGAGTTCTTTATCTTCTCCAAAATAATAAAAAAGAGATTGAGATTCATCGCCCACAAGGGATGAGTTTAAAAGTTTCTGAGCGAGTTGAGAATTACCTGCAGTTTAAGAGCTGGGGAGAGCCGCTTTTCTTCAAAGAATTTACTTCTGATGACCTCTCAGTTATTTGGCTTGCTAGTCCTGGATTTCAGGAATGTGAGGTGACCGCCCATTTTAAATCCCAGAAAGATAAATTAATTTCGATGGGAGATGAGGTGGTGGAGTTTGAGGGAAGTGGGGAGTTAAAGAATCATTTAACAGAATTAAAAAAATTCAGTTTTTTAAGCGGAAAAAAGATTATTCCGGGCATGTATGACATGAGCATCAGTGCAACCAACTGTCGTTGGGACGGATTGACCAGCAGATTGATGAATCTAGGGCATACTCCTGAGGAGAGTTATCAGGCGAAGATGAGCGTGATTCTTTATCCTAAAGGGGTAGAAGAGTTTCGCGAACTTTTAGATAAAGTAACGAAGAAGAAAATGGAGAAGACTCTCTATGAGCAAAATCAGGCAGACATGTTCTGGCAAAACGTTCAAGAGAAGCTACAAACACTTCTTGCGATTAGTCTTCAAGTTGAGCAGCATTTTCTAGATTTCTTGAAAAAAAACGAGCGCCAGTATCAGGCCAATCTTAAAGTTGCTATTGCTGAGTACACTAAGAAATATGGACATTTCCTTACCCAGTTTGTGGTGAGTAATGCTGAGAGTTTTAAAGAGCTGTCGCAGTTGAATGTTAAGGGAATTTCGAGTCGTAAGAACTATGAGCTTCAGATTTCATCAGCGGCCAAGGATCTAGGTCATACTTCCATGAAACTCATTGAAGATTTAAATGACTTCAAAAACCCTCGGCGCGCTGATCTCAATCAATTTGAAAATCGCCTTAAGCGCGATTTCGCCAGATTTAAAGAGAATATTAATCAAAAGATAATTCAAGTATCTGACGATCGCTCGCTTCCCCAGGATGAAGCTTCAGAGGAGCAAAGTCCTTCTGATAAGTAAGTTTTGATCCCCAGTACTTTTTATCATGCTCAAAAATCATCGTGAGTTCATTTTTTATAATGAACTCATAAAACTCTTTCTTATCCTTAGTTGTTTGTCCTGGAGCGATGTCATAGCCCATCACCCATGGAACTGAAATATGAGCAGAAGTCGGAACCAGATCTGCCATATAAATGAACTTCTCATCATAAGGATGAATCATATAAGGAGTGTGGCCGTGAGAAATACGGAATTTGATCTCATCAGCTCCATCTTTAATAATGAGGCCTTCGTTACCACTTAACCAATTCACCCGGCTGAGAGTTTCATATTTCTCAATCAGAGGTTTAAAAAATTCCGATTGAAAGGAGCCTGCATCTCGATCGGTAGGATTTAATGAGTACTGATAGTGGTCACGGTGCAGATGCAGTTTCGCATTAGGAAAGATGAGATCTTGATCCTGGGCATGCAGGCCACCCACATGATCAAAGTGAAGGTGAGAGAGAATGACATCAGTAATGTCTTCTTTTTGAAGTCCTGCTTGATTGAGCAAATCAAGCAATGGGTTCTTCGGACCTTGAACTCCAAAACGATCGTCAAATTTTTGGCCGTGATAATCGCCAATACCTGTATCAATAAGAATGTTATGCTGCGGTGTTTTAATGAGAAGAACTCTCAATGCCATTTCAATACGGTTGAGTTCATCGGCGGGAATAGCTTTTGACCATAAGGGTTTGGGAATAATCCCGAACATGGCCCCACCATCGAGTTTAAAGACGCTTGGATGAAGGGCAAAGTATTGTTTCATAGAAGTCTCCCTGACTTTGACGTTATGCTTCTTACATCTTGCCCCTACAAAACTGTGTTTTTCAAGACCTTTTCGTTGATAGACCCCGTAAAATGCCTATAATGTCCCTAATTCATTAGTTAGATATTAAGGAGAGCCTATGAATGTTCATGAATACCAGGCCAAGGATTTAATGCGTAAATACGACATTGCAGTCCTTCAGGGCGGTGTAGCCGATACTCCTGCGCAAGCAGTAGAAGTGGCAAAGAAACTGGGTGGAAGTGTTTGGGTTGTTAAAGCTCAAATTCACGCTGGTGGACGTGGAAAAGGCGGCGGTGTAAAGCTAGCTCGCTCAATCGAGGAAGTTGAAAAGTACGCTAAGGAAATCCTTGGTATGCAACTTATCACTCACCAAACAGGACCTGAAGGTAAGAAAGTTCTTAAAATTCTTGTCGAGCAGGGATGTGCTATTGATCACGAGTACTATGCAGGTATCGTACTTGATCGTTCAGTTGGTAAATTCTGTATGATGGTTTCTACAGAAGGTGGGATGGAAATTGAGACTGTTGCTCACGAAAATCCTGAAAAAATCATTAAAGCATATATTGATCCAGCAACTGGTTTCACACCAGCTCACGGAAGAAAACTAGGATTTGCTCTAGGTCTTAAAGGGGAAACTCTTAAGAAGGCAAACAAGTTCTTTGAAGGTCTTTACAGGCTTTACGTTGAAAAAGATTGTTCAATCGCTGAAATCAACCCTCTTGTTACAACTAAAGACGGTGATGTTCTTGCTCTTGATGCAAAACTTAACTTCGATGATAACGCTCTTTTCAGACATCCGGATATTGAAGCTCTTCGTGACATCACTGAAGAATCTGAACAAGAACTTGAAGCAGGAAAATACGGCCTTTCATACATCTCTCTTGATGGAAACATCGGATGTCTTGTAAATGGTGCTGGTCTTGCAATGGGTACTCTTGATATCTTGAAGCTTCACGGCGGTTCACCTGCTAACTTCCTTGACGTAGGGGGCGGTGCTACTAAAGAAACAGTACAAAAAGCATTCACTATCATTCTTCAAGATAAGAATGTTAAAGCAATTCTTGTAAACATCTTCGGTGGAATCATGAAGTGTGACATCATCGCTAACGGTGTTGTTGATGCTGCTAAAGAACTAGGAATCAACGTTCCTCTAGTTGTTCGTCTTGAAGGAACAAACGTTGCTCTTGGTAAGAAGATTCTTGCTGAATCTGGTTTAAAAATTACTGCAGCTGATGACCTTGCAGATGCAGCTGCTAAAGCTGTTGCTGCTGCCAAGGGAGGAAAATAATATGGCCATTCTAATTAATAGAGACACACGTCTAATCACTGTTGGTCTTACAGGTAAACAAGGAACTTTCCATACTCTTCAATCTCGCGATTACGGCACAAACGTTGTTGGTGGTGTAACTCCAGGTAAGGGTGGAACAATTCACGAAGGTATTCCTGTTTTCAATACTGTTTTTGAAGCAATGAATGAAACTCGCGCTAATGCAGCGATGATTTTCGTTCCACCTCCGTTTGCTGCTGACTCAATCATCGAGTGTATCGATGCTGGTATGCCGCTAATCATCTGTATCACTGAAGGTATCCCTGTTGGTGATATGGTTAAGGTTAAAGCTGCTCTTCAAGGATCTAAGTCACGCCTTATTGGACCAAACTGTCCAGGTGTGATCACTCCGGGTGAGTGTAAGATCGGAATTATGCCAGGTCATATCCACATGCCAGGTAACGTAGGAGTAATCTCACGTTCTGGTACTCTTACATACGAGGCTGTTTACCAACTTACTCAACGTAATATTGGTCAAACTACTTGTGTAGGTATCGGTGGTGACCCGGTTAACGGAACTAACTTCATCGACATTCTTGAAATGTTCCAAAAAGATCCTGAGACAAAAGCTGTGATCATGATCGGTGAGATCGGTGGTACTGCTGAAACAGATGCTGCTCGTTGGATTAAAGCTAATATGACTAAACCTGTTGTGAGCTTCATTGCTGGTGCAGCTGCTCCAAAAGGTAAGCGTATGGGTCACGCTGGAGCGATCATTTCAGGTGAAGATGATTCTGCTGAAGCTAAGTTTAAAATCCTTCAAGAATGTGGTGTAACGATTGCTCGTTCTCCAGCTGAGCTTGGAGCAAAGATTGCTGAAGTACTAAAGAAATAATTTTATTTTTATAAGGAGACCATTATGTCTATCGAAAAAACTTTCTCTATCATTAAACCGAACTCAACTCTTGATAACAACATTGGTAACATCATTGCTGTTTTCGAAAAAAACGGTCTTCGCGTTTCTGCTGCAAAATTCGCTAAGCTTTCTAAAGAGAAAGCTGAAGGTTTCTATATTGAGCACAAAGAGCGTCCTTTCTTTGGTGAGCTAGTAAACTTCATGACTTCAGGTCCAGTTCTTCTTATGGTTCTTGAAGGTGAAAACGCTGTTGCTAAGAACAGAGAGCTAATGGGTGCTACTAACCCAGCTAACGCTGCTGAAGGCACAATCCGTAAGCTTTATGCTAAATCTGTTGGTGAAAACTCAGTTCACGGTTCAGATTCTCACGCTGCTGCTGAAAGAGAAATCGCTTACTTCTTCGAAAGAAACGAAGTAGTAAACCGCTTCTAATTAGTATTGGCCCCTCATTTCCTGAGGGGCCAATTTCTTACCATTAAAGGTAAGTCTTCTTGCATCCCTCATTTATATTCAGTATTTAACTTCACTTTTTTTTACCTTCTAAATTTTTCCCTGCATTCATGACATGACTCGACTCGCTTTTTTACACTGCTATTAAGATTTTATGTTTCTCAAAGCGTGAGTCACATTGAGAGACGTTACTACCAAAAGGGGAAAGTTATGAAGAAAACATTGGTGCTACTCTCAAGCTTCCTTGTAGGGTCTGCATTTGCTCAAGGGACGACACATATGTTTGAGTTTAATGCGGATTCAATGATCAGGGGATTGGTCTCAATTGATAAGTCGAAGACCAAAGGAAACAATGCAGATAATAATCTGCAGTTTGACATGAATTTAAACTATGCCTACCAGTTGCCGAGTATGCCACAGCTGCAATTAGCAACTCGCTTTAACTATAACAAAGGTACTACCGGCGGACGTGGAGACTTTGAAGATTATGGTTTGGCAGTGGGTGGGATTTATAACTTTAACCCAGGTATGAGTTCATTAGATCTTACCAATGCTATGTACGTCTCTTTATATGTAGGATTTGGTTGGAATCATAACTACACTTCACCGCGATCAACTGATGAGGTTTTAAGTGGGACAGTGGCCGTTGGTCGAAGATTTTCTCTGGAGCCAATTGGTCTGAAGCATATTACTTGGTCGCCAGAAGTGGCCTTCCAGAACTTGAACTCAACTACGGGGTCTCAGCTGCAATATAGCCAGAGTCTGCAGTTCCGAGTTCTTCAGTTTTCTGCGTTCTTCTAGTCATTTCCCAAGTTTAGGCCCAAGATCGGGCCTAAACTTATTTCAATGCTTTGCCTATCCCTCAATTATTGCACCTGTAATATTTTCAACTTAAAAGACAAAAGTCACCTGATGCGTTATAAATAGGGGGTATTTCACTCTGAAGGAGTCCTCACATGTTTAATCTAGGTGATCACGTTGTTTGCCCGGGCCACGGTGTAGGTCAAATTTGTAGCTTAGAAACGAAAGAATTGAATGGAGAGCCCAAAGGCTTCTATATCGTTAAAATCGTAAGTAACGGTATGAAAGTAATGATCCCCGTTGAATCTCGTGAAGGGCTACGTTCACTGATCTCTGCTCCGGAGATCGATGGTATTTTTGAATTATTAAAAGATCAGGACGTAAAGGTTGATATGTCGACCTGGAACCGTCGTCATAGAGAGTACACGCTCAAAGTTAAAACAGGCTCATTGACTGAAATTGCAGATGTTTTAAGACAGCTTCTCCTCCTTAAATCGACTAAAAAACTTTCATTTGGAGAGAGAAAGATGCTTGATCAGTGTAAAGAGTTGATCGTCAAAGAGATTGCGTTATCTTCCGGAGCACCTGAAACACAGGTTTCTGAGAAAATTGACGCTCTTTACATCTAATAAATTCTCAAAAAATCTCGTTTTGTGTATCTTGTCCTCATAGTATTTTTTTGAGGAGTATTGATCATGAGCACGAGAGTTAGATTCGCCCCATCTCCAACTGGGTATTTACATATCGGAGGGGCCAGAACCGCCCTCTACAACTACCTTTTCGCTAAAAAAACTAACGGAACATTCGTCTTAAGAATTGAAGATACCGATCTTGAGAGATCTAAGCGTGAATACGAAGAACTTCAGCGTGGAGATCTTAAATGGCTAGGCCTTATCCATGATGAAGGTCCTGATAAGCCAAATCCTAAATATGCTCCTTATCGTCAGTCTGAGCGTCTTGAGATCTATATGAAGTATGGCCTTCAGTTAATTGAATCAGGTCATGCTTATTATGATTTTACTACTGATGCTGAGCTTGAAGCGATGAAAGAAGCTGCTCAAGAAGAAGGGGCAGATCAGCACTATAACGGCATTTGGAAAAAACCTGAAATGCATGCTGAGGCATTAAAGAGAATTGCTGCCGGTGAGAAGGCCGCGATTCGTTTCCGTGCTCCACAAAAAGATTATCAGCTAAAAGATCATGTGAAGGGAGATGTTACTTATCCATCAGGAATGGTGGGTGATTTTGTGATTATCCGTTCTAATGGCGTACCGGTTTATAACTACTGTTGTGTGATTGATGATTGGACAATGGATATTACTCACGTGATTCGTGGAGAAGACCATTTAAACAATACTGTTCGCCAGTTGATGATCTATGAAGCTCTTGGTGCCAAAGCTCCTGAGTTTGCTCACGTATCTCTTCTTATTGGAAGTGATCGCCAGAAGCTATCAAAGCGTCATGGTGCTACGTCAGTGAATCTTTATCGTGAAGAGCACTATCTTCCAGAGGCAATGAATAACTATCTTACACTTCTTGGTTGGTCTCACCCAAATGAAGTGGATATTTTTGATAAAGAAGATATTCAGGGGATTTTTGATATTGATAGATTCTCAGCAAGTTCTGCCATGTACGATCTTGAAAAATTCAAGTGGGTAAATGGTCAGCACATTAAGAAAATGAGCAATGATAAACTTATCGCTCTAGTAGAAGAACTTCCAGGAACAGAGTTTTTTAAAGCTCAAAGTGTTGAATGGAAAAATGCAGCACTTGATCGTTATAAGCAAGATGTTCATTTCACAACAGATATTCCAAAGCTGATTAACGAGCAGATTCTTTCAACTGAAATTGAAATGACTGATGCTCTTAAAGAAATTCTTAGCTGGGAAACAACTCCTAAGATTATTGATTATATTTCTAGTCAGGTTGAAAGTTATGGAGCTCCTTTTATTAGTGAGGCTGATTTAAACAACTGGATGGATCATGTGAAAAAAGAACTTGGAGTAAAAGGGAAACCATTATTCCAAGGAGTGAGGGCAACTTTAACTGGTCATGATCATGGCCCGGATTTGAAAGTGCTTATTCCACTTACTCCAGTTGAAGTCATTCGCACGCGTATCAAAGGTTTAAAATAAAATGCAAGATATCAAGGTTTACAACAATCTCATCCGTAAGAAAGAAACGTTTAAGACGATCGAAGCAGGAAAAGTAAAATTCTATTCTTGCGGGCCGACGACTTACGATTTCCTTCACATCGGAAATGCTCGTGCTCTTGTGGTGGGAGATCTTTTCCACCGAGTGCTTAAAGCTTTTGGTTATGATGTAACGTTCGTTCGCAACTTCACAGATGTTGATGATAAAATTATTGAACGCGCTCATAAAGAAGGACGTGGTGCTATTGAGCATGCGGCCCTGTTTGTTGAAGAGTGTAAGATTGATATGGAATCTCTCGGTATGGAGCCGGCGACTCATACACCTAAGGTGAGCGAGACGATGCCTGAGATCATTGAGATGATTCAAGATATCATCAAGAATGGTAAAGGGTATGAGGTTAGTGGAGAAGTTTTCTTTGAAGTTCCCAAGTTTGCTGACTATGGAAAACTTTCTAAGAAAGATCTCGATTCACTTCAACACGGAGTGCGTGTAGAAGTTGATTCAAAGAAAAGAAATCCAGCAGATTTCGTTTTATGGAAACCTGCTAAAGATGGGGAGCCATCTTGGGATTCTCCATGGGGTAAAGGACGTCCAGGCTGGCACATTGAGTGTTCAGCGATGGCCAAAAAATTCTTAGGTCCAACGCTGGATCTTCACCATGGTGGAGTGGATCTGATGTTCCCGCATCATGAGAATGAAATTGCGCAATCAGAAGCAGCTAATAATTGTCCTTTCTGTAATACATGGGCCCACAACGAGTTCTTAAACTTTGGTTCTGAGAAGATGAGTAAGTCTCTTGGTAACGTGGTTAAAATTCGTGATTTTGTGAATATGTATGGTGGTCAGGTTCTTCGCCACGTTCTTCTTTCTGTGCACTACCGTGCACGTCTGGAGTGGAGTGAAGAAGTCATTCAGAAGGCGATTGAAGAGATTAAGCGAATTCATGAGTTCGTGATTGATGTTCGTACTTGGAACTCAGCAGTTGCCGGCGAAGTTGATCAGGAGATCAATAAACTTTTTGATAAGTTTAAATATGAGCTAACCAATGACTTCAACTCTGCTGGAGCAATGGGCCACTTCTTCTCGATGATTCGTTACGTGAAGGGGAAGAAGGATTCAATTTCAAAAGAGACATTATCTCGTGTGCATGAAGTGATTAACTTTGTTGCTGACTCATTAGGACTCGTTGCCCGCGATCCGCAATCGGTGCTTAGCAAATTAGAGGAACTTGAGCGCGCTAACATCGATGTGGATGTTGATGAGTCTTGGGTTCTAGGACTGATCGAGGAGCGTAAAGTTGCTAAGGCCACGAAAAATTGGGCCCGTGCAGATGAGATCAGAAAAGAGCTAGCAGCTTCGAGGGTGATCCTTAAGGATAATCCGGACGGCTCAACAGAGTGGAAAATCCAGTAAACATTATAGGGTGTCTAGTCATTAGACACCCTATCAGACCTCATTTTTAATCCCAATCTTAAAATATTCTTCAGAGAATGGCCTTGAAAAGCCTCGCATGGTACATCTTCATCAATTTACATGAGGAGAAACCATATGAAACTTCTAATTGGACTAATGTCAGTCATGTTCTCAGTAGGTGCTTTTGCCGATGCTGGTGAATCTCGCCACTTCAACATCAGTGACTCTACAACGTATATCGATACTATTCTTCGTGGTGAGAAAACTCACACTGAATACGAAAACAGACACGTTCGCACAACTTGTACACGTCAAGAAGTTGAGTACAGAACAGTTTGTACTTCTGCTCCTCGCCACCCATACCCAGGTCCACACTATCCAGGACACGGTTATCCAGGCCCAGGTCCTAGATACCCTCATGGCGGCGGTACTGTTTGTCAGACAGTTCCTCATTACAGAACAGTTATCTACCCTTGTACAAAAACGGAAACAGTTTCTTATGAAGTTAAGGACTATGATGTTGAAGCAAGAGTATCAATCAACGTAACAAACGCTTCTGCTTTTAAAGATGTTCGTGGAACTTTAAGCGCTCACTTAAGCGGAGATAATCTTTATCTTAAAGCTTCTGGTTCAAAGAACTATTTCGTAATGCTTAAAAACAGAAACACAAAATCTCGCATCACAAACGGTGTGAAGTTTCTTGATGTGAATTTTGAAGTTGAATTAGTGAAAGCTGCTCCAGCTCTTTCAAATCTTTCTCTTTCTAATTTAAAAGTTGAAGATAATGGAAATGCTCTAGGCTTTAATGTTGGAACAAATGATCTTAATGATTTTGCCATTGAACTTAAAATCGTAAAAAACAAACTTATCGGAAGCGATAACGTTGTTATCGACAGAGAGCTTGCAAATCACGAAGTAGAAATCACTGGAAGCAACAACCGTGCACGTATCGATTTCTCAAGAATCAACGTAGAACTTCGTGGTGGTAAATTTGATATTACTGCAAGCATTGCTTACAAAGGTAAGGGAGTACTTCTTAACGATTTAGATTTCCCGAATCTTAAAGCTTCTCGTAGTCTTACTTTTAAAGCTCGTTAGTTTTTTTTTTCAAATTTTTGAATGAGGCCCACTTAGGTGGGCCTTTTTTTTGGCAAAAGGTAAGGCATACCTTTTGCCAATTTAGCCCTGCCTTGAGATTCAGTCATAGATCTCCTCGATCTCTTTTTCACAAGTAGAAGAAAATCGCAGCTTATCCATGCAATCTTAATTCCCTCAAATGATTTAAATATTAAGCCCGATCCAAGAGAGAGTCAGTTAGAATAATCTTTTGTCGATGGAGGTATTGAATGAAGTTTCTTCTTCTAACTCTCGTTATGATTTTTTTCACTGCTTGTGCTCATTATGAAGGCTATGATCAATCATCTATTTGGGCAGGACATGCTTCTTTAGATGCTGGAGCAGCAGCCGCAAACGCCAACACAAATGCTGGTTTGATGCATATACATCACCATGCTCCTGCAGGTATGCCTTGATGCCAAAAGGTATATCGTCCTATTGATATATCGTAACTATTTGATTATTCAAAATCTATAGCCTACATATTGTACTTTAAAGCCTAAAAAAAAGGCTGATAAGCCTAGAGTTTAGGCTATAATAGATGAATGATAGAAGCCATATTTGGAAATACGACAGCCGCAAAGATTATGCTCTACCTTTTTCATTACGGAGAGGCCTATACCACTGGCATTGCCCAGGATATGGGTATGTCCCGAAGTCAGGTTCAGAATCAATTGGATAAATTTGAAACCGCTGGAATCTTGGTTAGTAAGTCAATGGGAAGAGTTCGGATTTATAGCTTTAATCCCAAAAGTACTGTTACTAAAAAACTTCGAGAACTTATTCAGATTTTTTATGACTCAATTCCATTGGAGCAAAAAGAAGAAATGTTCAGTGTGCGCAGAAGACCAAGACGTCGAGGTAAGCCTGTTATCAGTAAGGTAAAAAATGCGAATTGATTTTAAGAATTGCACTAAAGAGTAGGGTTTGAGCAGGCCATTCTAGTAGCTAAAAAACATCCCGTTAAATTTCATAAAATTGAAGATTGGTGTAGAAAAGAAAATGCTGCTGCCATTTTCGAAGAATTCAAAAGAGCTCTAGTTTAAAAGGCCAAAAGGTACGGCGCTGGATTCAACTTCCTAATGCAACTCCGGCGATTTGAAAAAGGGACACTCTTGTCCTAAATTCAAGTCGCCAAACAAAAAACTAAGGAGTTGTACTTTGAAGCAGTACTCAAGAGTGTCTT
>CALHBF010000014.1 GCA_937931205.1 uncultured Bacteriovoracaceae bacterium
TTTCCTATGAAGGTGCTGCTCCTGAAATTATGGAAATGGATGTGATTGACCCCATTGAGTCAGCTGTTCTTTCGGTAGAAGGGGTAAAGAAGATTACTTCTTCGGCCCGCCAGGGTTTTGCCAACGTTTCAGTAGAATTTAACCTTGATAAGAATATTGATGTTGCAGTATCTGAAATTGAATCTGCGGTGAATCAGGCGCAACGTAATCTTCCTGATGATATTGATCCTGTGGTTATCAGAAAAGTGAACCCTGATGATAGGCCAATCATGTTTATGGCCGTTACAGCTCCGGATATGGCCCCTAAAGATCTTATGAGTTATGCCCGTGATAACTTAAAAGAGCATTTTCAGACTGTATCAGGTGTCGCGGAAGTATTTGTGGCCGGATATATTGATCCCAATTTACGTGTTTGGGTTGATAACGATAAACTTAACAATTTTGACTTAACTGTTTCAGATGTTATTTCTGCCATTCAGTTAGAGCATAAAGAGTCTCCATCTGGTTTCGTTGAGAACTATGTGACGGAGAAAAACGTTCGAACACTCGGGGAAGCACTCAACGTTGAAGAATTTGAAATGCTTCCGATGATACGTCGTGGTGGAGCGGCCAACTTCAGACCAATCTTCTTAAAAGAAGTAGTTCGTGTTGAAGAAGGCATTGCAGATGTTCGTCGTATTTCACGTGCCAATGGTGTGAATGCTATTGGACTTGGGATTAAAAAACAGCGTGGTTCAAACTCAATGGCCGTTGCAGAAGGTGCTAAGGCGAAGATGGAGCAGATTCGTCCAAACCTTCCTAAAGGAATGGAAATCTTTGTTAACTTCGATACAACGAAGTTTATCGAAGAGTCTATTCACGAAATTTCTTTCACTATGATTGTTGCTGCAGTTATGACTGCTATTGTTTGTTGGTTATTCCTAGGTTCTCTTTCGGCAACATTTAACGTTATTCTCGCCATTCCTACTTCAATTCTCGGTTCATTCGTTATCTTGAAGTATATGGGATTCACTCTCAATACCTTTACTCTTCTTGCCCTTTCTCTTTCTATCGGGATTGTGGTGGATGATGCCATCATGGTTCTTGAGAATATTTTCCGTCACCATGAGGAAGGAAAAGACAAAGTTAAAGCAAGCCGTGATGGGGCCAATGAAATTTCATTCGCTGCTCTTGCCGCAACGATTGCCATTATGGCGATCTTCGTTCCGGTAGCGATGATGGATGGAATTATCGGGAAATACTTCTTTGAATTCGGTATCACTATTTCTGTAGCAGTAGGTCTTTCATACATTGAAGCGATAACTCTTACTCCAATGCGTACTTCTAAGTTCATGGAAGAAGTAGGACGTCAGTCCAAGCTAGGTCAGGCGATTGATAATTTCTTCAAAAAGATTGAAGGTGGTTATGAGAAGATGCTTGCCGGAGCTCTTCGTTTTAAATGGATAGTGCTTTTTGTTTCAGTGATCTTCTTCGCAGGATCATTCGCATTAGTGAAATTAATTCCAAAAGAGTTTGTGCCGATTCAGGATACCTCTTCATTCATGATCCGTATTAAATCTCCAGATGGCTCTTCACTCGCTTATACGGATGGAGTGACTAAAGATGTAGAGCAGTATCTTCTTTCACAAAAAGATGTGGCCCGTTTCTTCTCGGTAATCGGTGGATTCGGAGGAAGTTCCGATCCTTCAAGTACAATTCTTTTCGTGACTCTTCATGATCCTAAAGATCGTCCTATCAACGCTGAGAAGGGCAGAAAGATGAAGCAGTTTGAGTTGATCAATCAGTATCGAGCTAACTTCAAAGACTATAAAAAAGCGCGTGTGATTGTACAGGATACTTCACAGCAAGGTTTCTCTGCTTCTGGCCGTGGTTTCCCCATTGAGTTCACTCTCACAGGTGGTAACTGGAAACTTCTTATTGAGACAGGTGAGAAGGTCATGAAAGAGATGCAGGAATCTGGAGAGTTCGTAGATATTGATACAGATTATAAAGCTTCTGTAAAAGAAGTGCAGATTTTCCCAAATCGTGATGCTGCCAAAGCACGTGGTGTATCGGTACAAGAAATTGGAACAACAATCAATGCCCTTATTGGTGGAGCAGTTGTTGGTAAATATTCTAAAGACGGTCACCGTAACGATATCCGAGTGAAGATGGATAAGGCCTCGAAAGAGCAGTTGGATGACCTTAAAAAGATTTATGTTCGAAACATTCGTGGAGAGAGAGTTAAACTTCTTGATGTGGTTAATGTTGTTGAGCGTCCCGGTGTTCAGGCCATTAACCGTCTTTCACGCCAAAGAGCGATTACTATCTTTGCCGGTGTTGCTCCGGGAGTGGCCCAAGGTAAGGCCCTCGAAGCAGCACGCGAAATTGCCAGAAAAAATCTTCCAGATGGTTATAACCTAGTTGAGTCAGGTTCATCGGAAACATTTACTGAATCATTTAACAGCCTCATTTTCGCCCTGTTAATGGGTATCTTGATTGCTTACATGGTTCTTGGTTCTCAGTTTAACAGCTTTATTGACCCAGTAACTGTTCTCCTCGCACTTCCGTTCTCATTCTCTGGTGCTTTTATTCTCCTATGGGCAATGGGACAATCGTTGAACATCTATTCAATGATCGGTCTTATTCTCCTGATGGGGATTGTGAAGAAGAACTCAATTCTTCTTGTGGATTTTACAAATCAGAGAAGAAACGAAGGATTAGATATCCAGCAAGCACTGGAAGATGCTTGTCCTAAACGACTTCGTCCCATTTTGATGACAACTTTCTCAACAGTTGCTGGTGCGATCCCACTTGCTTTCTCATTGGGTCCAGGTTCTGAAGCATTGAAGCCGATGGGTGTTGCTATTATTGGTGGTGCGATGGTTTCTACCTTCCTAACTCTTCTTGTTGTGCCAGCATTCTATCGAATTGTGGCCAGAGAGAAGAAGATCATCAAGTTTGATGATTAAGCCTTTTAAAGATGGGACATTGATTAGACTTTATATCCAGCCTGGAGCATCTCGCTCCAGCTGGGATAAAGTTTTTGATGACCGTCAGAAGGTAAAAATTAAAGCACCACCACGAGACGGAGAGGCCAATCTTGAACTCATTCGTTTTGTAGCTGAATCATTTTCTATTTCCAAAAGCCGTGTCACGATTATCAGAGGGGAGAGTTCCAGACAGAAAGATCTCTTCCTTGAACTTGAATTTGATGTGGCCCATCCTCTTTTTTTAGAACTTACTAAGAATTAACAATTGTTCCACCATTGGGATGTAAAACCTGTCCAGTGATGTAGCTTGCTTCCTTACTCGCTAAAAATGTAAAACAGCCTGAGACTTCATTTGGCTGGCCAGCTCTTCCTAATGGAACATCCTTGCCGAATTTTTCTACCTGCTCACTTGAGAAACTGGCAGGAATAAGAGGGGTCCAAATAGGGCCTGGAGCAACTGCATTGACTCTTACTCCATCCTTAGCAAGGTTTTGGGCAAGGGATCTCGTGAGGGCCACAATTGCACCTTTGGTAGAAGAGTAGTCCATCAGCAGTGGATTCCCTTTATAAGCGGTTACAGAAGCATTGTTGATAATGCACCCATGGTTGTCTTTTAGAGTCGGCAGTGCTGCTTGGATGAGATAAATAAAGGAGAAAAGATTGGTGCTGAACGTTTGAAAAAGTTGCTCTTGGGAGATATTTTCAAAATTCTCTTCAACATGCTGTTCACCTGCATTGTTGATGAGGACATGAAGCCCTCCGAGTTTTGTTTTAGTTTCTTCGACACATTCGTGACAAAATTTTCGATCCCCCACATCTCCCTTCATAAGAAGACAGCGTTGATTTTTTTCTTCAATTAGCTTTTTTGTTTCATTAGCGTCCGTGTCTTCCTCTTTGTAGATGATGGCCACATCGGCCCCTTCCTGAGCAAAAGAGAGAGCAACTGCCCGGCCAATTCCACTATCTCCACCTGAGATAAGAACAACATGCCCGAAAAACTTTCCGACCCCTTCATAAAAAGGTTCGTAGTTGGGTCGATCCTGCATCAGGAATTCACGACCTGGCTGATTTGGTTGGGTTTCGCTGTACATAATTTCTCTCCCTCGTTTGAGATTAATAAGAGAATTTATGCAAGGGGAGTGCCGTAAAAAAAAAGGCCACCTCAAAAGTCGGACTTCTGAGGTGGCCTTGAGTGTTTTTGAATTATCTTAGAGCTTCTTCAATCTCAGGAAGAATGGCCGTGATACGTGTAACCACTTCTCCATCAGCTGTAACGTACTCGTTATCTTCTACGATACAGTTTTTTCCATTCTGATTACATCTGTTAACAACAAGACAGCTGTTAGGATCACGGTAATCTTTAGGGATATAATCTGTTTTACCCATAACAAGAATACCTTCTACTAGACCTGTGCTTGCATTGAAAACGGCAGAGCCAGAGTTACCTGCAAAAGTATCAAGAGAAGCAGAGAAACGAGTCGGCTCAGTGTTTCTTGTTACAAATGCGTTTGCTGCAATTTTTGTGGGAAGACCAGATGGGTTTCCGATAACAACAAGAGATTCATTATTTGAAAGCTTCCCTTCACGTCTGAATTTTAAAAACGGTCTGTCAGTTACTTTGCGATCAAGTCTGATAATGGCAAAGTCCATCGAGTTCGTAAGTGTATTTGATAGAATCTCTTCACATCCGTAGATGTTCTCAACAGGAATATCTTGAGAAGGATCATGGCCTGCTGAATTTAACTGATAGTCAAAAACCCATTTGTAATCGCGGCAGATGTTATTAGGTCTATCGAAGCCTTGGTAACAGTGACCAGCGGTAACGAGTGTGTCTGGGCCAATAAGAAAACCAGAACAAGAAGGAGCTAGTTTTTGGTTAGCAAAGTTCTCGCTTGGACAAACATTCATAGCGGCACTTAGTGTTTGAGCACCAGCTACTGTGTAGTGCATCAAGCTCTTGCCACGTGTGAAAGCGTTCTTGTGGATCATACCAGCAGTTGAACGTACAAGATTTCTATAAAGAGGATTGCTTACCTGGTAAACATCTTGGCGGTTATCATTTCCATAAATAACCTTGTTTCTAGCATAAGAAACAGAAGTCAGAGTCAGGGCAATTAAAACGAGAGCAAGTTTTTTCATTTATTCTCCAGTTACAGAGGGTTTCTCTGGGGAAGCTTTATTCCACTTAAGATTAGCTTTGGAAATAATAAATAAAACGATGTCAGAACATGACAGAAACAGAAAGATTTCTTAAGGATAACTGGGGTCAATTTGGGATTCGAGATGAATTTTTATTCATAAAAAAGGCCCTCGTTTCCGAGGGCCTTCGTCTGTAAATCAATTTGATTTGTGCAAAGCTTAAGCTTTTTTCTGCCACATATTACAGTAAGCTTCATCTTTCACGAACACTTCTTTAGCTTTCATAGCAGTTAGCATAGCTGGAAGTGTACATTTTCCACCTTTCTCAACTCCGCCAGCAACATAGTATTTACAAGTGTTACAGTGTCTGTCTTTTCTTGGAGAAACTTCTTTGTAACCAAGTTTACCAGCAGCTACCCAAGTAACAGCGTTAGCAACGTTGTTTACAAGACCAGCAGCTTTAGCAACAACAGTTGAAACAGCAGCAAACATAAGAGTGTTTTTTAGAAATTCGCGTCTTTTCATATTTAAGCCTTTTGTTAAAGAGAATATAATTTCTTTTCGGTAATTGATCACAATCCTAGCATAAAAAAACATAAAAATAAGAGGGAAAATTGAGTAATTTCAGGGTTTTGAATGGCGAATTTTTATTTGATATGCCATACACTGGTTTGCAATTTTCATAGACACTGTATTCCCAAAAATTTAAACTCATAAAATCATGAAAACACATAAATCTTTTAACTTTATTGATCTCTTTAGTGGGTGCGGTGGACTTTCGCATGGTTTAGAAATGGCAGGCCATAAGTGTCTTCTTGGCGTTGACGCCAACGCAGATGCTATTAAAACCTTTGCCTTGAATCACAAGCATGCCGAGACTTTTTGCGGTGATATTAAAACTCTCAAGCCGGCCAAGCTTGCTGAGCTATTAAAGGGAAAGACTATTGATATGGTTGTTGGTGGTCCTCCTTGCCAAGGGTTCTCAACTGTAGGCCGTGGAATGGTTGATGATGAGAGAAACCAACTTTTTCGTGAATTCGTTCGTATTGTAAAAATCACGAAACCTAAAATTATTCTTTTCGAAAATGTGACAGGAATGGTGGCCAAAAAGAATGCCAAAATTCTTTCTCAGATTTTCGCATATTTTGAAAAGCTTGGTTACACCATGGATGCACGAATTCTTTCTGCGGAAGAGTTTGGTGTTCCTGAAAAAAGACGTCGTGCCATTATTATGGGGGTGCTAGGAGGAGAATGTCTTTTTCCGAAAGCAACTCATGGTGTTCGCGGCGGTAAAAAAATCGTAACTGTTAAAGATGCTTTTAAAAGTTTAAAAGCTCGTGATGGAAAAGTTTATAATCATGATATTGATATGGCCCGTCTCTCTAAAGCAGAAGATGTTCAGAGATTGAGCTTTATTCCTGAAGGACGTGGGATTCGTTACGAAGCTGATCAGAAAGAATTTTTACCAAAAAAACTTTGGTATGATGTTAACTGGAAAACACTTCGTGAAAATCGCTTCCGTCAGACTAGACTTCAGCGCTTGCCACTTAATGGACCCAGTCCAACAATTTTGACTGCCAGAACCAGTTATTATCATCCGGTAGAGAATCGTTATCTCACTCCACGAGAGGCCGCAAGCTGCCAGAGTTTTCCTAATGACTTTATCTTTGCTGGAAGTCAGACAGCGCAGTTCCGTCAAATAGGAAATGCTGTACCACCGCTGCTTGCTTGCGCTCTAGGTGAAGTGATTAAAGAAGTTCAATTCAAAAAGATCAGAGCAAAAAAGAATTACGATGATAAAATCGTAAAGAAAAACGCTTTCCATTATAAAGAGCAGACTTACCTATGACATTTCTTAAACAAGTTTTCAGTTATCGCATGCTTGTTATGCTTTTGACTGGCTATGCCGCTGGTTTTCCTCTTCTCTTAATTGGCTCCACTCTGCAAGCGTGGATGAAAAATGAAGGAGTAGACTTAACTAATATTGGTCTTGTCTCTCTTCTTGGTCTTCCTTATGTTTTAAAATTTTTGTGGGCCCCGCTGCTTGATCGCTATAGCCTTCCATTCTTAGGAAGAAGAAAGGGTTGGATGGCCCTCTTTCAGTTAATGATTGTTGCAGGTATTTATGGCCTTTCAACAATTAACCCTGGTCAAGATCTAAGCATGCTCACTTTTTGGGCCCTGCTTATTTCTTTTGCCTCAGCTTCTCAAGATATCGTGATTGATGCTTATCGCAGAGAGATTCTTCCTGATGAAGAGCTCGGACTTGGTTCATCTCTCTATGTTAATGGTTACCGTTTAGCGATGCTTGGTTCCGGAGCTTTTGCTCTTTATCTTGCTGATCAAATCCCTTGGACTGAAGTTTATAAGTGGCTATCGCTGATGATGTTGCCGACTATCTTCTTTACTATTATCGCTCCTCGTGAAGGAAACGATAGTGTTGCTCCTAGAGATTTAAAAACAGCTGTAATCGGTCCTCTCGTTGATTTCTTCACTCGTCCTGGTGCTTTATTGATTCTCTCTTTCATCCTGCTTTATAAAGTAGGGGATTCGATGGCCTCGAATATGACCACTCCATTTATTCTGGATATTGGTTATTCAAAAACAGATATTGCAACGGTGGCCAAAACTTTTGGAATGATTGCGACCATGGCCGGTGGACTCATCGGTGGTGCTATCATGCTTCGTATGAACATGAAGGGTGCGCTGGTATTCTTCGGAATCCTACAGGCCGTATCAACATTAGGCTTTTCAGCTCTTCCAAGTCTTCCCATTGGAATTTCTTCTCTGGCGCTAGTTATTGCTTTTGAGAACCTTGCCTCAGGGATGGGGACAGCTGCTTATTCGGCCTATATGGCAAGTCTTACAAATAAGCAGTTTACGGCCACACAGTATGCCCTTCTCACAGCACTGATGGGTGTGCCTCGTGTGATTCTTTCAAGTCCTACAGGCTATATGTCTAAAGTAATGGGCTGGGAGATGTTCTTTGTTTTCTGTACTGTAATCGCTCTTCCGGGATTATTGATGTTGATGTGGGTTTTTAAATTAAAACCTGCTCAGGAAAGTGCAGTATAAAAGATTTCTAATTTGTTTGTTGGTGGCCTTATCAGAGCTCGTTCTAAGTTCTTCTTGAATGCTCTTGGCCACCTTACAGGCATCAAAGTCATTCATTCTTTTTTGGGCCCCGCTCTTAATCAGCTTACTGACCAGATCAAAATCATTTAATTCAATAGCGTAATGAAGTGGAGGGTGATTCTCAACTCCAAGAATATTGATATTAGCACCTTTCTCGATAAGAAAATCTACATAACGATATTTCCGATGAAGCATAGCTTCGATCAGAGGAGGATTGGTCAGTGTCTCTGCCGGGCCATCAACTTTAGCACCCCATCTGATAAAGAGTTTCGCACCTTCTATCGCTTCTTCTTCATTTCCACGAAGAGCAAGAAGTCCTAGTGGATTAATTTCTTCATACTGAAGAACGAGGTGATTAAAACGATTGAGAGTTCGGGCGATAAACTTAAATTCAGCATCAAGAATTTGATCTCTAAATTGCTCAATGGTGGGTTCGTTAAAGCGAATTTCAAAATGCTGTTTAAGCACTTCTGAGACTTGTGGTAGATCATGAATTAATGAAAGGGCATAAGGAGATCTTCCGTAGCGATCACTCGTAAAAATATTGGCACCTCTCTCAATTAAGAAGAGGGCCATCGCTGCATTCTTTTTCTTAATAGAAATCAGTAGTGCTGTATCTTGGAAGAGATCCTTCTTGTTAATATCTGAGCCTCTGCTCACTAGATATTTCGCAAATTCACTCATGTTCTTATTGATCGCTACAATAAGGGGTGTTTCACCATTAACATTAACAGTATTGATGTCGGCACCTGCATCCAAGAGAGTAATGGCCACGCTTTCTTTTTTCCCATTAATGGCCTTGGTGAGGAGAGTCTCACCATAATAATCTAAATTGTTGAGATTAAGATTAGGACGAGAGTTGAGAATTAACCTTAGGGTTTTGGCATCATTGCTATCAATGGCATGGTTAATGGCCTCAATTGAATTAAAATCAACTTCGGCCTCACTTTTAGTAAGGTTATGTTCTCGGCCTGAATTTTCTTCATGGGCCTTTTTACCGCATGAGACAGCGAAGCCCATGAGGATAACCCAAATCAGAAGATTTCTTTTCATTATGCTGACTATACTAAAGAAGGGGATCGAGGGGAGATAGCTTGAAAATTTTACGCAAAAGGGGTCCAGTAGGACCCCTTAAGTAACTGAAATTAGTAAACTACAGTTGGATTTCTTTTTGATTTTTGGATCAAAGATTTAAGAGATGAGCTTCTTAGAGCTTCTGTGTTCAGAAGAACAACTGCACCAGCAGTGTGGCCTTGAACTGGATCATTTCCAACTAGACCCATGAAACCAATGTTTTGGTTGTTAACATACATGTTCCAGTAACCAGAGATTCCTGCTGTTTCAAAACCAACTGGAAGCCAGATTCCGAACATTTTTTTGTGGTAGTAAACAGAGATGTCATACCATGGAGTATCGAAACGAAGTGAGTTCTCAAGAACACCACCCGGGATACCTGGAAGAGGACGACCATCCGGAAGAGTATTACCATCACCTAGACCGATATCAATTTTTTCTAGATCTTTTGGATCAAGGTGAAGAACGAACATCATCCCGCCGTCTTGAGCGTTAGGAGATAGTTCCATGTAAGAATTTTCAGTGTCAGGAACTGGAGCTTTAAATCCAGCATCTGTGTGAAGCTTTAAAAACTTGAACGTCATAAGCACTTTACCGCCTACAACATTCATAAGAGGACCTTCGATACCATTAAGCTTTGGAACGCCTTGAGTCTGGTTACCACAGCTAGTCGCCATGATCATTGCAAACGAGAGAACGAGTGTTTTTACTGACATCATCCATTTTGTCATTGTGACCTTCCTTGTAGGTTAGAAATGTTATGGGGTTTATCGGAATTCAAGTCCAAAACTGTAGGGAGATTCAGGGAAAAAGCAGGACAGTTCCAAAATTTTAAGGGATAATGCGCACATGGAAATGACACTACGCCTATCTAAAATGGAGACTGATTTAAGCGGTCAACTGACCTATTCTCTCAGTCAAGATAATCAAGTTTTTGAATTCACGAAATTCCTCGGCAAAAGAGTTTCGATCAAGTTTTCGGGAAATATTTTTTGCGAAAATTGTGGCAAGAAAACGAAGAAACCTTATGCCGGTGGTTTTTGTTATCCTTGTTCTATTAAGCTCGCCAGTTGTGACCTCTGTATTCTTAAGCCAGAAACCTGTCATTATGAGCAAGGAACTTGTCGTGAGCCTGAATGGGGACTAGCTAACTGTTATCGTCCTCATATTGTCTATCTTGCTAACTCAAGTGGAATGAAAGTTGGAATTACTCGTGAATCACAAGTACCCACTCGCTGGATAGATCAAGGTGCAACTCAAGCGTTAGGAATTTTACGTGTGAAAGATCGTAAAACTTCTGGCCTGGTTGAAATGATTTTAAAGAAGCACGTCAACGACAAGACTGATTGGCGCAAAATGCTTAAAGGCAAGTCAGATGATCTTGATTTAAAACAGCATGCCTGTGAACTTCTCAATCAGTGTGCTGCTGAGCTTGAAGGTCTGGCGATCGAAAAACTTGATTGGCAGATCACTACTATCGATTATCCCGTTTTATCTTATCCGGATAAAATTAAATCTTTGGGACTAGAAAAGAATCCTGAAATCGCAGGCGTTCTTACTGGGATCAAAGGACAATATTTAATGTTTGAAAATACCGTCGTCAATATTCGTGCTCATTCAGGTTTTGAAGTGAGCATTCAAGGAGAGTTGTAATGGATGCTAAAACAATCTACTTAAAAGATTACAAACCAAATCACTACACAGTTGAAACAATCAATCTTGAAGTTGATATCTTTGAAGAACATACTTATATCACTTCAACTCTTAAGATGAGTGTGAATCCTCAATCTAAAGTTGCTGCACCAGTAACTCTCGTTGGAGAGAACATGAGTCTTGAGTGGGTAAAACTCAATGGACGCCAACTTGCTTCAAATGAATTCACTGTTACTGACTCTGAACTAAGTTTTGCTACAAATGAATCTTCATTTGAAGTGGTAACAAAAGTAAAAATTGATCCGGCCAATAATAAAGCGCTGGAAGGTTTTTATAAGTCAGGAGATCAGTTCTGTACTCAGTGTGAGCCGGAAGGATTCAGAAAGATCACATATTTCCTTGATCGTCCGGATGTGATGGCAAAGTATAAAACAAAAATGATCGCTGATAAAAATAAGTTTCCTTTCCTTTTATCTAACGGAAACAGAATTGGATCAGGAGATCTAGCAGGGAATCGTCATTGGGTAGAGTGGGAAGATCCGTTTAAAAAACCAAGTTACCTTTTTGCTATGGTTGCGGGAGACTTCGATGTTGCTCGTGATACTTTCAAAACAATGACTGGCAGAACAATTGATCTTGAAATCTATGTTGATAAAGGAAATCTTTTTAAAACTCCTCACGCCATGGAATCATTAAAGAAATCGATGAAGTGGGATGAAGATACTTTTGGTCTTGAGTACGACCTTGATATTTATATGATCGTTGCTGTTGATTCATTCAATATGGGTGCAATGGAAAACAAAGGTCTAAATATCTTTAACTCAACTTACACACTTGCTGATGAGAAAACGGCAACTGATACTGACTTCCAAGGTATTGAGTCTGTTATCGGGCATGAGTACTTCCATAACTGGACAGGTAACCGTGTGACTTGTCGTGATTGGTTCCAACTAACTCTTAAAGAAGGCCTTACTGTATTCCGTGATCAGGAATTCTCAAGTGACATGCTCTCTCGAGCTGTTAAGCGCATTGAAGATGTTCGTCGCTTAAAAGAATTTCAATTCTCTGAGGATGCAGGCCCTCTTGCTCACCCGATTAAGCCTTGGAAGTTTGTTGAAATTAATAACTTCTATACGGCGACAGTTTATGAGAAAGGTGCTGAAGTTATTCGCATGATCCAAACATTGATCGGAAAACAAAATTTCCGCAAAGGTATGGATGAGTACTTTGCCAAGAATGATGGAACTGCTGCGACAACGGAAGATTTCGTTCGTGCTATGGAGGTTGCTTCTGGCAGAGATTTAACTCAGTTTAAGAATTGGTACTCTCGTGCGGGAACTCCGACATTAAAAATTAATTCAAAAAATGAGAATGGTAAAATCACTCTGAACATTGAACAAGTGTATCCAAAAACATCTTGGGAAGTAGAGGATTCTAATGTTCTTCACATGCCGTTCATTATCGGACTTGTCACTGACAAGGGACAAGTTGAGCACAAACTAGAACTTACCAAACTTAGTGAAACATTCACTTTTGATGCAGCTCCAGGAACAATCCTTTCACTTAACCGTGGCTTCTCAGCTCCTGTGGTAGTGAATTATGAGTATGCTCTTAATGATCTCCTGACTTTGATGAGTAAGGATGAGGATTCATATAACCGTTATGAGGCGACTCAGAAAGTTTATGAGACAATCTTTAATGCGGAGTATGAATATTTTATAAAAAATAATGCTCTTAAAGCTGATCTTGATGCCTCTTTCACAACTGCCATGATGAATATCTTAAAAGATCAGTCGATTGATTTATCTTTCAAATCTTATCTACTTGAGCTTCCATCAATCAGTCACCTTTCAAGCTTAAGAACTCATCCTGATTATGAGTCTCTGGCAAAAGTTCTAGGTAACTTAGGTGCGAAGATGGGTGAAGCTTTCTACGATTGGTTTAAAGCAACTTATCTTGAACTATCAACGGCCACTAAGTTTGAACTGACTCCAAAGGCCTACGGCCAGCGTGCTCTTCGTAACCAGTGTTTGAATTATCTGGTTCGTACGAAAAAAGAAGATGCTCTTAAGGCACTTGATGCTCATTACGAGAAGGCCACTAATATGACTGAAGAGATTTTTGCTCTTAATCAGTATATTAAATTAGGTGCTGGAGTTGATCATCCACAAGTGCAGAAGTTCTATAAGAAATGGGGCCACGATAGTCTGGTAATGATTAAGTGGTTCTCAGGTCTTGCTGCAAATTCAAAACCTGAAGTAGTGATCAATACATTAAAAAAATTAGAAGTTGATCCTCTCTTTAAAAATGAAGTTCCTAACTATCTGCGCGCTCTTTACGTGCAGTATGGTCGAACCAACCTTGTTGGTTTCCACCAAGCAGATGGTTCAGGTTATGAATTTTTAGGGGAGAGACTTTCAAAGGTAGATAAGTTTAACCCACAAACAGCTTCACGAATTGCGACTGCGTTTGCGATTATGAACAAGCTGGATAGTAAGCGCCAAGGACTTATGAAGAATGTTCTTCTTAAAGTTCAAAGCGCCGGAGTGTCTAAGGATTTAGGCGAAGTGATTAGTAAGTATCTCGCTTAACTTGATATTTAATGGGAACTCTCTGAAAAGAGGGTTTCCTCATTTTTAGAGCGAAGACACATAGGCACATAAGGGCGGTTGTCAGGACAGTTAACATGAGATCCTCCAAAGGGTAATGTTCACCGTTTCGGTTGATACTTCTTTCTTTATTATGGCCCCTTTTGGTGATTTATAAGGGATTTTTTCTCACCTTTGGGATAGAATTTATTAAACTATACCTATTATCAAGCTCTTAAGGATTATTCGGATATGGAAGGACCTCTTTCAATTAGGCAGAAAGCTCTCAAAATCAATCTTGGCAGATGTTTTTATGGCACTCTTTCTGAGATTGGGGCCGGGCAGGAAGTGGCCCGACACTTTTTTCAGGCAGGTGGGGCGAGCGGATCGATTGCTAAAACAATCTCTGCTTATGACATGACCTTCTCAGATGAAATTTACGGTAAAGAAGATTCTGGCCGCTATGTCTGTGAGTCTCGTGTTCGTCGAATGCTTGATAAGGAGTATTCACTTCTGCAGACTCGCCTAGGAAATGCTCGAGGTAAAGATCATCAGTTCTTTGCTTTCGCCAACACTGTCGCTGCACTAAATTTTCAAAGAACAAACGAAGCTCATGGTTGGATGGGAGTACATTTTCAAGATACTCCGGGTGGGGAAGTCAATGAAGTGGTGATCCATGTTCGTATGCTTGATCCACAAAATATTCTTCAGCAAGATGCGATTGGCATTATTGGTGTAAACTTAGTTTATGCTTCTTTCTTCCTTCACCGCGATCCGGAAGCTTTTATTACTTCACTTCTTGATCACCTTGATTCTTCTCGTCTTGAAATTAACTTCATTAAATTTAAAGGCCCGGCATTTAAAGGTGTCGATAATCGCTTGATGAATCTTTTCCTTCTTCAGAAGGGAATGACTGATGCGATTATGTTCAATGATAAGGGTGACGTGGAGCTGGCCAGTGATGTTCTTTATAGGCAGAACGTTGTGGTTGTGCGTGGCTCTTATCGACCGCCGACACTGGTGAGTTTTGATATGATCAAAACAGGTGTTGCTGATTTTGCCAAAGAAATCAATAAACCTGAATCAAGTATTGTGGCCATTTCTGAGATCACCATGTCCACTCTGAAAGAGGAAGGGCAGATTGCTCATGAGGACTTCTTAACTCGTGTAGATCTTCTCTGTGCTCTTGGACAGAAAGTATTGATTACCAATTATCCGCAGTACTACAAGCTTGCTAACTATTTCTCGCGTTTTAAAGTGCCAAATCTCGGTCTGGTACTTGGGATTTATAACTTCCAGCAGATCTTTACCGAGCAGTATGCAAACTCAGAAGGTGGGATTCTTGCGGCCTTAGGGCAACTGTTCCGCGAAGGTGTAAGAGTTTATGTCTACCCTTACAAATCTGAAGAAGGGCAGCTTGAATCGATGGATAATCTTTCTGTTCCACCTGAATTCAAAAATCTTTATGATCATTTAAAGGGCATGAATCAGATTAAGGATATTGAGAATCCGAAGAAAGATCTTCTTCATATCTATTCTTCAAAAGTTCTTTCGATGATTGTTAATAATGAGCCGGGTTGGGAGAAAATGGTTCCTGAGTCCGTAGCAAAGACGATCAATGAAAATTGTCTTTTTGGTCATCCTTGCTTCTTAGATAAGAAAAAATAATCGATTAAGCTCTAGTCACTGTGATTAGAGCTTAATTTGTGCACATGGGCCTTTGGCGCCTTCTTCTTTTTTAATTGTCTGATAAGCATTCACGTAGGCATTTTGCATTTCGCGGGCAATTTCATTACTGAGAGCTTCAGTTCTTTTCAGTTGAGTTGAGTTATCCCAATAACTGATAGCATCTCTGATTTCACCATGCATGAGAAGCTCGGCCTGTTTGGCCTGAACTTGCTGGTAAAGTTTGATACGCGTATTGCTGGCCGTTTTTTGAAATTGGTTCGTGCTATTGCTACTTTGTCTTCTGGTCATATCGATGATGTCTTGAATCTTCAAATTAAGAATTTCTTCTTTGGTGAAATGAACACAACTTTGAATTCCGCCATCTTTTTCACAAAACTTCAAAGTTTCATTCAGTTTATGCTTCTGATTAACAGCGGCGACATTTTTTACAATATCATTAAGCATCCCATTGTATTGAGTGATGAGAGTTCTAAGTTTTGTATAGTTAGCGTTGGCCGTGATGTTTTCAATATCATAAGTGAAGTTGAGCAGATTTTCATAGTCAGTATTGAGATTCTTACACTGATCTTCACTATATTGTGAAAAATAGTACTGTTTCATTTTATTAGTGGTGATTGAACTTCTGGTATCAAACAAATAGGGAGTGATGAGGGGATACATCATATCCTGAATCTCACTCCCTAGAGGAGTTGAGATCATAGGAAAACTTGTTTCTCTTTTATTTTTCATCGCCTCAAGAAAAACATCTTCGAGAGTTTTTCCGGAGTTCATCGACTTGGTAAATTGAGAGGCAAAGGTCTCGGGAGTTCCGCCCCAGGCAAAGTGATTCGGGCCAGTGCTGGAAATAACACAGGTATTAGAATTCGCAAGCTGTTGAGTTACTCCTGAGTGGCAGGAGAAATCCAGAATGCCTAATTTGATGCCTTTTTGCTCGGCCAGCTTGGTGAGTTTCTCCAAGCGATCAAGCGAAACAGGGGGGGAGCCACTTCCTTCAAGTGTCTGGTAGTTAGCAAGACCCTGCTTATTAGAACTGGAAGTTGAAACAAAGTGAGTCTTTGAACCATTACCAGTTTGGCTTCCATGAGAGCTGATCATCAACAACAGTTGATCTCCAGATTTGATCTGACCGGATTGAATCTTATCTTCGTATTCTTTAATCAAGGCTTCATAGTTTTGAGCAGTGAAGTGAGTATTTTGTCCACCTGATTTTTGAGCTGCTCTGGTCGCAATGGCCTCAGTCTCTGAGTGGCCGCCATTAAAAACCACTTTGGTATTCCAATCACTTTTTCTGACAAATTCAGAAGCATTTTTTAGTTCGTTATCAAAAATCGTTGTCGGTTTATTTGGTTCGCCACCACCACCCATAATCACCATGTGGTTCGCTGACCATAGATTTTGAGTCATAAAAAGAGTGAAGAGTATTGTTAGCCTTTTGGACATGCAACTTCCTTTCTTTTTATCATGCTGGTTTTTGAACTCAGATTTAGTGGATCTGGAGTTTCATATTGAGCAGAGATGACTTTGATGACCCGAGTGTTAAAATTAACTTCAGGAAGGCTCAAAATCATTCTAGCGCGAGTCCATCGCTCCACATAGGGGACGAGTATGTCCTGATCTTTAAATGGGATAATGAGCTTGGTTTGAGACTGGGTATTCTTGGCCACCACGAAGGCAAGCCCTTTTTCTTCAATGATCCCTTCACCTAAGAGATCAAATTCATAACAGGCCGCAGATGCCGCTGTTTGAAAGAAAAGAGAAAAGAGTAAAAGAGTTAAAAACTTCATTAAGTTTATTATCGGTTTATCCTTCTCATAACATTAGAACTTGGGGGATTGGATCAGTTTTAGTATAGTAGGCCGATGAACATCGTGCTTTCTCCCTTTCAAAACCCCTTTATTAACCTGGCCGTGGAAGACTATTTCCTTCGTTTTTCCGCATATTTACCTATTCTATTTTTGTATGTGAACAGGCCTTGTGTGGTGATGGGACGTTTTCAGAATCCTTGGGTTGAGACTAATCTCAAGTATCTTGTGGAAAAGGATATTTGGCTGGTGCGCAGGCAATCAGGTGGCGGATGTGTTTATCATGATGAGGGGAATCTCAATTTTAGCTTCATCACTCCAGATCCCATGATTGATCGCTTAAAGCATGTGAAGCTTTTGCAAGAAGCCTTTCGTCGTGCTGATATTCAATTGGATATTTCTCCCAGACATGATCTGTGGCTTGATAATAAAAAAATATCAGGCTCGGCCTTCAAGCAAACAAAGATGGGATCATTTCATCACGGAACTTTTTTGGTGAATTCTGACTTGGATAAATTAGAGGAGTGCCTTAAGCATTCTCTTATTCCTAAAGATAGTAAGTCGATTGCTTCTGTTAGATCTAAGGTGATTAGTCTTGAGCAAAAGTATGAAGGAATCACCATTGAAGATGTGGTGGAGTTGATTGCAGGCTTTTTCAAATCACCTGTGCAGGATATTGATGCCTCATTACTATCTCTTCCTGAAATTCAGCAAAGTTTTTATCAATTGCGTGATTGGACTTGGCTTTGGGGAGAGACGCCGCTTTTTGAATTAGAGGAAGGTATCAAAGTTCGTAAAGGCCTTTTAGAAGACGGACGAAGATTTGATCGTGAGTCGATGAAAGACCTTTTTGTTAAAGACAAACTAGATCAGTTATTCCCTGATTTTAGTGAGCAGAGCAGGTTGAACAACCAGATCCTTTAACTGATAGATCTTTAAATTCCCAGTCGCCATACTGTTCATTAATATAGGCACAGGCCAAATTAAGAGAGTCGAATTTCTTTTGGAATTTTTCGACCTGTTCATCTTCTAGCACTGTGACAAAATATTGCATTTGGAATTCTTCAGATTCCGTCGGTTCGGCCCCGAAGCTCACCATACACATCAAATTATCGAGTCTATATTGGGCAAAATTCCAGTTTTTTAAATTTACGCGCTGCATTTGAGTCCTATTATCAAGTAAATGCTTGTATTGCTAGAATGCATAGTCTATATTATTGTGACTTTTTAGTAAATGAACAAAGAATTTATTAGCATTGAGAGGATATTATGGCATCTAAGGGACCACGCGTAATTGTAACATTAGAATGTACAGAAGCTAGAAAAGAAGGAGCATCTCCTTCTCGTTATACAACTTCTAAGAACAAAAAAACGACTCCAGAGCGTATTGAGCTTAAGAAGTATAACCCAAATCTTCGTCGTCATACTGTTCATAAAGAAATTAAGTAATTCAAAAAACTTTTTTGATCTTTTAATAAAAATGCCTTCGCTTGCGAGGGCATTTTTATTTCTGTCTTTCTAGATTTCAATCACATTCGACAATCTTGCGTTTTCATTAGGGAAGATTGCTCCTGACTATAAAATTTTGCCATTGGGACGATATAATAGGGAAAGGTTCACCTGGAGGGGAACATGTTCTTTTTTATGACTCTTCTTATGCTCATTAATGCAAGTTTTGCATCAGTTAGTGATTTGTGTGGCAACACAAATTCTAAGAGCAATGTGACTTCTCCTCTTGCCCAAAATCGAGCAAATGAGTGGTGTATCAGTGGAGTCTGCGAGAATAATGGAAAAGTTTTTAAACGCGACAAATGCGTAAAGCAATTGAGTGACGGTGAAGAACCTTATGAGAACGGTATCGCCCTTAGCTATGATGAAGAACATAGAGATGAGAAATCTCTCACGATGAAGAGTTATGCTCAAAACTATCATCTCTATCCTGATGATTCTTGCTATCAGGAATGTCGTCCTGAGAAGAAGTCTTTTTTAGGTGTTTCTACCGGAACACGCCTTGGTGCTCAAAAGGACGAGTGCGTTCGTTGTATGATCAAATTAAATCCGAGTAAGGAAGCCTTTGCTTCTTTTGAAGTGAAAGGACACGGAGTCACTGTTTACGAGGGACAAAAATGTTATTATGCCTGCCGATTACCGGCCGGTCCTTATCTTGATCACCGGCCTTACTCAAGTGAGTGCCTCACTTGTATTGGGGCCATGGGGCTTAAGCCTGAGCTTGAGCATTTAATGAATCAGGCCGGAGAGTGTTTTGAGATCAGAGAAGACTTTCAAGGAGCAAGCAAAGTTCCTGAGAAGTTTTGCAAAGAGAGCTTCAATAAGTACATGACCCATTATGAGAAAAGCAGCAAGTATTCTGTCGATTACATTGTAATGAAGCGTCCACAAACTTGTTATGAAGTTGATGGTAAAAGCGACGGAAAAATTTATCGAAAAAAAGTTGATATGAGTCTGTGTGATGGGAAGTCGATTAACGATAGCGAAAGAAGTGCTACAAAAGATCGGCCTAGCTCGCAGGCCAAAAAATCATCTTCTGGTGGAGCTCAGAGGAATTAAAAAAGGTTTTAACTCCTCTGATCGCAGATCTTACTTAAGTTGTTTGGTTGTTGTTTGCAGAAACTTTGTCTGATCTTTTTTGATCACCGAAAAATGTTTTAATTCATCGGAGCTAAAAAGATACTGGCCAATAAATTGGGCCCCTAGCCCCGGTAAACTTCTTCTAATTTCCGAGAAGTAGTAAGTTTTTACTTCATCGTTATAGGCAATCTTTAAAATAGTCGCGTTTGCTTGAATCTGCGTTTGAAAGTTTTGAACTTGTTCAGCTGATAGGTTTTCTAAGAGTGAACTTGATTTCATATCTTCAATCTTACTTAAGAAATCAGCAACCTTAGATTCTGACAGAGCTTCTTCTCCATCAACCCAGCTTTCACGGCCCACACTGATAAGAAAGCGTGACTGAGTCCCCTCCAGCATCTCTATACTTTTAAGTTTACTAAAATCAAGAGCTAGGACACGAGACTCAACAATTTGAGAGAGATCGTAAGTTTCTAATGCCATCTCCAGAGGCTCAATCTGATAAATTTGATTTTGACTTGAAAGCGATAGATAGGCCGAGTTATCGATCGGATTAATAAGACCTAGTTTGATTTCATAGTCCTTACTTTTAGAAGTTGTAAGGAACAAAGTGAAGTTAGGGTTATCAAGTGAGAAGCTGGTCACGTTAATGGGCTCATAGCGATGAATACTTCTGATACGAAGAATATTGAGGTTCTCTACAATCTTGCCTACCAGATCAGGCTTCACCCTTTGAGTCTGCGGGCTGACTAACTGCCAAGGGCCTTGAAGAGACTCTTCGGCATTGGTGTTAACCATTTCAAAACTTCCATACTTATTTGTGAAAGAGATTTTTTTTAGTCGCTGGAATTCACTGACAGGAACCGGGTTGGCATAAATTTGGGCCAGATCAATTTCTGGAGTACGAGAGACGAAGACCTCAGCAAATAAGGCCAGTACCACCAAAATAAAAAAGAATAGTCCAACAAGTCCCGTGGACAGGGATGGTTTTAATAATGATTTCATCAAAACATTATAAACCTAGTTTATGGCACATGAGAATCGTCTTGATCCTTTCTTTTCTTTTCAGGAATGTCAGGTTCAATAGATTTGAGGAAGCTTCGTAGATTCTCTCTTTCACCACTGAAAGTGTAATTGAACTTACCTTGAACTCGATAATCTGGACGAGTAGAAGAGATGATTCGGCTTCTCATGGCGTAGAAGTGACAGTAAGTAACTTCAGCACTCACCATAAAACTCTGAGGAATTAAGAACTCAATGACAACCGACTGGCCGTGAAGGAACTTATTCTTGGTAAATGACAGAAAAGTATCCATGTTAATGTCATTTAACAAAGAGAAACCATAAGAGATCTTATCTAGATCAGGGGCCTGACGCTGGTAAGGGCGATCAAGGATCGGGCTAGGTTTGCTATTATCTAGTCCTTGAAGTTTTTGCTCGGCCATTATCTCGCGGGCCTCATCACTTGGGTTTTCTTCCTGCGAAAGTGATTCCATTAGGTCGGTCACAGTGTCACTGGCAGCTTCACTGAAATGATGAAGGTTATAAAATTTTTTAATGTCTTCTATATAGAGAGGAATTCCAGCAGCATCACATTCCTTGATTCTTCTCTCAATCGCTGCCTCAATCTCATCTCTAAGACTCCAGATACGCAGACTAATTTTTTTGATCTCAATTGGGTGAGTGCTTTTATTGTAAATCATCAGATCTCCTCATCTTTATCTATTGTAACTGGGTAAAAAATTTTAGGGAACTAGGTGAATAATTCCTGATCTAAACAGTAGTGTTAGAAAATGAAAGTAGGTGAAATGGCCCATGGAGTTGAGAATGTTAAGAACATGTTATGGATGACCATTAACGCTAGGAGAGCGAATGAACAAAATTTCAATGATTACCGTGTTGGGTTTAAGCGTGTTATCAACAACAGCTTTTGCCAATGACAAGCAATCTTTTGAGTACCCATCTGTTCCGGGTGAAGTAGTTGTAAAGATCAAATCAGGCCAAGTTAACCAATTTCTATCACAGAAAAATTTAGGTGCACAAGTTAAGAAGCAAATGAATCTCATCTCTGGAGATTACGTTGTTCTTAAATCAGATGAGAAGACTTCTGTCTCTCTTGTTAACAGCCTAAAACACAATGATGAAGTTGAATATGTTGAGCCAAACTTCATTTATAAAATCGTTAAAAAAACTCCAGGAGTAACTGAGCTTCTTAACGGTGAGCTTAAAACTGTTACTGATCCACGTTACGGAATGCTTTGGGGTCTAAAAAACACTGGAGAAAATGAGCCGAACAGAACTGGAACTGGTTCAAGCGGTGCTAAAGGTGTTGTTGGTGCAGACGTTAACGCTGAGAAAGCATGGGAACTTACAAAAGGTTCACGTGATGTTGTTATCGCTGTTATCGATACAGGGATTGATTACAACCACGAAGATCTAAAAAATCAAATGTGGGTAAACGAAGGTGAAATTCCAGGAGATGGAATCGATAACGATGGAAACGGATATATCGATGACGTTCATGGTTGGAATGCTGCTCTTGATAGCGGTAATCCTATGGACGGAAATGCTCACGGTACACACTGTGCAGGTACTATCGGTGCTGAACACAACAATGGTATTGGTGTTGCTGGTGTTATGGCCGACGTTCGTCTAATGGCCGTTAAGTTCTTAACTGACGAAGGCGGTGGTTCACTTGCTGATGCAGTTGAAGCAATTGATTACGCTACAAAAATGAATGTAGACATCATGTCTAACTCTTGGGGTGGCGGCGGATTCTCGCAAACTCTATTTGATTCAATTTCTGCTGCTAACGATAAAGGGATCCTTTTCGTAGCTGCTGCTGGTAACGATGGTACAAACAATGATTCTCGTCCTCAGTACCCAGCTAACTACCAAGTTCCTAACGTTATCTCTGTTGCTTCTCACACTGCTCAGGATACTCTTTCAAGCTTCTCTTGTTACGGTAAGAGAACTGTGCACATTGCAGCTCCAGGTTCAAACATCCTATCGAGCACTCCTAAGAACAAGTATGAAGTGTTCTCAGGTACATCAATGGCCACTCCTCACGTTTCAGGAGTTCTAGGTCTTCTTATCGCTCAAGAAGGAAGAATGCCAGTTGAAGCAGTTAAAGAGCGCATGATGAAAACTTCTGTGCCTGCTGCTGCTTATAAAAAGAAAGTTGCGAGCGGTGGTCGTATTGATGCTTACAACCTTCTTACAGACACACGTCCTGTTAGAAACGAGCCAAGTGACGATATGTGGAGAGTAGAAGCTCTTCCAGAAATTTTCGAAACTGAGCACCCATATGCTAACAATGCTAAGTTTTCTCAAACTTACACGTTCCCTGGAGCGAAGTATGTGAAGATCGTTCTTGAGAAATATGACCTTGAGACAAACTACGACTTTATCACTCTTCGTGATGGTAAAGGTGTTGTTGTTGAAAAGATCTCTGGTAAAGGTGAGAACTACGAATCTGAGTATGCTGAAACAGATTCAATTACAATCGAGTTCTCTTCAGATTCATCACAAAACCGTTGGGGTGCTGTGATCCGCGATGTGAAAGTAATTTACTAAGCCTAAAAAACAAGAAGGCCCCGAATTTCGGGGCCTTTTTTTTATCTATTTATCAGATTCTGAACATTCAAGCGTGATAACTTTTCCGTTGTGATTCCACTTAGAAGTGTGTTTCTTTTTTCCAACTTTAGAATCATTAAAAGCAATTTTGAGTACGCGATCAGAGAAATTTAGTGTCTTACTCAAATTGGCACTAGGGTTACTACAGAATTGTCTCTGGCCATCAAAAACCTGTGATGTAGGTTTGTAGGCCGTCACCGTAATGCTCACACCAGTGAAAAATTCAAAATAAAGACCTTCGTAGTTAACGATACTCTTTGAGAAAGTATCAAGGACACCATCCCAAGCATGTGTTGAGCGATAGGCATCGAGTTTAAAATTACGAGCAGACTCTTCGATATCTGTTTTAAGAGTACAATCTAGAGTGTAGTGACCTTTGTGAGACTCTTTTTTTGTTTTACAGATATCACTTGCAAAGCTCATAGAGCTTGAAAGTAAGAGGGCAAGAGCTAAAAATTTCATAAAAGTTCCTTTATTTGATTAGAGAAATGGGCGAGCTTGGCATCTTTCTCTCTAACTTCCTCAACTAGATTATACTTAGATGATTATTTGAGTGTTTCAACGATAAGAGTAGCGATCTCTTCATCTGAAAGATCAGAGAATTGAGCGTCTTCTCTTACTTTGGATATTGTAACAAGAAGAACTTCAGTCGCTTCATCGCCTGCTAGGTAATTCACAGCATCGCCTTTAACTGCTGCAAGTTGTTCTTTAAGTTCGCCAGAAGTAATTGCAGTTGGAGCAATTGTTGTGGCCAGGGCATAGACTGTTGCCTCAGCGATAACAAGCCCAGTGTAAACAGGTGAAAGAGTAAGGGCTTCTGCAGAAGCTCCAATAGATGTTGCAAGAAGAAGAGAGGCCACAAGTGATTTTAGTTTCATAAAAGCTCCTTACTATATTTAACAGTGTTAAGAGTGTTGCGATTTCTTCAGATGTCGCAATCTACTGCTGAATTCAAGTTGCCTCAATGCAGTGTGTAAAAATAACTAATAACATTTTTACTGGAAGTCTTTAGTTCAGCTAAGTAGGGAGATAGGATGCGGAAATTCGTAACATATATTTTGGGGATATTTATGAACTTAAAGCTTATGGCCTTATCTGCACTTCTTCTTATTTCGACTAATAGTCACGCCTTAGATTTGACTATCGGAACCCTTATATCACCAACTCTGACTTCTGATGACCTTAAAGAGCAAGAGGGAATTATTCGTGCTGATGCGATTGATTTTCTCGCAGGAAATGAAGCGACTGAAGTCCTGCTTATGCTTATTGAAGAAGTAAAACAGAAATATCCTGAGACTCAAGATCTTTCGAATGAAGAAATTGCAACAATGCTCATTACTAAATAAATCGTTGAAAAAGGCTTCATGGAAAGAGGCTTTTTTTTCAAGATAACTTATTGTTTTTCCTTTCGATGTCCAGACTCTATACACCTATGTAATGTGTTCCTCTCCCTGACTAAGTCATAAATTTTCATGAGAAGATAACTCAATTCATTTGAGGTTTATTATGAAGAAGTCACTTCTAGTCTTTAGTCTTGTTCTCGGTTGGGTTAATGCCTGGTCTGCAACAGATCTTTCATTTCAAACAAATATTAAAGATCCAGAGGTTCTCTCTGTGCTTGAGGAACTTAACAGTGAACTTCCTGAAGGTTTTAAGAGAATTCTTCCTACTCAAATTAAACTAGAATTTAAGAATTTAAATGGTCGCTCTCTTGAAAAACTTAAATGTGAAACAGGTATTATTGTTGGAAGAAAATTAAAAATTCTTAAAGAAGAAAAAATCGAAATCGATAATGTCTTCATTCAAGAACTATTGCAAGGGGATCGCTCGCTTCATTGTGAGAATCGGACTATCAACCACACAAGTGTAAAAAATTACTTTAAGGCCACTGTCGTTCATGAACTGGCCCATATGTATGATTCACGTCGAAATGTATCCGACAATCCGCTATTTTTGAATCTGAGCGGATGGATGAAGAAAGGAATGATCATTCGTCGAAAAACGAATCTTAATCAGCGTGAAGAAAGAACTCCTGATGCTTATGAGTTGAAGAATTCTAAAGAAACTTTTGCCGTCAATTTAGAGCACTATCTTTATGATGAAAATTTCGGTTGCCGTCGTCCTACTTACTTTGAGTTTTTAAATAATGAGTTCGGTCTTACTCCTCAGAAGCTTAACTGCGAGAAGAGCAATCACATCTTTGTGACAGACTCAAATGGAGAAGCCGTTGAGCGCTCTATGGATGCAGACAGGCTGTATCAGGTTCATTATCTTTTCGCAGGAAAAGGTGATGCTTTGATGAGCCGTTTTGGTCATTCGATGTTTCGACTTGTTTTCTGTGCTCCTGGAAGGGCCAAAGGGGTTGATTGCTTAAAAGATGTTCAACATCACGTGGTTATTAGTTTTAGGGCCAATGTTACTGATCCTAAAATTAGTTATATCGATGGAGTTAAGGGGGAGTATCCTTCTGAAATTTTCTTTCTTCCTCTCTCTCAGGTTATTAGCGAATATACCAAAAGAGAGTTGCGTGAAGTTCACTCACTTCCTCTACGGATGAAAGAAGATGAGTTGAGTCGCTTTTTGATGAAGTCCCAGGAGTTGTTTTGGGGTTATCAAGGGAAATACTATTTCTTCACTAACAATTGTGCCACGGAATCAATGAACCTTTTGAAAGTGGCCCTTCGTGATCATGCTAATGTTCAGAAAAAAGTGATCAACACTCCGAATGGAATGTATAACTACTTGATTAAGACAGGCATTGGTGATGACTCTGTCTTTAAGAATTTAAAAGAGGCCGAAAAGAAGAGTCTTTATTTTCCTTCTGCCAGCGAAAAAATGAAAAGCTCGCTTGAGAATTTAGGAATTAAGGATCAAAGCTTTGATCAGTTTATGGAGCAGGCCCCTCAAGTGAGAATAAATTTGTATCTTGAAGTGATTCATCATACAGATCAAAAAATTAAGCTGGCGGCCAATGCTCTTCGACTTGAAGACATGATTTTAGAATCGAACAAAATGAGATTTGCGAAATTAGTGGCGGATCTTTTATTTAATTCTCAAGCAAGTCATATTAAGGGAACTCCTATCGAGGAGTTGGTTTTAGAATTACAGAAATTGCAGATTAAATCCGGTCCGGTGAAGTCTTTAGCAGAGGGGTATGGCATACCTCTTGTGGGAGAAGTGGAGCTCTATTCAGGGTTTGAAAAGGCAAGTCGTCATAATGAACTTGTCATAAAAACGAAGGAGCTTGAAATGTATCTCAAGGATTATCTGGCAGATGATCTCGCTAATATAAGTGAGACAGCAAAGAATCGAGTTGAATTGATTAGAATTATCAGCGGAAAATAAAAAAGGCCTCTACAAGAGGCCTTTTTATATCTACAAAGCAATCAGAGATTACTTGTACATTTTACGGATGAACTTCGAAAGACCCATTTTATCAAGAGTCTTCAACGTTGAAGCAGCTACTTTAAGACGGATAGTTTGACCAGACTCAGGATCGAAGATCTTCTTAGTTTTAAGGTTAGCTTGTTTAAAAGTACGTGTCTTGATGTTTGAGTGAGACACTTTATGGTTGGCCTGACGGCTTTTTCCAGTAAGATCACATTGACGTGCCATAGTTAAAATCCCTTGTCTTAATTTTTACCAATATAAAAAATTTCAAAAAACTCTAAGCTAATAACTAGAGCTTGGCAAGTGTAAATCCATAGAATCTTGTGGACTTAAAGAGCTTGAATGAGGATACTGTCTCCACCGATAATTCAAACATCTCCAAAGGTGGTCATTGATGTCACTTAAGCCATTGAATATTCAATCTAAATTGCATAAAGCTCCTACTTCTCGTCCGCTGTATCCGCTGATTGTGAAGGACGCTAAAGGCAATGAAATTAATTTAGCAAATCCTAAAGCAACCCGCTCACTTCTGGCCCTGATGGATTTGGCCGCCGTTAACGGTGGGGCCGCTTGTCACTGGGGTGGACCGAGTGCCATGACAGAAACTTGGACAGCACTTCACGGCATTATGTTCAAAAATGCTGATTGGTTTAATAACTTCAACTTCGTTAACGATATCGGCCACGCTGAAAACGGTATTTATGCCCTTCGCGCTGTTCTTGGTTTTGGCGATCTTAACCTGAGCGCTCTTAAAGGCTTCAGATCAATTCATTCAAAACTAACAGGTCATGGGGAATCTCACCTTTATCCAGAAGGTGTTCTTCTTTCAAATGGTCCTCTTGCATCTGCTTTCCCTCAAGCTCAAGGTCTAGCTATTGCTGATAAAGTTATTGGCAATGATCGCGTGACTGTTTGTTCTTTAAGTGATGGTGCAGCGATGGAAGGTGAGGCGAAGGAAGCGATGAGTGCTATTCCTGGTTTAGCTCATGCTGGAAAATTAAACCCATTCGTTCTTCTCGTTTCTGATAACAATACAAAACTCTCTGGTCGCATTGATAAAGATTCTTTCTCAATGGAGCCAAGCTTTAAAGCTTTTAAAACTCTTGGTTGGAAAGTTGTTGAAGTTGAAAACGGTCATGATCTTGAAGGAATGTATCACGTTCTTGAAAAGGCCATTGAAGATGCAAAAGCTAATCCTAAAAAGCCGGTTTGTCTTTGGATCAAAACGATTAAGGGTTACGGCGTGAAGGCCACTGCAGAATCTTCAACAGGTGGGCATGGTTTCCCTCTGAAACCGCATGATGAAAAAATTCATGATTTCGTAAAAGAAATCTGGGGAACTGAATCAGTTCCTGTTGAGTTCACAACTTGGGCCAACGAACTCACTGTTAAACCTGAAAAAAAATCTGAAGGTGGTAAGAGTGAGAAGATTCAAGTAGGGATTTCTAACGGTCTTATCCGTGCTGCGAAAGCTGGATACCCAGTGTTCTCAATCTCAAGTGACCTTCAAGGTTCAACTGGAGTGAAGGGATTCCAATCTGAATTTAAAGAAAACTTCCTTGATATTGGTATTGCTGAATCAAATATGGTCTCAACTGCAGTAGGGATGAGCAAACTTGGTTTTATTCCTGTGGTTGATACTTTTGCAGCTTTCGGTGTAACGAAAGGAAATCTTCCACTTGTGATGAGCTCCCTTTCAAGTGCTCCGATGATTGCAGTTTTCTCTCATACTGGTTTTCAGGATGCAGCCGATGGAGCAAGTCACCAGTCACTAACTTATTTATCTGCTCTTGCAAGCATTCCTCACGTGAATCTTGTTAATCTCTCAACAAGCAGGGAAGCTGATGAATACATCTTCAATGCAGTTGAAAAAATTGCCAAAGATCGTGAAGCGGGCCTTAACGGAGATTCTTATATTTTCTTCCTAGGACGTGAGAATTTTGCTCCTGAAAATGATGAAGGTTTAGATTATACTCTTAACCGTGCTCAAAAACTTTGTGATGGAAGTGATGTTGCCATCGTGGCAAGTGGTTCAGTTGTTCCTAAAGCTCTAAAGGCCGCAAAACTTCTTGCTCAAGAAGGGATTTCAGCAACTGTGATCAATCACCCATTCGTAAATCATACAGATTTTTCTGAAGTGGCTTCTTGGATTAAAGATTCTTCAAGCAAAGTGGTAACGGTTGAAGACCATCAGCTTATTGCTGGTATGGGATCACAATTAGTGCATAAGCTAAAGACTCAGGGTCTAGAGTTTGATGTTCTTTCTCTAGGTGTTCATGGTGAATTCGGTCAGTCGGCCTACACTGCTGATGAACTTTATGAGAAGCATGGACTTGATGAATTAAGCATCGTTCGCTCTGCTCGTGAATTAGTGCAGAAAAAAGGTGCTAAAAATCTCGATCTTCTTTTAGGTCTAGTAGAAGAGAAGTTTGGTATCAGCAAAGATGAAGCTGTTAAAAAAGTGGAAGAAATTATTCGTTTGATTGAAGCTTCTGATATTAAAGATCGTGCGACAAAAACTGCTGGCATGCTTTTTAATACGGCCAACTCTATCTTGGATCAAGTTAAGTCTAAAATTCAAAAATAATCGTTATCGAATTTTTTTGCTAAGTATCTTGATAAAAATCCCCCTTATATAGGGGGATTTTTATTTTAACAGAGTCCTATGTTAGAATGGGTCTTTGCGAGGTGCCAGATGAAATTCGATAATATTCTAGGTCTTATTGGAAACACTCCGGTCGTCAGACTCTCTAAGCTTTTTCCGCATCATGAAGTTTGGGTAAAACTTGAACGCCAAAATCCCGCAGGCTCTATTAAAGATAGAATTGCTCTCGCTATGATTGAAGGAGCAGAGAAAAGAGGTGAGCTCAAAGCTGGGATGACGGTGGTTGAACCAACTTCCGGCAATACAGGCGTTGCTCTTGCTATGGTCTGCGCTTTTAAAGGATATAAATTGATTTTGGTCATGCCGGAATCAATGTCGGTTGAAAGGCGAGCGCTAATGAAGGCCTATGGGGCCCAATTTGAGCTTACCGCTCGTGAGCAGGGTATGAAGGGCGCCATTGCCCGTGCGCAAGAATTAGCGGCCAATAAAGACTGCTGGATGCCCATGCAATTTGAGAACGAAGATAATTTACGTGTTCACCGTGAAATGACGGCCAAAGAGGTGCTGGCAGATTTTCCTCAAGGAGTAGAGGTACTGATTTCTGGTGTGGGGACAGGGGGACATTTAACCTCTGTGGGCCGAGTTCTTAAAGAGAAGTTTGGCACTAGGGTTATTGCAGTTGAACCAGTGGCCTCTCCTGTTTTATCAGGTGGTGCTCCTGGACCCCATCCATTGCAAGGAATTGGGGCGGGGTTTATCCCTAAAATTATGGATATAGAATTACTGGATGGGATTTATCAAATTACAAAAGAAGAAGCTTTTGAAATGGTTCAACTAGCGGCAACGCAGGAAGGTCTTTTAGGTGGTATATCTTCCGGGGCATCCTTGGCCGCAGTTAAGAAATATTTAGTGAAGCATCCTGAAACCAAGTCTATTCTGACATTTAACTATGATTCAATGGAGCGATACCTATCTATTGAGGGTTTAATTCCATAACAAAAGTTTAAGTCGGCCTCTCTTTATTTCGATAAGAGAGGCATGACATTTCTTAATAATCTCATACTTATTTTAGTCTTTGTTTTCTCCCAAGCTCTTTGGGCAGAATATGATTATGGCTTTAACGGCAAAATCCAAGTCATTCAGAAGGGTAGTGAGATTTTTATTCAAGGAAGGGATTGTCAGCAGTTGAAAGTAGAAGCAGATGCTTTGATGAGCTGGACACAAAAAGTTAAAGAAGCAGCAAAGAGTGAAAAGTGTTCTTGTTCTGGCAGCATATGCCTTCAGAAAGTAACGGCCCAAATTCCAGCATTTGCTCAGGATAAGCAGTTTAAACGGTCAAAAGAGAATGGTCCTAATTGTTGGAATGCTACTTTAGTTGCCTCAAAAATTGTACCTCAGGTCCGTTATACTTCAGATGAAGAAATGCATTTTTGGATGACTTCACCACTTTGTCGTGAAAAGAAAATGAATGAACCACTATCTCCTGGAGACGTGATTGCTATACGTGATCACGACAATGGGGAAGTTCATGGTTTCACTCATCTCTCAGATAATCTCTCTTTCTCCAAGAATGGTTTTAATCGTGATATGGCCTACTCATTACAAGATCCAGAGTTTGTTTTTGATCTTTATGAAGTACCCAAAGAATGTAGAAGGAAAGTGGGTGAGCCTGAAGAATGTTCAAGCTGGGCAAACTATTTTAGCTGTCAGTCTATGGATGAGTATTTAAAAAAGCATCCTATTAAGAATAAGGAATTGAAACAAACTCTAAAAGATATCAATGCTATTGAGTGTGATATTTCAGAAATTGCTTTTGGTGGATCAATGAAGACGATTACAGATTTGCAAGAAGTTGTCATCGCTACGATCTTGAATTTGGCAGAGAATACTTTGGAAGATAAAACTTATGGCCCGGATGAGGAAGTCGTATGGGCGGGCATTTATTATAAATGTCAGAGTATGCGTGATCAGCTTAGAATGCTAAGAACGGTCAATTAACTACACCAACCCACCAGCATGATTCGTTTGCCATTCGTCACGGCATGGATTTTATGTTCATAACCATGCACTCCCGTTAAAAAAACAATCATTCCTCCGAGATGAGGAGTAGGGATCTTTTCAAATTCTGATTCGCCTTTTCTGCGAATTCCTAAATACCCACCTTCAAGCTCATCTGTGTCTAGGGTGAGGGATAAGCTGAAGGCCAATACTCGTGAGCCATCATCATGCCAGATTCCATCTTCTTCCCACTCATTTTGGGAGTCTCTTACACTGATCATTGTTTCGATTCTTTCAAAATAAATATAGTTTAGTAAATGCTCAAAAATGGTCCCTTTTGGGGCAGTAAGTGATTGGAAAATATTATCTATTTTATTCCAATCGTTTTTTTTGATGCATTCAACGATATCCTGAGATATATTAAGAAAATCTAAACAGAATCCTTTAGGGATTCTAAAGACTAATGGTGTCATAGTAAATAATCAAGGGGTTGGCCCTCTGAAAATGTCTCAGATTGCTGGTTTACTCCTAAAAGGTAAAGGAAATTTTATGACAGAACAACAACATTCACTCGGCACCTTAATGAAAGCTGCCCGTAAATTTAAAAAATTGAATCAGGCAGAAGTGGCCGAGGCGATCGGATGCTCGCAGTCCGCTCTTTCTAAAATGGAGCATGGCTTATTAGTTCCTTCAGCTCCTCAATGGTTTTTATTTTCTCGCTTTACGGCCATCCCACCTGAGTCATTAGAGGCCGGGGTGATTGATAGAAAGTTACCATTGCAGTTTTCTAATATTGAACTTCATGGTTTTAAAATTCCGAGAAAGTATCGCCAGAATCGTGTGACTAAAGTTCGTGTGATTTACTCTCTCGTGAAATTTCTCGAATTAAAGCATCCCGATCTCTTTAGAAAGTATCTTAATCAGATTGATCTTGATGCTGAGTTTTTTGTTGATTTTGATAATCTGACAAACTTCCAACTCTATGTGGATACGATTAATTTCTACTTGGAAAATAATTTGGGCACTGAAGAGATCCTAAAAGAAATGGTACAATCAACTCAAGACTCTATCTTCTGGAGTCACTTGAAGCTTGAAAGAACTGATTCTGTGAAGCACGTTTTCACATCTTTTGTTGAAAGCATGAATTTCTTCCATGCTGACTATCGTCTAACTTTAGAAGAGCGTGGTCAGGTTTTGAGAATGACTTATCATCCTGAGTTTCATTTGAAGAAAGTAGAGTTATCAGAAGCTGCCAGTAAGTTTTTGAATACCTTTAGAGCAAATGCTTTTGCTAATTTAGTAACTGTTTATACAGGAAAAAAAGCAAAGGTAAGTTATGAGTTAGAAGGAATGAACCAGCTGACTGCTCACTATGATATTTCTCTTATCGATCAGTAATACTAAAAAAAAGCCCCACTAAAATGTGGGGCTTTTTTTGTACTATTCGTGTGGAAGTTCTTTTCTTTTTGGTCTGAAATATGAGCGAGGAGAGACTTCATCAAAATCTGAAATCTTCGCCATATAAATACAAGCATACTTTTCAATCTGCCCGGCCAGACGAGATGGCTCAAGTCCAGCTCTCATCACTTCACCCCATAGTGGATTAAAGTAAGTGGTATGAGTTCTGATATTCTTAGCGATGAGTTTGTCGTAGCTCTCAATCTTATCAAATAAAGGCTGAAGCTTCGTTTTATCAGGTTTCTGATCATTCTCAATGGCCACATCAAATAGCTCATCAATTTCTTTTTCAATGACGAGTTTTGTATCCATCAGGCTAGAGATCTCTTCATTGATTGGCCCTACCAGAGCGAGTGCTTTGCGCTCATGGATTAGTTCTTCAATAACCAGTGCAGTTCTCCAGTTACAAGTCTTTTTAATTGTCAGTACATCACCATAGATGTGATCCCCTAGATAAAGAATCTGCTCTCCAGAGAGGCCTGAGTATTTTTGAATGCTCTCGGCACTTCCGCCTTGATAAATTCCATCTTGAATAGGTCCATGATGATTACTCATAAGGCCGGTGGCCGGATCAACTTTTAACAGAGGCATATTATCTGTGAAGAAGCGAGGCTTCGCGGCCAAAGTGATCACAATATTGAAAAGCTCAGACCAATGCTTGTGATCTTTTAGGAACGGAGTAATCGCAAAATCCAGAAGGAGTTTTGTGTAAGAGTAATCAGAGTTCGTGATAACCCAAAGTTTTTTTCCATGCTTTTTAAATTTCTCAAGAGCGTGAACAGTCTCTGCATCTGGGTAGATGTACTTTTTAAGGTCAAGCTTAACTTGATTCTTGAGAGTCCCATCACGATGAGACATATCAAGAGCGTAAAGCAGGTCTTGTTCAATCGTTTTGTAATCCGGGAAATTTAATTCTGGATGAGAATCTTTTAATTCCACCATCTGCATGTAAAGCACACAGTAAGAGATAGAAAAAGTGGTATCAACGATGGCAAAACGAGAAGAATCATTAAGGTCAATAGTGAGACCTTGATAAGTTTTCTGCTGCTCCTTATAGTCCATCTCCTTCATACCGTGGTAGGCATGTTTTACTTTTGAGTAGGTAGAGAGTTTTAGGATATTGCCGTTTGGCTTATCAATAACGAGTCCACGGATGGCCAGATCAAATTTAAAAACGAGAGTTTTAATGATTTCTGGGTAGCTCTTTTCAGCAAGGAGCTTGTTTATGATTGCTTGATAGGTCATTTCCTCAAAGGCTTCTGAGTGATAACGGACCAGGGTGTAATCCATATCAAACCCGATGGCCGCAATCTGTTTCATGTTTAGAGTTCTATTAACGTAAATTCCCATATTTATCCTTTATGAGTGATAGTTAAATTGTCCATCTTTGCAGGGCTTCCGTCAAACCTCTGTAATAATTTCTCGGCGCATCATTTTGACCTAAGTACCTTAAGATTGTGGGGTACAATCCCTGAAGTTTGAGAAATCTTGGAGAGTCTATGAAAAAGCTAGCTTTGTTGTCGTTACTGATTTGTTCTGGTGCCCAGGCCATTGAGCATGGGGTGATTTATGGTGAAGATAATCGCATAGAACTCATTAAAGCAACACTTAAGCAGCAAAGTCTTGCTCGCTCTACGGCCATCATGGTGCCGAAAGCAAATATTAAACATACAAAAGTTAATCGTAAGTTTTGGTTTGATACATCGAAGGCAGAATTTGAAGATCTTATGACTTTTGGTCAAAAAGTTGAAGATGTTGATGGAATTGCTCTTTGTGAAGAAGAGCGTTTTAAAGATCAATTGAGCCCAGGTAACTGTTCGGGGTTTCTTGTGGCCGACGATATTTTAGTGACCGCCGGTCACTGTATAATGAACGATGTTCAGTGTAAGGAAAATGAATGGGTCTTCGATTATAAAATCGACGATGAAGGTAAATACTCTCTGAAATCAAGTGATGTTTATTCATGTCAGAAGGTACTTGCTTGGCAAAATGACTTCATCTCAGGATTTGATTATTCAATTATTAAGCTAACAAAGAAAGTGAAAGGCCGCTCTCCTCTGAAATTTAGAGAGAGTGGTAAGATCGAAGATAATACCGGTTTAATGGTTATTGGTTACCCTTACGGAGTATCGGCGAAAGTCGCTACAGGGGCATCAGTTAAATACAATGTGGATGAGAACTATTTCATGGCCGATCTTGATACCCTCGCGGGGAATTCTGGTTCAGCGGTTTTTAATGAAAAAACAGGGCTTGTTGAGGGAATTCTAGTACGCGGTGAAGATGACTTTGAATATGACGAAGACAGAGAGTGTTTTAAGAGCAAGCGTTGTGAAAAGTTTGAAGATTGTCGCGGGGAAGACGTTGTGAGAATTAGCCAGATTCCTGAGCTTCAGAAGGGAACAAAGATTTCAGTGATTAAATAGGCCAAACGCCGGCCTGGGCCTTAATTGCTGCTATTACCATCGCCATCACCACTAATAATTTGTACATGAAATTTCGCTCCTTTCATAAATTCTAGAGGGGGGCGAGATTTTCTAAAATAGGGCAAAATACTCCATTAAATTTCAACTTTTTGTTTGCCTACCTTAGAATCTTTTATTACAGTTTTTGGTATCTACGTACATGGGGGTATAGCTCAGCTGGGAGAGCGCTTGCATGGCATGCAAGAGGTCAGCAGTTCGATCCTGCTTATCTCCACCAAATTTCTAATAAAAAAGCCGGACATGCTCCGGCTTTTTTTATGTCTTATAGCTAACTACTTCAAATTCAAAAACTAATAGTATCAACGAGTTCATTCAACTCCTCATCTGTACGAGCGGTCATAAGTCTCCAGTGGTCTCTCTGGTTGGCTATATCTGGCTATATTTTTGGCTATGACCGTACCCCTTAAAAAAGCGTACCCTTTTTGATTTTCAAAGAGTGACGATTTCGGGGTTTAACCATATGAAATTTTTTGGAGAGCGGGCGCTGGCAGTAACACCATTTGAAGGAGGAAAAATGCAATCAGCGACGCTAAAAGAAAAGATCAATCTTTCTCATGCCAAGGCCCTAAAACGAGCGCGAGAGATGATGAAGGTGACTCGTGTTGAAATGGCAAGGAGGCTTAATTTGAGCCTTGAGGCTATTAAAAAATACGAGAAGGGAGGAGCAGTAATTGATGAGAGGAAGATTATAAAATATCTCGAGGCTCTTGATTTAACTAATAAGGATTATCAAAAAATAAAGAAAGGAAAGGGGATCTCTAGAAATAGGAAAAAGAAAACTGTCTTCACTAATCAGGAGAGGCGGAGCTATCAGAGGATTATAACCAAAGAGGTGAGGGTCCTAAAAATCCTTAGGCAAATGAAAAATTTTTCACAAGATCAGGCATCCGCTGTTTGTGGCTATTCACGTCCAAGCATAGGGCATATTGAAAATGGTCGTATTACGTTGGATCAAAATCGTATTGATCATATTGTGGAATCTTATGGCCATCCGATGAGCGAGTTCCACCGCCTCATGCAAGAGGAGATTATTAGAGATGAATTACTAAGTGAAGCCTTTGAGACGATGAAGATGTTACCAGAAGAAAAGCTTAAGATTGTTAGCTCTCTTCTTAAAACACTTTAGGTAATTATGAGAGGTTTCATTTATGAGGTAATAATTATGCTAATTGTTGAGACCATAGGAATCATTTGGTTCTTTGCGAGACCCATCGTTTATCTTAATTGTATTTGGGTTGTAATGAGAACCAATAAATAAAGAAATAAGTGCGATGTCTTGGGATATTCTGTTTTTAGTAGTACCATCTCTCGTTTTATTTATTGTTCTGCCATTGCTTCTTGATAGAGGTTTTAGTTTTGCATTGTCCTTAGGGACTTAGCACCATTGTTATGTGTCTAGCATATGGGATCACCTTAAAAATAATGGCATGATCTATCTAATTTCACGGATGATAGGTTCATTTATTGTGGTTTGATCGTCATCGATACACTTTATCTGAAGCCAACCCCATAGAAGCTGTTATAATTAAAATAACATATGCAAGTATCTTCATGTGAACTCCATTTTTTAAGGAAAAGTATATAACTTACTTATAGACGAAATGATCATTGAGGTTGTGACATGATAAATAATATTTTTACTTTCTAGATGATATTTAAATATTAAGTAGATCAATCATTCCATAATGACTAGATTTGTATGTGTATATTTATTTTATAAAGGAATTTTTATATGGATCATAAACATCATCATTCTCATCACCATCATAACGTAAGGAGTGAATCTACTTCTGAAAATATATCTCCTGATGCTTTTTTTATATGTCCAATGCATCCTGAAGTTAGACAAAAAGGACCTGGTAGCTGTCCGATCTGTGGGATGGCCCTTGAACCTGAAAAGATAACTCTTGACCAGGAAGATAACAGTGAGTTGCTAGACTTTACTTTTAGATTTAAAATATCATTGTTTCTTTCATTACCACTTTTTTTTCTTGCGATGTCTGATCTGATTCCTGGTCAGCCAGTTCAAAATAACTTTTCTCCAACTGTTTTAGTCTTTATCCAGTTTGTACTCGCAACCCCTGTAATCCTCTGGGCAGGATTTCCAATTCTCCATAGAGGTTGGGTTTCTCTTAAAACTTTGAATTTGAATATGTTTACACTCATTGCCTTGGGAACAATGGCCGCTTATGTTTACAGCTTAGTGGCAACTTTCTTTCCTGGGCTTTTTCCAGAAAACTTCAAAATGCATGGGGGGATGGTTGGAGTTTATTATGAAGCTGCCGCTGTCATTATTACTCTAGTCTTACTTGGGCAGGTTTTAGAACTTCGGGCCCGACATAAAACAGGTAATGCTATTAAGGCCCTTCTCCAGTTAGCTCCAAAAGAAGCCAGAAAAATTAATGATGATGGGTCAGAAGTTGAGGTCTTGATAACTGACATTAAGGTTGGGGATAAGTTAAGAGTTCGGCCAGGGGAAAAAGTACCTGTCGATGGTCTTGTGCTTGAAGGAAGAAGTGTCATTGATGAATCAATGATTACAGGTGAACCGGTGCCGGTTGAAAAGATTCAAGGTGATAAAGTTACTGGGGCCACTGTAAATGGTGCTGGAGGTTTTATTATGGAAGCAACAAGAGTAGGGGCCGATACTCTCTTATCTCAAATTGTTGAGATGGTATCTCAAGCGCAGAGAAGCCGTGCACCTATTCAAAAGCTAGCAGATACTTTTTCTAAATATTTTGTTCCGATAGTCGTTGTGGTTTCTATGATCACCGCAGTTGTTTGGTTCTATTTAGGACCAGACCCAGCCTTTACTTTTGCCCTAGTAAATATGGTCTCAGTACTAATTATTGCATGTCCTTGTGCTGTTGGATTGGCAACCCCTATGTCCATTATGGTTGGAACAGGAAAGGGAGCAACTCACGGTGTTCTTATTAAAGATGCTGCTGCATTAGAGGCCATGGGAGAAATTAATGCTCTCATGGTGGATAAAACTGGAACTCTTACAATTGGTCGTCCTCAACTTACTGAAGTCATCGTTGAAGGTGAATTTAAAGAAAATGAAATGCTTGAGATGGTGGCTTCCCTTGAAAAAGCGAGTGAGCATCCTTTAGCTGAATCTATTGTAAGAGGAGCGCAAGAAAGAGGTATAAAACTTAAAGATGCCCAAAACTTTGAAACTATAACTGGCATGGGCGTGAAAGGAGTTATTAATGGAAATGTCGTTCTTGTAGGGAATAAAAAATTACTTTCTACAAATGGAGTTAATCCAGAATTACTTTCCCAGATAGCTAAAACAATTCAAGTCGAAGGTGGCGGCGCCATGCTTGTGGCCATAAATGGTAAACCGGCCGGAGTGATCGGAGTAAGAGATCCTATTAAAGAAACTTCCAAAGAAGCAATTGAGTATTTCCATAAAAGAGGCATCAAAGTCATTATGGTTACAGGAGATAATCAGAGTACGGCCAATGCAGTTGCAAAGAAGCTGGGCATAGATGAGGTAAGGGCCGAAGTTTTACCTGAAATGAAAGGAGAGATTGTTCGAAACTTACAATCACAAGGTCTTAAAGTTGCTATGGCGGGAGATGGAATCAATGATGCTCCGGCTCTCGCACAAGCGGAAGTGGGTATCGCAATGGGAACAGGCACTGATGTGGCCATGGAAAGTGCAGGCGTCACTTTAGTTAAAGGCGACATTATGGGAATTGTAAGGGCCCATAGATTGAGTCAGGCCACGATGAGAAATATTAAGCAAAATCTCTTCTTTGCTTTCATTTACAATATCTTAGGTATACCTCTGGCAGCTGGTATTCTTTATCCTTCATTTGGTCTATTACTTAGTCCTATGTTTGCAAGTCTTGCCATGAGCTTAAGTTCGGTTTCCGTAATTGTTAACTCACTTAGATTAAATAAAGCAAAAATATAGCTGGATTAATATTTTTTAACTTCTTCACAGATTGACCTTCCTTTATTAGGAAGGTCAACTTTTTAAATTAAATCTACCTGTCACAAACAATGCATTATCAGCGTTATTAAGGTGTAAATTGGAGAAAGTTTATGGGGATTAAATCTCTAGTCATCTTAGGGGTATTGTTTTCTAACTTATGTTACGCAGATCTTTTAACCCCCGAGATGGTTTTAAGTGAAGCCTATAAAAGTAACCCCGCCTTGGCAGCAGTGAAGGCCACTGCTGATGCAGAAAAAGAACTTATAAGTTCTGAATACTCTCTATCAAGCCCTCGATTAGGTTTTATGAGAGAAACTGATATGAGTTTTATGCAGATGGAAGATGGCCCAATGAAAACATGGTCCATTTCACAGGAGTTCTTATTTCCGACCAAGTATTTTTCAAGAGGAAGTATTCAAGAGGCCAAAGCAAAAAGATCCCTTCATGAACTGAGATATAAAAAACTTCAGATTAGAGCAGAAAGTCTGTCCACGTATTTTAAACCCAAATCCGTCCATAAGACCTCAAGACCAATTCTCCTGACGTTTCCGTCATAAAAAATCCCAAACCCGTTTCGATCACAGGCCTGCTATGGCAAAAATCATTCCGTCTCTCCTCCTATCACCACACTTTTTTATCTCGCGAGTCAGTGATCACCCACAAAGAGATGTTTTTAGGCACAGCTCTGCCTCGACGGGGATATTTCAGACTGAGTAAGCACGTTTTTTTATTCAGTTGTCAAAGAACTAAAGATGATGTGTTGCCACGTTGGTGGTTCTCATCAGTCGGGCTTCGCCCTTAAAAAAAGTGTTACTTAGTATCATCATTAGTCGTAGCACCTCCCTTTCTACATGGTTCATCATTCTTAATTCGGTTGATCTTGCATGCTTAATTACTTCGCAAGCTTTGATCACTATTTTCTTTCTAACTGTTTGTGAAAAACAACCATCCTTTGAGATAGTAAATGAGGCGAGTCTCATGAGATTGTAAGCAATAATTCCCATTAATCCCCAGACATGATTTGCCTTAAGCGACTGGCAAGGGAAGTGATGGAAGTCCATTCCGTTTTTGAGATCTTTAATATTGTTTTCTACTTGAGCGCGCTTTCGATAAAATTGAATAATCTTCTCATTAGTCATCTCAGAATTGCTCATATTCGTTACAATCGCGTAGTAGTGATAAGGATGATTATCTCCGGCCTTGATCTCTTTCTTTTTTGTTCGTATAAAAATAACTCTGAGAAAAGACCTTCCCATAGAGAGGTCCTTCTTAGGATAAATGATGTCTCCAATCGGGCATTTTTTAGAATCAAAGAATTTGATAGTTGTATCTCTCCAGGTGATTTTATTTCCATCATCTCGACCGCACCAACAGACGAATGGGCGGCGCCATTTCTGAGAGCGAATCCGTAACAAAGACCCTTATCATCGAAGAGATTTTGAGAGCTAAGTCCTTCAATGTTTTTATAACTCCATTCCACTCCTTCCATCTTTTTTCCATACTGTTGATGAATCGTTCCATCCATTCTGAATGTAATTTTATAGAGATTGGGATCAAGCCAAAGACGAAGTTTTAGAGCAAGACTGGGAAGTGGATCGTTAGCAAGTTCGTCTAAGTCATCAAGGCATTCGGCTCCGGCAAAACAAAGGCCATGATACCTGAATAAAGCTTCTGAAAGCTTGTTAAACCCTTTTCAGGCTGCTTTTAGGGCAAGTGTCGACCAATCATAGACTGGATTTCGAACTTTGAAATAAGGTTCGAAAACAAATGTAACCCAGAGTAAGAAGAAGGGGACTTGGCATTACCAGTAATTTTGATAGATAGTTTTTTCATAAAAAAGCAGAATTCCTTTTCAATGATTGAGTTTGAGGTGAAAAATCTTTGAAGGAAAAAAGTCTTCAAGGTTAAACTGCCTATAAAGGAATCCCTTTTTGATCTCCATGCCCAGATACTTTCAAAAAATAACTGGCAACCGGAGCATTATTTTTCTTTTTTTATGAGTGATAAATTCTGGGATGACGAAAATGAATATGCAGGAAGTCCATTTAGCGTAGGTAAGTCTAAAATTCAATTGGAAAAGCTTATTTTAAAGGAAGGAGACACGTTTTTGTACCTTTACGATTATGGAGATGAGCACCGTTTTAAAATCTCAGTTTTAAGTATTACCTCAAATATTGCATGACACATGGCCGTAGATGCAGGGCCGGATAATGATACATTTAGGTGGGAGTGATTTTTCTCAGAATTGAGAGTGATAAGACCTCATGCTGGTTAGCGAAGGATTAACGACATATCATTCGAGTTGATCGAAGAGCTGTTTCCATTCAGGCCATTCCTTATATCTTAATTGTAATTGCATATGGTGTAATGACCTTGCCTTCAGGACAAAGAGGATTACAAGTTAGAGATGGATGGGTTTTATTATTGCTTTACATAATTTTTCTGATTCATGCGATTTTAAGAGGAAGAACAGAAAAGGAGAGAGGTAGTTGGAATAGAAGAGAAGTAATAATGGCCATGATTGGAGTAGGTGGATTAGCTGGAGGAGCTTTCCTTACCGTGAAATCTACAGAAAATATCGTTCAATACTTTAAGATCTCTGATATAGTTGGCGGTCTTTTTATTACTGCACCTATGACTGCATTACCTAAAGTCTTTGCAACTTGGAGTATAACCAGAAGCGGTCAGATTTCTTCAGGTATAACAAGTGTTATCAGTGATCACGCTGCAACTATGAGCATTGCTATGTTTCCTCTCGCTCTAGTAGGTGTTCAAATAAGTGACTTTAAATTATTCGCAAATAATTTATTCTTTGTCTTTCTTGTTCCTGTTCTCTATGCCCTGTTTATACATTTTGGGAATAGAAACAGTGAACATGTTTTTTTAAGATCACAAGTGATTGCCCTTGGGTCTCTATTGCCAGTGTATGTGATCTACATGATTTACTTTGTCATTTAATCTAATGAATATGGTGAAAGTATGTTAGTCATTTCTAACATTGATAAAAAAAACTTCATCTAAAAGTGTCTGGTACAATTGATAAGAATGATTATCAGAAAATCATTCTCAGTCTTAGAATATGAAATTGAAAAGAATAGTGAATTTAACCTTCTTCTTTAATTCGAAGAGGCTCAAAATTTGCCCTATGGGAGGACTTAAGTCTAATGCATGGGAGTTGAATTATGAGTAAAAGCACGAACAATGGAAAAGTGATTTTATAAATAAACCCTGAGCACTTCATCAAGAATTCTAACCTGACCGATTCACTCGGGACTTAAGTCGTCAATCTCATCAACATAATCTTTCTGGAGAAAGATTATTTAGCAAATTATTTAGTTTTGATGCTCCTCTAGTTATTTCTTAAGGCAAATTCAGTAGACGATTAAACTTGGTCAACAAATCATATGAACTGTTTCGCTTTATCAATGGAGGGTTTATATGCGATTGAGTTGGCTTTTAGTCTTTTTTTTATTCATACCTAAGTCGATATTTGCTTTCACGGAAATCACTACACAAATTCATGAGGTAGACATAGGTACCCAACCAGGGGACGATGTACTGGTCCTTTTGAAAACGGGAGATGTAGCACGATTAAATGTCTCTGAACTAGATAAAATTGAGGAGCTTCAATCGTATGCATTTTATGGAGGATGGTTCACTTTTTCTTTGGATGAAAAACGCTTTATTAAAAGAATTTTTTCAGCAGCGGCTCCTGTTGCTACCATTGAAGAAAAGCAATCCTTTTATGACTTTAATTACACTCCTACAACTGTAGAAAGTATGGACGTTGCAGCGGGGTATATAAAAGAAGCTAGGTCAAGAGTTGAGCGTGAAGGCACTACTCAGTGCTTTAACAGAGCAATGGTTTGGTCTTATGATTGGTGGAAAAAACATTCACTCCGTTCCATGAAAATGTTTATCTTTTGGCCAAAAGAGTACATTCGCAAATATAGCTTCAAGTGGTGGTTTCATGTTACCCCCTATGTCCATGTGATGGATACAGACGGCGTAGTCAAAGAAAGAGCTCTTGATGTGAAATGGATTAACCGCCCTTATCCTATGCAGGATTGGGCAGATTTTCATTCTACAAAAGATGTAAAGTGTAGAGTGGTTGAGAATTATTCAGACTATGCTAATAATCCATTTTTCACTGACCGTTGCTATTTTATGCGCGCCAATATGTATACATGGCAACCAGCGGATCTTGAAATGAATGAAGCTTGGGGCTACAGCAAAGATGCATTCAATATGGATGAAGTAAGAGCTGCATTTCTTGAAGCATTCAATGTTAATCTTTAATTGGAGAAAATTGTGAAAATTTATAGAATGAGTGGTCTTATTTGTGTTTTTATTGCAACACTTTTAACCTCGTGCGGTGGAGGAGATTCATCTTCAGGAGATTCATCTTCAGAAGATGAATCTCCTCACAGAGAATTAGAAGAAACAGATATTGAAGCTCAGAGAGCTGCTATCGATGGAGAAAATATTCAAGGTAGGTTTCTTGCAAACTTTACTACACTCAATCCCCAAGTCGTTGGCACGATACCCGGTTCAGCTCAATTTATAAGAGAAGATAATAAGCTTTCTGCATTTGTGAGACTTTTTGCAGGGAGTCCTTCAATCGCACACTTTCAGAACGTTCATATGGGAACACGGTGCCCTACTATTGAAGATGACACAAATGGTGATGGATATCTTGATATTGTGGAAACTCTTAAAGTTGTTGGGCCAATTATCATACCTTTGGACTGGGATATAGGTTCGCAATTGTCTGCCAATCGAAGCTGGCCTAAAGCTTTTCCAAATGGAAGCTACGAATACATGAAAGTAACAAGGTTTGATCGATTCTGGGATGATCTTAAAAGTGAAGACAGAAATCCTGATGACAATATTGTAAAGTTAGGTCCTGATGAAGGTTTAGACTTTAGTGGCAAAGTAGTCATAATCCAAGGCGTAGATGAAAGCAAAGCGCTACCAGAAACAGTTGCTGGATATAGTCGCTGGACAAATTTTCAAACACTTCCAATTGCTTGTGGTATTTTTCGTCCTTATACTGATGACCCAGGAGTAGTTTATGAAGAAGGAATTCCTGGTCCAATTGCCCCAGTAATTGAAGGGCAGGATCGTCCAGCACCTCCTGGAGCAGGTGAAAATCCAGGTACAGGGGAGGTCATTACAGGTGGTCCTTCCAATGATGCTGGGTCTAATGATTCATCATCAGATAATAGTGAAGAAAATGAATCTCCATATCCAGAGACAGAAGAGCCTACAAATCCTAGAGTTCCCGGAACTGATTCTTCTACTACTCCGGAGTCAACAGCAGAACCTGAATCAAATTCAGATCTGAATGAAGAAATTGAAAATGAGGAAAGAGAATAACTATTTACATTCAACGAGACCGAGGCTTAGCTTTTCAAGCCTCGGTTTTAGTTTAATTTATGTTATATGATCCCAAATTCTACGAGATCATCCAAAGTCATGGGTGACTGTTTATCATTGATTTCTAGAACGTAAAGAACACCCTTGACCTTCGTTTCATTCTGATAAGAAGGAGTAAGTTCCATTGCCATCATGATACTATCTAAGAGATCTCTTTGATCCTTATAAGTAATTTCTCCGTATGTATTTTCTCTTTGAGATATACATCCTAAAGTTCTTCTGAAGGGAAAGTAGGTTGTAGTAGGGTTAGTATTGAGTTTTCCGCTACCGTGAATTCTGAAAAGATTTCTTCCAATATCTCGAGCAACTACAGTTGAACTCCACCAGTTATGGTCCCTAGAACTTCTAGGCAAAAGAGATTTAATTAAAGTTTCATTACTAGATTTTGGAACGAAGTTAAGGATCATCCGTCTGAATTTTCCATAAGAAAGTTGTTGATCAGCATACGGCATTACTGAATCGATAGTGAACACTCCAGAGGGAGTATTACCATTGCGTTGATAACTTGGAAAACCAGTCCTTGCCGAGGCTAGAGCTGGATTACTCCAAAGGCTTCCATCCTCCTTTCTGACTTCCATTCCATATATGTCTCTCATTACCATCAGACAGGGGTAAAGTCTGTTTTGACGACAGAACATAAAAATTTTGACACTTTTGATGTACTCACCATTCATGTAGGTGCTAATATCAGGTGAATTGAAATACAAATCAGTCACAATTTCTGGAACTACCTCTCTTTGGCTTTCTTTCATTTCAGCAATATCAAAATATGCTTCATGTTTTCGGGCCAGGTCAATAACATCCTGGAACCCACTCGTTAATAATAAGCTCTCATGTACGGCCAGAATATAAATGAGTCTTTTTTCTACAACTGTCTTTCGAAGTTCATTTATAAGATCATCGTGGAGTATAGTATCTAAAGATCTCATTTTTCCATACTTGATCTTTAAAATAGAAAGTCGAAGCCTTTCAATAACTCCAAAATAAAATGACTGAATATTGAAGAGATTTTTAATCTTCTGAGGTGTTACACTCTCTTGAAGTGAGTCCCAGTAAGCATCTACCAAGAGAGACTGCTCAGAAGCTAAAAAAGGGATTTGAACATTTTGATGCTCATCCAAAACCTCAAATCCTTCCTTAAACTCGATATAGAGATTTTCTTCAAGTATTGCAGGGTCTTGAGCCTCTATTGAAGTTGAATAGAGGATGAACAATGCCAAAATATATTTCATAAAGTACTCATCTTGATTTTTCAAGCTTAGCACTTCATGAACAGAGGGAACAGTTAGTTTTCATTTCGTTTAACATTGTGCAAAATAAAGTAAGTGAAAAATTTGTCTATGTGCAGGGCACCGATTTGAAAACTAACAGTTACTCCTATTTTAAGTTGGTTTGTGGCCACAGTAGTCGCAGGTGGCAGCCTCTTTTTCCGTGAAGTTATAGGCTTCCCTCCATGTATACCTAAGTTTTCTACTTTCTCTAAGTCACTCCCAGTAAAAACTAAAAAGCTTCCCAGTAAGCGTGATTTACTTCGGATCTGATGAAACTATCTTTTTCATATCCTGTTCTTTCAAACTTATCCAAATCTCTGGGTTGCCAGTAGTACATGCTTGAATAGTGCAGATAACAATGTTCACTTTCCTGGTTGTTTTCGTAGGTTGAGTACTTTGTTATTACAGGACATTCTCTTTTGCTTCTTATAAATAAGTCTGACCAAGTTTTCAGCGGTAATGGTTTTTTTGCAAACATTGGATCGAGGGCCCTCTCGACCACAGACCCTTCATGGTTGACGAGGACCGTTGGAATGGCATGAAACCACCAGTTAAAATTATATTCCCGAATATATTTTCTAGTATAAAAAATAAATACTTTTTTTGATTTTAGACCAGAGTTTTTAAATTCTTCATAATTCCAAACATGAGCACGGTTATAGCATTGGGATCTTCTTTGCCACCTCCGATTCATCCTGCGAAAGATATTGTTTACAGTATCCATATTCGGCAAGATTGTAGGTTGATAATGAGAAAGAACTTCTTTCTCCTTAAAGGATTTGAAGTCTATTTTATCTTTAGAAGTTGAGTCTTCAACCTTGAGAAGAGAAAGGACGTTATGATTCTTATCTAGTTTAACCTCTACAGTTGAACCAACTCCAATGTCTTCTTTAATCAAAATATCTCTTCCGCTCTTGGATGTTATGACACCAACTCTGCCATCTGAAAAGTAGAGGTGGTCTCGCTCATTGGAACTTCGACCAAGATCTATCTTCTCAATAATGAGTCTTTCTTCTCCTGCATAAACAAAAGAAAAAGAGAATAGTATGAGTATGGCCAGAAAAAATTTCATCTGTTTCTCCTTAAGTTGTTATTTGAATTATGTAGCAGGAGTAGTTGAAACCCAAGACACAGTAAGTGATAATGATAGTGGTGGTTGAAGGCAGAGCAAAGCCTTTTTACCTGACTAAAATGTTTCTGGCTTTCTTGTCTCTTTTTGAGACCGTTTCGATTTTTGAAGAACTGAATAATTTTCTTGAATCTAGCTTGGCGCATTGTGCTTTACTTTGTTCTTTTGAAATACTTTTTAAGACTATTAAATATTCTAGCTTCCCATTTATTTTTGTTTGGAAGAACATCTTTTCATATGTTTTCAACATTTATTCTATCATCAAGGCACCAATCTTTAGGCCTCCTGACCTTCCCCCAACCGCATATCCTTCCTTATCACAGCAAATTAAGGGATGAGTTTTTTTCTATGAATTGGTTTTTAAGTCTACTAGATCTACAAACGAAGGCACAGGAGTAGAGAGATGAGTACACATTTATCCAAGGCTATGTAAATAAATTTTGGTCCGTTCCTTCACATCCACGTCTGTTGCAAATCATTTACACCAATGATTTGGACTCCTTCTTTCCCAGCTACCTTAACAACACTGGGGGAATGGGCAAGTCTTAACCAAAAACTAAGGAGTTCAGGGCCGAAACTAGAAGTAAAGGTATTAGAACTACTTCAGCTGGATGTACTTCTTGGCCTGCCTAATTGTGACTTTTTTAATAAGCGCTCTTCATCCTTAAATGAAGCTCTTGGAGTTACTGACCATAGCTAAATTCATCAATGGCCAAAGTTGAGCCGTTGTCATTGGCAGATATTGAAACATGACAAATATTCTTTCTACTGCTGACGAAAGAGAGGTGTTGAAGCTTACCTCTTCCGTCATGAGAAACATTTGCATCTTTAATTAGTTCTCGAGAGCAATCAAATAGTCTTATCTTCGCTGAATGAAGATCTACTGCTTTTGCGGACCAATATGAAATGGGTAGTGAGAAGCTCCATAGTAATCCGTCCTTAGCCTCAGTATCTGTACCCGAGGTCGTGATACCGCGATCTTTCCCCGTAATGCCGTTCTTAGAAACTGGGTTTTCGACATTAATGAGAAAAGTATGAGTACCAAAAATATCATCAAGATATTGAACTTTCTGATCCTGATTACCAAATTCATTCTTATGAAAAAGCCGGTAACTAAGGGATACCTTCTCTTCATTAGATAAGGAGTAGACTTGCCCATCATCAAAAGAGATGAAGGTTTCTGTAATGGGTTTCTTGCACTCAATTGCCTTAAGAAAGTTTTGTTCGGATTGGTTGCCGAAGTAAAAGGTATAATCCTCCTCAGTCATTTCAGAGCAATAAGTATCTGTGGTTATGGGAGGAGCTAACTTTTCAAGACTACTTTGAGTAGAGGAGATGTGAGGGTTCCCACATGAGGAAAGAGTAATGACTGAAGTTAATAGTAAAAAGTATTTCATAAAGATCCTACCCTGTTTGCTAGATTTAATTCTACCTTTCTATTCTTACTCTCTATCTGATGCTGGGGAGCTGTTTCTCCAAAGCCTTGAATAGATAATTTATTTTCAGGTATTCCATTTTTCACCAGATATTCTTTGACTGACTTAGCTCTCTTTTTACTCAGTTCCATATTGTAGTCGTCCTGTCCTATACTGCTGGCATAACCTTCAATAATTATATCGGGTAGACTTCCCTTGGATTCCTTAAGGGATTGAAGGATTGATTTCATTTTTCCCATTTCTTCTTCCGGAAGCTTATATTGATCATGAGGGAAGTAGATCTTGGGATCAGAGGTAATAAAAGGGCCTTGATTAGCAGCCAAGGCAGTACTAACTTCTTGCCTCTGAGCTAATGCTTCTTTTTCATGGAACTTAACTCCAATCAGGACTGAATAGGTCTTTCTTTGCACTTCGTCTAAGGCGGCAATTCCCGCCCCATAGTAAGTGGAGAAGTTTTTATGGGTTTTATGCTTGGCCGTTAGGAAGTATTTTCCCTCATCTTGCAAGACATCATCCACCAGTGGAATATTTCTGTAACTTTCAAGGTTGATATTAATCTTATCATTCACATCATAAGAGATACCAAGTTGAGCGAGTAGGAGCTGTCGATGATCAACGTCTTCATAGACATTATTTTTTGCGAAATGGCCTCCAACTGAAGCCAGGAAGTGAAATCGGTCATAACTTTTCTCAGCAACAAGATTTAATCCGGCGGAAACGGAATCAGTAGTAGTGAAGCTCTCAGTTGCTCCAGTGGGTATAATGATTTGAGGATTAATCGAAAGGGAGGCAGTGGAATTTCTCATAATATTGATTTTTGAGAGAATCTGCGTATCACCTAAATTTGTATAGGATTCATCAAAGACACTGTTGTGAACAACCGATGAGTGAATACCTAATGAAGTATTCTTATTAAGATAATAAGTGAACCCTGCAGTGAAGACTGAGTTTGCATCGATGATTTCCTCTCTTCGTTCATGAAGATAGGTATCACTGTAGTAGAAAGGGGAATTTACATGGCCATAACTGGCCCCGAAGACATACTTGCCTGGAAACTTCTCTTTTAAGCTGTCTTCTAAAATAGAGTAGCGATAGCTATTGGTGAAGCTGTAACTCTGTAGGTCTAAGGCATAAGAATTTTGTATGAAGAATATAGCTGCGATAAGTTGAAATAGAATTTTGTAATTCGTCATAGAAGCTCCTTAATCAAAAAACTCGAGCATGATTAAGACACTCAGGTTTCATGTCGTCAATCTGACTAACACTAACTTTTTCGCAAGATTGACCATGTTATAACTCGCATCCCCATAAGATGAAAGCTTCGCTTGTATCTTCAAGTCTAAGACCCCTTTAAATATTAGGAGCTCTTTCAGTATTATAAGTAAGCTCTCTCTCGAAGCTGAAATAACATCTTTTGATGCATAGACAATCTTAAGTTTGAAATTTCCATTTCAACCACTTAAGCTTCCAATGAAAAAGTTGAGTTCTTTTCACCTTCTCATCTTGAGGTGTGGATCCCTTTTGAGATATAAATCCTCCGTCGAATTGTTGTTGTTGTTGTTGTTTTCTTAATGATAAAATTAGGGAGTAATTCATGAAGACTTTTATGCTCATTGCATTTCTTATCTTCAGCCATGGAGTGAGAGCTGAAACAGAAGGTGGTGTCCATTCTATTGTGAGAGGTAAAGCTGGTGAGCCTCATTTAGTGAAGTTCAACTCAGGAGTAGTTAAGTTTATTGAGCAAGGCGAGGAAAAAAAACTTGCGATCTTTAAGAAACTGATCAAAAAGCCTATTATCCAGAATGCGATGCTCCTGCAAGAGCCTTCTGAGTTTGTACCAACTCCAGTATCTGATGCTGAGATAAACAATATATTTAATCGCATGAACCCTTACATTACTAGGAAATCAGAATGCTCTGACCGTGCACATGTTTGGGCCTGGGATGAGTTTCGGAAGTCAGGGACTAAATCTGAGAAGGCTTTTCTTTTCTTAACGAATGCCTACATTGTTCGCAATCGCTATAAGTGGTGGTATCACGTCGCTCCTATGTATACCACTGCTTCTGGTCAAAAGATGGTTTTGGATTATCAATTCTTTGACCGCCCTGTGACATTCACTGAATGGAAAAATACTTTTGTATTTAGTAAGCGTGAATGTGTTACTAATTTTAAATTCCTTGATTACGATTCAGGGGCAGATCAAACTCAGGACTGCTATACCAAGGCTGAGTCTATGTATTACTTTATTCCTCTTGATATTGCCTCTCATGAGAGAGGTCAGACTAAAACAACTTGGACTGAATTCGAAGTAAATGCATCACGTTCAAGAGCTTTCTTCAAAGGGAGTAATTAATGAAAGCCAATAAATTGATTGTACTTTTTGCGCTCCTTAGTCTTGTTTCCTGTGGAAAGGATAGTGGTAGCGGAAGTAGTAAAAGTGGTGCTAGAGAAACTCAGAGTGCCTCTATGGAATTAGTTGAAGCAACTCCTGGAACTTACTATGGGGTACTCCGTCCGGTTAATTTTCATTCAAATGGTTTTATCCCCTATGGGATGGCGACCTTCACATTGAAGGAAGATCAACTTCAGGTAAGCACCACCATGGATGATGATCAGGCAGTTCCTCACCGTCAAACCTTGCATTTGGGAACCCGATGCCCAAGCCTGTCAGATGACTCCAATGGAGATGGCTTTATTGATTATCAGGAAGCTCAAGTGGTAGTAGGTCCAGTACTTATGCCATTGGATAATGATCTTAACTCTCAAAAAGCAGGGGAAGAGATCTACCCAAGAGGTACTGGTATGACTTACAACATGACGGCTTCACTTCGAAAGATCAATACAGATCTTTGGCAAACAGATGAAGATCCCTCTGATAATGTGATGAAGCTTGAAAATAATAAGGGTATTGGTTTCGAAAACAGAGTTGTGTTGATCCATGGCACAACTTCTGGAAGCCAGCTCCTTTCAAGTCTGGCTTCTTATAAGGACGAGGAAGCGAATATCTCGCTACCTGTGGTTTGTGGAGTATTAAAAAAAATTGATTAGGTTTTTTGTATGGCCTCAAGGAAATTACTTCTTGAGGCCTTTTGCTTATTTCAGAATTAGTGCATATATATTAACACACTTATCTCTATGACTTATATTCCCGATTATAATCTTCTTCCATATTTGTTTCCTGTTTCAGGGCTAAACTGTTAGATGAAAAGTGTCCACTAAAGTAGGGGAAGTCACCTCTATTATGTCTCGCTCAATTGCATCTGTTTTTCCTTAAGGTGTCCTTTCAAGTAGGAGTAGTTAAAACCAAGACAGGAAGTGATAAAGACAGTGGTGGTTGGAGTTAAAGCAAAGCGTCTTTAATTTGCGCCAGATAAATGGGTTGGGTTTGATGCTATTGTTGGAGGACTTATCTCCCTTACTCTTTCAGGGCAGCCCTTCACTTTATCCGCTGGAGTAGGCTTTATCGCGCTCTGTGGAATTTGCGTTCTCAATGGAGTTGTTTTAGTAAACTTTTTCAATGGGCTTCAGATGGCAGGAATAAGGGGGAAGGAAGCCATTATAAAAGGGGCCGGACTAAGGCTTAGGCCAGTCCTGATGACTGCTATGACCGATGTCCTAGGCTTTATCCCTATGGCCCTTTCTTTTAGTCCAGGTGCAGAGGTGCAAAAACCTGTCGCAGTTGTTATTATTGGAGGAATTCTAGCCTCTACTTTCCTTACATTAATTGTACTTCCTACTATATATTTTCTTATTGAATCTAAAATTAACAAAAAAGGTATTTTATCATGAAGAGCTTAGTACTCATTGTTGTTCTCACATTAACCTCTGCTTATGCCAAAGAAGCTAAAACTAGCCAAAAGGTAGAGAAGGAGAATGTGCAAAGCGTTTTAAAAGAAGCAAAAAAAGAGCGTAAAAAGAAAGTCGAAATGTGTCATGATTGTGGGAAACCAGAAGTCAATTGTGACTGTGAAGGTCACGGTAAAGATGAATAGAAAACATTCAATTGTTGAAATTAATTTATTGGTAGAAAAATCCAAAGATTCTACGATAGATTTGTCTTATGATGAACGTCTTCTTTTATTAGAAGACGCTCATCTATTATCTCAATCATTTACCATGACTCACTTCTTTGTTCATTGGGAAATGTTTAAGTTAGCTTTTAGCTATATGCAATGGAATGAAATCATAGGCGAAGTTCCAAGACTTGTTTTTGCCATGCCAGGTTCTTTGTTAGGTAAGGCCCCTAAAGGGAATGTGGGTTCGACCAAAATGCGAATATTTGAAGAAAAAAAAGATTAATAATAAAAATGAATTTATGGCATTAAGTCAAAAGAAGAAAATGCTTGAATTGTAAAATCGCTTACGAGTTTAAGTTATCCTTTGGTTTACTTCTTTTGATTGTTTTGATTTGGTTGGATTAATGAGAATTATATTATTAATACTATCATTTCATATGTTTTTTTTATCGAGCAATGATTGTTGTCTTGTTAGCGATTGTGATGAAGTTGAACAGATTGAAGTTAGTAGAGATTATTCAGTATTAAGCGTTGAAAATCTTGAAGAATATGATGTTTGCCATTGCGCTTCCTTTTGCTCTTTCGAACTAGGTTTTACTTCTTTTGACAAAAAATACACGAAAGCTAGTTTTAATTATCAAGTCATTTCCAATAAGCTCTCAAACGAGAAGTTAGATTATAAAAACTTACTGTATCGTCCCCCCATTTCCTAAATTTAAATTTTAGAATTTAAAACTTAAATTTAGTTTAATGGAGGTCTCATGAGCTCACTTAGCTTATTCTTATTGCTATTTATTACGACGTCGTCCTTTGCTGCTAAAAATATAACTTCTCAAGTTTATGACATTGACTATGGTTTCAAATCTGATGATGAAACTTTAATTCTCTTAAAGTCTGGAGAGGTTATAAAAGTTCCTGATAATCACCAGAAAAAAGTCTCTCCTAAACTGAGTTTTAATGGAGAGAGTTGGTTTAAGTTCACAATAGATGAGAATAGGTATCTTTTGAGTTGGGAAGAAGTTGAGAATCAGAGCGTTGACGATGAAGATCAAGAACTTCATTCTTTTGCAAGGGTCAATTATGTTCCGACGACAATTGCTTCTATGGAAGTTGCTCAAAAGTATCATCGAGAAGCAAAGAGAGGGTGGACGAGTGATTCGCAGTGCTTTAATAAAGCCCAAGTTTGGAGTTACGAGTGGTGGAAAAGGAACAGTTTAAGGTCTATGAAAGTATTCATCTTTTTCACTAGGAATTATATTCGAAAGTATAATTTTGAGTGGTGGTTTCATGTCGCCCCCTATGTTCATATTATGAATGAAGGAAAAGTCGTAGAAAGGGTTATGGATATAAAATATACGAGAAGTCCTTTAGCATTTAAGAATTGGAGCGACATTTTCATGAGGAACAAGGCAGAATGTCGAATTGTCACAAAATACTCAGATTATGCTGATTATCCTTATACAGGTGATTGTTACTTGATGAGGAGTAATATGTATATGTATCAACCTGCTGATTTGGAAATGCAGGAAGCATGGGGGTACAGTAAGGATTTATGGATAATGGATGAAGTCAGTAGTGCTTACGAGCAGGCCTATCACATACGTATGTAAATTTATTTAGCTTCACTTTCATGAGTCGTGAGTTTTTTCCTGTTTAAGAGGTTGAAGCTCATGACTCTTTTTTTTATTTCATTGATTATTCAATTCTACTTTTTAAATACAGTTTTAAATTGCATAATTAAATAAAATTTAAGACTGAGGTTTAAGATGATAAAGACGGAGTTTAGAATTCCTAAAATGGATTGCCCATCTGAAGAAGGATTAATTCGACTAAGATTAGATGAAGTGCCAGGAGTTAAGAACTTAAAATTCGAGATTCCTGATAGGAAACTTACAATATATCATGAAGGCCATTCCCAAGACTTGTTATCTGCCTTAGAGACTTTGAATTTCGGTGCAGAGATTGTAAGTGTTACTGATGTTAGCGAGGACTTTGTTGTTCCATCGGCAAACGAGGAAGAAGAGTCGAGCTTATTGAAGAAGTTATTATATATAAATGGTTTTATGTTTGTTGTTGAGCTATTTGCTGGAATAATTGCTGACTCGATGGGATTAATTTCCGATTCACTAGATATGTTAGCTGACTCTAGTGTTTACCTTATTAGCCTGTTCGCAGTCGGTAAATCTTTAAGTGTAAAAAAGAAATCAGCTCGTTTGAATGGGCTCTTTCAATTGATACTTGGAACGGGCGTTTTAATTGAAACTGTTAGAAAGTATCTTTATGGAAGTGATCCCCAAGCAGATTATATGATATTGATCTCTTTAGTTGCATTGGCGGCAAATGTGTACTGTCTCTACTTGCTTACAAAACATAAAAATGGGGATGTACACATGAAAGCAAGTTACATTTGTTCCTCAACAGATGTAATGGCCAATACGGGTGTTTTCCTTGCAGGTGTTGCTGTCTTTTTCACTAAATCTCCAATTCCGGATCTTGTTATTGGTGTTGTTGTTACTGTGATAGTTTTAAGAGGCGCATTAATGATTTTTAAAATATCAAAATAAATTTTCTCTCATTACAAATAGGCCGACATAGTTCCGGCTTATTTGTAATTTCAATTCTAATCATATCTTAGCTTCTCTTTGCTACTATTTATGGTGAAGCACTACTAATTCTGCTACCTTTTATCTTAATACTCTCTTCTCTCATCTAGTTGTAATAATTCAGTTTTGAATAGTTAGTCTTTATTGGCATCTGTGTTGCTCCTTGTGAGGTAATCAAAAACCTTTCAAAGGAGGAGTAATGAAGAAAAGAAATTTACATTTTTACCACTGTCCACGTTGTGCTTATCGAAGCTTTGAGCATTTGGAGACATATTCACATTGTGTGAATTGTTTCTTTATCGAAGATGAAACTCTTGGTGAATGTTCGAGCTATTAATTATTTATTCAGGAATTGGAGCTATTAATGAATTTCTTATTATTGTTTGTGTTGGCGATTACATCGGCCTGTTCTTTTAAAAGTCCTGACTCAGATAAGGCAGAAGCATTGAGGAGTATTGATGAATTATCTTCTGAAGAGCAAAAATATGTGGACTCAGATGGAGACATGGTCAGTAATTTTGATGAGAAAAATAACGGTACAGATCCTTATGTGGCCGACATCCCTAGAGTGGAGGTGAGTTTTCTTCAAGATTATCAAATTGTTGTTGAGTTTGAAGATGAGTCTACTTTTACCGTAGACACACAAGTTGCTCGAGATAATCCTAATTTTAAATATCGAGTAGGAGACTTATTTCTTAAGGCCAATAGCCTAAAGAATGCGGCAAAACTTGGGCGTTTCTCAGGTGTTTCTTGGGGGATTATCCAGCAGGAAGATTTTTCTTGGGTCAAATATCCTGACATAGATAAAGAGTATTACCACTCAAAGCTTATGGAGTATGTGAAGCACAGAGAAAAGAAGGTGCGTAACTTAACTCTTAATCTTGAAAATACTCTTCGTCTTAAAGAATCTCCTTATTTCAATTCAATTGATAATCTTGAGGTGAACTTTTATTACTATAGTCACGCTAAAGAATCATATGTTCTCATTCATACGGTACAGATTGATAAGACCTTTCAAAGTGGGGTCCGTAAAAACTTCAGTGTCACGATTTCTAATCCTCCATTGGAGCTTTTTGAAGATAGCTATCTTCGCCGTGGGGAGTTCATCATTTCAGAGATAAAAGACTTCAATTGCCCTGACAAGAGAATTTCTAATATGGTTCTCTTGAGTTCAGTGAAGAATTTGTATTATAATAATTGGGGTTTACTTTTAGGTAAACCCCATCAATCTCTTGAGGTTTGTTAATGCCAACTCCAAACACCTACGATAGTTCAAACTTTCGCAGAGTTTTACATCACGCTCCTAATTTGTTTCACTAAACAAGCATTTCTGCTTTACCAGGCATATTACAATCTGGTGCCATTATTTCGCCTGGAACTCTATGGGGGCAGGACCCAATCTCTGCCAACAACTTCTACCTTCCGAATGCTCAAAGACTTTCTAATCTACGACATAGGTCTGATTGTGGATTTGTTGATTACATTTTTTGTTCATTCTTTAATGGAATACAAGCAGGAGCCAGCCGTTATGGGTTTGTTTCAATAGAGATTGATAAAAATATTCTTTTACAAAAAGAAGCATTTATTTATCCCTTTAATTTTGTATTTTCTTGGAATCTGGCTCGATCAGCAGATAAGTTTTCGGATCTTACAACTTGGAATACCGCTGTGGTTTTAAGGAACCGTATAAATATTACAGAGGTTCTTATTAGAAGGCAGATAAAATTAGGCCCTAATGTTATAAGATTTCATTGCTTTAGATCTGTAAGGAACAGATTATTGGATTTATTAAATGAATTCGACTATGAATATGATGTTATTGCTCATGATAATCCACAAGAGCATGCGAGGTTTGGAATGAGTCAACTTGATAGAACGGTTCAAATTGGAGAGCAAGAATACCATGGAATTCTAAGTGAAGATGGTAGATTTGTATCAATTTTTAATATTATTGATAGTGATGACTTGGACTTCTTAGGAAGATTTCAGGTTGATGAAAATAACAATTTGATTGAACATTTTCCAATGACTGGTCGAGTTGAAGTTGTTGGAAGGTTACTGCAGGCTAATACTAGAGCTGCCAGCAACTAAAAGAAAATCTCTCTTCATCTCTGTAGTTAGCTATATAAGGCTATTTTATTAGATAACTACTGATGATTACTAAAAACGAGTATCATCCACCAAAATTTTTATAAAAAAAGCCGAGTCGATCTCGGCTTTTTTTATGTCTTATTCTGTAACGAGAACTTTTCCTGTCCCTTCTATATCGATAACTACAGTTTCATTCCAATTAGTTGCAACCGAGTAGACTTTGTAATTAATCGCAAGAGTAGCGGTGGCGATAGGATTCGTTTTTTTGCCTTTTATTCCTACTCCAGTGACCTGCATTGTAGCGTCCAGATCCCATCCGAAGATCGTATTTGCCTTTAAAGGAATAATGGCCGCATTTGTAATATATTGACCTGATCCGTAGTAACTTCTCTTAGGAGTGAAGTGAATGAGGAACTCAAGACGACCGACCTCATTTCCAAGCTTGTTTCTTTTTACAACAATATATTTTTTCCTAACTGGATCAGCATCTCCCTCAAGCTCAAAGATATCGACTGGCTGCTTTGTTACAGTATCACGAGGGATAACACTAATAGGTGAGTATCTTGTCTGTGAAGTGGGTCTACCTTTTTGAAATAATGTATAAAGTGATTCACCAAGGGCCACAATCTTTTCAGCTGCTACAATAATTTCGCCATAACCCATTGTTTGATCAATAAGAAAATGCTCATCCACAGATAATGGGGCTTCAATGAATTCTGTTTTTAGATTTGATGTAAGGTCGTGTGAGGAAGGAAATGCAGTTGGGGTGAAGATCAGAAAACTTAGTACAGATAAGATTAATTTGGTCATATCTCTCCTTGGTTTGAGCTTTAGTTTCTCTACTCATGAGATGATTTGAAGTCAACACGGATGAAGTGTTGTCATAAAATGTTTGATTTAGATCAGTAGAATAAATTACGAAGAATGAAGAAAGCTTTCTAAGGTTTTGACGAGTTCTGCAGGACGCTCCAGTGGAATATAATGTCCACAATCCCCAATAAACTCCAGTCTTGAATTCGTTAATTTCTCATGAAATCTAGTTAATGTATGTTGAGGGACAATTCTATCTTCAAGTCCACCAACAATTAATATAGGAATGTTTAGAGACTCTATTTCTGAAGCTAAATCCTTCCTATCAATGGTTGCCAGCAGTTGATTGACATACATTTGGGAAGTATAAGATTGACTCATCTCAATGATGGTATTGACGACTTCTTTTTTACCTAACGAACTCTCATGCACGTATTTTGAAACATCCTTTGCTGACATCCCTTTGTATTTAGAATGTTGCAGGAGTTTTATCATTTGCATTCGAGATCGATGCGACTCATCTGATAGGGCGCCGACTGTTGAAGCAATGAGTGAGAGTGACATAACTCTTTGGGGGAACTTGGAGCTAAAAACTTGCGCGATATATCCACCCATTGAGAAGCCTACTAAGTGGAAACGGGCCACTGGAGTTTCTTTAATTTTATCCAGCATCTCTTCAAGGTTTTGGCATCCTCTGAAATCAATGAATGTGGAAGGGAATTGTTCGGATAGGTCTATCATCAGCTTCCAGAGATTTGCATCACATAGGAGCCCTGGTAAAAAAACGATATGACTTTTAGAGTGTTGCATCCATTAACCTTTTGATATCTGATTTAGAGGTAATAAGAATGATTAGTCAATCATATATAGGTAAAAAGCTATGCGTGGTATAGATTATGCCTTATTTAATAAATACCTTAGTGTTGTTAGTTTTTTTTCCACTTTTACGGAGCTGTCCATTTACGCATTTTCTTGAATGGACAAATCTTTTTATAAAATGGAGAGAAGAATGAAAAGTTTAATTATCGTTTTGATATCCCTAAACCTGAGTACTGTTTTCGCCTCAATCACTCCCTATGGAGAAACGGTTGGAGGGCCATTTAGAGGAAAATGTCACATCAGCAGTGGTGTTCCTTCAAAACAAGAGCTTCATTTTGACATCAGGCCAAATACTAAGATCGGTGCTCGACTTGATGATGGTAGTCAGCATAATGCTATCTTCGTTCAAGTGATTAATAATAGTTTTGATAACAAGTTAAGTGTTGCTATCGTTAATTCATATAGAATACTCACCAACCCTCCGCGCTTTTGTATGACCATCGGTTCATATAACCAATGTGACTATAGGAAGCCAGTGCCAGCTATTCCTAACAGACCACGAAAATCTGATGAAATCTTCAGTTTTGAGACTCTTATTGGTCCATTAAATTTTGAAGATAACCCTGACTATCAGGGTTATGTATCAAAAGTAACTGATGCATGGACAGAAGTGATTACTGAAGCGAATCAAACCATTGCAGATAAAGTTCAACTAAAAATTGATGATAAAAGAATTCTCGAGTGTAATCTGGAATATTTGAATCTCTTCTAATCTTTTTGTTATTATCTCTGGGCCTGATGTATATCAGGTCCAGTCTCTGAGAAGTGAAAGTGAAAAATCTTGACTTCTTTTACTTTCAATTGCTTCATTATATTTAACAAGGGTTCTGTCGTTGTAATAACGATGGAAGTATTCAATGGTAGGGTCGCCATTAAATCTAATTTAGATTTATGGGACCTATGCTGTTACTCTTCAGTTTATCTGTCGTTTATTCAAGCATTTTCCCCAATCTTTTATTTAAAAAATTAGCTAAGTGATTACTTCGTAATCACTTAGCTGTTATTGATATTTTGCCAGGAGGATGTATGGAGGAAAAAGAGAGTAAAGCGGAAGAAAAGATTGTTTATGAGAATACACCGCTCACATACTTATTTGTGATGACTCCCATTGTTATCATTGTTTTATTGTGTTTGATTGAGATGTACTAAGCCTCAGTGGCAAAAGGGTTCTATCGTAAGATAGGAGTTTATTGAATGGTAGGGTCGCCATTCCCATTATTTCTTTTTTTTATCATCTTTTTTAAAATAAAAAAGATCAGAGCAACTCCGGCCAAAATAAGAACAAAATATTTAAAATCTCTCATCTTTTCTATGACAAAATTGCCATATGTCGCTACAAAGTAGACTTGAGTCGGAACTGATATCAGTATGGCAGCTCCATCAATAAGAATAAATTTGGAAAGAGGAATACCCAAGAGACCACAACTCATGTGCCCAAAAAATCGAAGACCTGGTGTGAAACGAAAAATACCACAGGAGAGTGTTCCATATTTTCGAAACCATTCATTCACTTTTTGAAAGATATCTCCGTCAAGCTTTCGACGAAAGAAGTCTGACTTGATGATTTTTACTCCAAAATATTTACCTAGCAGGAAAACGAGCAGGTCAGAAAGAAAAACTGCAAAAAAACAAACGATGGAAAGAGTTAGAACATCCACTCCTATGGCCTCTGGGTAAGGTGGAGGATGTGCGACCTTATCTGTGGCTATATGGGCTACAAGCCCTGCTGTCACAAGTACAAGCTCTTCTGGTATAGGAAGTCCGAATGAGCTGGCCAGCATAAATAAAGTAACAAAGGTGTAAACATAACCTGGGCGATAGGCATATTCTGTAAAAAAAGCGAGTAATGAGGCCTCGGAAAATTCGAACATTTTTTTCCTTAGATTATCATACCAACTATGGTTGCAGTCATGAGTGAACAAATCATTCCACCGACTAAGGCCTTGATACCAAGTTGAGCGATAGTGGCCTTTTTAGATGGGGCGAGTGAACCAATACCTCCTACCTGGATGCCAATGGAAGAAAAGTTCGCAAAGCCGCTAAGAATATAGGTAGCCATGATAATTGATTTGGGATCACTAAAAATATTTTCGGTCTTCATTTTACCAAAGCTCATGTAGGCAACAAACTCATTGAGCACAATCTTTTCTCCTAAGAGCTGGCCAACACTCACCATATCAGCTTTCGCAATTCCTATTAACCAAATGAGTGGAGAGAAGAGATAGCCGAGTAAAAACTGAAAAGAAAGACCTTGGTATTGATTCGCAGTGGAAGTTTGGATGTAGGAATTAAGTCCTGTGGCCTCTCCGATGAGGTCAAACAAGATGTAGTTTCCCATGGCAATGAGAGCAATGAAAACAATAAGCATAGCTCCTACATTAAATGCCAGACGAAGACCGTCTTCAGTTCCTATTGAAATGGCCTCGATGATATTTGATCCTATTTTTTCTGTGGAAACAGAGACTGTGTTGTTCACAATTTCATCTTGGGGAATGATGATTTTAGAAACAGCGATACTTGCTGGAGCGGCCATTACAGAGGCCGCCAAAAGGTGTTTGGCAAAGAAAAGTTGTTGTTCAGGGTTACCTTCCCCTAAAAATCCGACATATGCAGCAAGCACTCCTCCTGCCGAGCTGGCCATACCTCCAATCATGACGCAGAGGATTTCAGACTTCGTCATTTTTTCAATATAAGGTTTGATTAATAAGGGGGCCTCAGTCTGACCTAAAAAGATATTGGCCGTGGCCGATAAATTTTCGGCCCCTGAAATGCTTAAAAATTTTGAAAGAAGCCAGGAAAGAGCGTAGACAACTTTTTGAAGCACACCTAAGTAGAATAATAAACTGGTGAGGGCCGAGAAGAAAATAATGGTGGGAAGAATTTGAAAAGCAAAAATAAAACCAAAACTACTTGTATCTAGCAGGTTTCCGAAAACAAATCCTGAACCTTGTTTGGTAAAATTAAGTATCACAACGAAAATCTTTGAAATGGTCTCAAAGAAGCCGGCAATAATCGGTATTTTGAGAATTGAGAAAGCGAATACGAACTGCAAGATCAAAGCACTGAGAATCAGCTTCCAGGAAATTAATTTTCGGTTAGAGCTTAAGGCAAGTAAGATTGATATAAGAACGAAAAGTCCTAGAATTCCGCGAAAAAATGATTCCACGTAAGTGTCTCCTGGTTGTGTCAAAACACAATGGCGACCCTACCATAAACCACTCCTATCCAGCCGAAGGATAGAACCCTTTTTGCGATAGCGTATAGAAACATGCTCTTAACTTCTCGTCAAGATTGCAGTAAATAAAGTAGGAATCCCCATTATCTAAACTAGTTAAGTCTTGAATTCATTAGGCTATTGAGATTGTTAACTTTACATGAGAAATCGGTGAAAATAGCATCTAAATAATTAATGATAAGTCAAAAGGAGGCCAGCATGAATATTGTTATCACAGGCGCATCTCGTGGAATCGGTTTAGAGATCACAAAAATTGCTCTGAAAGCAGGACATAACGTTCTTGCTCTTGCCCGTCATCCAGAAGAATCTGAATTAGCTCATCTACAAAAAGAGTTTAAGACCTTAACTTTTGAAGAAATTGATTTAAATGATCCTCAGGCCCATTTGAAGGTGAGCGGTCTTGTTAAATATTCTTGTATTGATTTGTTAATTAATAATGCTGGAATTTATGAACAAGATGACTCTATTGAGAATTTTCAAAAGAGTTATTTAATAAATGCGATTCAGCCGTTGTTTTTAACGAGGGCCCTCCTTACGAAATTAAAGAATTCTTCTAATCCTAAAGCTGCTTATATCTCAAGTATGATGGGCTCCATTGCTGACAACACATCTGGAGGGAGCTACAGTTATCGTTCTTCTAAAACGGCCCTGAATATGCTTATCAAATCGTTGAGTGTTGATGAGCCTTGGTTAACTTGTTTGCTACTTCATCCAGGTTGGGTGAAAACGAGAATGGGCGGAGAAAATGCCCCTATTATGCCTGAAGATTCAGCGAGAGGCCTTTTTGAAGTTATGATAAATTCTTCTCTAGAAGACACAGCTTCTTTTCAAGATTTCTTAGGTTCAAATTTGCCTTGGTAGGAATTAAATAATAAAAACTAATATATAAGATAAGGAAGATATAAAATGGAAGATGGTGCCTATCTCAATTCAGACGATAAAAAGCAGTTAAATGCATTAAAAGTGGAGCTCGATAATCTCAAAACAGAGCAAAGTTATTTTACTAAAAGAAAGAATGGTCTTTCACCTGAAGATAAAGAGAAATGGAGAGCAATATCAATTCGTATCAATCAAATAAGCGTTGAAATTAAAGATCTTCGGCAAAAAAATATTCTTGAAGCCGGGAAGTAAGAAAGGAAGTCGTCATGTCAGATGAAAGTCAAGTATGCCCAAAATGTAGTTCTCCTTATGGTTACCAAGACCAACATTTATGGGTTTGCCCTGAATGCGCTCATGAGTGGGCAGTTGAGACAGCAGTTGAAGAAGTGGTCATTGAGAAAGCAAAGTTTTTGGATGCCAATGGTGTTCAACTTCAATCGGGAGACACAGTTAGAGTTGTGAAGGATTTAAAAGTAGGAAGTGATACAATTAAATCTGGAACAAAGGTAAAAAGCATTCGTCTTCTTGATGACCCTGTTGATGGGCATGACATCTCTTGCAAAATCGATGGATTTGGTTCTGTTTATTTAAAATGTTCTGTGGTTAGAAAAGATTCTTAATTTAAGTTGCAAAGGCTTCGTCAAAAAATGAAGCCTTTGCTTACATATTAAGAATATCTCTTTTTATGAGTAATAATAAGACCGCTTAGACAAATAACTCCGCAAACAATTCCAATGGGGCCACTTGCCGATTCTGGAAGATTCAATCCAATATCCGATGTCAAAATGTATGAAAGTGTCATAGACGTTCCCAGAATTGCTGGAACGCTGACAATCCAGTGAAATGTCTTCTTATCAAAAAGATACTTAGTCGCAAGCCAAAGAACACTTGTTGAAAGAAGCATATTGGAGAAAGCAAAATATCGCCAGATTAATGAGAAATCTATTTTAGTCATAAAATAAGCAATGGCCAAAACTGGAATAGAAATGAGAAGTCGATTTTTCATGCTCTGGCCAATGCCAAAAGCATCCACAATCGTTAAGCGCAAAGATCTGAAGGCCGTGTCCCCCGATGTAATAGGGAAAATAGCAACTGAGAGAATGGCCATGATGCCACCAAGGGAGCCAAGGTAGGAAGTCGAAATATGATTGACCACAAGACCTGGACCACCTTGATCCAACAGTGCTTTAAGCTCAGGATAACCACCAGGAAAAGCTGCAATACCGGCCAGAGACCAAACGGCAGCAACTACACCTTCGGCAAGCATTGCTCCAAAGAAAACCGGACGGGCATATTTCTCAGAAGTAAGGCATCTTGAGATAATAGGTGATTGGGTAGAGTGGAATCCACTAATAGCACCACAGGTAATGGTTACAAAGAGAAGTGGCCAAACAGGGGGAGCATCCGGAGCTCTGTTTAATAATTCGTGAGTGACATGTTCAGAATGATTTAAGAAAGAAAAAACATTTTTAATCTCTGGAAGCTGTGGGGCCCAGATGAATAGGGCGACCATGATTGAAAGGGTCATCACTACCATCAATAAGCCAAATATTGGGTAAAGTTTTGTGATAATTTTATCAACAGGAAGAAGAGTTGCGAGAAAATAGTAGGCAAGGATGACGAGAACCCAGAAGGTATTGTTAGATAGAAAAGTACCCTTAAATACATCTAAGTTGCTGATGAGACCGGCCGGACTCATGATGAAAACGACACCCACAAAAAACAGCAGCATTGCTGTAAAGAGCAGCATGGCCACCTTGAAGTACTTATTGAAGTAATGTCCCGCGATTTCTGGAAGACTTTTCCCGTCCTCTTTTAGACTTAAGACTCCAGAGAAATAATCATGAACCGCTCCTCCAAGAATATTACCTAAGATAATCCAGACTAAAGCGATAGGGCCATATACAGCTCCTAAAATGGGGCCAAAGATAGGTCCAACTCCAGCGATGTTAAGGAACTGAATCAAAAAGGCGTTGATTGGAGATACTTTGACATAATCGACTCCATCTTCATAACGAATGGCAGGAGTTTTTACATCGGGATCAATCACCGCCTGTTTCTCAACAAATGGGCTGTAGAATTTATAAGCAAGAACTAAGATTAAAAGACAAATAATAAAAATAATCATGGTTTATTATAGATAATTTTTTTACGGTTACGCTATCTGGAAATATCTTCACGGAGATAAGTTGAGAAAATCGTTTTGTTTCCTTGAGCTGTGATCGACACAATCTTTAAAGATAGATGAAACATCATACTCACCAGCTAATTCATCCAGAGTCAGATAGAGTGTCACTAACATAATACCTAGGTAGAGAAAGTTTTTATCAAGTTGGATTTTATTTTTGACTAAAGTCTGAAAAATTTTCGCAAAAGAGTTTTGAAAGTCTTCCATTGTGAAAGTGATCCTCTCATTTCTTCCATTACTGAAATGTTTTTTAAAAACTTCAATCACTTCATTTTTTTTCTCTTCAGACCATTCTCTTTTCACAAGCCCTGATTCAAGCATGCCTTTAATAAAAAGGGCATCATCGTTAAAATAATATCCTTGATATACTTTTCGAATTCCTGAAATAAAATCGTGATCCATCTGCGCCCATAATCCTCCAGGAGACCATTGGATTTTATTTTCTGATTGGGAGAAGAGCTTAAGTCTAAAATCCAAGAACAGTTGCGAGTTATTCATGATCTGATAGAAGTAAATCATTAAGATTTTATTTCCCCAGTCTGGATTTGGCACTGAATCTTTTAGCTGTGAGACTAACTCAAAATGATCAATGTTTAATTTTTTAAGTTCATTGCTGACTTCAGTCGCTCCCTTATTAGTCAGAATGCGGTTGGACAATATTCCGACTTCGTAGATCATTTCCTTCCAGGAAATGAGATCAAGCAGTGCGCTCGGAAGATGTCGGAAGATATCTTTAAAAAAAGGTGGTACACTAAACATGGGTATGCCTCAAATAAGTTTAAGGGTTAAATATGTCGCGTATCTTAATAGCAGGAGCTTCAGGTTTTATCGGTCAAAATCTACTCAAACGACTTGAGCAGGATCATGATTTAAGCATTGTGGCCCTGTCTCGTCAAAAAACAAATGTCGCTCATGAGCGACTTGAGTGGAGACAGGCAGATTTATTTTCTCTCAAAGATATAACGATTGCAATGGAAGGCTGTGACCAAGTTGTTTATTTGGTGCATTCGATGCTTCCCTCTGCTTCATTGGTGCAAGGTAAGTTTTATGACCTTGATTTAATTCTTGCTGATAATTTTGCACGAGCGGCCAAGCATCATAATGTTAAGCATATCGTTTATCTGGGTGGTCTACTGCCTGAAGATAAAAGTAATTTATCATGGCATTTAAGAAGTCGTTTTGAAGTAGAGAAAATCCTGCAGTCCGCAGCTCCTGTTGTGACAATCCTTAGGTCGGGTATGGTTTTAGGAGCGAATGGCTCATCATTTGTGATCATGAAAAGACTTGTGGAAAGATTGCCAGTGATGATTTTTCCTCGCTGGACTCAAACTTTTGCTCAAACCATTGATCTGCAAGATCTTATCTCGGTCCTTCGGGAATGTTTGATTAACCCTAAGGTTCAAGGACAAGTTTGGGATGTTGGTGGAAAAGAAGTCGTGACTTATAGTGACCTAATGAAAATGACGGCAAAAATTTTTCATAAGCCACTTTTTTCGATTCGCGTGACTTTGTTTACTCCCAATATTTCTCGTTACTGGGTATCACTTGTAACTGGTGCGCCTAAGGCCTTGGTTTATCCCTTAATTCAAAGTTTAAAAAATTCCATGTTGGTTAGACCTGAGCGACGTTTTCCTATGCCTGAATTAATGGCAACACCCATTCATGATTCTATCGAGCGAATTGTGAATGTTGAGGCCAAAGAGGTTCATGCTTTTCAATTTCATCCTGCCAAGAATAAAACGAAGACGGCGCGCTCAGTTCAGCGCTTACCACTGCCACCAGGGAAAGATGCTTTATGGGTGGTCAATGAATACTTCAAATGGCTTCCTAGGTTTTTTTCTTTTATTATAAAAACCAACATCGAGGGAGATTTTTGTTATTTTTATTTCATCCATCCTCGAATAGTTTTACTCATACTTGAAAAATCGATTGATATTAGTAAGCCTGATCGACAGCTTCTTTATGTACGTGGAGGTCTTCTTTCAGGCAAACAATTAAGGGCGCGACTGGAATTTAGAGAAGTGATGGATAAGCAATTTATTATTGCTGGAATTCATGATTTTAGACCAGCGCTTCCCTGGACGATCTACAGATATACCCAAGCGATTGTTCATCTATTGGTGATGAAATCCTTTGGAGCTCATCTCAAACGTCTCAGCCATCTGACCAAAAGATCATCTAAAAAAGAGGAATTGCTGACTTAGCAATGAGCATTATTGCCTTCAGGTTAAATTAAACAATGCAATTTTTATAGGAAAGGGGACTTTCCGCAGTCGATTATCATAGAGATATGTTAAGAGTTTTTTAGCAAATCTATCGATTGAGGAATCAGGAATGCATCTCCTCCTTTTATTTATCACTTTGTTCACATCCCAAAGGCTTCATGCGGAGTTTTATGAGCCGGATTTTGTTGCATCTTCCGCAAGCCTTCATCAAGTTGAAATTTTAAATCATGGACTTGGATCTTTAGAGAAAAGAATTCAGCTTATCGAGAAGGCCATGACAAGTATTGATGTTGAATACTATATCTTTAAACTCGATCTCTCTTCGCAAATTCTAACTCAGGCCCTTATCAAAAAAGCTCGCCAAGGTGTTCGAGTAAGAATCTTAATAGATTATTTCGCAAATAGAAAATCTCCCAATCCTCATGTCTTGCCGATGATGAAAGAGTTTGGGATCGAAGTGAAATTTTTCAATACCACGCCTTTTTATAATTTTAGAGAAGTGCAGTATAGAAATCACAGAAAAGCTCTTATTATAGATCAAGAAACTGCTGTCGTTGGCGGACGAAATGTGGCCGATGAGTACTTTGATCTTTCGCCAACGTATAATTACCTTGATCGCGATATGGCCATTTATGGAGAAATTGTTGGGAGTATTTCCCGAACATTTGAAGCAAACTTCAATTCTCAATGGGCCACCCATATTAAAATGCCTAAAAAACCGAGTGAGGATGATCCGAGATACCATCGTCAGGATTATGATACAGATCTTTTTTTAAGAGAATTAAGACGGTGGAATAAAAATCAAGATAGTGCCCACCAATTCTTATCGGTTTCCCCTGACATTTCGCAGATACGTCAGTTGGGTCAAAAAGCATTGGGAACTTCTCTTAAAGGAACTTGCAATAAACTTCAATTTTTGTCTGAAATCCCTGGTTTCGGAAGAAAGAAAAAGTACGGACGAATTCTTAAGAACTTAATCAGAGACAAAATTGAGAGTGCTCAATCAAATATTATTATCGAGTCTCCTTATTTCGTAGTGACCGATGAGTTCAGAGAAGTTCTTGATAAGGCCTTTGACTCTCAAGTAAATATCAAGCTCCTTACTAATAGCCTTAATTCAACCGATCATGTGTTTGTTTTCTCGGCATTTGAGTCAGAGCTGTATGGGATGATGAATAAGTACTTGGACACCTATGTGGTGACCGGACAGCGACCGGATGGATATGAAGTACTTGATCAAGTGCAGAACTCGTTCTATGGAATCCATTCCAAGACTTTTGTCTTTGATGATAAAGACTTTATTATCAGCACTTTTAATTTTGATCCTCGATCTTCAGATATCAACTCCGAACTTCTTATCCTCTGTGAAGATTCACCAGAACTTGCTCTTAAAATTCGAGACAATGTTCGTGAACGTACTAAAGAGAGTTTCCATGTAGAATCAGGTGATGATCTTTACGATGCGACTTATAAAGAAGGGAAGTTGAAGAAGATTATCTTTTCTTTGATCTCAAAAATTCCTGCTAAGGTTTTTAGGTTTCTTCTCTAGTGAACTAGTGTCGATAAATCGAACGTCTTCCCATAAGCAGTCTTGCAAGAAAGCAGCAAGCAAGAGACAGCACTCCTACTTCCCATCCAAAAAGTTCCGCTCCCATTATTGCGGAGGCCAGTGGTGTTCCAGTGACTGCTCCAAATAGAGAGACCATTCCGAGAGAAGAACTGAGAGAAAAGTTTTTTAGATTTAAAAGGCTTGCCGTACTATTGGATAAGGTTGCTCCCATAAAAAAGAGTGGAGTGACTTCGCCGCCTTTGAATCCAATAGAAAGAGTCATAATTGTGAGCAAGCATTTTATGATGAAATCATAGGGCATCATTTGTGTGATAAAGGATCGCCCAATCATTTCAGTCCCTATTCCAATGTACTGATGGCCTTCTGAAAGAAAAACAACGGCACTGATAAAGAATCCTCCAAAAAATAACTTCCATTGAACCTTGGGAAAGAGTCTTGAAATGAAATGAGTGTAGTACTTCATACCCCAATAGAAGAGATGAGCTCCTAGGCCGGCCGTTATTGAGGCAATGAGAATGTAATAAAAGGCGTCGCTATTGAAACTAAAATGGACTTTAAATACTTGATGATGAGGTCCAAGAAGATGAGTCATGAACCATCCGGCCAGTGAGGCCAGAGCTGTACTCATAAGAAGTGGCGTTTTCTTGATATCTTTAAATTGATGAAGCTCAAAAGCAAAAATGATGGCCGCCAATGGTGTTCCAAAGATAGAAGAAAAGCCTGCTGCGATCCCTGCATAAATAAGATGAGCTCTTAGTTCAATAGATGTCAGTCCTAGACGAGGAGTTAGTTGAGCGATACTTGCGCCCATTATCACACCGACTCCTTCGCGTCCTGCGGACCCTCCGAAAAGATGAGTTCCTAGACTAGTGATAAAAATAAAAGGGGCCATCCAAAAGGAGATAGGGGATTGATGATTATCTAAGTTTGATATGATGTAAGGCACGCCTTGATTGATATGATGAGGAATTCGCTTAATCGAGTACCCAAAGAAAAGTCCGAAAAGAGGTAACCCCCAAATCAGATATGAGTGGGACTGACGGATTTCGGTTACCCAAGATAGAGAGTGAAGAAATAAAGAAGAAAGTATTCCGGAAAATGAACCTGCCAGTATGGCGATACAAGAGATTTTTAAGATTTTAGACATAGGACTCCCCCAAAATGGTAGGAATCATCAGCGACTGTGTTGGCAGTTCTTAGTGCAGTTAAAGGTGGAAATCCATCACCTAATAGAATATTAAATCTTGGGGCACTTGTTGTAAAGCAGGTGCCCCGTATTGATTAGAATTGAGTATCTTGAGTTCCGCATTCAAGCATGTAAGGAGCAAAAACATTCTTTACACCTTTGTTTACTCGCACATCTTGAATCCATGATTTTTTGACCATCGGACAAGAGAAAACATTATAGCTACTTTCTAGATCGTATTCTTGAACCACTTTGATAAGAGGTTTGAGAAAATCTTCATAGGCCTTAAGAGCATCTTCCTGCTTAGTAGAACCCTTGATTGTTTTTAAGTGACTGGCCTTCAGTGCCAGTTCTTTAAAGATGGCATCTTTATTGCCTTGAAATAAAGTAGAAATCTCTTGTGACTTTTTTTCAATCAACTTGGCATCTTTAGCAAGGAGAGCATTGAATAATTGATCATTGATTGTCAGTGCATCAGAGATTATTTTTTTATCTTTTTCAATGAGTGACTTTCTTTGTGTTGTCTTGTAATTTTCGTGACCATGTCCATGATGGTGATGATCTTGCGCTAACACTGGAAATGAGCTGAGTGCCAATAGCAGAATAAATAGTTTCATAGAAGTCTCCTCATAATGTTTAGCCGCAATTACAACCTTTGAACCAGTTTTTAAAAAATTGGCCGATGCGAGATAATATATTGATAGGCTTATTTTGCTTTGTTTTCATGAGGATTAAAACGTTTTAAATGAGCGTTTTGTGACATAAAAAAGCGGGATTCTCACAAAAAAGAAAAATCCCGCTCTTTTATTAGTCGTGACTAATATTTTTAGCTACATAGCCTGCATTCTCGATCAATTCTTTTACCTGATCCAGCGTGTGATTGGTTTCGACACTTACTATTTTAGTCGGTACATCAACTTGGGCCTTGATTTTAGCATCAAAACTTCTGAATGATTCATTGATTCGATTAAAGCAACCCATACAGCTAAGACCTTCAATTTTAAATTTATACATTTATATTCTCCTCGTTAATAGCGTTGTCCTATCTTGCACCTTCCCGCTAGGGGAAGGTCAAACTTTTTTTGATTTATTGACCTTCCCCTAATGGAAAGGTTTAAAGTATGGTGAGGGAGAATGAGGAGTCGAAGATGAATATTGGTGAAGTTGCAGCATTGAGCGAAGTAAATAGTAAGATGATACGTCGATATGAAGAATTAGGAATTATACCCAAAGCGGGGCGTAGTTTAGCTGGTTATAGGCAGTATACGGATAAGGATGTTCATGTATTGCGATTTGTGAAAAGGGCTCGAGAGTTGGGATTTCCCATGAAGGATATCAAACAACTTGTAAGTCTATGGCGCAATAAATCTCGTTCAAGTTCTCAGGTGAAAAACATTGCCTTAAAGCATCAGCATGAACTTGAAAAGAAGTTGCATGAAGTGCAGAAAATGCTCAAAACGATTGGCCAGCTTGTTGAGAATTGCCATGGAGATGAACGACCTGATTGTCCTATTCTCGATGAACTAAACTGTCATAAATAAGGTTATCATGAAATTAATTACTTTTTTATTCGTTCTTTTATTCTTTGCACTTCCTCTTGCCGCAAAAACAGTTCGCTATGAACTCGTTGCCAGTAAAGGGAAAGTGAATCTGAGCGGAAAGAAGGAAGTCGATTTTGCCTTGATGATTAATGACTCTATTCCTGCGCCGATCTTAGAATTTACTGAAGGGGATGAAGCGGAAATTGTCTTAATTAATAATATCCCTGATGATGAGTTATCTGTTCATTGGCATGGAATTCTTTTAGATCCTTATATGGATGGTGTTCCTTACGTGAACACTCCTCCTATCAAGAGTGGGGAGAGTTATACTTTTAAATTCAAAATAAGGCAGCACGGTACTTATTGGTATCACTCTCACACGAATGTGCAGGAACAAAAAGGACTCTACGGTGCTATAGTCATTCATCCTAAGGAAAAGACAATTTCTTATGATAAGGATCTAGTCGTTGTAGTTAGCGACTGGACGGATGAGGATGCCACTGAGGTCCTCAAGAATTTAAGAAAAGATGGCGACTACTATCTTTATAAAAAAGATACTATGCGCTCATGGCTTGGCGCCATTCAGGCGAAATCTCTTAAAAATTTTCTATATAATGAATGGACTCGCATGGGAGGAATGGATTTCTCTGATGTGGGGTATGATGCTTTTCTTATCAATGGCAAGCGAGATTCTCAAGGAATCATGGCCCATCCAGGAGAAAAGGTTCGAATCAGAGTTATCAATGCCTCAGCTTCAACTTACTTTTATGTTTCTCTAGGAAATCTTCCGATGAAAATTATTTCAATGGATGGAGTGGATATAAAACCTGCTCTCGCCAATGATTTTCTGATTGGCATGGCCGAAACTTACGATATTTTGTTTCAAGTTCCTGATCATCAGAATTATGAACTAAAAGCAACCGCCCAGGATGGGACAGGATCGGCATCAACTTGGATTGGGATGGGAGAGAGTGTTTTTGCTCCTATTAGACCATTTCCAGACATGTATGCCACTATGGACCATTTATCGATGGATCACTCAACAATGACTCATGAATCGATGGAGCATTCAGGAATGAACCACGCATCCATGAGTCATTCAAATATGGATCACTCGTCCATGAACCACTCTGTAGAAGAAGTTTATCCAAGTTTTTCTGTTCAAGATGCACAAGCTAAGCATAAAACCAATTTCCCAGCGTCAACACCCGCTCATGATGTGAAGCTGGTCTTAGACGGGGATATGGATCGTTATGTCTGGCACATTAACGGCAAGGCGATTCATCAAGATCGGAATATCAATATTCGTGAAAATGAAGTGGTACGCTTCACTTTTGTGAATAAGACAATGATGCATCACCCGATGCATCTGCATGGGCATTTTTTTCGAGTCATTAATAAGCATGGTGATTTTTCGCCAATGAAGCACACGGTGGATGTTGCCCCACACTCTACGGTGACGATTGAGTTTTATACTGATGAGCCAGGGGAGTGGATGCTTCATTGTCATAATCTTTATCACTTAAAGACAGGCATGGCCCGAGTCGTGAAGTACTCCTCATTTACTCCTAAAAAAGAAATGCAAGAATGGCAGAAAAAAGATCCACATCTTCATGATCATACCTATTATCGAGGAATGGTCGAAGCGGCTACGAACCATGCTCAGGCAGAGTTCTATTGGATGAAGACATGGGATGAAATTGAGTTAAGACTTGAATCTCGTGATGATGATAATTGGGAAGCTGAAGGGGATTTCTTTTATAAAAGATGGCTTGGACGATTTACTCACTTATTAACTGGTGCGACTCTTGTGGATCGAGAAGGTGCTGGAGTAGTAGGGGTTGGCCAAATTCTTCCTTTCCTTATCGAGACCCATACTATTATTGACCATAAAGGACGTTTAAGATTCAACGTCGAGAAAAGATTTCAGTGGACCAAGAATATTTATACTGATGCGGAATTTACTTTTAGACAGAAACAGTCTTCTGAATTTGAAATTAGTTTGATGTATCAAAAACAATGGGCCTGGTCTGCGGGACTGATGTTTACTGAGAAAAGTATTGGTTTAGGTGCTCAATTTAATTTCTAGCAGTCAAAAAGATAAAGACCCACGTTACGAGAACGAAAGGTAGAGTCATTACTGGAAGACCTAAAGGAAGGAAGAGCTTTGAGATTCCCACGAATGAGAGAGTCGTGAGTATTGTAGCTATAATAATGATGATATGATTCTTCCAATGATCTGAGAGAAAAACACTTCCTAGAGCAAGAGCGGTGAGAGCTCCGTTAAAACCATAAGCTCCAGCACCTAAAACTTCATGAGGAGCACTAAGTAAGAAGCCAGTAATAAATCCAGTTGTTGATCCGATGATGGCCCAAATAAAAGCTCTCTTTGAATTAATCAAAAGTCCAAGTAACATCAAGAGCCCTGAAATGGTATTCTCTTGAAAGAAGACTTGTGAAATTCCTTGGATAATTCCTTCCCATGGCCCATTTTCATAGTGACTAATTGCTGAATGAGTCGCTGGTCGAAAAAGATTCAACAGAGTATTTATTGATAAAAAGATTAATGTTGTAACAACAAAAGGTGCGGTTAGAGTAGGTAGTTTCTTTTTACTGAGAATCTTGTAAAACAACTGCATGATGACTGTTGAAGTGGCCGCGGCCAAAGCGGCGTAGCACCAAGAAGAGAAGTTCGCTTCAAGAAAGTAGATCAGACCTAATGCTACCAATGCTCCATTGAAGCCAAATAGTCCATTTCGTTTTTGTTCAAGGTCCAGATTTAAAAGATAGGCAGTCGCAGTGCCGGTAAGTGATCCCAGTAAAGCAGCTAATCCATAAGTTGAGGACTGGTAAAAAATCCCGCATAAAAAGAGAAGGCCTGTTAAGGCATTATTTTGAAACATTACCTGCCCAACTCCCCGTAGAGCAGATTTAGTAAAGATTTGCAGGCCATTTGCAGAAAAGGTTGAGGACATAATTTAAAATTCCCTATGTGCTAATTAAAGACAAGTTTAAGGAAAAATCGTAGTTGTAACACAAAAATTTGTCATCTAAGATAAAGATGTGAAGCAGTTTGTCCTTACTTTCTTATTTCTAGTCAGCTTTTTATCTGTTCGTGTGGCAGAAGCGGCCTGTATTTGTTTGGAAAGTATTACGACTCATGAATCATTTGAGAAAGCGAGTGCGAGTGTTGATGCCCAATCAAGTGAGCATGCTTCAAATGAAAAGACAGAGCATTGTCAGCATAATTGTTCTCAGTGCCACTTCACAGCTTTGGTTCCATTATCTTTTGTCATCTCGACAATTCATGGGGGGCCTTCTGTAGAGTTACCTCTTATCGTTCAATCTTATAAAGATATCTCTTCTTCGGTCTATCGACCTCCTATTGCCTAATCCTTACCTCTTGATTTGTTTTCTATTTATCTTTGTTAAGGATTTATTGTGCTTAATTCAATTATTAAGTTGGCCTTACGCCAAAGACTTGCCGTTGTTGTCATCAGTATCGTGTTGTTGTTTATTGGAACATGGCAGGCGTTTAATTTACCAGTAGATGTTTTTCCCGACCTGAACCGTCCTGTGGTTACTGTCATGACTGAGGCCAAGGGGTTGGCCCCTGAGGAAACTGAGGTTCAGGTTACTATGCCGATTGAGAATGTTCTGAACGGTCTTCCTGGATTGATGAGAATTCGCTCATCCAGTGGGGCGGGGATTTCTCTTATTTATGCGGAATTTGATTGGGGGACTGATCTCTACCGAAACAGGCAAATGGTGGCCGAGCGTCTTCAGTTAGCTAAAGAAAAGCTTCCCTTGAATATTGTCCCTGTGATGACCCCTAGTTCTTCTATTATGGGAGAGATTATGTTTGTAGGTCTGACTTCTCCTAAAGGCGAGGTGAGTCCTATGGATCTTCGAACCATTGCCGAGTGGACTATCAGGCCAAGGCTTTTGGCCATTCCGGGTGTCAGTCAGATTATTACTATCGGTGGAGATCTTAAGCAGTATCAGATTTTAGTCTCTGCTCAAAAAATGCAGGCCCGTGGATTAACAGTTGAGGATTTAAAGCAATCCTTGGCCGAAATTGGTCTCAATACTTCAGGCGGATTTATTGACGTCGGTGAAAAAGAATTTTTGATTCGTACCATCGGTCGTGCAGAAACTGTGAAGCATATTCAAGAAGCCTATGTAGGACTTCATTTGGGGAATGCTGTAACGGTTAAGGATATCGCCGAAGTTAAGATTGGCTCCCATTTTAAACGTGGTAATGGTTCTGTGAATGGAAGCCCTTCAGTGGTGATGACCGTTCAAAAACAACCGACAGCAGAAACTGTTAATCTTACCAAAGTGATTGAAAAGGAGCTGGAATCTATTCAGAAAAGCTTACCTCAAGGAGTTGAAGTTAAATCTGATCTCTTTAAGCAATCTCATTTTATTGAAAATTCAATTGGTAATGTTACTGAGGCCCTAAGAGACGGAACTATCATGGTTCTGATTATTTTGATGCTGTTTCTTCTGAATTGGCGAACAACATTCATCACATTGACTGCGATTCCATTATCTTTTGTTATCACTGCCCTTATTTTTAAAGTTTTTGGTCTTAGTGTGAACACCATGACTTTAGGTGGACTTGCTGTGGCCGTTGGTGAACTTGTTGATGATGCGATTGTGGATGTCGAAAATGTACATCGCAGACTAAACGAGAACCGGATGCTTGAAAAACCTAGAGCTGTGCTGAAAGTTATTTTTGAAGCTTCAAAGGAAATTAGAAACTCTATCGTGTTTTCAACTCTGATCGTTGTTCTTGTTTTTATCCCTCTCTTTGCATTAGGTGGACTTGAAGGAAAGCTTTTTGCTCCGATGGGACAGGCCTATATTATTTCAATTCTGGCCTCTCTTTTCGTTTCCTTAACACTGACACCGGTTCTTTGTTATTATCTCTTGGCCAGAAATGAAGAAAAGATGAAAGTTGAAAAAGACGGACCTCTGGTTATCTTTCTTAAAAAATGGTCGCGAAAGATTTTAAATCATACTTTGGAAAAACCTTTTCTTATTATTTCTGTGACTCTTGTTTTATTTCTTGCCACTGTTTCGGTCATTCCTTTTATGGGCAGAGATTTTTTACCTGCGTTTAATGAGGGAACAGCAACACTTGGGTTGCAGGCAACCCCTGGGATCTCATTGACTCAATCTAACCTAAAAGGTTTAGAAGTCGAAAAAGCATTGCTGACTATTCCAGAAGTTAAATCGACTACGAGAAGGGTTGGACGAGCTGAAATGGATGAGCACGCAGAAGGTGTTAACTGGAATGAAATTGATCTGGATTTTAAAGATGGTGGCAGGCCTCGTGAAGTTGTCTTCAGAGAAATACGAGAAAAGATCAGTGAAGTCTGGCCAGATGTATTTGTGAACGTAGGTCAGCCTATCTCTCACAGACTTGACCATATGCTCTCAGGTGTTCGTTCTCAGATCGCTTTGAAAATTTTTGGACCAGATATTGTAGAGCTTCGTCGACTTGGCGGTGAGGTTTATGAAAAGATCAAAAACATTCCTGGGCTAAAAGATTTGCAAGTTGAGCCGCTGGTACAAATTCCTCAGCTAAAAGTGTTCATTGATAAAGAAGAAGTGAAAAGTGCGAGGATGAGTGCTGGAGCTATGGCAAGTGATCTTGAAGCACTCTTGAGTGGTTATAATGTTGGACAGGTGATTGAGGGGCAGCAGATACATGGTATTTTGCTTCGTCTTGATGAGGCTTCTCGTTCTAACCCAGAGACGATTGAAAATATTCAGCTAAAGATTCTTCCGACGGGAGATCAGATCCAAGTTAAGGATGTGGCCAATGTCTATCAGGGAAGTGGCCCCAATATGATCAATCGAGAAGGATTAAGAAGACGTCTGGTCGTTTCTGCCAATTCTGATGGAGTGGATTTAGGAAAATTAGTGTCCGCCATTCAAAAGGCTTCTGCTGAAATTGATTGGACGGAAGGCTATCACATGGAAGTAGGAGGACAATTTGAGAGTCAGATGAAATCTTCCAAACAAATGATCTGGCTTGGATTAACCTCTCTCATTTTGGTTTTTTTCCTTCTTTATTTCCATTTTAATTCTTCAGTACTCTCACTGCAGATTATGCTCAATATCCCTCTGGCACTGATTGGGAGTGTTGCGGCAGTTTATTTCACTGAAAAATCCTTTTCTATCGCCTCACTTATTGCCTTTGTGACCCTTTGTGGTATTGCTTCTCGCAACGGAATTATGATGATTTCTCACTATCTGCATTTGATGACGGAAGAGGGAGAAGCATTTGGTAAGGAAATGATTATCAGAGGAACTTTAGAGCGTCTGGTTCCTGTGCTGATGACTGCGCTGACAGCGATTCTTGCTCTTATGCCACTGCTTTTTGCTAAGGGAGAGCCTGGGAAAGAGATACTGCATCCAGTGGCCGTTGTTATTGTCGGAGGTTTATTGACTTCCACTTTACTTGATTTATTGATTACGCCAGCAGTCTTTTATCTGTATGGAAATAGAGCTTCAAAGAAAGCTATTGAAAAACATCAACGTTTAAAAAATGAGGAGTTTTAATGAAACAGTTTTTAGTTATTTTATCATTTATATTTTCTTTAAGTACATTTGCTCATGAAGGTGGGCATGGCCATGTTGCCGAAGGTGGGAAATTCGGCGGAATCATGTCCCCTGTTATTGATAAAAAAGAAGAAGGTAAAGGGGAGAAGGCCCATACACTTTATAAAGCAGAGCTAGTGAGAGCAGCTTCAGGGAAACTGAGTCTCTATATCTTCGATGATAAAATGAATCTAGTGGACCTCTCTAGTTTTGGTGAGATTGTGAAGGCCAACTTAGAAATTAAAAAGAAAGGGAAGTACACTTATTTTGGTGATTTCCAGCTGAAGAAGAATGGTAATCACTTCACAGGTCTCCTTCCTCAAGTTGAATACAAACCATTTAACATTGATTTGTTTCTTACAAAAGGTAAGCAGGAGCTATTTGTAGGTTTCTCAAATTTAGATTAGGTTATTTATGAAATATGTTTTCTTTTTATTCCTATATTCAGCAACAGTCTTTTCGCAAACGACTGTTACCGAAGAGAATTTATCGGAGCTAATGAAATCTAATCCGGATCTCATCAGTCTTCAAAACCGTTTAAAGTCTGCTGAAAAGTTAAAGGGTTCTTTGAATAGATCTTTTCTACCGAAGTTAACTCTCTCTTATGGACGAGAAAGATTTACAACAGGTCCACTTTATTGGGTCAATCAACCTTTCGGTGGAATTGAAGCGAAGATTAATGTATTCAATTCTGGTAAGGATTCTCTTGAGAATAAGAAAAGAGAAGTTGAAGCGCAGATGGCCTTCATTGATGTTTCCGTTTCTACTTCAGCGATTGTGGCCGAATTAAGAAAGGGATTATCTCACTATGCTTATCTTAAAGAGCTACAAAAAGTTTTCTATCTTGCCCAAGAACTCAATGAATCAAATCTGAAGAGTGCTCAAAAAAGAATAAATGCCGGTTTATCCACTAGTACTGATGTGCTGGATTTTAAACAACAAAAAATTCAACTAGAGCAAGAATTAGCAAGCATTGATTATGAGATAGGTGTTATTTCCAGAATGATCGCTACTCTTATTGGTAAGAATCCCGAAGAGTCTTTAATGATCGATTATGTGAATACTCACCCTACTCATGGGAAGGAAGAGAAGCTGACTGGCAATGTTTCACATTCGCAGATTCTTAAAAGAGCAACTCTTTTAAGTGAAGTTGCAACGATTGAGCAAACTCAAGCTTCTCGCTGGTGGACTCCAAGTCTTGATTTGTATGGTTATGCTATGAGACTGACTCAAAAAGAGCGTGAGTATACAAGAGCTGGAGAACGCAATGATGTGACAATGGGTTTCAAGTTTACTTTGCCGTTTTTTGATGGAGGAGAAGGCATTCAGCAGTCAAAAGCTGCTGCTTTTAAGGCCAGCGCTGAGGCATCAAGAGTTAAGTCTCAACAGTTGGAGCTTGAAAGAGATACCCAGAATGCTCTTCATAAACTTGAACTGGCCCATAATCTTATTCATGGGGCAGAGGATAATGCAAAGATTATGGATGAGTATCGCAAGGGAATTCTTTCTGAGTATCAGCGTGGGATTAAAAACTCACCGGATGTTCTTCAGGCCAACGAAAGATGGATTGAAGCTCGTGAGAAGTTTGCTGAGGTGAAGAAGAACTATCACTTCGCTCGTGCCGAAGCCTTATATTTAATGGGGTTGACAAGTGGAGAAAAACTATAATTGGCGATAGAGATTTTCTCTGCACTGTTTTAATTTATTAAACTTAGGGTCCTTGTTCATCTTTGCTGCTATATCCGTGATGTTTTTTGGGAAACCATAAAACTCTTGATGATAGTTCCAGAAATGGGCATGGGCCTCTTTTAAAACTTCTGCATCACTTCCAGTAACTTGAGCTAAATTAAGATCTTTACCTCTGACAAAAATGTATCCAGGAGTGACGGATTTATAATCTCTTTTTTTTGAGGTTTCGATTGTTAAAAATTCTTCTAATGAAGTCCCGTCAGCTAACATCTTTTTTAACTTAGGAGTGAGATAGCATGTCCCTCTTTGAGTATGCCAGCCATTCTCCATGATAAGGTCCATAATATCTAAGGAGAGAGTTTCAACGAGATCTGTTCGATAGTAAGCAAAGTGTTCATGGAAAACTGTCCAAGGATTAGTTCCTTTGAAGTATTTTCGATAAAGAGGCCTTAGTTTTGTTTTGTAAAAATGTTTTAAAGTCAGGTCAGTGAGCTTTTTTTCATTCTCAATAAAAATATCAACTTCAGCATGACCTAATTCATGAAAAATGGTTGCCACAGTTGAGAAGCCTGAATAATTCGGAGTGAGAATTATTCGAGCATCTACTGCTTGCCTTTTTCCATCTTTGATTGCGAGAAGGGTCTCATCTAGAGATATGGTATTTGTTTTATCATTGTAAGTAGCACTGGCATCTGGGCTAAAAATTCGGCCAATCTTTCCGAACTTCGTGAGACGTACATGGTTAGATGTTTCAATTCCTCGCTCAACAGTGTTGAGGTAAAAAGCATTTTTAAATCCTTGGTAAAAGCTACTAAAGGAAGATGCTTGTGCGGTGAAACTAAAAAAACATAAAACAAAAATGATTCCCTTCATTGGGTTATTAACTCGTACTAGGAGTTAATAGGCAAATTCAATGCAGAAATGTCAAAGTTTGTTAGATATCACCTCTGATCCAATCTCAATAACTCTCTCTTATCTTGTAAACCAAACGTAGCCAATTAAATCATCACGAAATCCATAAATCGCTGTCACGTGGCTTGGGATTTCCTGACCTTCAACTCCAGTAACCCATTCTTCATCGAGAACCGAGTCATTAAGAACTACACGGCTTCTTAGTTCGCAGTGAAGTTTAGGGTTGTTATCAAAACGGGCCGTATACATTTTTTTAAATGTCGCCATATCGCTGCAAGTTTTTATCGGCTCTCCATTAAGTCTCCATACCTGAACTTCTGGATGGAAATAAGTGCAAAATTTTTCAATATCTCTTTTGTTGTAAGCATCGAGCTGACCTTGGGCCAATTCAATCATTCTTTCTTTTTTCATTCTTCGCCTTCAGTGATGGTATATGTCGCATTTACTTTTATATCTTTGATTGTTTGAGTAAGTCCAGAGCTCCAGATGATCTCGATTTTTTTAATATTTTCAACTTCACCCAGACCAAAATGAAGATTAGGATCATTCTGTTGGTTTAGAGTGCCTGTTACTCCTTCAACTTGTTTTAGGAAGAGGCCATTCGCATGATAGACGCGAACTTGAGTGGTGACAGGAACCTTACCAGATTTGGTTCCAATCAATTTGAGTTTGAGATAATTGTTATCTGATTCATAAACATTCTTGAAAACTCGTAAGCGAGGAGTAGCATCGACTGCTTCTCGTCCTGAAACAATTAAATCCATTTTCCCATCATTGTTAAAGTCCGCCCACGCCCCACCATAGCTGTCATAAACCTTGGGTCCTAGCTCTGTGACATTTTTAAAGCGGAAGTTGCCTTTGTTTTTAAACAAGAGTGAGTAAGCATAATTAAGGTTATATACTTGAGAGATATAAATATCAGTGAGGCCATCATTATCAAAGTCTGCTGCAGTGGCGTGGGCCCAAAGTTCGTCGCCCTTATACTTTGAATAATCTCCAATCGGTTTTACGGGAAGTTCAGATATGCTCCTCATATCAGCAAATTTATAATCAGGAGCTCCTAGATTTTTGTAAACTTTAGAATCATCGCAAACGTATCCACGATAATCATAATTAGTCGCATTTTTTGGTGTTCCTACAAATTTATGAACAAGGTTAGAAACGAAAAGATCAAAGTTTCCATCGTTATCTAGATCACTCCAGACTGAGCCAATAGTGTGTCCGAAGAGCGGGCCGAAGGTTTTTTTCATGTGTTCATCATAGTGTCTCGTAGTATCGTATTCTCCGCGAACCCCCGCACTATCTGCTACATCAGTCATTTTTCCTCTATGAGTCTGAAACAGAAAATTCTGACGTAGACGATAGTTTGAGTAGTAAATATCAGGGCTTTTATCATTATTGTAGTCAGCCCAGGCAATTCCTCGTACATAGGCCGGGAATTTTTGCATTTCTTGCTCAGAGCTTATTTCTTTAAATGATTTCCCATCTACATTAATGAAGACTTGAGGTGGGACAAATTTGAAAACATTATTCTGATAAATTTCCTGACGTCCAACCAAGAGATCAGGGAATCCATCTCCATTGAGATCACCAAAAGAAATTGTCATAGCATCTTCTGCGATTTTTAATTCGTATTTTTCAGAAACTTCGAGATATCTGTGGTTAGGCTGTTGAAGATGAAGCTGGCCTTTGGTTGTGATAATGTCTAAAAAGCCATCGTTATTGACATCTATAAAGGCCGGCATCCCTTTCAGGAGCATGAGTCGCGCCTCTTCAGTAACATCTTCAAATCTAATTTGATCTGCTGTAGATACATTTTTATAAAGTCTATCGTGGGCAATGAAATCTACTAGTCCATCATTGTCAAAGTCGCTAGTGGTGATTGATGTGCTTGATTTGGCCGCAACATTGGCCTTATCAGTAACATCTTCAAATATAGTTTTTTCCTCTAAAGAAGAGGCCATCTTGCGATGGGGAATAAAGGAAGTACAGCTGGAAACGACTAAAATAAGTGCCGGGATTGCTGTACTTTTCTTCATCATAAATTCCTTATATCGTAATGTGTTTCAGTAATATTCTTTTGAGACTGAATTAGCGAATACAGGCCCATCGCTACCTTATCGGGTGGTAGGAGTTCATTCTTTTGCTTTAATTGCTTAAACTTCCCAATATTTTTGAAGGTTTTTTTCGTTTGTTTTCGGATAGTTGACTGCATATTGGTATCCATTACACCAGGAGAGAAACTCAGAGCGCGAAAGTTTTTGCGTGTTTGGTAGTCTACGGCCAGGCAATCAGTGAACATTTTTAGTCCACTTTTAGTCCCACAATAAAGCGACCAGTTAATGATGGGATGAAAGGCCGCTCCTGAACTGATGTTAACAATAGTAATGGGCATCTTTTTATCAAAGGAACGCATGACCCAGCTACAAAGGGCCATAGGTGTAAGAAAGTTTACTTTGAGATGTTTCTCGATATCCTCAAGCTTAAAATTCTCTATATCACCGATCGGTTCAATTACCGCTGCATTGTTAATGAGGTGAACTGTCTTAATTTTTTTGAGATCAATTTTAGTTAAGGCCTTATCAAGTTTTGAATCAAGTCCTTTTGGTTTTGCTAGATCATGAGCAATGTGAAAATGATGGGGATGCTTGTTATTTTTAGTTCGGGAAATGGTTATGGCGATATGGCTGTCATCTAAAGCCAGATTAAGAAGGCTTGCTCCTAATCCTTTTGATGCTCCCGAAATAATGAATAACTTCATAGTGATCCTTTAAAAATTAATAGATGAATAAGCTTACAAGAACTGAAGTGATAACGACTAACCAGGAAGGTAGACGCCAAAATTCAAGCATGACGAAACCAACTGCTGCAAGTGCGAAATCTCTTGCACTAAATATAGCACTCATCCAAACAGGTTGATAGAGAGCTGCCAATAAAATCCCTACCACTGAAGCATTGATCCCAATCATCGCTTTTCTTAAATGAGGATATTTTCTTACTTGTTCCCAAAAAGGAAGAGTTCCACAAATAAGAAGAAATGAAGGCAAGAAAATACTTATCAGACAAATGGTTGCACCAAGAATAGGACCGCTTGATGTGAGTGCACCAAGGTAAGCACTGAAAGTAAATAGCGGGCCAGGAACTGCTTGAGCAAGACCATAGCCGGCCATGAACATTTCTTTGGAAACTTGGGCAGGAACTACTTCCACTTCAAGTAAAGGAAGAACAACATGCCCTCCGCCGAAGACCAGAGCTCCGGCCCTGTAAAAACCATCCATTAGTTGGATGACGGAAGAAGAGGTTAGTGATCTGAGAATAGGAAGAGAAAGTAGAATAAGAAAAAAGAGTGAAAGTAAAAAAATCCCCATCTTTTTTGAAATGTGAGTCTTCAGGGGAGTGTGGGGTAACTCGGAAGTCAGACGAAAATAAAATGCCCCAAATATTCCTGAAATAAGAAGTACTAAAACTTGCGTAAAGGGATGAGTGAAGGTGAGGACGGCCACGCTAGAAGCAATGGCAATGGTAACTCTCTCTTTATCGGGACAGAGCTTTTTACCCATACCCCAGACTGCATGGGCCACAACAGAAACCGCTACAATCTTGAGACCGTGAATCCAATCAGCATTAACAAGATGACCAAAAAAATGCAGACCAGTGGCAAAGAGAGCTAAAAAAATAGCAGAAGGGAGAGTAAACCCTAGCCATGCCATGAAAGAGCCCCAGAGGCCTGAATGTGATAGACCTATCGCCATCCCAACCTGACTGCTTGCTGGGCCCGGTAAAAATTGGCAAAGGGCCACGAGATCGGCATAGGCATGTTCGTTTAGCCATTTCTTTTTCTTAACAAACTCATCATGAAAGTAGCTTAAGTGAGCAATAGGTCCGCCAAATGAGGTGAATCCCAAGCGTAAAAAGATAAGAAATACTTCCAGAGACTTCATCGCAACCCTTTCATTTAATTAGAAATTAAATTTTATTAGGTTTCTACTTCATCTCAAAGAAAATAAAGCTTTCTTAACTTAAAACTCACTCGGTTTATTTAGCTCTGAGCAGTGCGGAACTTCATTCTGATTGATGTTCCAGCATTTTCGATAGATTCACAGTCAATTTCACCTTCATAACTCTGAATAAAGGCCTTGACCAACGGTAGACCATAGCCTGTCCCTTTTTCACCTTCCGTCCCATAGCGAGTTGTAAATTCTTCTGCTTTAAAAATATTTTTGGCAAGGTTTTCAGGAATGCCTATTCCGAAGTCCTGGATCTTAAGGATAATGTCATTTTCACATTTTTGAACTTCAAGACGGATGGTCGAATTGCGATAAGAGAACTTAATAGAATTAGAGAAAATATTACTAAGAACACTTGTTCTCAAAGATTTTTCATCTGCAAGAATAAAAACAGGTTCTGGAACCTTATTATCAAAAATAATTTTAATATTTTTTTGTTTTAATTCCGCTTCATAGAAAGATTCCACTTCCTTGATGACCTTTATTAAATCAACAGGAGTCAGATTGAGTTTGATTTTACCATCAGAGAGGGCCATCATTTCCCTTGATGTGTTGATAATTTCTTTGATGGTAGAAATCGCAGGAAGACTTTTACTATTAATCTCTCTGAACATTTCTAGATCATGATGTTTGGTTTGGCCGAGTAAGTAATCAATCCTTTGTAGCGGAGCTGAGATGTCGTGAATAATAAGTTGAAGAAGCGTTTTGTTTTTAATGTTAAGTTCATCCAGTTTTTCATTCGTTTCTTTCAACTTTGTAAAAGCGTCCTCTTTTTGTTTGAGAAGGATCTCTCCGATCTTATAAGTTGCACCTAAGCTTGCAATCATTGATAAAATGACGAAACTATCTTTTTGTTCGTCGGAGAGAATAATTAAAGTGGTATCAAAATATTTAGGTACAAAATACGAAATGAGACTGCAGATGAAAGTTACTCCAAAGAAGACGAGGGTGTATCTTTTCTTGGTAAACATCGAGAAGCAAAATATCGCAACAGGGGGATAAAAGAACATATTGTGATAGGCATTGAATTCAACAATTAACGACTGAGAAACGAGAATCATACAGCAGTTGAAGACAAAAATTCCACAGGCAATATTGATGTCAAGATTTTTGCGGAAGAGAAAAATGATAAAACAGTAAGAAAGTATCCCTAAAAGATCAATCCCGAGGGCAATGTAAAAACCTGTGAATAAGTTCTGTAGAGAGAAGACCAGAAGCAGGCCTATGCAAATCAAGGTAAAAGAAATTAAATAATAAGCAGACATTTTTTCATCTGAACGAATGTGCGTAGGCATGAGATAGGAAATACTAAAAAGATTTTTCATAATATTAGCTTAGCGATGATTCAACGATTTTAAAATATTGATTGAAAAGTTTAAGAATTCTTAAGTAAGTGTTTGTTCATGGGAAGCTCGATGAGATATTTTGTTCCAGTTTCGGGACTGCTATAGAGAAAAAGGTACCCGCCGTGAAGTTCCACCAATTTTTTGGTGATATAGAGACCAAGTCCTAATCCAGGTCTTTGAGTATAGAGGCCGTCCCTCTCAAATCGTCTAAAAATTTTATATTGAATATCTTTAGGAATTCCTGGACCATTATCTTCAAGATGGACCACCAATTTTGAACTCCTTTTTTGAATAAGAAGTTGCGCATGACTTTTTGGGGCATGCTTGGAAATGTTAGAAATAAGATGAGAGAAAATTTGCTCAATCCTATAGTTATCCATATAGACTTGTATATCATCATCAAATTCTGTTTTTAATTCGCATTGAGCAAGCCTAAGAGAGGGCGTCAGTTTTGTGATGACATCATCTACGGCTTGATTAAGTGAGAAATGACCTGGATTGAGTTTGAGTTCTCCCAAAGTCAAAAGAGAAACATCAAGAAGTTCATTGATGACATCATTAAGATTATTAATGTGTTTAAGCGAAGATTGAATATCTTTGAGATACGCTCCCGCGTGACCTTTTTGATCATTTCGGATTTTCCTTTGAGTCATCTGTAATTGAATTTGCATGGCCGTTAAAGGAGTTTTAAGTTGATGGGAAGCAATTGAGAGGAATTCATCTCGGGCCCTTAGAAGAGTTCTTAGAGATTGATTGGATTCTTTTACCTCTAAAAGTAGACCAATGTTCTCCATTGCCGTTGCCGTACAGTTGGCCAGAGCTGTGAGAAGTTCAATTTCCTCTTGAGTGGCAATATGGGATTGAGACCAGTAAACCCCTATCGCGGCTATAGGGTCTTCTTGGCGAATGGGAATAATCACTAAGCTCTTAATATAGGTTGAAATATAGGCGTCTATTGGTATCCGATCATCTTGATAAATATCTGGGACAACCACTACTTGCTTATTAAGCATCGCCCAGCCGCTAATACAATTCTTCATGGGGAATCTCTGTCCTTTCCACAAAGGAGAGATAGAGGCTTCATCCGAATAATAACATTGCTCATCAACGTCACGAAGAACAAATGCCGCTCCTTGAGCGCCCGTGATCTGCTGTGCCGCCTTACTAACTAAAGCAAAAATCTCTTCTTGGGACTTTGCTAAGGATAGATTTTGTATGGCTTCAGCGAGTTGAATGAAGGTAGAAATATCGTATTTCTTCGCTTTCATAAGAGTCATTATACTATGCTTGAACTCCATAAAACCTTGTTATTGGCCTAAGAATAACAGGTGCCTGTCAATTATTTAGACAGTCTTAGTAATAAAGAAATGGGGCAGTGTTGCGGTGACTGTTGTCCTGGTAATATCTCTTTCATGAAAACTTTAATCGTGATGCTTTTTGTTGTCCTATCGAATGAAGCTTTTGCAAGCTATAGAGTCATTACTCCAGAAAAAATTAAACCTCATCCCACATTGATTACGCTACTTCATGGGTGTACTCAAACAGGACAAGCATTTTTAGGTCTTACTCATTTTAAAAAGTATGTTGAGGAAAAAAATCTAATTGTACTCATGCCAGAGCAATCATGGTTAAGAAATCCTGGTAAGTGTTGGAACTGGTTTGTTACTGAAAATGCACTCGGGCGAAATGAATTAAATGCTATTACCAGTCTTATCAAAGAATACAGTCAAAAATATCAAGTAAAAGGTTCTTATCTCTACGGTTTCTCGGCCGGATCGGCGATGGGATCAAATCTTATCGCAGAAAACTCCGAGTTGTTTGATGGGGTTCTACTTCATTCGGGCTATCCCTATAATGGAGGCGGAATCATGAAGATCGCTGATTTTGACCTTTATCATTATGAAATGTCTTTTCAAGACTTCTGGCAAAGTTTGAGTGGCCCTTCCTTAGAGGATTTAGCTGTTCTGAGAAGCAAGATAAGTAAATTTCACTCACGTTTGAAGAATATTGTGATTGTCTCAGGTGAAAGGGATTTAGTTGCAGCAAATAAGTATTCGAAGGCCAGTTTTGTACAATTTCTTGATCAAAAGGCGCATCTCACAAAAGAGTTTCATCTTGATTACAGTATTTTCCAAGGGCAGGGCCAGTGGCGAACAACTCTTTATCAATTTCATCAAATGGGACATTCTTGGAGCGGCGGTGATGGTCGTTATCTGTTTGCCGCACCTGAATTATTGGATATTACCAGAGAAAGCTTTTCTCTCTTTGGGATATAGCGAATTATAAGTATTCCCCTCAGATGAACTTAAATTTATATCAAGTATAGAAAGGCTTCTTCTCCTGCTTAAATGGTAATGGACACATTTAAGTAAAGGAGAGGTCAATGGCCAAGTTCAGCGAAAGTAGTAACGAACAAAATTTCCGAAACAAAAGCTTTAAAGAATTACGTCGCCGGATGTGGGAAAAAAATCATAAAAACTGGTCTGAATTCCAAAACAGAGATGAAGAGATTGCTTCAGAACATAGAGGACATGGTTATCATGCTCAGGAAGTTGGCCCAGGATATTATGGTAAGGGACCTAAAAACTGGACACGCTCCGACGAATTAGTTCGAGAGGATGTCTGTGAAGCTCTTTATGAGAGTTATGATGTAGATGCCAGTGATATTGAAGTTGAAGTTAAAGAAGGACTTGTTACTTTAAAAGGCAATGTTAACTCTCGCTTTGCTAAAAAAGAAGCAGAACTCTGTATCGAGTATCTTCGTGGGGTTGTGGATGTGATAAATGAATTGAAGATCAAACCACTAAGACCTGTTGGTGAGCGAGGATTGTTAGATCCAGGTTTTGAAACAGGATTTTCTTAAAAAAATAGGTTCTCGAATGAGAACCTATTGATAAGAATTTATTTCTTTTGTTTCAGAGTTCATATTAGGGATGTAGTAAAGAGAGATTTCTCCCAACATTTCCTGCATCGTGGATGGAAGATCGCTGGCCGTCAGACCTTCGAGCTCTAATTGCTTTAACTTTTTAACCACTCTCTTTAGCTGAGTTTCAATTTCATAAAACTCTCTCTTCATCGGGTCTTTCGGCGATTTTAGAATCGCATTGGTAACACCTTCAGACTTAGCTTCTTTAACAAACTTTTTGATCTCTTTTACAGGAAGATCAAGAATATGCTCTAGGGCCTGATCTTGTGCTTCTTTAGGAAGTTTAACAATTTCGTTTGTCTGCGAAAGAGAAAGTTTACCTTTCTTTCTTGCTTCTTTTACATTGCTAGAAGCTTTTTCATCACGCTCAATGGCCTGGTGAATTTGACGGGGAGAAAGACCCGTTTTTTGTGAAACCATTTCTAAAAATTCTTGAGCAGGAAGAATTTCTTTTTCAACTTTCTCATTTTTTTCATCTTCAGCAGACTCATCATTCTTAAGCGAAATATCTTCCGAATCATTTTCAATGATAGGGTTAAGCTCTTGATAGATTTCTCTGGCACGTCGAAGATGGGCTTCGATTTCGATTTTGCTTAGGTCTTTCCTGACAAGATTCTCATCAATCGAAACTAATTCATTTTCAAGTTCACCTCGATCAACCACTAAAACAGGTGCTTCTGTATGGCCTAAGTTACTAAGGGCCTGAAAACGGCGTGCACCTGCAAGAATGACATTATCTTTTGAAATAACAATAGGAGCGATCAGCCCGAGTGTCTGGATTGATTTTTCGAGTTCGCTTACATCTGTTCCCAGACGAAGGTATGGGTTAGTGGCCTTAAGCTCACTAAGCTTTCTTGTTTCCATGGGGCCTCCTTAAAATGAGGAGACATCATCGAATATCAATCCCGCTTCGTCAGTTAAAAGAATTTCAAAATTTCTGACATTAACTGATTTTCATTTATTTTTAGCTTTACGAATGACTCTCACTATTTTTTTTGTTTAAATAAATCATCTCTAATTCTCTATGGAAGGCTTCTTATGAAAGGAATCATTTTTTTCATTCTTATTTTCTCTTCTCTTGGTGCAAAAGCGGCCTGTGAAGGGACGGTCTATGACGACAATGGGATAACTCACCAAAAAGTTTCTTCAGAGAAAGATTATTATTATTGTTTTGGTTTTCACCATGGCAGTGATCGTGCATGGCAGATGGATTTTTTTAGAAGACTTGCCCTAGGTAAAAATGCTGAAGTATTAGGAATGAGACATATAAAGAGTGATTTCATGATGAGATTGCTTAATATCCCTGCTCTGGCGCAAAGACTTTATGGGGAGCTTTCAGATGATCAAAAGAGGATCTTAGAATGGTACGCTGAAGGGGCCAATGCCGGGTTTGAGATAGGAAAGAATGCTAAGGAGTTTCTTGATTTAGATTTCACTCCAGAGAAATGGTTGCCTGAGCATTCTCTATTCGTCATGCTTCTGCAAAGTTTTGATCAGACTAAAAAAACATTTTTCTTTGATGTTAAAGAAGAAGAGAAACTGCAAATTTATCCTGATGCCAAGGATTTAGCTCGTGAGAGTACACTTCCATGGTTTACGAGTATTTTGAAAGAGGGTGAGTATTTAAAAGAGCTGAAAAAAGAAGTGGTCGAGTACTCATCTTCTAAGATCACCCCTAAGCTGTGGGCACCGTTTCCTGAAGTTTTCGGCAAGGAGTCTGGTTCCAATAACTGGGTTATTTCCGCCAAAAACACAGAAAATAAGAAAGCTATTCTTGCCAATGATCCTCATCTTGATTTGAAAACACCTCTCTTCTGGTACTGGATACATTTAGAGAGTGATGAGCAGAATATTATTGGAGCAAGTCTGCCAGGACTTCCTTTTATTGCGAGTGGGACCAACGGGCTTGTCTCATGGGGCTTAACTAATGGTTATATGAATTCTGCTGATTCAATTGCTATCACTGATCTGGCGGATTCAGATGTCCTGACCTCACTTCCAGTTATCTGGTTTAAATTTGGCTTTTTGAAATTACCATTTTTCTTCAAGACTCTCTCTTTTTATAAAGACACTTATCCTAAACTTCCTCTGGATGTACCGGGGAAAGAGAATGTTTTTTTGCGTTGGACTGGTTACGGCCTTAAGGCCCAAGATATTACGGCGATGTTTGAAGTTCATAAAACTCGCAATGTCCAAGATATGGACCAAGTTCTCACTCGAGTGGGAATTCCATCATGGAACTTTGTATTTGCGGATGTGAATGGTGATATCGGTTATCGGATGGTAGGAAATACTTATCAGGAAACTTCTGAACCTTATGGTGTACGGAAGATGACGGCTTCTGAGTTTGAGAATCCTAAAATTCTTGATAAAAATCAAAGACCTCATGTTTTAAAACCGAAGAGAAATTTTATTGTTACTGCTAATAATCATCATTGGCCGAATGATTCACACTTTAAAGGTGGAAATGCTTACTCAATGAGTTTTAGAGCAAAAACGATCGAAGATCAGTTAGCGAAAACAAATAAACACACCATTGATATTCAAGGAAAAATTCAGTGCGATGTCTCAGTCCCAGATGCTCCTTACTTTGTGCCACTAATTCAAAAAGTGTTTCCTGAGTTCTTGAGACAATGGGATTTTAATGTGAGTGATGAGTCACGAGAAATTGGGTTGTATCGCCGACTGGTTGATCTATTGATGGAGAATTGGAAGGTAGACGAAGCAGGGTTGTATCGTCTTCTTAGTGACCTGACCGATGAAAGAAAAAAGGACTTATCAAAGCTTTATAACCAGGCATTCTCCGAGACTGATAATAGACCTTGGAAGGATTTACTTGAGCTTCCCTTTGAGCATTTATCTGGTGAGAAAGGCTTTGCCTATTCTCCGATTCTATCTGGAGTAGGTGATAAGCATACGGTGAATCCGGGAACGGCCCGTTGGGATGAAGAGAAGAAGAACTATATTCATTTTTCAGGTGCCAGTATGAGGATGATTATTGAGATGGGTCACCCCGTGAAAATTTTACTGAATCTTCCTGGGAAAAATCGGGATTATCAAACAGCAAGTTCAGGAAATCAGACACCTTGGCATCAATGGCGTGCCTGCGAGTATTTTGAAGTAGCCTTCTAAATTTGAAACTGATAGGAGAGGGTATGATTGCATTCACTCTCCTATTTACCAGTCTTCAACTTTGGTCAGCGATTTTCGGCGAAGATAGCCGAGTGGATACTTGGAGAGCAAGTCCCCAGTTCCAAGAGCTGGGCCGTTCAGTTCCTGCATTAATTCAAAAGCAAAATATTCATAAAGTCGCTGAGAACCTGTTTCGTTTGAAGGGAACTCCTTTAAAAGAATTAAATTTTTGTTCTGATGAAAATTTCGCTCAAGAAAGTATTGTGGCCAATTGTAGCGCCAGTCTTATCGCTCCTAATAAGGTTTTGACGGCAGCTCACTGTTTTAATAGCTGGTCTCATCCATGCTCTAGTTACAATGTGGTATTTGATTATCAAAATGAAGGGCGAGGAGAAGTTCTTTTCTCCAATGAGCAGATATATCAATGTAAGCAAATACTTCATTATCAATACGATGATTTCTTTGGTGTTGATCTTGCTGTTATCGAGCTTGATCGTCCTGTATTGGGAAGAAAACCGATTGAGCTTTCTTTTGATCTTTCTGTGGGCCAAGAATTATCAATGATTGGTTACTCTCTGGGCATCTCTCAGAAAGTAGTCGAAGACGGACAGGTAAAAAGCATCAATATATCTGATAGTTCTTTTCGCCACACTTTAGATAGTTTTTCAGTTAATTCAGGCGGGCCAATTTTTAACAAAGATGGTCAACAGGTAGGCGTCCTTGTTAGAGGTACCGGCGGAAACTATCAAGAAGATGCACGTTCTGGCTGTAATCGCTGGTATCAAGGGAATGATCAAGATTTTGCAGAGGGCAATGACCTTAAAACTTTGCCAAGCTGGCTATTTGCTCGTGATTGATTGTTGATAAAAAGAGTTTGTTAACGCTAGAATCGAGGGAGTTATTGATACAAAAAAGGAACTCCCATGATGAAGCTTATTTTATGTTCTCTGCTATTTTCCACTTCAGTTCTGGCCAACCGTGATTCTGTGGCCTTTTTTTATACCGCAAAAAAAGTAAATGTTTTGTTAAATGAGAAAAAAGTAAATTCTCGTATCTCTCAGTTTATGGAGGCTGTCGGGGCACATAATTCTGTTCTTTTGGTCTCAAAGGATGGAGATGTTCGTCTAGGATGTGCTCGCGAGGAAGATCGTGGTACTTGTACGTTCACTTTTTATCCATCTGAAACTGTTCTTATTGAGAACAAAGAATTAAAAGTGGAAAAAGAACTGGGCGATTTTAATTTACCGTCAGATCTTGAGTTTGAAATGAGTTTCAAAGGCTCAATGAAAGATCAGCTTAACCTTACCATCTCAAATGGTCGAATTTTGATTTTTGCAGCTAAAAAATAGTTCTTTTTTGGGCGAATAACCTTCGCCCAAATCTGGGAAAAAACTTCCTTTACGCTCTCCACCCTTTTTTCATTTTGTGTCCTTCACGTTTTGCCCGATAATACGTGTATGAGAAAATTAATTATTCTTTTAGTCCTTTTCATTTCCTCTCTCTCAGCTATGGCACAGGATCCGGTTTATAAGGATGTTAACGTCATTCATAAAGATGGAAAGCTGATCATTGCGGGGAATTCATGTGACCTTCTCAATAAGGAAGGGGCAGCCCTTGCTCAGTGGTCTAGTAAGCTTAAAGAAAAGACGAAAGATTCTCCTTGTAGTTGCAAAAGCGGCTATTGTACCAAAGAAGTAACTGAGCTTGTGCCAGACTTCGTGCAAGCTAATCACTCACAACGAAACTCTGTCTATGGACCGAATAGCTTCAATTCGGCCCTTCATTCTTCAAAGATTCTCTCTCAGTTCAGATATGCCTCTGGAACGGAAATGAACTTTTGGATGAACTCGCCACTTTGTCGTGAAAGAGCTGCCAGTGAACCTCTTGCTCCAGGAGACCTTGCGCTCATTAGATCTTGGAAGGATGGTGATCTTCAAGGTTACGTTCATGTAACTAACAATCTTGCTTTTTCTAAGAACGGCTTTGATGGGGGAAATCCTTATTATCTTCAGTCGCCTATTGCCCTTCATGATCACAATAAGATTCCTGAGGCATGTAGAAAAAGTGCAGGCACGCCTAAGGAATGTCCAATCTGGGTTAACTACTTTAGCTGTAAGACAATGGATGAGTACCTTAAAGAGCGCCCTATCAAGTCAAGCGATGCTAAGAAGGCTTATGCTCAATTAACTGAGCTTGAGTGTAGTATCGGTGAAGCTGTTGTTAATGGTAAGGTGAATCCAACAATGAGGTCTTTTATCGTTGATAATCTAGTGATCCTCAACAATATGGCCTTTGATATCATTAAGAGTAAGAAGTTTTTAGAAGAGGACAAAGTGATATGGCAGGCAATTTTCCATAAAACAAAGTCGATTTCTGGGCAATTAGACCATATTTAATTGAGCAATTGAGGGAAACTTTTGTTTCACGAAAGAGTGGATTGTTTATAATATTAAGATATTGTGATCAATGCTTCTTAGGAAATAAGAGTGGACATTCCAAATTCTCGAATATTATTTATTGCAGTTCTTGATAAAGACTTCAAGATTCTCTTTCTTAACCAGTTAGGGAGAGATCTTTTAGGTTTGGATGAAGCTGGGATAAAAAATAAAAGAATAACCTCTTTCCTCTCTTTACGATCTCAAGAAATCATCCAGCAACAATCTTTATTTTCAGAACCTCATGACTTTGAGTTCATTTCTAGCAGTGGCCAGCTGGTTTATATTCACGGATATTTTACCAAGCAAGGTGATGAAATTTTCTTTGAAGGACAAGATGTAAGTGAGTTACGTAGAACTCAGAGCCGTATTCGTCAGTTAGAGTTTCATGCCAAAGTAGGGTATTGGGATAAGGAGCTATCTACAGGTAAGGTTACATGGTCTGAAGAAGTGTACAAGATTATGGATGTTCCGCTTTATGAAGATGTTTCAGAGGGGGTTTTCTTTAATGATTTTGTTAATCGTTTTATAGGATCAGGAAAAGGGCTTCTTGTGAGTCATATTAAAAGAATTTCCACTTATGGCGGAAGCTATGATTTGGAGCTGGAGTTCTTGACTCATAGTAAGAAGGTGAGGTGGATTAGATTAGTCGGAACGGCCATTGAGCATAAGGGAGAAATCGTTCGTTTAGAAGGAATGCTTCAGGATGTGACTGGTTATCGTGAAAATTTGATTAATCTTTTTGAATCTCAAGAAAGGTTACAGATCGCTTTGGCCGCTAATGATATGGGCGTTTGGCAGTTAAATGTGGATCATAATAAGCTTGTTTGGGATGACAATATGAACCGCATATTTGGTTTGAAGCAATCCCCTAAAACTCTTGATGAGTTCTATACTCTCCTGCCACCGGAAGATTCGAATAGAATTAAGAACGAGTCCCTTATTGCTTTTAATACACCGATGGGAGTTCTGAGTTCTTGGTTTCGTATTCACGTGAATGGAGAAGTTAAGTATGTAGCGGTTCGTGGAAGATATGCTTACAACTCCGGACAAACTTATTTTATCGGGGTGAATTGGGACATTACTAAAGAGAAGACTACTGAAGAAACATTAAGAAACCAAGAGGCCAAAATTATCTCATCTGCTAGACTCTCATCCCTAGGAGAAATGGCAGGGGGGATTGCTCATGAGATTAATAATCCTCTTAGTGTAATTCAAGCAAGATCGTCTCAATTAAAAAGACGCCTGGTAAAGGGTGAAGTCAGTCAGGACGAAATTCTCAAAGGCTTAAGCAATATAGAAAGTACTTGTAGTCGTATTGTAAAAATCATCAATGGACTTAAGACAATATCGCGGGATGGAGAGAAAGATCCTTTCGATAAAATAAGTATTCAAGACTGTATTAATGAATTTATTAATCTTATTTCTGAGAAATTCAAAAATCACGGAATTAACATTAATGTCTCGATGCCTACGGTTCCTCTCTTTGTTTTTGGAAGATCAGTTCAGATTGAGCAAGTTCTTATGAACATTGTTAATAATTCCTATGATGCTGTTATAGGACTTGAAGACAAATGGATTCAACTTGATTTAAAGAAAGTAAGTGATTATGAGCTAGAGATTAGTATTTGTGATTCAGGTCTGGGTGTTCCTGCCAGCATTACTTCTAAAATCTTTGAACCTTTTTTTACAACAAAAGAAATTGGCCGCGGAACGGGAATTGGACTGAGTATCTCTAAGAGTATTATTGATGAGCACTCTGGGGAGTTTGGTTATTGGCAAGAGGGTGCACAATGGGCCTTCGTAATAAAGCTACCTCTTTATCATCCGGCGAAAGTTATTCCAGTAGGCTAAATGGCCAGGCATCTCATCTCAAAACTGGCCTTACCATTTTCAAAGTTCACAGTAATTTCAGAATTTAAGTCAAACTCTAAAGTCTCACCTCTATGAGTCTCAGTATCTTTGATGACAAAAGTGATAATGCCATTCTTTTCAGAAATACTAAGGAGACTGTTAAGAGGAATATTTTTATTTCTTCCATCAAGAATTGCATGAGCAGAACTAGTGGAAACAGTAGCAGGGTTGAAGTTTAAAAAAAGATAATCACCATGATGGCGGGCCTTCAGAATAGAATAAAGACCCTGGCCAGTAACAAGGGGGGCCCAGTATTTATCAGACTGAGACGTCTTCATTCGCACATTACAATCCAGAGAATTAAGGGCAAATGAGCTTGCGCTGATAAGCATAAGGGCGATGGCACAAAGGATGTGTTTCATTTGAAGAAGCCTTTAAAAATTGATGGGTGACTTCTAACAATTAAGAAATGATTTTGGAAACTTGTTTTTGGGGGATGTGAAAAAAAGAGACAGGGTTAAAGCATTGATATTGTGAAACTTTAGTTGCAGGTTATTCGCACCCTATTCTGGCCTGGTACCTTTTCCCACTTAACCATGGTTCTGCCGTTACAGTTAATGGGTCCAGTCGTTTCAATCAGATTTGAAAAGTTAAAAGCACGTCTGGCATAACGGCATCTTGCTGCTCCAAGAATACCTGGACTAGCAACGACTGAGCCATCTCCTCTCTCTGCTATTCCTGTAGAGTCAATGCCCACAAAAAAGTAATCCCTTGGGCAAACAGAATTATTTAGCTCACAGGTATTGGTTGTATTATTCCAGTAGTAGGCAGGCCATAAACTTTCTCCAGGAACTGTAAGTGGAGGCATAGATAATCCTTGGCAGAATTCTCTGAGCAAAGCGATGTTGCCATTTCCACTCGCTTCTTCAGCAGAGTTTTTTACAGCATAACAGGATTTAAAAGCGAGAGTTCCTTCATGTCTTTGGATGATAAGGTTAATTCTACGGGTAAGGTCTTTACCACCAAAGCCATCTTTTGTTCTTAAAGTGGCATCCTTGGCATCATTTCTTCTCATATTAACAACAAGCACGGCCGGTGTGAGGTTGGCCACATTGGCCGGAAATTCAACTCTCATACTGCTAATCGAAATACTATTCTGAAAATAGGCATTATTCACTGTCACCACAGGTTGAGGAGGAAGTCCTGCTCCAGAAGCACTTCTGTTGGCATGGTAGATCGTATTGATATTGGCATTACCTGTGAGTGAGCCCGTAGCACCATTGAGAGTAAAAGTTGCGGAGCAGTTATCTTGTTGTTGAAGTAAGTTGAAGAGGATATCGGTCATTTCCTCAACAGCGTCTTTGGATTTGGAGGAAATAGCGACTTTCTTTTGATCGGAAATAAGTTTTGAAGTAACTAAGGCTGACCCCGCAAGAAGTGCGGAGAGGATTAACCCCTGAAGAATGGAGAAGCCTTGCTGAGAAATAAACTTCATCTCGTTAGTATAAACTGCTTTCTCATTTATACCAATGTCTAGTTCGTTGTCGGTGGGAGCTGCCACTTTTTCAAGGCATTTGGTCGGATATTAAAAACTTTTTGCGAGCCCTCATAGATGGGTTATAATAGTAGTCTATGAGGTTGAAGCAAGGTGGTTTTTCATTAGTTGAGCTAGTGGTAGGTGGGGGTATCCTTGCGGGGATTGGACTCTTAGGTACTCAATTAATAAAAAATCAAAAAACTTCTCAGCAACAGATTGATCATGATCTTGAGCTGGAGCTCTTGCATACAAAAATTTCTGATTTCTTTCGAGAAGATGCTAAGAATTGTGATGCGACTTTTAGGTATCACTATAACCTGCCTGGACCTATTCCCGCCCCGCCTGATATTCGTCGTTGTATTGCTAACTGTACAGTTTCGACCAGTGTTTCGGATGCCCAGACGGCTGCTGGAGCTGTCGTTTATAGTGTGGGTAGTTCTTTAGGAGATAGGTCTTTGTGGCAAATCCAGAGTTTTGGACAACTGTTTGTTAATCAGGTGGGTGCAAGTCCCGATAGAACAAACATTATGATGTTACCTATTAACTATGTTCATCGCACTAAGCTCAATCACACCCGTACTAAGTTTGTTCCTATCGCAATGAGATTTGATAGTTCAGGACGCTTTAAGCAGTGTGTGGATGGTGCTACCACTAATATTCAAAATCTAGAAAGGTCCATTTGTTCTGCCTTGAACTCTGCTGGTGGAAACTCAAGAGGGGTGTGGAATGGAGATACTCAAAAATGTCTTTCAACTTCGACCATTCCGGGCGGAGATTGTGTTTTCGGAATTTATGTCAGGGGAATAGAAAAGGCCAATGGAACCCGCTGTGTACGCATGCGTGATTTTTTTCCTGCCGGTCATTCTCAGAACATTTTAAATCAATTCAATGGCCCTGACTTACACAGCGTTCACCAAGATGCTTGTAGTCTTAATATTCCAATTGCCTCAAATTCGTATCCAAGACTTTATGTCGATGCAAATAATCGATTTGTAATAAGGTGCCCGCCGTGAAATTGCAAAAAGGTTTTACTTTAGTTGAACTCGTCGTGACTCTCGGTTTAATGGGAATGGTATCACTTATTACCATGAAAGTGATGGAGAACCAGTCTGCAGCCCAGTTGAGTGTTGAAGCAACCGCCGAAATCAATACAACCGTATCTTTAATTGCTGGAGCAATAAACGATCCAATTAAATGTAATCAAATGTTTGCCGGACGAAATATCAATTCTGTAATTAACGAGCTTCGTTATCAAGTGCCAACGAGCGCTCCTCCTGCGGATGTTTATCTTCTTCAGTCACGAAATGTCGGAAAAATTTATCGCTACTTCTATATTGATGATGGGGATATGACTCTTTCTCAGGACTCATCTAATATGGGTATGGCCAACTTGAATATTTTCTTTAATGTTCAATCGATGGCCATCTCACAAAAGATAAATCTTTTTGCTCATATCAATTCTCGCACCGTAAGAAGACAGATTCCTTTTAATGTCGTGACGGATGCAGCACTAAATATCTTATCCTGTGGACCCCTGGCCTCAAGAAGTAATTTAGTGGCCAAGCAGATTGCCTGTGAAAGTTTGGTGAATACTGGACTTGTTTATTGGGATACCGGTTTGGCCCGCTGTCGCCTTCGTAGAAATGTTTGTCCTTACGGAACAATTCCAATTAATTTTGATGCTACTGGAAATATCCGCTGTCAGACAGGCCAGAGTCAGGTGAGGGTCGAAGAGATTTTCGATTTAAGTTACATGACCAATAGCTGTGCAGGTTCAGGTCATCTTAAGAGATACTGGGGGATCGTGGCCGATCCGTCGAGCGGTAAACTCAGGATTAACTGTACGCCCTTTTAGTAATATAATTTCTACTCTTTTCTATATCTTAGGTTAAAATGCATATATGCGTTTAGAAGTTTTGGTTGATAAACAAGAGCCTTTAATCTTTCCTTTGGATAAGGAACAGATCCTCATTGGTTCAAGTGAGAACTGTGACATCTTGTTAAAAACGGAAGGCATTAGCCGCAAGCATGCTGTGATCTATTGTCACACCGATGAGTTTTTCATTATCGATCAGGGAAGTACCAATGGTACATTTATCAATGAGGAAAGGTTAGAGCCAGGGAAGAGATTTGAGTTTACTTCTTTTTTTCCTGTGCGCTTAGGGGAGAGTGTTTTATTAACTCTTCTGAGTGATGATGAGGATATTGGCAATCTTAAACTTTCAAAATTCAATAATCAGGACTCTTCGCAGGAAGCAGATGATGATCGCACTAGAGTTACTAAAATCTCTCTTCGCAGTGACAGAAGTAAAGAAGCAACATTAAAGCTTGAGACTCATAGAAAGAAAGTTACCTCAAAGTATAGAACAAAATCCGATGTAAAAAAGCCAGTTAAGAAGACGATCAAGAAAGAAGACAAAAAGTTTTTCATTATGATCCTCTCTGCCATTGTTCTTTTTTTAGGCGCTCTTTATTATCAGCTTAATCAGGAAGTGGTAGTGACAGCTCCTCCTCCGACATTGGCCACAGTAGGCGAACCCGAAAAAGTCGTTCCTCCTCCTGTTATTGAGAATAAAAACCCTCAAGTCGAAGCAGAATTTATTAAGAGTCCTGAAGAGTTAAAACAAATTCAAATGGACTTAAAGTGTATCTCAGAAGTTGAAAAAGAGGTTTGTTCTCTATTCCAGTTAGCTGAACCTTTCGGAGTGGTGCAAAGAGGCCTTGATCTTCATATCTTTTTAGATGGAAATATCGCGCCTGAGTTTTTTGATGAATTCAAACAGAAGCATCCAGATACTGATATTGGACGAGCTCTGGTTGTTTACTATGTTCTTAAAAATCCGATTAAGTATCCTGACAATCTTGTAGACCATCGATTCCATTTACATTTTTTAGATGCTGAGAAAAATATTATTGGAAGTGCTGCTTACTATCCTAAATCGATCATTCTATTTTTAAAAGTTACTGATCTTGCCTTAATGCGTGATGTGCTGAATGGCGGAGATCAAATTCTCGAATTCACCCGCGATTACTTACATTTCTATCCAACAAAAAAGTCCCTGTAGAAGGGACTTTTTTATTAAAGCGTTTTCAAAAACTCAATAATTTCTTTTTTCTGAACATTACTGAAGATCTCTTTCCCATCTTTGATAAATATTTTCTCATCGTGACCCGAATTACTCATCCCCTCACGAGCAGTATCATAGAAGAAGTCTTTATTTTTTTTCCATTTGGCCGGAGTTTTTGCTCCGATTGGGTAACCAACACAGTCTTGATCAAAATCGGTTTCGCGATTATTGGCCGGCCCTGCCCAGTAGGTCTTGGCACGTTGATTGGCCGGAGTTAGCAGCTCACAAAGGTTGGCCACAGAGTTGTTATGAAAGTACGGCCAGCGGGCCCAAATTCCATCCAGGGGAGGTGGAACATAGCCTTTCTGAGGCACAACGACCGTACCTAGTGTTTTAGAGATTTTGAGGCGATTAAGATCTGCTGCAAAGGCATTCATTCCCTCGTAGCGTCCGGGGTCAGTCCCGACATTTCTGACAGGAGTTTGGGTGTGATAAACCACTTTAATGTTTTGGATCAGTTCCTCTTTTGAGAGACTATCGGCTTCAGGAAGGCTCCAGCCTTTTACGTATGTGCCGTGGCAGCGCATACAGCTTGAGTTAAAATGTTTTTCTCCACGCTGAGCTTTCTCAATATCAATTTTCTCAACGCCAAAGAACTTTTCATAACGAGGAGCTTTGGCCGCAAATACTGCAGCAGTGAGCTCTTTAATGGTCTGATCATTTTCAGTCATCCATTTTTCAAGTTCACGAAGATCAGCTCCACGGCCAATCTCGTTCCAAAGAAGATTTGTGTACACCGGGTTTCCTGAAATAATTGATCCATCAGAGAGCCAGCGGTTTTTATATTTTAAAGTCCACCACACAGCAGGTTTTGAATCAGCTATTTTTTTACTTAGAACATTTTTACGCGGAAAACGGTGGGAGAGTTTTGTTCTCGATCCATACTCATCTTGATCTCTTTTAGAAAGAGAGAGCGCCACTTGTGCAAGACTGGTATCAAGACCTAATACAGTAGGCTTTTTAGCTCCCACATATTTTAAATTTTCTTTTGCTTGAACTAGTAGCAGACGCTCACCTTCAGTTGTTTCCAGTGATTCTTTGAAAACATAAGAACTGATGTAAGGAGCAAGACGTTGACCCTCAGTAAAAAATTCATTGGCGCGAGGAAAGCGATTAGTAAGGCCAATCACTTTTACTCCGAACAAGTCTCCCACATGGCAGGCGGCACAGCTAAAAGTGAGAGTATCACCATGAGGAGTTTTCATGAGAGTTGCACCCATTGGTAAACTCATTTCCTCACTGTTGAGTTCAGGAATGGAGTTAGGTGTTTGCCACTGAGTTTCTGATGGAAAACGATGAAGGCCTAAATAGGAATACAGGTCATCCATACTTTTAAAAGGTGAAACCGTCTTGGCCAATTGATTAAGTATTTTTCTGACACGAGAATCAGGTGATGATTCAAAAAAGTTTTTTAATGGCCAGTAAGGGATGGCAAGTTTGGAACTCGCTACTGGATAAAACAAAGCGTGAGTTTTTCCACTCTCAATCAGTTCTTGGAATTGAGTTTGAGAGACTTCATAGATGTTCTCTCTTGGATGAGTAATAGGGGTTTGGGCCTGCCAAAGATGAGCATCTTGTGAGAGGGCACTAAAACTTATCAAAATAGTCAAAAATAGTAATTTCATCACGGGAGCGTCTCAAGGCTTGAGTCTAATCGTCAAGTGTTCTTGTTAAGTGACTGAATGGTACTTGGTGTTAGAAAAAAAATTTTTCCCAAGGTTGACGGGAACTAGGAAAGTAATGAATGATGGAGTCGAAATCATTTAGCCATGGTTTCACCTCCCAGATCTAATAAAAAGCCACCCTATGAGGTGGCTTTTTTATTTTGGTCGTAAATCCTTAAAAACTCGGCCCTTAGCACGTCTTCTGAGACAGGAAGTGAGAGGTAGCCATGTGCTCCTGCCGGAGTTCTGGCGTGCATTTGGGCCTTCTGAGGTGATATCCGATTGGCCACAATCAAAAGCTTCGTAGAGGGAAGTTTTTGACGGATTTGAGTGCATAGCTGATTGACCGCTTTTGGTAGTGGGTCGTAGTGAAATACGAGAATTTGAAATTCGCGGCTTTTCAAGTGGGCATTGAGTTCCTTCAAATCTCTAACAATAATATTTTCAAAATCAGAAGGAAGTTTGCTCTCTGAAAAAAGAGTTGTTTGAAAGTCAAAATAGATCACCTTGAAGGTCTTTGCCTTGCTTTTTACTTTCTCAGCTGGTTTTTCCTGATGAACCTTAAACTCAATCTCCTCGGCCAGGTTGGCCAAGTCTTCTTCTTCTTTGAGTTTTTTCTTTCTTAAGGCATTAAGATCTAAAACCACGGTCGGCTTATCGTCTTCCTCGTTGTTAGACATCTCTACTCCATAAATTGATCACTTGTTTATCCTATCGGAAAATAGAGAAATTTCTTAAGAGATAGTCGTTTTAGTCCATTAAGAAATCTTGAGGGCTAAGTTATGAAAAGTGCAAGGTCTCCCTCTCAAGTTTTCCTCTGAAAAGACCGATAGGTTAATTATGAAAAAGGGTGCTGAACAACTCAGTGAATTAAATTTAGTCTTTGAAGACGACGAAGTAGAAAAGAAATCCGATGCCATTGCTATTGTTTCTGGTGATCTTCAATTTGGAGCTGAGGCCCCCTCAGCAGGCACTCGTACGTTCAAAAGAGAGGCAATGACCATTGCTCCGACACCAAAGCCTAAAGAAGTAACTCCTTCACCAAACATTCACGCCCTTCCAAAAAAAGAAGCTCCTGCCGCTATCCCTGTAACTCCTGTTGCTGCAAAAGTAGCAGCTACCCCTCAGACGGCCCCACAGCTTCAGTCAGCGACAGCTGTCCCGACTGAAGATCTTCATGCGAAAATGCGACAAATGGAGATTGATACTCAAGTCAAAGTTTTGATGGCCGAGTTTAAAACAGATATCCTAACTGATCTTTTGAGTGATATAAAACTACTTGAATATCAGATGGGAGGACTTCTGAATCGTATGTACGGGAAACATCCCGACCTCAAGCAAGAAATCCTGATGCTTAAAAAGCTCCTCGCTGATTTCTCTCAAAAAAAACGTAAATAGGATTATTCATGAAACCAATTTTAGAAGAAATTTCAGGACTAGAAGTCTTGAGTGTTAAAAATTCTGGTGCAAAAAATGCTGTCATTATTTTTCATGGTTATGGGGCCAATATGCATGACCTCTTCCCCTTGATTGAAATGTGGGCCAAACCAGAAACTGATTTCTATTTTCCAAACGGAATTTTAAAATTGGAGATGGGTGCTTGGGGTGGCAGAGCTTGGTTTCCCATCGATATGCAAAAACTTCAAATGTTCATGATGCGTGGTGAGCATCGTAATATGGATGAAGATGTCCCTGAGGGATACGAGGCAACAATCAGTAAACTGGAAGAGTTTGTGAAAGAGATTTCAAAGAACTATGAAAAGGTGATTATTGGTGGCTTTTCTCAAGGGGCCATGTGCTCATCTCACCTCCTAATGCGATTGGAGAAACTCACAGGAGTCATTCTTTTATCTGGCAACTTAGTAAACCAAAAAGCCTTCACCAAAAAAGGTTCAATTCCTTTTTACCAGTCTCATGGAAAGAGTGATCCTGTTTTAGGGTTTGCGGGTGCTGAGCGTTTGAATAAAAAGCTAAATGATCTGGGCTATCAAGGAACTCTGGACACCTTTGAAGGTGCCCATGAAATTCCAATGAGTGTTGTGAATAATGTTTCGAGTTTTTTAGATCGATTAATAGTAGCGAAATAGTTCGCTGATTGCGAGATTTGTTGAACGAGAGAAAAGAAACTTCATTTCTTCAAAGTTTCGAGAGAAATTATTGCTGAAGACTCCGTAGTTTGCTCCACAATAACCACCAAAAATATCTTTCAGGGTTCCTTGCTTAGTAATGATCAAGGGATCCGAGAAAAGATTATCTGCACCTTTGCCATAAGTGATAAATTCATAGCTGATGGTCATCATAAATGGGGCCATCACAGCAATTTTATCAGTGTATCTTTGCTGTTTTAATTTCATTGAAAGGTAAAGAGGAACGTAGAAGTGATAGATATTTCTATTGAGTTCTTCTTTTAATTCTTTTGGGTAAAAAATCGCTTGATAGTCATCAGGGCGGTAATCAAGAATCATAGTCACAGTATCGAGCAGACGCTCCAGTAATTCTTGATTGGTCTGAAATGTTTGAGATTTTCTCAAGTCCTTTGATAGATATAAATAACCAATGTGCAGACGCTGGTTACTAGTATCTTGGAAAAGAGTGGCCATCACTTGGGCCGCTTTGAGTTTTGAACCATAATGAGAAACGGCCAGACTCCAAAGATTAGCACTGTGATTAGGGTTACCCATAAACTGGCTTAACTGTTGATTGGCCGCTTGAAGAAAGTTGGCCGTCTTTGGAGTATTCAGGATTTCAAGAAAATCATTCTTAAATGCAGCAAACACAAATGCACTTGGACGCCACATACTTTTTGTCTGAGGAACGATCATATCAATATCAAGATGGGCCATCATTTGTCCGACAGCTTCTTGACAGGCCAGCGCATCAAAATAATTAAAGTAAGTACGGCAGCGAGTATTCATGAGTGACTGTAGGGCCATGTTTCGTGCAAACTTACTTTCGGCCGCCATTCGAATGAGCCCGTTAATGCGGGATTCATTATTTTGGGCAAAAGAAGATGATGATGCGATGAGTAGGGAGAAGAATAAAATGATAGTTTTCATGGGGCGGAAGTTAGAATGGCCGTCTTTTTAGGTCAAGAAAAAATCTTATATCTTTTGCCGCAAAGAGTTAGAGTGAACTAAGATTCGAAAATGACGGCTTTTAGGTTCACAAAAACATTCGTCTCTCCTATAATGAGAGGCAATTGTTAACCCTATCTTTCGAGTCACATATGTCACTTTCAAACGATTATTCTTATACTCAAGCTTCTGACAATTCTTTTATCGATGGGCTTTATGGCGATTTTAAGAAAGATCCAACTTCTGTTGATGTTTCTTGGCAGCAATTTTTTAAAGGTTTTGAATTCGCAATGGCCCGCCCACAAGATGGCGAAGGTGAGGTTGTTAGCAACCTTGGCAAGGAATTCAAAGTATATAGCTTAATTGAGGCTTTCCGTGACAGAGGACACCTCATCTCTACAACGAACCCTATTCGTCCTCGTATTGATCGTAAGGCCAATCTTGATATTACTAATCACGGTCTAACATCTGCTGATCTTGAAGAATCATTTGTGATTGGAGAGTTAATTGGACTCAAAAACGCAAAACTTAAAGATATTGTTGCTCAACTTAAAAAAATGTATGCCGGCAATATCGGTGTTGAGTATGGCCACATGAACGATGTGGAAACTCGTGAGTGGTTCAGAACAAAATATGAATCAACAGTTGCTAGCCGTAGCTTCGATATCAATAAGAAAAAAAGAATTTTATCTAAGCTTAACGAAGCTGTTGCTTTTGAAAATTTCCTCCACACAAAATACGTTGGACAAAAGAGATTCTCACTTGAGGGTGGTGAAAACACGATTCCAGCACTTGATGCTCTTATTAACAAGTCGAGCGAATTTGGAGTAGAAGAAGTTGTCATTGGTATGGCCCACAGAGGTCGTCTGAACGTTCTTGCTAACGTTATGGGTAAAACTTATGAATACATCTTCAATGAATTTGAAGGACAAGCAACTCCCGATTTAACAATGGGAGATGGAGATGTTAAGTACCACTTAGGTTACGCTTCTCACGTTAAAACTCCTGCTGGTAAAGATGTTTATCTAAAACTTATGCCGAACCCTTCTCACTTAGAAGCAGTTGATGCTGTTGTTCTAGGTTATGTTCGCTCACAGGGCGACTCAATCTACAAAGAAGATCCAAAGAAGCTTCTTCCGGTTATTATTCACGGAGATGCAGCAGTTGCAGGACAAGGAATTGTTTATGAAACAGTTCAGATGTCAGGCCTTCGTGGTTACAATGTTGGCGGCTCGATTCATTTCGTGATTAACAACCAAGTTGGTTTCACAACTGATTTTGATGATGCTCGTACTTCTACTTATTCTTCTTCAGTTGCACGCACACTTGATATCCCAGTGATTCACGTGAATGGTGATGATGCTGAAGCAGTTGTTTATGCTATTGAGTTAGCTGCTGAGTTCAGAGCTAAATTCCATAAAGATGTTTTCGTTGATATGGTTTGTTACCGTCGTCACGGACACAATGAATCCGATGAGCCTAGATTCACTCAACCAGCTTTTTACAAACTTATTTCGAAACATGCTAACCCTCGCGAAGTGTATAAAGAACAACTGATCGAAGGAAAGCAGATTGAAGCTCAACTGGCCGTTGCCATGGAAGATCAATTTAAAAATCTTCTGCAAGAGCGCTTCAATATGGTGAAACAAAAACCACTTCCATATCTTTATCAAAAACCTGAAGAACAGTGGCAACAACTTCGCAGATCGACTCCGAAGGATTTTGATTACTCACCAAAAACAGGTGTGAAAAAAGAAGTGCTAGAGCGCATTCTAAAAACGATAACAACAATTCCGGAGAACTTTAAACCGATTCAAAAAGTGACAAAGCTTCTTGAAGAGAGAACAACTCGCTGGAATGAAGATAAAATTGACTGGGCACTTGCTGAGCATATGGCCTACGGATCTCTTCTTCTTGAAGGAAATGATGTTCGTATGTCAGGTCAGGACGTAATCCGTGGAACATTCTCTCACCGTCATGCAGGTGTGATGGATGAGAACCAAAATACTCGTCATATTTTCCTTCAGCATTTAGGAAAAGATGCAGGAATGTATCGCATCTATAACTCACTTCTCTCTGAGTACGCAGTGCTTGGATTTGAGTATGGTTATTCTCTAGGAAATCCAAAAGCTCTAAATATTTGGGAAGCTCAATTTGGTGATTTCGCCAATGGTGCTCAAACAATTATTGATCAGTTTATTTCAAGTGGTGAATCAAAGTGGCAGCGCCAATCTGGTCTTGTGGTATTCCTACCACACGGTTATGAAGGTCAAGGTCCTGAGCACTCAAATGCTCGCCCTGAGAGATTCTTGCAACTTGCTGCTGAATGGAACATGGTTGTGGCCAACTTCACAACTCCAGCAAACCTTTTCCATGCTCTTCGTCGTCAACAAGCTTGGGATTTTAGAAAACCACTTATCGTCTTCACTCCGAAGTCTCTTCTTCGCCACCCTGAGTGCGTGTCGGCCAAAGAAGAACTAACAACGGGAACTTTCCAAGAAATTATTGATGATGCTGATGTAAAAGTAAAAGATGTAAAACGTCTTCTTCTTTGTTCAGGTAAAGTTTATTTTGATCTTAAGGCACGTCAGCAGAAAGATAAGAGAAAAGATGTGGCCGTTGTTCGTATGGAGCAACTATACCCAATGCCGGAAGAGCAAATCTTCAAGCTTCTTGAAAAATATAAAGATGCTGAAAAAGTATGGGTACAAGAAGAGCCGAAGAATATGGGAGCTTTCACGTTCCTACGTCGTTATACACAATTTGATAGCTTCAAGTGGATTGCTCGTAAATCAAGTGCATCTCCAGCAACTGGATATGCAAGTGTGCATGCTAAAGAGCAGGCCCAGATTATCGACTCTGCTTTCAGCAAAGATATTGTATTAGTTTAAAAGGACATATTTATGATTGATGTTGTTGTTCCAAGTGTTGGTGAATCAATTAGTGAAGTAACGATTGCTAGTTGGATGAAAAATGATGGTGATTTTGTAAAACTTGATGAGCCTATTTGCTCAATCGAGTCAGATAAAGCAACTCTTGAAATTTCTGCTCCGAAAGCAGGGAAATTAAAAATCGTCGTTGCGGAAGGTGAGACTGTTGCCATTGGTGCAAAAATTGCCATGGTCGATGAAACTCAAACTGCGGGTGCTAGTGCTCCAGCAGCTGCTGCTCCAGCTCCTCAGGCGACTGCCCCAACTCAAAGCACTTCGGGAGATAAAAACTTTCCATCTCCAGCTGCAGGGAAAATTCTGGCAGAGAAGGGTGTTGATCCATCAAGTGTTGCTGGTTCAGGTAAAGACGGAAGAATTACGAAAGCAGACGCTCTTTCTGCTCAGGCCGCTTCTGCTCCTGCTGCAAAAACTCAAGATGCTGATTTAAAAAATCTTGCTGCTCAAACTATCGCAGGAAGTTTTTCTCGCGATATTCGTCGTGAAAAGATGACAGGTCTTCGTAAAACGATTGCTACTCGTCTTGTAAATGCTAAAAACACAACAGCGATGCTAACAACTTTTAACGAAGTTGATATGTCTGCAGTTATGGAGCTAAGAAAAAAATACAAAGATGCTTTCAAAGAAAAGCATGGTGTTGGTCTTGGGTTCATGAGCTTCTTTACTAAAGCAGCTACTCAAGCTCTTAAAATGTATCCAGCAGTGAATGGTATGATTGATGGTAACGAACTTGTTTACCACAACTACGCAGATGTTGGTGTTGCCGTTTCTACTCCTAAGGGACTAATGGTTCCAGTAATCAGAAATGCTGAATCAATGAGCTTTGCTGGAATTGAATCAAAAATTATCGAGCTTGCTGGTAAGGCCCGTGATGGGAAAATCACCATTGATGAGATGAGTGGCGGAACATTTACCATTACTAATGGTGGTATCTTCGGTTCAATGCTTTCAACTCCGATTCTTAATGCTCCTCAGTCAGCGATCCTTGGTCTTCACAACATCGTTGAACGTCCAGTAGCTGTTAACGGTCAGGTTGTGATTCGTCCGATCATGTATCTGGCACTTTCTTACGACCACAGAATTATCGATGGACGTGAGTCGGTGTCATTCTTAAAAGCAGTTAAAGAGATGATCGAGGATCCTTCTCGTCTTCTTTTTGATCTTTAATTTATTTTAAACATTTCAGGCCCTTATCAGGGCCTGTATTTTTTTTCTAGGTGAAATATGGAACAATTTGATCTTGTTGTTATTGGTTCTGGCCCGGGTGGATATATTGCAGCTATTCGAGCTTCTCAGTTAAAAATGAAAGTTGCCATTGTTGAGCGCTATAACACTCTTGGTGGAACTTGCTTGAACGTAGGTTGTATTCCTTCAAAAGCTTGGCTTGATTCAAGTGAGAGATACCACGAAACAGTTCACTCTCATTCTCTTCATGGGATTGAGGTTTCAGGTGTGAAGCTTGATGTGAAAAAAATGAGCACACGAGTTTCTGATGTTGTTTCAGGAATTACCAAAGGTGTTTCATTCTTAATGAGTAAAAATAAAATTACTGTGTTTCATGGACATGCCTCATTTAAAGATAAAAACACTCTGACTGTTAATGGTAAAGACGGCGTAAAAGAGATTTCTTTTAAGAATGCTATCATCGCTACTGGGTCTAAGCCTTCAAGTCTTCCGGGTGTGACAATTGATAAAGAAAGAATCATTACTTCAACTGAAGGTTTAAAGCTTACTGAAACTCCAAAGCACATGATTGTTATTGGCGGTGGAGTGATTGGCCTGGAGCTTGGTTCAGTTTTCCGTCGACTGGGTTCTGAAGTTTCAGTTGTTGAATTCGCTGATTCAGTAATTGCGGCCATGGATCATGATCTAGGAAAAGAACTTCAAAAAGTTCTGACAAAGGATGGAATGAAGTTTCACCTTGGTCACGGTGTAACAAGTGTTGAGCGCCGTGGTAATGAAGTTACAGTGAAGGCCAAAAAGAAAGGTACTGAGGAAGAGATTGAACTCAAAGGTGACTATGTATTAGTTGCTGTTGGTCGTCGTCCTTATACTGATAATCTTGGTCTTGATAAGGCGGGAATCACTCTTGATGAGAGAGGAAGAATTCCTACAAATGATCACCTTCAAACTGCAGTACCTCACATCTTTGCTATCGGAGATGTTGTTAAAGGCGCCATGCTTGCTCACAAAGCTGAGGAAGAAGGTGTATTCGTTGCTGAATACCTTGCAGGGCAAAAGCCTCATATCAACTACAATCTGATTCCTGGTGTCGTTTACACATGGCCTGAAGTGGCAGGAGTAGGTGCTACTGAGAAAGAATTAAAAGATCGTGGAGTGGCCTATAAAGTAGGGAAATTCCCTTTCCTTGCTCTTGGTCGAGCTGTAGCGAGTAATGAAAAGAACGGTTTCATTAAGGTTCTTGCTGATAAAAACACAGACGAGATTCTTGGTGTTCATATGATTGGCCCAAGAACGGCCGATATGATTGGTGAAGCAGTTGTGGCGATGGAATTCCGTGCAAGCGCAGAAGACATTGGCCGCATTTCTCATGCTCATCCAACATACTCTGAAGGCTTCAAAGAGGCCTGTCTAGCAGCGACCGAGAACCGCGCTCTTAATATCTAATATCAATTTGGGCCAGGTGTTTCCTGGCCCAAATGATTCACAAAATTATTCAAAAAAGCTATTGTTCGCCTACTCAAACTCCGGCTTAGTATTGGTATAAATATTTTTAACTTGTTAATATATATGTATCTTTTATCAAGGAGCTTTCCGTGACTGAGAAACGTTTAGATTCATTTAAAACACGTCGAACTCTCAAGGTCGGCAACAAAAATTATGATTACTATTCACTTAAAGCTGCCCAAGAGGCCGGTATTGGTGATGTAGCGAATCTTCCTTATTCACTAAAAGTACTTATGGAAAACCTTCTTCGTAATGAGGATGGTTTCTCAGTATACGCTGATGATATCCGTGCTATGGGTGAATGGACGAAAGAGAAAAAATCTACTCGTGAGATTAACTACTATCCAGCTCGCGTTCTTATGCAAGACTTCACAGGTGTTCCGGCCGTTGTTGATTTAGCGGCCATGAGAGATGCCATGAAAGCGGTGGGTGGTAACCCTCAAAAAATTAATCCACTTGTTCCAGTTGATCTAGTGATCGATCACTCAGTGATCGTTGATTACTCTGCTGATGAGAGTGCTTTCAAAAAAAATATGGATCTTGAATATGAGAGAAACGGCGAGCGCTACAAATTCCTTAAATGGGGTCAAAAAGCATTCAAAAATTTCCGCGTAGTTCCTCCTGGAACTGGAATTTGTCACCAAGTAAACGTTGAGTATCTTGCCCAAACTGTTTGGACGAAAGAAGAAGACGGTAAGACGATTGCTTACTGTGATACTTGTGTTGGTACAGATTCACATACAACAATGATTAATGGCCTATCAGTTCTTGGTTGGGGTGTTGGTGGTATTGAAGCTGAAGCTGCGATGCTTGGACAAGCTGTAACAATGCTTATCCCTCAAGTTGTTGGTTTCAAGCTGACAGGCAAAACGCGTGAAGGTGTTACTGCAACTGACGTCGTTCTTACTGTTACTCAAATGCTTCGTAAAAAAGGCGTGGTAGATAAGTTTGTTGAATTCTACGGGCCAGGTTTAAAAGATCTATCGCTAGCAGATCGTACAACGATTTCAAACATGGCCCCTGAGTATGGTGCAACTTGTGGTTTCTTCCCAGTGGATGAAAAGACGATTGAGTTCCTACGTTTCTCAGGTCGTGATGAAGAGAGAGTGGCCCTTGTTGAAGCTTATGCCAAAGAGCAGGGTCTATGGCGTAATGATGCTCATGATCCCATCTTTACTGATTCTCTTGAGCTTGATCTCTCAACAGTTGTTCCTTCTCTTGCAGGTCCAAAGCGTCCACAAGACCGTGTGTCTCTGACAGATTTGTCAGTTGGCTTCATGAAGGATCTGACAAGTGAGACAGGTTTCAAGGTTAAAGAAAGTGACATTAATTTGAGACAAAAAGTAGATGGAGCTGATTACACTCTCACTCACGGAGACGTGATGATTGCAGCAATCACTTCGTGTACCAATACTTCAAACCCAAGTGTATTGATGGCCGCAGGACTTGTTGCGAAGAAAGCAAATGCACTAGGGCTTAAAACGAAGCCATGGGTTAAGACTTCTCTTGCTCCCGGATCTAAAGTTGTAACTGACTATCTTGAAAAAGCTGGTCTTCAAAATGAATTGAATAAACTTGGCTTCAACCTTGTAGGTTATGGCTGTACCACTTGTATCGGTAACTCTGGTCCATTGAAGCCTGAGTATTCTAAGGCCATTAAAGATGGAAACCTAACTGTTGGAGCTGTTCTTTCAGGTAACAGAAACTTTGAAGGACGTGTTTCTCCAGATACGAAAGCAAACTATCTTGCGTCTCCTCCTCTTGTTGTTGCTTACGCTCTTGCTGGAAGCTTTAAGATTAATCTTACAAAAGAGGCCATCGGGAAGGGAAGCAATGGTCAGGATGTTTATCTTAAAGATATCTGGCCAACAAACTCAGAGATTGAAGCAGAAATCAAGAAGTGCATCACTCCCCAGATGTACAAGTCTCGCTACTCTGATGTGTTTAAAGGGGATGAGTTCTGGCAAAAAGTTGCTATTACTGAAGCAGAAACTTATGCTTGGGATGAGAATTCAACATACATTAAAAATCCTCCCTACTTTGAAGGTATGACAAAAGATCCTGCCCCTTTAACTGATATTAAGTCAGCTAACGTGCTTGCTCTTTTAGGTGACTCAATCACGACCGACCATATTTCTCCTGCTGGATCATTCAAAGCAGATACTCCTGCTGGTGAATATCTTATGAGTCGTGGTGTTGCTCTTAAAGATTTTAACTCTTATGGTGCTCGTCGTGGACACGATATCGTGATGACTCGCGGAACTTTCGCCAACATTCGTTTAAAGAATGAAATGATGAAAGATAATCGCGAAGGAGGATTCGCTGTTTATGTTCCAACAGGGGAAGAGACAACGATCTATGATGCTTCAATGAAGTATCAAGCAGCTGGAAAATCTCTGGTGGTGATCGGTGGTAAAGAGTACGGAACAGGCTCAAGCCGTGACTGGGCAGCGAAGGGGACAAGACTTCTTGGAATTAAGGCTGTTATCACTGAGAGTTTTGAGCGAATTCACAGATCAAATCTCATTGGTATGGGTGTGATTCCTCTGCAATTTACAGACGGAGCTACTCGCAAAACTCTTGGTCTTGATGGAAGTGAAGTTGTATCAATTTCAGGAATTCCTTCAATGAAGCCAAAAGCTGTTCTAGATGCTGAATTTAAGAGAGCTGATGGAACAGTTGTTAAGGCGAAGTTACAGTCTCGTATCGATACTGTTAACGAGCTTGAATATTTTAAGAACTCAGGTATTCTTCACTACGTACTTAGAAAGCTTAATGCTTAATTTTTTTTAAGAGTGAGGCCCACTTCGGTGGGCCTTTTTTTATCCCTATGTTTAAATCTCGTCTTGCTGTCTCTTTGTTTTTCTTCCTTCACGGTCTGTGTTTTGCTTCATGGGGAGGAAGAATTCCTGATATTTCCTCATTTCACCATTTGAGTGAAGGAACTCTGGGGACACTCTTACTTATGCTTCCGGTTGGTTCTATCTTATCAATGCCGATTGCTTCATATCTGACATCTAGGCTTGGTTCAAAGATTGTGCTCTCTATTGCTATACCTTTGTATGCCAGTGCATTGGTGCTGGTGGGCTTTGCTCCAACACTACCTCTCCTCGTGGCTTCCCTCATTCTTTTTGGGCTCGTATCAAATCACGTGAACGTATCCCTTAACACTCAAGCGATTAAGCTTGAGAGTGCGTATAAGCGCCCGATTATGGCCTCACTTCATGGACTGTGGAGCCTTGCTGGATTTGTGGGAGCTGGGTTTGGGGGACTCATGATTAAATTTGGAATGCTTCCTTTTGAGCACTTTATGTTTGTCGCTGTTCTTGCTTACCTGATTACCGCGTTCATGTGTCGTCACCTCATTGTTGATTCTGGAAAGAAGAGGTTAGGGAACAAATTTTCTTCTAAGCTTCCTTCTAAAGAGGTGGCCATTCTAGGGATGATTGCCTTTCTCTCTATGCTCTGTGAGGGAGCGATGTTTGATTGGGCGGGAGTGTACTTTAAAAAGGTTCTTGGCATTGAAGGAGCGATGATGACTGCGGGTTATGTGGCCTTTATGTCTACTATGGCGGGAACTCGTTTTGTTGCTGATTTTTTTAAAGAGAAAATTGGGTTTAGAAATATTCTCCTCATCTCAGGGCTTCTGGTTTTTTCAGGACTGATGATTGCTACAGGTTTTAATAATCTCATCTCATGCATCATTGGATTCTTAATGGTGGGGTCAGGAGTTTCGGCAGTGGTGCCTTTGACATTTAGTGAGTCGGGGAGAGTTTCTCCTGAGAACCCGAGTGGTACTGTAGCGATTATTTCAACGATTGGATTTCTTGGTTTTCTTTTTGGGCCTCCGGTCATTGGGTGGATTGCTGAGATTTCAAGTCTTAGGTTTTCGTTCTTTTTAATTGGGGTTATGGGGTTGGTGATGGGGATGAGTCATTTGGTTTTGCCGAGGAAGAGATAAGAAGTAATTAAATAGGCTTTCCTATTCCCTACTTGCTTTTTAAAAGGAGGAAAATTAAAGGAGATACCATTAAGATCAGCATTAGTATTTTTACGATTTTAGATTTTACTAGATAGTATTTTGATTTGAATGGGTGTTTCTCACAATACTGATCACCTAGATAATAATCTATTTGTTCATGATTGATGGATTCATTAATAATTACTTGGTAATCATTATTAAATATTTCAAAGTTCTTTTGGTTGAAATCATTCGTAGAAGAGGTTGCTATAAAAAGATTTATTTTGCGGTTAAAGTAATCCAGTTTTACACCATTGCGATGCAATTCCCATGATCTTCTAGCGTGATCGTATGCGAATATAATTAGACCTAGCACTAGTGTCAGAATGGAATATGTGGTGGAGATTACACTTAATAGATTCGCATTTGTAGCATATCCAGAGTTTGCAAGTACCGAAAAAACGATTGTAAAAGTTGCGGTGATGTTTAGAGAGATAACGCTAAACCAGTGAATTGAAATCAGTCTATTGCTTGCAGCAAACCTTAATATTTTAGTTATCTTAGAGTCTTTGGCTAAAGATTCAAATTGTTTTTTTTGTTCCATACCTTTCCATTTTATTTAGGAGTATCGGTTTAGTGCTAAATATAACTTAGCCTTTATTCGATACGTGATAAAAAAGCGAGAGAGGATAGGTGATATGAGTCGATATGTTGATGACTTTAAGAGGATAAGTAAACTTCTCCTAAGTGATATGTATGATGACTGGTACCCCGACCCTGTTGAAAGCATAGATCTCTTAAAAGAAGAAACTATTCGGGAGTTAATTCGAACAATAAATCTAAAAAACGCGAAGTCAGAGGTTTTTGACGTTCCTAAGCAATCTTTTATGCTTCGCTATTCATTAGAGCAGAGAATTCATGAGCGATATCTATATCATGCAATAGCGACTAAAATAATTCCTTTTACTGACCCTTTGTTACAAGAATCAGTTTTTGGATACCGGTATGACCCTATTGCGACTAATAGGTTGTTTAAACCTTTTTCAATGCAATGGAAGGATTGGAATAGGGGGGTTCAAGTCGTTTTTGATAAAAATAAGGGCTTTTTAGTCGTTGTCGATATTTCTAACTTTTTTGAGTTTATAAGAATAGATGATTTAGTTGGCCAGTTAAGACGTCTAGATAAGAAACATGACTGGGCAATCGGGAGGGATATTAATGACTTGAGTTTATTACTAAAGAGATGCTCACTCTATAAAGGTATAGGGATTCCTCAGAATAGAGATCCTTCGTCACATTTTGCTAATATATATTTATTAGAGCTAGATCAAGCCATAGAGAGTATGGATGTACAATATTTTAGGTATATGGATGATATTAAAGTTGTGTGTAAAACAGATTATGAAGCACGCAAAGTTTTAAAAACAATAATTCACTATCTTAGGAAGCTGGGTCTATCCGTAAATTCAAAAAAAACAAAAATCATAGATTATGCGAATGAAGAATTGCGGGAAATAGAATTACCAAGACCCGATTATGAGCTGGAATCAATTGATATTCTGACAAAGCCATATAGTCCTCTCGACTCAAGAATTAAAGGGGCGAATAAATTAATAGAAATTATAGGTAAAGAATTTGCTGAAGATCGGTTTGAATCAAGAAACGTTCGTTTTTGCTGTACACGATTAAGTAAGCTTTTGCGATCAGGAGTAACTCCTTCTGGGGTAAAAGATATTAAAGATAGTGTTTTGCAGAAAATGGGCGATTATCCGTGGATGGCGAAAAGTTTTTATAATTTTTTGGAAGCAGGGGATTTGACAAGTAATCAAAGTTCTCTCGTTGTAGATTTTATAAAGTCAGAGAAGAACACCTTGTATGGTTTCGGAATGTTTTATCTCTGGAGATTGGCGTATTTGAAAATGCCAGAAGATGTTGCAGTTAGAAATATCGCAAGAGTAAGAATTGCTGATCAGGGGATAAGTAATGAGGAAAAAGGAAGTATGTCGTTCTATTTTGATAAATGCAATGACTATAGCTATTTGAGAAAGACATCTTTTGGTTTAATGGAAAGTGCATCTAGTTTGCTAAGAAGATCTTCGTCCTTATTGTCTTCTTGTCTGAGTGAAAAGGATAAAAAAGAGTATCAGTTAATGCTGACAGACGATTTTGAGAGAATATGTTATTCATTTCGTACAGATGATGATGTGGTGAAAGGTAAGTTAGTGACGCCGCTTAAAGAAATTTTGACAGATGAAGAATATGAGCTGGAGTTTGACATTGAGAATGAATACGCCTCTTAAATATGTAAGTGTCTTAACTGTTTCAAAGTTAGGTTATCCTGATAATACATTTGTTCTTTGTGATGGAGAAGTTTTTTCTCTTAGTGAACTGAGTTTAGACTTAAGTCGCTTTGATATTATCTTTCTTAATGATCCATGGTATTTCTCGGAGTCTTATTTTGAACTGATTTGCTATAGAGAGAAAATGTTAGATTTGTCGATGCTTCTGACTGCTCTTACGGGGGTAAAAATCGAGCATGCTCATAAAAATAGTTCAATGAGCTTTGTGAGTATTCTTTACACCTACCTCAGTAAACACGAAGGTAGTGAAACTCCTTCCTTAACTGAGATAGAGTCTACTTCGGAAGGTATAAAGAAAGAATTACGATATATAGGGAAATTGATTGATGCCTGTGTGAGCAATATTCTGAAAGATGTTAATGGAATGAAGATTTTAAATCGTATTTTGACGATTGAAATGCCTCTCGTGCATTATTATCTAAGTATTGAGAAAAAAGGTCTGAGGTTAAATGTTCCTTGCATTAGTAATTTGATAAACGAGATAGATATAATTGCTTTTTCTTTAAAGTACTCGGATGTCTACCAGCTAGAGGTTCATGGTCATGAAAAACATGAATTATCTTCGCTAAGTAAGCAGAAAATGTCGTTGTTGAAAGTCCTAAGTGGTGATGGGATTGTTCACCCTCTTTTTGATACATGGGGTACTGTAAGTTCAAGAATCATGATCAGAGAACCCTATCTCCAGTTTATTAATAGTAGTTATCGTAATAGCGTTTACAAAACTTTGGGTAATCGTTTGATATATCCAGACTATATTTCATTTGAGCCTGCGATAATTGCCGGTGAGGTCAAAGGAAGATTTTTAGATGCTTTTAATAATGGTCAACTGTACGAATTGATATCTGATTACATTTTTCTTTCATCAGATTATAGAAAAGAGGCAAAAAAATTTTTTCTTTCTTTAATTTACGGAATGAATCAAGCTGCTTTGATTCGAGACATTGCTTCTAAGGCGTCTGTTTCTGAAGGGGAGATGAGCGTGAGAGTAAGTCTTCTGAAGTCTGATTTTAAAGATTTATTTTTATGGTTAGACCAGGTTCGGAGTGAATCTTTTCTTAATCGAGTCGTTGGTGAATTGGCCTTAAACCCTAGATGTACTACTGGCGATAGCAACACATGGATTGTTAGTCACTATGTTCAATCAATTGCGTCGTTGGTTTTTAAAGAAGTATTGTTAGCCTTGATTGATAATAATATTCAACCATTAATTCCAATGCATGATGGAGTCGTTTGCGACTTACCGGATGGTGTTTCAGTTCAAGATGTCGAGAAAATTTTTATTGAAACCTTTCAATCTCGGTATCCCGATGTCAGGATCAAAGTTAAGATTGACGAAGTCGTGTAAATCCTTTTTTTATATTTGGTCTCATAGGAAAAGTTGTAGCTTATTGTTTACACCGTAAAACGACTTCTCATGTAATAATGTTATTTGCTAATTCTTAAGAAAAAATTGAGAATAAAAAAGGCCAGCGATAAGCTGGCCTTCTCATTAGATCAACTTACTTACACAAGCTCTTTAAGCGGCGGAGCATAGCTAGTCAGCTTAATGCCTTCAACAGACGCTTTGTACTCTTCCATCGTCGGAACTCTTCCTAAGAAAGTAGAAAGAACAACTAGTGGAGTTGAAGCAAGAAGTGATTCACCTTTTTTCTCAGCACTATCTGCAACCACACGTCCTTGGAAGAGACGAGTAGAAGTGGCCATAACAGTATCACCTTTTTCAGCTTTCTCTTGGTTACCCATACAAAGGTTACAGCCTGGTCTCTCAAGGTAGAGCATATTTTGGTATGTAGTGCGGGCTGCGTTCTTTGGATTAGAATCATCGAACTCAAATCCAGCATACTTTTGAAGAATTTCCCAGTCGCCTTCTTTCTTTAATTCGTCCACGATATTGTAAGTTGGTGGAGCTACAACAAGCGGAGCTTTGAATTCAACTTTGCCATGAATTTTTTCAAGGTTTCTAAGCATCTGAGCTAAGATTTGCATATCACCTTTGTGAACCATGCAAGATCCTACGAATCCAAGATCCACTGTCTTCTCACCGTTGTAAAATGACACTGGTCTGATCACATCGTGAGTATATCTCTTAGATACATCATCGTTATTAACATCAGGGTCAGCAATCATTGGCTCATTGATAAGGTCAAGGTCAACAATCACTTCAGCGTAGTATTTTGCATTCTTATCAGGAGATAGAGGAGGTCTTGCTCCTGAATTGATATCAGCAATTCTCTTGTTCGCAAGGTCCACTAGACCTTTCAGAGTTTTGGCCGTGTTATCCATTCCCTTATCAATCATGATCTGAATACGGTCACGAGCGATCTCAAGAGATTTAATGAGAGTTTTAGGCTCAGAAATACAGATGGAAGCTTTCGCTTTCATCTCTGCTGTCCAGTCAGTGAAAGTGAAGGCCTGATCAGATAGAAGTGTTCCGATATGAACTTCAATCACTTTACCTTGGAATACGTTCTCTCCGTTAAATTGCTTTAACATTTGCGCTTGAGTTGCGTGAACAACATCACGGAAGTCCATATGGTCGGCCATCGTACCTTTGAAAGTAACTTTTACCGATTGAGGAATTGGCATTGAAGCTTCACCTGTAGCAAGAGCGAGAGCTACAGTTCCTGAATCCGCACCGAAGGCAACACCTTTACTCATTCTTGTATGAGAGTCACCACCGATAATGATGGCCCATTCATCAATGGTGATATCGTTTAGAACTTTGTGAATAACGTCAGTCATAGCATGGTATTTTCCCTTAGGGTCACGTGCTGTGATGAGACCGAAGTTATTCATGAATGACATAAGCTTAGGAATATTTGCTTGTGCTTTTTTATCCCAAACTGAGGCCGTATGACATCCTGACTGGTAAGCAGCATCAAGAGTTGGAGCAATGCTAGTTGCTGCCATTGACTCAAGTTCCTGAGCAGTCATAAGACCTGTTGTATCTTGAGAACCCACGATATTGACTTGAACACGAACGTCAGAGCCCGCGTGCAGAACTGTGTTAGCAGGAACACCAAGTGCATTCTTGTTAAAGATTTTTTCAACTGCTGTAAGGCCCACACCATCGTTTGTAACGATTTTAGAGGCAGCAAACACTTGAGGAGCAGCTACTCCTAAAGTCTTAGCAGCAAAGCTTTGAAGTTTTTTACCAAAAACGATGGCGTATGAACCACCAGCTCTGATGAATTCCATTTTTTGTGGAGTAAGAGAAGATTTGATATCGATAATCTCTTTTCCATCTTTATAAAGTTTTTTTGTCTTTGTGTTGATTGTGAAAATTGTGCCAGTTTCAACAGAGTAAGCTTGCTCAAGAACAGGCTCTCCATTGGCATCAAGAACAGTTTTTCCATTAGCATCAGTTTTCTTAACCCAGTTTTTGAGATCAATTCCAATACCACCAGTCACGTCAACAGTTGTCAGGAAGATAGGTGAAATTCCATTTGTTCCACCAACGATGGGAGCAATGTTAACAAATGGGATGTATGGAGAAGAAGGTGTACCGGTAGCAAGGGCCACGTTATTTACCCCTGACATTCTCGATGAGCCCACACCCATTGTTCCTTTCTCAGCAATGATCATGACTCTTTTATCTGGATTATCAGTTTTGAGTTTTTTGATTTTCTCTTGAGCTTCTCTGTCCATCATACAAAGTCCGTGAAGTTCTCTGTCTGAGCGAGAGTGAGCTTCTGAGCCTGGAGAAAGAAGATCGGTAGAAATATCACCTTCAGCAGCAATGTAAGTGACGATTTTAATTTCTTCTTCTACTTCAGGAAGTTTTGTGAAGAATTCTGCTTTAGCGTAGCTCTCTAAAATGTCTTTCGCGATAGCGTTTCCTTCCTTGTGAGCTTTTGCAAGTCTTGCCATATCAGCGTCGTATAGAAACACTTGTGTTTTAAGAACGTCGCCAGCTTGTTTAGCAATCGAAGCATTGGTCCCTAGAGCAAGGTCTAAAAGAACTCTTACTGATGGGCCACCTTTCATATGAGAAAGAAGTTCAAAAGCAAAAGCAGGAGTAATTTCTGAAACACTCTCAAGGCCCGTAATAATTTCTTTGAGGAAAACGGACTTTACTTCAGCTGCACTAGTTGTCCCTGGGAGGGTATTGTAGATAAAGAAGTTCAGAGATTCTTTTCTGTATTGATTATTAGTGTCTTTGATCTGATTAATCACTTCGCTTAAGAGCGCTGCGTCATCGATAGGTTTAGGGTGTAGTCCCTGACTTTTTCTGTCTTCGATTTCTCTTAAGTAGTCTAAGTACAAACTCATCATGATTCCTTGGAATATAATTGATAAAATTAGGCTAAATAGTCTATGGATTTAAGAAGACGATACCACAGATCGGGCATGATTTGAATAGTAATTTGCCAAAAGGTACGGCATACCTTTTGGCATTTTGGCATTATATTTATTAAGCAGGGAGGATAAGAATACTTCCCTTGAACTGATCAATCACGCCCTTACTGACAGAGCCGACAAAAAGCTTTTCCAGCGGCCCGCGGTTATGCTTGGCCATGACTGCTAAATCAATATTAAAGGCTTCTAATTCGTCTGAGAGAGCAATACTGATATCCTCTTGAGAGATGCTGATATGGATATCTTCTCGAGCAATATTGTTATTCATGGCCATGATACTATTTTCACTATGCTGGATAATTTCTTTTTTATCTTCATCCGAGAACATTTGAATTCCGACTGAGAAGGGAAGACCCATCAAGGCCTTGGAGCTTAGATCTGGAATATGGGAGAAAAAAGAAAGGTGAGCATTAAAAAGCTGCGAAAATAATCCACCCATTTCAATGATCTGGGCATCAGGCCTTGAGAGATCAATAAGACAGCCGACTTTATCAACAGCTTGACTTGAATTAGTAATGATAAGAGGAATAGGACTGGAAGCGATCATCTTCTTAGCGAAGCTTCCTACTTGGAATAATCCTTTTTCTCCTCGATGCCCCATTATGAGAAGATCAGCTTTTTCTTCTTTCATGGTCTCATGAAGAGAGCTGAATTGATCACCGTAAAGAATTTTTGCATCAAATTTGACGTCTAATCTCTTCATCTGATCTTGTATTTTTGCTTTCAGATTATCATTTGTTTCTTTTTGAAATTCATCTAGCACTGTCTTTGCTTCTGGATTAGGCACATGCCAGTACCAGAGAGGAGGAACATCAGAAATATGCACAAGGGTTACTTTGGCATTAGTCTTCTTCTGCAAATTTCTTCCCATAATAAGAGCATAATCAGAATGTGCTGAAAAATCTGTTGCAATGAGAATGTTGTGGATTGATTTCATGAATGTCTCCTTTTCCTACATTTTAAGAAGAAGAATGCTCTTATAACATGATTAGCATCAGGTTAAATCATCTTCCCAGGATCGACCCACTTATCAAATTGCTCCTTTGTGAGAAAACCAAGTTCTATGGCAGCTTCTCTCAAGGTTTTATCTTCATGATAGGCCTTCTTGGCAATTTGGGCCGATTTGTCATAGCCGATGTGAGGATTAAGAGCTGTAACCAGCATGAGTGAATTTTCCAGATGCTCTTCAATTCTTTTCTGTCTTGCTTCAATCCCTTCTGCGCAATATTTTCGAAAGCTTCTCAAACCATCCGTTAAGAGCCTAGTGGACTGTAAAAAGTTGTGAATCATAACCGGCCGGTAAACATTAAGTTCAAAATTTCCACTGGCGCCGCACATGCCGATAGTAATGTCATTGCCTATAACTTGAAGGCAGATCATTGTCAGTGCTTCACATTGCGTAGGATTCACCTTGCCGGGCATGATGGATGACCCTGGTTCATTCTCAGGAATAGCAATTTCTCCTAGACCTGAGCGGGGGCCAGAAGCAAGCCAACGGATATCGTTAGCTATTTTAAAAAGAGAGCTGGCCAATGCTTTAATCGCACCATGAGTTTGCACAATTGCATCACTGGCGGCAAGTGCCTCGAATTTGTTGAAGGCGACTTTAAAATTGGTCTGCGTGATACGGGAAATTTCATAGGTAATAAGTTTATCAAAATTAGGTGGAGCATTAAGGCCAGTTCCTACGGCCGTTCCACCAATGGCGAGCTCTTCTAAGTGATTAATGGTAGCATTAATATGAACAAGTGCGTGCTCAAGTTGAGAAACATAACCAGAGAATTCTTGGCCTAATGTGAGGGGAGTGGCATCCATCAGATGGGTTCGGCCAATTTTGATGATATCCATGAACTTGGTTGATTTTTCTTTTAAGACTTTTTTTAATTTCATCACTTCCGGAATGAGTTCTAGAGTTAATGAGCGAAAGGCCGCCATATTCATCGCTGTAGGAAAGGTATCATTGGAGCTTTGCGATTTATTGACATCATCATTAGGATGAATGAGTCTTTGCTCACCCCGCTCCCCACCCATAATTTCACTGGCAAGATTAGCAATGACCTCATTAACATTCATATTGGTTTGAGTCCCACTTCCTGTTTGCCAAACTCGTAGAGGAAATTCGTGATAGGGGAATAAATCGAGTAAATCATCGCAGGCCTTGACGATGGCCCGTGCCTTTTCAGTACTTAGTAAGTTTAATTTATGGTTTACAATAGCTGCTGATTTTTTGATGATGATGAGGGCCTTGATCACTTCAGGATCAATTTTTTCGTGGGAAATCCCAAAATGGCGAAGGGATCTTTGGGTCTGTGCGCCCCAGAGACACTCCTCTGGGACCTCAATTTCACCAAAAGTGTCTTTTTCTTTTCGAAATTCCATTTATCTCTCCTCGATAGTGGTCGATTTTTGATGTTTTTTTGACTCGTTTTTTCTAAACTAATCCAAATGATTTTTAAGAGGTTATTCCTATGAAGTTTGTTCTATCCCTTCTCATGCTTTTTACCTTCAAAGCTCATGCCTTTCATTTTGTCGAAGTTGATGCCCTGAACCCTATTTTTTATGGAATAGATACTGCGCACTCTCTTCGCACCGATATTCGTTTTGGACGCGATATGGGTGACTGGAACGTGGCCCTAAGATATGCTAATGAGCTAGGAGTTCCTTCTGAAACCGATGGCCCCGGCCCGATTGATGGGAAAGATGGTAATGCTCATCACTTTGGACTTCGTGGATCTTATTTCTTGACGACAGATCTCCATATTGGTGGGGGGTATGTCTTCACAAAATTTAGTGCCGATACCAAATATAGTGATGGTTCGAAGAAGACTCTTGATCAGGATCTTTCGGGGTTTGAGTTCTTTATGAGTCGTCGTTGGAATTTCGATCGTTGGTATGTGCGTGGAGAATTAGGTTACCATCATATTTTTGGCAATTTGAAGCAGCACGGTCCAGGTGGTTATAGCGAGTATGATGTTGGTCAAGGAAAACTTTCAGTTTTAGTTGGATACGAGTTTTAAAAAAAGGGGATGAAAATCCCCTTTTTTATTTGTGAGGTTAATATGCTTAAAAACAGCACTATTTTAATTACTGGGGCTTCAAGCGGTATCGGTAGAGCTTGTGCAGTTCTTCTCTCTGAATATGCCGATCACTTAATCCTTCTTTCTCGATCTGCTGATAAATTAGAAAAATTAAAAAAAGAATTATCACATGTCCCGAAAGTTTCGCTGATCGTTTGTTCGGTTACTGATTCGGAAATTGAAAATAAAATTAAAGCGGTTACCAATCGAGTAGATATTCTCATTAATAATGCAGGTCTTGCTCTTGGAAAAGATCCGGTGGCCACACTTAAATTGCAAGATATGAATGAAATGATTGAAACCAATATCACTGGGAACTTTAATCTTTCACGTATTATTCTTCCGATGATGCTCAAGCAAGGCGGGGGAGATATCATTAATCTTTGCTCCATTGCTGGCCACTATTCCTATATGGGTGGAGCTGTTTACTGCGCCACTAAGCATGCGGTGAAGGCCTTCACTCGTGCTATGAGAGAAGAGACTTGTGGTAAGAATATTCGTGTGATGGAAATTTCTCCAGGCATGGTTGAGACTAATTTTTCCGTGACTCGTTTTGAGGGAGATCAGGCAAAAGCTGATGCTGTTTATCATGGCATGACTCCGCTAACTCCCGAAGATATTGCTGATATGATGAAGTTCATGTTAACTCGCCCACGTCATGTCGTGATTGATGAGATTATTACAATGCCACAAGATCAAGGTTCTCCTACAACAGTGAGTCGCAAATGATAAAAAAATTATCCGCTCGTTGTGTGACCTCAGCTTTTGATCAAAGAATGCAAATTGAGTTCTGTGATCAATTAGGGGAGATTATCAGAGTGGGAGAGTTAGGGTTTGAGGAAAGTGAACTCGATTTTCATTTCCCCGATCATTGTCTACTCTTTGCTGGAATGGGAGATGTTCATATTCATGCCAGAGAAGATGTTTCAGGAAAAAATACTTATAAGGAAGATTTCTTAACTGCAACGGAGGCCATGACGAATGGCGGTCTTTGTCACTGTGGAGACATGCCGAATAATCCGATTCCACCGATTGATGATGATTCTTACTCTCAAAAATTTGCACTCACTTCAAAAACTCAAGGTCGTATCTGGACCTATGCTGGAATCGGACCGAAAACAAATCCTCTTACTTTCAAAGTTCCCTACAAGGCCTATATGGGCCCATCAATTGGTGAACTTTTTTTTGAAAACTTTGATCAGCTCAATGAGAGCCTGGCCCGTTATGAAAATCAATGGGTGAGTTTTCATTGTGAAGATCCTGAAATTTTAGAGCAGGCCAAGAATGAGGCCACTCATTTTGAACGTCGTCCAGTTGCGGCCGAAGTCTTAGCAACTAGAGATGCTCTTGCACTTATTGATAAGTATGGATTGAAGGGGAAGCTTTGCCATTATTCTTCAGGTGAAGGTTTAGATCATATCCGAGATTTTCGTCGTAAGGGCGGAACAGTCATGGTGGAAGTGACTCCACAGCACCTTTATTTTTCTCAGAATAATATTTCTGATCCCCAGTTTTTTCAAATGAATCCACCTATTCGTTCTGAGGTTGATCGTAAAAAAATGTGGGAAGCTCTTTTAAATAACGAAATCGATTTTCTTGCTACAGATCATGCTCCTCATACATTAGAGGAAAAGAGGAAAGGTATTTCTGGTCTAACGGGACTTGATACCTACGCCTCATTTGTTTGTTGGCTCATTACTCAAAAAGTTCCGCTCTCTATTATTGCGAAAATGACGACTGAAAATCCTGGAGATTTTTACAATGAATTTTTAGAAAGTTTTCAAAAGCTTGATCACAAGCACCATCAGCATCTCATTGGGTATCTTAAGCCTGGATACGCTGCTAACTTCACCATTCTTAATTTAGCCGAGAAGACTTTTGTTGATGAAGGTTTTCTTAAGACAAAAGTCAAACATGGCCCTTTTCTAGGAATAACTTTTCCCGGTAAACTAGAGGCTCTCTTTAAAGAAGGTAGGCGTCTTGTTTAAAATGCTATTAATCACTATTCTCACTCCGGTGCTTTTTGCTCTTCTCTTTATTTCCTGGGCCAGTTTCCCATGGAGTATAAAAGGTTACAAAGAAATGGGCGAAATAGTTGACTTAGGCACTTACCAATCTGATGAAGACTTGAGTCCTTCCATTTTAAAGATGATCACTTGGAATACCGGTTTTTTTTATGGGGAAGGTTCTGAAGGTGATGGTTATGAAGCCCAAGACGAAGCTTTTTATTCGGAGCGTTTGGTACTAGCGGCAAGTGAATTAAAAAATTGGGATGCAGATATTGTTTTTTTACAAGAGATTGACTTTGCCTCATCTCGCACGCATTTCATGGATCAGGCCCTCACCTTGGCAAAGCTTGCTGGTTATCATTTTGTAGCTCAGGCCCCCTCTTGGAAGGCCAATTATATTCCTTTTCCTTATTGGCCTGTATCTCTTCATTTTGGGCGTATGAATTCAGGTGGTGCGATCTTGAGTCGCTACCCGCTTAAAAATCACCAGATTCATATTCTGGATAAACCAGCATCCAACCCTTGGTGGTACAATCTTTTCTATTTGCATCGTTACTTACAGCAAGTAAGAGTCACCGTTGGTGAAAAAAGTTTTAATCTGGTGAATCTTCACTTGGAAGCTTTTGATAAAACTAATAGAGAAGATCAGATTCAAGAACTTATCAAGCTTCATAAAAAAGAAGAAATTGATTTTATTGCCGGTGACTTTAATATGGTTCCAGATGCCGCAACTCAGAAGTCAAAATTTATTAATGGTGATGATTACACCGGGGATTTAAGTTTTCGACTGATGGGTGAATCAGGTCTTGATGAAGTAATTCCGATGGATATTTACGAGAAATCAGAGAAGGACTATTTTACTTTTCCAAGCTCCAGGCCTGATAGACGACTTGATTATATTTTTTATCAAAGAGGTCTAAAATTAATGAAGGCCGAAGTTTTATCCTCGGCCCTCTCTGATCATTTACCTTTAAGTGCTATTTTTCAGATTAATTCGCCCAAGGTTAATCCATATTCACTATGAGTTTTTGACCTGGGTAGATTTGCTTCTTATCAAGATTGTTCATCTTGATAAGAGCTTCCATAGAAGTGTTAAATTCGCGAGTTAGTTTTGTCAGATGATCCCCACGTTTAACTGTGTAAACACCTTGTTTGGTCCCGGGAATTCTTAGCTTTTGTCCAACAAATAGAGTGGGACGCTTCAAGCTGTTCTGTTTTTTCAAATCATTAATGGATGTATTAAACATCTTCGCAAGATCAGTAAGATTATCTCCAGACTGAACTTTGTAAGTAATCGGCTGTGTTTTTACAACAGCTTTTTTAGCTACAACCGGAGCGGGTTTTGAAGCAACCGTTCTTGCCACAACTGCTGAATTCTCAGTTGGAAGCTTTAATTTCTGGCCAATGCGCACAGAAGTTTTCCAAGTTTTGAAGCCATTGATTTGCGCCAGTTCCACTGCTCCAGAGTTATATTTCTTAGCAATAGAGATAAGCGATTCACCAGATTTTACAGTGTGAGTTGTTGGAGCTGCTACGGCCGTGCGAGCGCTAACTTTTTCTCTTTTAGGAGTAGGCGTAGATTCTTTAGTTGATACTGTAGAAACTGGTGCTACATAAGCATACTGTCTTCTTGGTACACGAAGCTTATAGTTACCAGCGTGGTATCTTGGAGTTTGATTATAGGTAAGTTCTGGATTGAGGCGAACGAGAACTTCAGTTGAAACACCAAGTTTGCGAGATAGATTTGCCAGCGTAGTGTTTCTTGAAACTTCTTTTAATTGAGTGTTATCAAAAACTTTATTTCCTTTCTTAGGAATAGAAAAACCATACTTGTGAGCATTTTCAATAATATGTTTTGCTGCTAAGACCTTAGGTACATAGTTAATTGTCTCAGGTGGAAGCTGCTTGTTTTTTGATAGTTGGTAGTAGTCACGCGTACCATGCTTCATAATTCTTCTGATGATTCCATATTCACCGGCATTATAAGCAGCAAGAGCGAGTTCCCAGCTAGAGAAAATATTGTAAAGATCTTTGAAGTATCTTGCAGAGGCATGGCTTGCTTTAAAAAGGTCTCTTCTTTCATCAAGTTCACTTGTGATCGCAAGGCCGTATCTTTTTCCAGTACCTTTAATGAACTGCCAAGGACCTACCGCCGAAGCATGGGATTTGGCCCCTAGGTAATAACCAGATTCAATAAGACCTACGTAATAAAGTTCTTTCGGAAGTCCGTAAGAAGCAAAGATTTCTTCAATGTGATGACGATATTCCTCACCATTGTTGATGAAGCGCTGAAAGCGATCTCTTTGACCTTTAGTGAAGTAATCAACCCAGAATTGAGTTCTTTTTGTCTGCTTGCTAAGAAGAAAACCATTGGAAATTTTTGCGACAGGTGCATGATCAGGCATATCGTCATCAATGGCCTCAGTTCCGATCTCTTGAGCAATCGTTTTATCATCAGCATCTGCTTCTACCAATTCATGGTTCTCAGCACCTTTTCTTTCAAGCTGGATATCTTCATCAAGACCTAAAATTTCTTGAACAGGTGGATAGTTAGAGTTTGAAGCTGCATGTGGTTGGTTGTTTCTTGTTCCAGCGCAGCCAACAAGAAGAAGGGTAGACAGCGCGTAACCGGTAAGTTTTTTCATGAGATTCCTCTCAAAAAGTGGAAATAATGTATTTCTTTATTTTACCATTATTTTTTCTTAACTAGAGAAAACCTCTATGAGGAAAAAATGTCCCTACTGGGTCTTCCCCTTAAGTGATATTTTTTCTATTCTCATAAGCTGATAATGTTTAATCCGAAAAATGAGGCCTCATGTTAAGACTTCTTACCCTCTTGCTCCTTGTTAGTTGTTCGACCTTCCAACAGGTGAGAATTGCCCCTTCTTTCTCAGATCGTGCAAAACATGAGACTCGCTCCAAGGATTTCGTGGTGGCATCTCAGGGAGAATTCACTTCGAAGGCCGCGCTGGAGATGATTGATAGGGGCGGAAATATTATTGATGCTTTTGTGGCAGCTTCATTTGCTGTTTCAGTTGAGCGTCCTCAGTCAACGGGGATTGGTGGGGGAGGTTTTCTTCTTTATTATTCCAAAGAAGATAACAAGGTTTATGCTTTTGACTTTCGTGAAGTTGCCCCTATCAGATCAGGTCCAACTTTCTTCCTAGATCGCAAAGGCAATCCTCGCCCGATGCTTTCTCGCGATGGGGCCCTGGCCGTTGCAACTCCTGGATTGGTGCGAGGTCTATGGGAGATTCATAAACGTTTTGGAAAACTTCCTTGGATTGAAACACTAGGTCCGGCCATCCGCCTTGCTCAAGATGGTTTTCCTCTTTATCCTCATTTGCATAAGGCCATCACTCTTCGTGAAAATGTCCTCAAGCGAGACCCCGATGCTCGGCAGATCTTTTTTACTGAGGATGGGAAAGTTCCTGAGTTAGGTTATCTGATAATCCAAAAGGATTTGAGTGAGACTTTAAGAAAAATCAGTGCTCAAGGTGAGCGTGGTTTTTATCAGGGTCGAGTTGCCAAAAGTATCATTCACACTATTAAGTCTCAAAATGGAGTGATGACTCAGCGAGATTTAGATTCCTATGAAGTTAAAGAAAGAGAGCCTGTTTCTACTGCATATAAAGGACAAACTCTTTATTCTTTCCCACCACCAAGTTCTGGTGGAGTTCATGTCATTCAAATTTTAAAAATGCTTGAGCCTTATAACTTAAAAGCAATTGGCCCTCAAACTGATGAGGCCACTCACCTTACTGCTCTTGCTATGCAGAGAGCTTTCCTTGATCGCTCTCTTTATTTAGGAGATCCAGAATTTAATGATATCCCAACTCATCGTCTGACTGATGAGTCTTATATTAAACAACTCTCAAAAACTTTGGAGAGTGACAAGGCCGTTGCCTCAGATGCTCTTAAGATGGTTCCACTTCCTAAAGAGTCTACTGAAACAACTCACTTCTCCCTGGCCGATGGTGAGGGAAGCATGATCGCTACTACTCAAACTATTAATGGTTATTTTGGTTCTGGTGTGATTGCTCGTGGAACAGGAGTTATTCTTAATAACGAAATGGATGACTTCGCTCAAAAAGTTGGAGTGCAAAATCTTTTTGGAGCAGTTGGTGGTAAAAATAATTTAGTCGCTCCCAAGAAAAGACCACTTTCAAGTATGTCTCCAACTATTGTTACCAAAAACAATGAGGCCATCATGGCGGTAGGATCTCCGTCAGGAACAAGAATTATTAGCTGTGTTGCTCAAACACTTCTGAATTATCTTGAGTATGAAATGCCTCTTTATGAATCGGTGGCGGCAACTCGGATTCACCATCAATATCTTCCTGATCAACTCAAAGTGGAAGCACCATTTTTAGATGAGAAAGTGATGGATAAACTAAAAAGTCGCGGACACAAAGTAGTAGAAGAGAATCTAGGGTGCTCAGTTCAGGCCGTGGCCCGTAAAAAGAAAAAGCTTCACGGAGTTAGTGATCCAAGAAATGAAGGCTTAGCTTTAGGGAAATAAAAAAGGCCAAAAGGTACGCCGCTGGATTCAAGTTACTAACGCAACTTTCGTATTAAAAAAGACCTCGTAAGGTGTTCTATAACCTAAACACCTACGAGGTCTTAAATTAAGCGCATCTTCTATTTTCTTCAACCCATTTTTAGTCAATTTTGATAGATCTGTTTTTAAAGTAAGTCTTTTTCGTAAGATTCCAATCGTATTTTCTACTGTTCCGCGCTGTTGAGGCTTTCTTGGATCACAATAATAAACTGGTATTCCGTGGTCTTGATCACCTCTAAATTCAGGTCCATTATCATTTGTTATAGTCCTGACTGGTCTTCCTAAAGGCGTAATCATCTCTAAAGTTTTAATGCCTATCATTTTAGCATCAAACTTTTGATAAGGTTCTATCCTTGTGAACCGTGACTTTCTTTCCGTGCAAACCAGAAGCTTATCTTTTGATACAATCATTGAGTCTCGCTCCCAATCTCCAAAGCGTTTTCTTTGATTCACAATTTCTGGTCTTTGATGAATGGATAACTGAGAGTCTTTTCTCATTCTCCTCTGAGAATAGCGACTGCAACCCCGTCGATTATAGTATCTGTAGTACTTACGGTTAGGCTTCCTTCGCATAAATTTGTAAATCGTTTCGTGAGAAACACTTGGGACATTTTCAAGTTTGAAGCGCTTAGAGATCTGTTGTGGGCTCCAATCTTCTTTGAGCTTCTTGACCACTAAATCAAGATACTCACCCTTAAGTAGTCTCTTTTTACGACAACTCAAGCGTCTCTTGTCACTCCATCGCTGCGCTTGATCAGTTTGATAGCTCAGGTTTTTAAACGAGTTTCTTTTAATTTCTCGATAGATAGTTGATTTGTTGTATCCCAAGCGTGTTGCTATTTCAGGGATTGATAAATTGATTTCCAAGAACGCGCAAATCTGGCATCTTACGGCGTAAGACACTCTTGAGTACTGCTTCAAAGTACAACTCCTTAGTTTTTTGTTTGGCGACTTGAATTTAGGACAAGAGTGTCCCTTTTTCAAATCGCCGGAGTTGCATTAGGAAGTTGAATCCAGCGCCGTACCTTTTGGACTAATCTTTGCGGTTTAATTCTCCGTAAATCTCTTTGGAAGACTTATCAAGAATAAGACCTAAAAGTTTAGAGAGAGTTTTAGCGCTATTTTTTTCTAACAACTCTCCTGCTAATTTTCTCAGCTCATCACTGCCCACTGCTGCTGATTTATTTTTCGAATGAATAAGCAGCACAAACTCACCCTTCACAGTGAGTTGATCTTTAATTGATTCATAATCATGATTCTTAAAACGCAGCACTTGCTGAAATTTTTTCGATAATTCACGAACGACACAAACCTCAACTTCACTTGAAATTTTAGCAAGGATGGAAAGTGTTTCTTCAATACGAGTAGGAGCTTCAAAAAAGATATGTGTCCCATGAGTGAGACCTTCAAACTCACGAGCTTTTTTCTGCTCTTCTCGAACTAGGAATCCATGAAAATGAAAAGGAATCGGCGGAAGACCTGAAAGTTCCAACGCCATCACTGGACTTGAGACACCTGAGAAAGATTCAATCTCAATCCCACGACTGATGGCCGCACTCACAAGTGGATAGGCCGGATCAGAAATCATCGGAGAACCAGCATCACTGGCCAGATAAAGATTATTTCCTGCGACTACCAGATCACAGAAGTGATTAATCTGATGAGCTTCAGCATGATCGTTAAACGACCATATTTTTTTCCCTTCCAAGCTAATACCTGAGTGATTCAGTAACTCCTTGAACACCCTCGTATCCTCTACGGCGAAATACTCACCACTCTTCAAAGCTTCTAAAACACGAGGAGTGAGGTCCCCTAGGTTTCCAATTGGTGTGTTTAAAAGAATGATTTTTCCCACTGTTCCCCCGCTAGGCTTGTTGGTGTTACACTTAAACTGTGTGAGTTAGGGCTAAAACAAGGAGACCCCATATGAGTATGAAGGCCAACGTGCTTCGTGATGCTAACGGAAATATTATTATCCATATGCAGGGAGATTTGAACTATGATCATTCTCTTCCCTTAAGAAATGAGCTTACAAATTTAGCTCAATCTAACCCACACTCAAAAATTACGATCGATATCGGCGCTATTGATTTCGTTGGTTCTTCTGGAATCTGTCACTTTGTCGAAACAGTGAAAATCCTTAAAGAAGAAGGCAAACACAATATTGGCCTCTCTAACGTTAAACCAGAATTCTTACGAATCTTCAAACTCTACTCGATCAATGAAGCGGATTATGTGGCAGAACTAATGGATTTTGATAATGATGAGACGAATGGGCTTAATTCCCGTTTCGGAAATCGCGCCCATACGTTTGAAAACTAGAAATTATACTGAAAAAGATTCATATAGATTGGGGGGAGATTTCCCCCTTTTTCTTTGTAATTAAACTTCGTCTGAATACTTTGGTGACGATCAAAGAATCCCCCGCCGCTTCTGCTAGAGTTATCTGAGCCGCCGTAACTTGAATCATACTCGCTGTCGTTATAAAGCTCGCTAGAGTTTCTGTAAGGAGATGCATCATCGTCATAGTAGCCGCGCGATCTCTGGTGATGGCTTACCAGAACATACGTACCAAAAATGATACCTGCATAAAGACCAAGACTTGCCCCTTGAGCGATGGCACGAGTTGATGTTCCAAAGGCCATGCTGGCCGCACCTAAGAGTGCACCGCTAGCCGCTCCATAACCGGTAATCGTTAAAAAGGCCTTTGCTTTTGCCGGAATCTCGGCCTGAGCAGTTCGAGGAGCGACAAAGACAAGAGATAAACAAAGAGTTAAAAAAATTCGAGAGAGTGTTTTCATACATTAAGCTTAATGAGAAACCGAAAATTTTGCAAAACATACATACCTGAGTATTTAATTCAAGAGTCGAACACTCCCTTGAGTTTGTAGAATCAGATTCAAAAAAAGCAGTGAAGAGGCCAGCCGCTGACGTTGTCTCATACTCACATGTAGCCCCATGGTGGAACTCTTGATTTCAAAGATCGTAAGCCGTCCCTCTCTCTCATCAAGCTGACATAAGTCAATCTGACCCAACTGACGAGATCTGAGCGTGAGAGCGGAAACAAGTACTGGAGTATGAAACTGGTGAATCTTTTGAGAATAAAAAAGTTCGCGCTTAATCCCGCAGGAATTCGCGTACTCCTTTGAATGTTTTTCGATGAATGGGGCTTGGTCCATGAATCTCCAGTGCCTTTCGATGAACTTCGGTTGGGTAGCCTGCATGTTTATCCATTCCATAAACAGGATAGAGCTCATGCATCTTTTTCATGTGCTCATCGCGAACAAACTTGGCCAGTATCGAAGCAAGTCCAATCAGTTTTGACTTTGAATCACCTTGAATGATCGTCACTTCTTCGAAGGCAGATTCTTTATCCCAACGAAAACTTTTATTTCCATCAATAAGCACGAGCGATTTCTCTTCTTTCATTTCTGAAAGTTCTAGGGCGGCTTCTTTCATCGCGCGCAAAGAAGCTCCCAGGATATTTTCTCGATCAATCACCTCATGATCCATATCCCAAGTCAGAAGTTTTACTTCTGAACTTCCCAGTTTTAAAACAGCTGGCATTCGGAATGAAGTCTCGTGAAGATTAAGAATTTCCAAAATTTTGAATCTATTTTTTTCAGAAAGTTTTTTGGAGTCATCAATGCCAAGAGCTGTCAGTGCAGCTAACAATGCCTTTAATTCTTTTTTCGAATGAACAACAACTCTTAAAGCTCCCGCTACTACTGGGCCACATAATGGACCACGCCCTACTTCATCGCAGGCGATAATTTCACGAGGGTAAACAGAATTGAGTTTTAATTCGATCATGATGGCATTTTTTGGCAAAAAAAAACCCACCCGTGAGGGTGGGCCTTTTAAAGCATTGATTAACGAGAGTAATCGATTGCAATACGAGCAGCTTTACCAGTTCTTTCACGAAGGTAGAAGTGCTTCGCACGGCGAGACTTACCTTTAGCGATGATCTTGATAGATTCAACTGCTGGTGAGTGGAAAGGGAAAACTCTTTCAACACCCATACCTTCAGAAATCTTACGAACACGGAAGTGACCGTTAAGAGTTCCTGGGTTTTTCATAGCGATACAAGTACCTTGGAAAAGCTGTACACGAGTCTTTTCACCTTCACGAATACGAACACCAACTTCAATAGTGTCACCTGTTCTGAAAGCTGGGAACTCATTTACTTTCGCGTTTGAGTACTTCTTCTCAACTAATTCTACTAAATTCATAACAACCTCTCATTCGAGACTTCCTTTCACCACAACATTTGGGCCAGAGGGAAGGAAAATAATTATAGGATCAGAGGCTTCTGGCCAGTCGATCACAATAAATTGCGACCGCTGAGCGAACAGACAAATGATTATATCCGTCATTTGCTATGCCAAAAATAGGCTCTAGCCGAAAATCGGCCTGCTCAACCGTAGAAGCAGTTAATCCCCATCCAGTACCAAATAACAAGAACATAGGTTTACCGTCAAGTGTTAACTTGTTCAGTAACTCTTTTTCTTTTCCGTCATAACTTGTGAAATTGGCGCCGGTCACAACAACTGTTGGACGCTGACCTTCAATTTTCTCAATTTCCTGACAAGCTAGTTCAATAGAATCAATAACTTCAGCTTCTGCCAGAGCATTTTTACGATCGGGGTTATAAATTAACCCAGAATCTGTTTCCCAGAAACCCAGAATTTTCTTCACCATCTGCTGTTGGTTTTGGATTGGTGTTACTAAGAAATAACGCTTGAAGCCAAAAGTGCGAGCAGTACGGGCAATATCGTGGATATCAAGATTGGTCACCGAAGTTGTGATTTCTTGACCGTCTTTTGAGCGAATTGGCCCGTGAACTAGGCCGATATAACAAGGAACTGGTAAACCCATAAAATCTCTTTAAAAAATCTATTGTGAATAAATTCCTAAGTACCCTCCCAAACAAGCATCTGTCTAGGGAAAAGCTTTGAATCTGCTTTCCAATAAGTCATAAATCAGCTAAATGAGTCATATGAAAAATACAAGTCTTGCCCCCTTTAGACCCCACGAGCTATTCCTCATTTCTGGACCCTGTTCAGTTGAGTCGGAAGCTCAGATGCGCCAGATCCTTAATCAGACACATAGGCCGACACTGATTCGTGGTGGAATTTATAAAATGCGCACAAGTTCAAAATCTTTCCAAGGTTTAGGCCAAGATGGAATTGAGCTCATTGAAAAATTATCGAATGAATATGATTTTAACTTTGTGACAGAAATTACTGATGCTCGTCAGGCAGAAAAACTCAACAGCATTAGCTCTGTTTTCCAAGTTGGTGCTCGTAACATGTATAACTACGAGCTACTCAAAGAACTCACACAATACGGAAAACCTGTTATCTTAAAGCGTGGTTTCTCCGCCACTATTTCTGAATGGCTAGGTTCTGCTGAGTATCTTGCAGATCTAGGTGAAGAGAATATTATTCTTTGTGAGCGCGGTGTTCGTTCTTTTGATACGAAACTTCGTAACATGCTTGATCTTGGATCAGTTATTTACTTGAAGAAAAATACTAACTTTAAAGTTCTTGTTGATCCTTCTCACTCGATGGGACTTACTGCCTACGTGACTGATGCGGCCTTAGCTGCAGTTGCGGCAGGAGCTGATGGACTGATTGTGGAAGTTCACCCTGAGCCATCTTGCGCTCTTAGTGACGGCCAGCAAGCTCTTAACATTGAACAGTTTGATAACCTTGTTTCTAAACTTAAACAGCTCTGCCCGATCTTTGGCAAAGAATTGAGGATGTAATCATGAGTAAAGCAGAATTTGTCCGTGTGATGTTTAATGACATCTCAACAAAATATGATCTTCTAAATGACATTCTCTCTGCCGGTACACACCGTCTATGGAAACAAAACTTTGTGGCCATGATCAGTGATACTCGTCCTCGTAAAGTTCTTGATTGCGCTACAGGAACAGGTGACATTGCTTTTGCTTTAAGTGAACGCGCTCAGAGTGTGACAGGAATTGATTTTTCTGAAAACATGATCGAAGTGGCGAAGGCCCGTGAATCAGTTCTGCGCAAAGGTGTGCAATTTAGAGTTGCCGATATTCAAAAGCTTCCGTTCGCTGACAAGGAATTCGATGCGGCCAGCATTTCATTCGGAATCAGAAACGTTGAAAACTTAAAACTTGGTCTTTCTGAATTAGGCCGAGTTTCAAAATCTCTCTATATCCTTGAGTTCGGACAACCAAAAAATAAAGTTTATGGGAAAGCTTATTTTAATCTCCTAAAGCTTTATGTTCCTATCTTTGGACTAATCACTGGCAGAAAAGATGCTTACGAGTATCTGATCGCTTCAAGTGAATCATTTCCGAGTGCTCAAAAATTTGCAGATATCATTAAAGAGTCAACAGACTTTAAAGACGTAGGATTCATTCCTGTGTTTGGTGGTATCGCTTACATTTATTACGCTAAATAAGGATTCATATGATCTCTCCTATCTTTAACGCTGATGACTGGTCGGAAATTGACCTTGGATTCCAAGACATCACTTTTCATAAAGCAAAAGATACGGGTGCGGTTCGTATTGCCTTTAATCGTCCTGATGTTCGAAATGCTTTTCGTCCACAAACAGTAGATGAACTTCTCCACGCTCTTGAATGGGCCCATCGTGCCAATGATGTAGGAGTGATTCTTCTTACTGGAAACGGGCCAAGCTCAAAGGACGGAGGCTGGGCCTTCTGTTCAGGCGGAGATCAGCGCGTTCGTGGAAAACAAGGTTACGAATATAAAGAAGAAACAAAATCGAATATGCCGATGGCCCATGGCCGCCTTCATATTTTAGAAGTTCAAAGAATGATCCGCTTTATGCCTAAAGTGGTGATCTGCCTAGTTCCTGGTTGGGCCTGTGGCGGTGGACACTCACTACATGTGGTGTGTGACCTCACTCTAGCAAGTAAAGAGCATGCTCGCTTTATGCAAACTGATGCTCGCGTAGCAAGCTTTGATGGTGGATTTGGTTCGGCCTATCTGGCTCGCCAAGTAGGTCAGAAGCGTGCTCGTGAAGTATTCTTCCTAGAGATGGAATACACAGCTGAAGAAGCCTTCCAGATGGGAATGGTGAATAAAGTAGTTCCTCATGAAGACCTTGAAAAAGTGGGTCTTGAGTGGGCCCGCATGATTTGCAAAAAATCTCCTACTGCCATTAAGATGCTTAAATTTGGCTTTAACCTGATTGATGATGGTCTGGTGGGACAGCAAGTTTATGCAGGAGAAGCAACACGTCTTGCTTATGGAACAAATGAAGCTCAGGAAGGACGCAATTCTTTCTTAGAAAAAAGAGATGCCGATTTCAGTGAGTTTCCCTGGGTCTACTAAATGAAGACAATCTCGAGCATTGAACAATTCATGATCAATGATGAGTTCTTCTCTTTTGGAGCAATGCTCGCAGATACTCAAAATGATGAACTGATTCTCGCCAGTGGCGGAGAAATATCATCTGAGAGAAGAGAAAATCAGACGTATTTTTTTGCCAAAGACTTTTATTCAGATTCCTTCACCTTTTATTATCCAAAAAATATTCTAAGAGTTGGCCTTAAAGAGGCGACAGCTTTTTTTGAGCGTTTCAAAAAGACTCCAAAAATCAGCGAATCAGTGAACTTTGATTATCTTTATGAAGATGATTTCAATGCTTTTAAAGACAATCTCGATACCTTGAAAAAGGTTGTGCTCATTTCACGCGAAGAATTTAAAGTAGAAAATTTTCACGAAACACTGAAACACTTTTTCTACTCTGCCCTCAATTTTGGGACAGGTTATCCTTATGGTTATTGGAATCTAACGAGTGGAATTTTAGGAGCAACTCCTGAACTGCTCTTTAAAGTAAATGATCAGAATCTGGAGACCTTCGCACTAGCAGGAACGGCCAAGGCAGAATTGGGAGAAGAGCTTCTTGCCTCTTCTAAAGATCGTCATGAACACAATATCGTCATTGATGATATTAAAGAAAAGATCTCACCTTTCTGTCATGACATGAGTATCGGTCAAACTCATCTTCATCCTTTTAAGCAAATTGTTCATCTGCGAACTGATTTTAAAACAAAAATAAATTCAGACTTTGATTTCATCAGTCTCACAAAAAAAATGTCTCCTACTGCTGCCCTTGGCGGGTATCCGATGAATGAGAGTTTAAAATTTTTGAGACAGACAAAGTATGCTCAAACCTTTCCTCATCGCATTTTTGGTTCAGTCATGGGTCTCGTGACTCCGCAAGAAACACTTACGGTGGTCATGATCAGAAACCTTCAATGGGCAGGAGAGAAATTTATTATTGAATGCGGCGGCGGTGTGGTCGCCGAAAGCCAACTTGCTAACGAGCTTAATGAAATTGAATTAAAGCGTAATGTGATAAGGAAGAACTATCTATGAATTTCAAATTAGATAAAAACCTTATCTGCTATTTCTGTGCAGGGGCAAGGAACCACGCTCTCTTAGATTATTTTCAAGAGAATAATTTGAGATCTGAGTACGATGAAAGAATGGCAAGCTTTAAGGCCTTGGGCCTTGCCAAAATTTCTGGAAGTCCGGTTGCTATCTGTACCACTTCCGGCACAGCTGTTTCACAAACTGTTTCAACTCTTCTTGAGGCACGCTACTCACAAGTTCCTCTGGTTCTGATCAGCGGAGACCGTCCAAAGAAAATGCATGGGACAGGTGCCCCTCAAACGATTAATCATCGTGAAGTTACTCAGAATTGTGTCGGGACTTATGTTGAAGTCAAACTGGAAGATTTAGCGAGTTTAGAACTTATTAATCCTGAGTTTCCAATCCATATCAATGTCTTAATTAACGATACTACAGAACATGACCTCAAGATCGAAACAAATCTTGATATGAGTGACTTTAAAAAATTTGCTCAAAAAATTTCAAAACCACTTTTTTTAGTTAGTCATGAATTAACGAGCTTACGTCCATTGGTTAAAAAGCTTCTAAGCTTAAATCTTAATGTTTATGCCGAGACACTCTCAGGCGCACATGATTTAACAAGCCATTTAACGGAAGCGAGTTTACTTAAAATTCGTCATGAGTTTGATAGTGTCATCCGTATTGGGCACACCCCACTTTCAAAAATGTGGAGACTGCTTGAGTCTGAACATAAACCGGTTTTTAGCTTTGATTCGCGCAATCTTCCAGGATTAAGTTATGGGCAAGTGGCCCCGATCAAAGCGGCATCCTTAACTGATAATGAAATTTTCTTTGATATCCTATCAGGTCTTAAGAGTAGTCAATTAACGACTATTGAAAAATCAATCAAGCCTCTTTTAACCAAATATCCTCAATCAGAATTGAGTATCATGAAGAAGCTGCAAGACTTCTTACCAGAGAACGCTATTGTGTATCTGGGAAATTCTTTAGTGATCCGCTACTTTGAGATGGTGCAGGAGAAGGCCTTCCAAGTTTTTGGGGCCCGTGGAGTCAATGGCATTGATGGACAGATTGCTCAGAGTATCGGCATCGCCGAAGGTAGCACTGAGCAGGTTTACTGTATCGTAGGAGATATGACGGCCCAGTATGACCTCAATAGCATCAGACATCTGCCAAAAAATCTTACTCTGTTCATCATCAACAATGGTGGAGGGAGAATTTTTGAAACATTAAAATTAAAACCCATTATGGTGATGGAGCATGACTTTAATTTCAAAGAAGTCGCTCAAGCTTTTGGTATGACTTATTCTCGTGAGCTTACCCAAGCTCAGGTGATTGAGCTAAGACCAGCTCAAGTTGAAACAAGAAACTTGCTTCAGGAGTGGAATACGTGATTCACCTCTTTCATGGCTTCCTTGGACACCCAGACGATTTAAAGTTTCTTGAACAGTTTGGTCAGACTAAGAGCTATGATATGAAGTCATTTGACGAGAATGAGTTTAAGGCCGAACCCAATGATATTCTCATTGGCTACTCAATGGGTGGACGTGTGGCCTTGAAGCTTGCCTCCAAGCTTGGGTACAAAATAAAAAAAGTGATTATCCTAAGTTCTAATCCCAATAGCCTGACTCCGTCTGAGCGCCAGAGTCGTCTTGTTTGGGAAGAGAAAACGAAGAATGAAATGCTCACACTGAACAGTTCCGAGTTTTTCCGCTCTTGGAATGCTTTAGGTATTTTTAAGAATGATCGGCCGATTGCAGAAATTTCAAGTGATGAACTTAAAATCTGGGCAGAGGTTTTTGAAAAATATCGCCTCTCGGATCAGGCCGATTATTTACAAGACTTAAAAAATCATCCTGATCAGTTTGCTTGGATTGTGGGAGATCTTGATGAAAAGTATCTCAATATTGCCAAGACAAGCGGAGTTAAATATTACACTATTAATGCTGGTCACCGATTATTTCAGCGACCACAAGAAATCATCAACGTCATTAATGAACATAATTTGATATGAAAAATTTTATCCTAGCTTCTCGCCCTAAAACATTACTTGCTGGTGTCATTCCTCCGATGGTGGCCTACAGTTATTATCTCTCTGTCCCCAATAACCCAACTCAAGTCCTCTATCTCATTCTGTGCGTACTTGGTGCTCTGTTCATTCAACTGGCTACCAACTTCTTTAATGATGTGGTGGACTTTCAAAAAGGGGCGGATGCCAAGCGTGTGGGACCGACCAGAGTTTCGGCCGCAGGACTTGTTGACATTCAAACAGTAAAAAAGTGGGGTATCATCTGTGTTAGTTTAGCAGCTCTTTGTGGGTTGCCGATCATTGTACGCGGTGGAGTGCCTTTTATTATTCTAGGTCTTATCTCTTTGTTTCTTACCTATGGTTATACCGGTGGAAAAGTATCTCTTGCATATCGCGGGTTGGGTGAACTTTTCGTTTATCTCTTCTTTGGCCTTTTTTCGGTCATGGGCTCATTCTATCTGTTCTCTTTAGAAGTTAATTGGTTAAGTTTTAATCTGGCCTCGATCTTTGGATTACTGGCCACAACTTTTATCTGTGTTAATAATCTGCGTGACCGCCATACCGATATTGAAGTAGGTAAAAGAACACTTGCTACCAGATTATCCCCTGTTGCATATCGCTTCGCTACTACTCTCACGATCTTTGTTCCTTATCTTCTTCTCTTCTTTTATCGGGAGATGAAGTTAATCTATATCGTGCTCCTAGGACTTATTCCGGCGCTCAAGCTCGCCAAAATTATTTGGACCACCGAAGGAAGTGAACTTAACCTTGGTTTAAAGTTTTCAGGAATTCATCTGATTCTTTACTCCTTACTTTTAAGCGTGTGTTTTATCTATGAAGGTTTATTATAAGTTATACGACCTAGCTCCCAAGAGAGAGTTCAACCGACTTGATAAAAATTCAAGCCGCAAAGGCGTGCACCTTAAAATTGATCTTCGTCGTGATAAATCTTTTGCTGATTTTTTCTCGCATCCCTCTTTAGGAGACATTCATCTTGAAGAATTCATGGAGAAATTTAAGTATCAAGATAATGAAATGTGCCGCAAAACGTTTCATTTTCTGCTCAACGATGCCAAGATTCGTTTTGAATCCTTAGAGCGCCTCACTCCCTTTAAAAACCATACCCTCTGGCATCCTTTGAGTTCATTTGACTCGCAGGTATTTAAATACAAATTGCAAGGCATTGATGATTTCACCTTTCTACCTTTGCTCAAAAACAACAAACGAGTTCGACTTGATGCCAATGGGGTATTCATACAAAGTGAATTTCAAAATTTCCTTATGAAATTAGAAACAACACTACGTACGAATATTGAATATATTGAAGATCCTTATCAGGGAGATTGGAAAATCAACTCTCCCATAAAGCTTGCCAGTGATTTCATCGATAATCCTGATCATGAGATAAAAATCTATAAACCCAACAGAGAGTTTATCCCTAAAAGTTTACGTCCTAATATTTTTAGCTCTTATATGGGAAGCCAATTAGGGCAATGGCATGCTTATACAGAACTGATGAATTCAGGAGATCTTTCTCTTTATCATGGTATTCACATTGAAAATTTCTATACGGATGATCTTTTCAAGAAAATAGCAACTGACACTTTCATGCCGGAAAAACAAAAAATTAAATCTCTGTATGATGGACTGATGAGTTCTGATTGGAAGTTCCTATGTTCAATATAAATTTTGATCAAAAGCAAAATCAGTTTCTTCATCATGAGCGTTTTGCTGATATTGCTCCTCTGATTGCCAAAAAATTAGATTATCTTGAAAATCACTTCTTCCTCTTCTCTTCCGGAACGACTTCCAGTGACCCTAAGGGATATGCCATTTCCCAAAAGGCACTCTTTGCGAATGCCCAAGCAGTGAATGATTTTTTTGAGCTGACAGAAAATGATGTGTGGGGATTAACTCTGCCTTGGTTTCATATTGGCGGTCTCTCCGTCATCGCCCGCGCTCATCTCTTAGGCTCCAAAATGGTTGACCTGACTGGCAAGTGGGAACCAGAGCAGTGGGTGCAAAAACTGAGTGCTGAAAAAGTAACGATCACTACCGTAGTTCCAACTCAGATTTTTGATTTGGTTAAAAATAATTTAAAGAGTCCTCCGACTCTCAAGTTCATTATCGTCGGTGGGGATTTCTTGAGTTCGGAATTAGCGGCAAGGGCCATCAGTCTTGGGTGGCCGGTGATAAAAACTTTCGGGATGACTGAGGTATGCTCACAATTGGCCAGTGCTAAAGCTGTCAAAGAAGATCATCTGCAAGTTCTTCCCATCCATGAAATCAAACTTGATCAAGACAAGAGACTGTGGGTGAAATCCCAAGCAATGTACACATTAGAATTTGTCTATAGATCAGATGCTATTCAAACAATGACGGCCCTTGATCGCTGTGATGAAGAAGGTTTTTTTCCTACCAATGATCTTGTTTCATGGAATGATCATCAGTTAATTCACTTAGGTCGCATTGATGATCAGATTAAAATTAAAGGAAGACTCACTTCCGTTAATGCTCTCAAAGATCAACTCTACACCTATGCCCTAACTCATAATATCTATGGGCAGCTGGAATTAGCTATTATTGATGACCCTCGCAGTGGCAAGAATTTGGAAATTCTTCATTCCACGCTTGTTGATGAAGCAGAGATTAGCGCTCTCTTCTCACCCATTACTCCCGCCTTCAGGCAAGTTCTAGGATTTGAAAAAACAGATTTAGGAAAATTGAAAATGGGGCAGTGATAACTGCCCCATCCGTTAGAAATTAAATACTATCGCAAAGTTCGGCTACGAGTGCTTTGTGCTCTTTGGCCTGTTTTGAATTTTTGATATTCTTCGAGCAATCAAGAGCTTTTTGACAAATAGCTGATTGTCTCTCCTCTACAGAAAGAACTTCGTATTCCACCAAATTACATTCTTGAGTTAACTTAAAATGTTGCTTCGGTGTACATCCAGCACCTGGTAGCTGAGAGCAAGAAAGATGAGTCCCAGCAACACTTACCTTTTCTGTTTCCAAGTACTCCGCATCAACAATGCGACAATCTCTGAGAACGCTATTTCCATTTTTTTCGACTTTTATCATAGCATTATTTCGATATATGTTTTTAAGACGTTGGGCAGCGGATTCAATACTGTAATCTTGTTGATCCATCTGAAATGTTCCACTTACTTTTTGAGAACTGATAACTCGATCAGATAGTCTCCCAACAGAAAGATCGCATTGAAGTGGCTCTTTTTTTCCAAAAAAAGCAAAAGCTGATGAAGATGTTAAAAGTACAAACAATAATGCTAGTTTCATTGGTATCTCCAAATATTATTTATTTGGAAGAGTACAAAGCAAAGTTTAGGCCAAATAGATTATGCCCTATCAAGATGTTAGAGGTGCTTTATTGACTAAAAAGTAATCAGGTGTCTAAATCCTATAAATATCTTCCTGCTAATGCCTAAAATTTAAGGCAAGACCCCCACGACTCAATAACTGTCTCTTCGTGTCGGAAACCATGGAAAATAAAGAGATTTGCCATTGTTTCCGATGAGACGACATCTATTAAATGAACTCTATTGGATAATAACAGCATGAAACAGCTTTTTGCTCTCATCACTTCATTTCAACTTATCTGCGCACCTCTGATGCATTCAGTGCATGCAGCAACAAGTGAGATCGCCACAACAGGTGAGATAGCAGAAAAACAAGCTCTGGCAGCACAGGCCGGCCAAAATGCTGAAACAATTCACAATCAAGGTAATAACACTCGTCAGAAAGCTGCAAATCTTGAAGTCTCAAGATTTGAAAGAGAGCTTAATCAGGCCAATAAGAATGCCAATGCCGCCAGAAGAGAGTTGGCCGATAAAGAAAGAGAATTAAAAAACCTTCGTGCATCAGAATCTGCTTCCTCTGCAGAAATTGAGCGTCTTAATAATGAGATCGCTGCCGGCCAAGCAAAAGTGACTGAAGCTGAAAAAGTTATTGCGGCCAAAAACTCAGAGTTAAGTCGTGCCCGTGATTATGCCAAGAGCATGGCCAAGGGGGAATTCAGCAACACTGCTGTAAAGGTTACTGATGCCAATGAGGAAAAATATAAGAATGAAGTAGGAACAGTAGATGCCGGAGAAAATCCTGAGTATGACAACAAAGCTCAGATGGCCGGAGGTTTCGGACACTACTCAAAACAACTTTTAGGAGTTGCCACCAGTATTGTTGGTTCAAGCATTATTGAACAATGTAGTTTCGGTTTAAAGATTCCCTCTATTGCCACTTATATGGCGGGTTCTATCACCTACCTCATCTCTGAGATCACTGGTGGACAAAATCAAAATACAGAACAAAAAGAAAGACTCGCTCGTATCGAAGAACTAAAAAAACAAATTGCTGAGAATAAAGGTGGAGGAGATGTTCAACGTGTTCTTCTAGAACAGCGTCTTAAAGAAGAGCAAGACCTCAGTGCCTTTGTTAGCGAGAGAATCACTTGGTTAACGGCCGTGATGCTCATGTATACCGTCGCAGCGGGACTCGCTATTATGGAAGAGACCCAAGGTATTGCCATGGGTGTGGTAGCTGCAAATACAGCGTGTTCTGGAGTTGCTGCTACTATGTGTTCTGGCTCAGGTCCTGGATACCCTGCTTGTTATGCAGCTAAATATGCCATGTGTGTTACTGCTTCTCCGGCCGGTTATGCAGCCGCCAATGGAGCTTCTGCTTCACCCGCATCAGTTCCTACCGGTCAATCCGCAGCTGCCTCAACAGGGCCGAATGCTCCGGGGGCCATGGGTTACCTGACTGCCTATCTCTCAGGAGCTTACGCAGGCTGTACTCCACTCTCAATGGGGACAGTAAGTGTGGGAGCCTTTAGTGCTAACCTTATTAGCTTTGCTTACGGAATGGGTTTCTCGATGGGAGAGAACTCAATGGTCGGTTATGTGAAGCTTGCAACTGCGATCCTAAACTACCTGATCCCAGGAATTAAGCAGCTGGTAGTCGCTGCATACAACTACCCTATTCCTCGTGCTATTACTTTCGGAGTTTCTGCAGCTCTTGTTGGGGCGATCATTGCCAGCCTTAACCAGATTAAATCGCAGACCGAAGGAAATATCTCTCAAATTTCCAAAGTCGTTGATGACTTCAAACAAGCAACGAACGACACCAAGGGAATGAATCAAGGACAGGGACTAGCAACTGACAATGGTAATCAAGGCACTAAAGGTGGCCAGGGTGAAATCGGATCAGTAAATACTGATGGAAAATCATATTCCGTTGGAAACAACGGAACTGTCACTAAGCTTAATCCAGGTGTCTCTACTTCAAAAACAAAACAATGTTTTGCTAATGAGAAAGGCAACATGAGCTTTGACAGTCCTTCTTGTTCTAAACCTGTAAACATCAAACCAGTCGTAGTTAAAGTAAAAGGAAACCAATCTACTCTTAAAACTGCTGCTGGATTAATCAACGAAATCGCCAATGATATGGCAAGTGGTGACAGAACATCTGCTAACCTCAAAATGGGTCAGCTAAATGCCATGGCCAGCGCTATTAACAGTGAAGTTGATAAGCTGAAGTCTGATTACAATAAGAATCAAAAGAAAAACAAAAAAGATACTCTTGATTTTGACGGCGCTATCGCTAAAGAAATGAAAAAGTATGATGACCTTTATGAGAGTGAGAAAAACAAGGCCCTCAAAGATGAGCCAAAACTCGCTTCTCTTGCTGCTAGTTTTTCTAACAGAAGAGGCCTTGGTCTAGATGCCTCTCAAACTGATGCCTCAGCTGGTGAAGTAAATACTGCAAGTGCAGATTCAGCGATTGCTCTACCTTCAGGTCTTGCCCAAAAAACTTCCGAAGAATCCCTTCTCACTGAAGGAATCTCTGAAGACTCAAGAGAGAGTATTGAAGACTCTGAGTATATCTTTGGTGGAGATGTCACTTCCAATAACCCTGACGGACTCAATGAGGACGCCTATCGTGCGGCCCTGGCCAATGGGTACTTAGGTCTTCATGGAAGACTAGGTCGTGGGGATGGCGTGGCCTCTTCTCAAGAAAACCTATTTAAAGTCATTTCTCATCGTTATTTCTTAAGTTACCCAAAAATTATGAGAAAAAAGATCCCTGAAGCGGCCAAAGCTAAATAATTTTTTCACGAAAAGTTAAATTATTTTCAGTAGTTCTGGACTAAGCCCCCCAATTAAAGATAAGAGAAGGCATTATTTTTAATTGGGATTCCCATGAAAAATGTCCTTTTCTTATTCTTCTCATTATTTTTAAGTTTCAGTGCCGAGGCCCAAAACACTCGCTCTATCGAGCAGGCCGAACTTGAAATGAAGTGTCTTTTCACAAATTACGAAGGACTTGAAAGGAAGTTTACACTCGAGCTGTCTCGTGACCATAAGAGCTTGCGTGTTTTTTACATTGATACAACAACTGTTCACACTCAAAAAGTATTTCTGGCCCGTCTAAGACGCTATACTCATAACCCAAGCAATACTCACATTTCAATGAGCTTTGAGAATCCAAATCAGCGTGGAGATATTCTCTACATCGCTTTTGGCGTACCTAAAGACATCACTGTTAATGGTGGTGAGCAAGCACAACACGCCGTCATTCATTTTAATGAAGGGCTATATCTGACTGGACGCTGTCACGTCTCTTTCGCTAATTAATTTCTAAGATTATTTTTTAAGAAGATCTGGTCGATGCTTATTGGTAAGCCTGAGTTTCTCGGCCTTTTGCCATTCTTCTATTTTTTTATGATGACCATTCATCAGAACTTCTGGAACTGACTTCCCTTCAAACTCTGCCGGTCTAGTGTATTGTGGGTGCTCAAGCAGACCGTCCTCAAACGAGTCCATTTGGCTTGAAAGCTTGTTTCCCAGTATCCCTGGTACAAACCTTATGCTTGAATCAATCATCAGCATAATGGCCAATTCTCCACCTGTGAGAACAAAGTCTCCGATGGAGTAGAACTCATCCACATAATTCTCCAGAAATCTCTCATCAATGCCTTCATAGCGGCCGGCAATGAAGACGATATCACGAGTTGGATGACTGAGCTTCTCTTGTGCGAATGATTTTGCCACTTCATTATTCCACACGACTCCACGAGGTGAAGTATAAATCACTTGCAGGTCAGCTAGCGATTGATAGCCAAACTGATTAACGACTCCTTCAACAAGAGCATCTTTAAGTATGTCTGCCCTCATTACCATTCCTGGTCCACCGCCGTAGGGAGTATCATCTACACTTTTATAGTTGGTTTTAGAATAATCACGAATATTGATAAGATGAACTTCAAATTTTAAATCATCCTGGCTTCGCTCTCCACGAAGAGCTGAGCCAGCAATGCCGCATTCAATAAGCGGCTTAAAGTATTCCGGAAAGATAGTGAGAATAAAGATACGTTTCTTCACTCTGTATACTCCGGAAGAATCATCACCACATGGTTCTCTTCAAGATCCACTTCCGGAAAAAAATTCTCAACAAAAGGGAGCATGATTCTCTCACCTTCCGTCATTTGAATTTCTAAAACTTCCTGTGCCCCATTATCAAACACATTAAGCACTTCACCTAGAGTCTCTCCCGACTCAGAAACAACACTCATTCCCGGAAGGTCAAAAAGATAAAACTCATCTTGTGGAAGGTCTTCGCGAGATACACTCAATTCAAAAGGAATAAGCTTCTCTAACATCGTTCGATCAGCAACTTCCTTAAAGGTCACAATCGCCTTATTGGCAACCTTGAGCTTCTCGATAGTGAGCTTCATCCCAGCTTTTGGAATTTGAGATTTTTCATTATAGGCAGTGGCATGAATCTCCATTCCCTCTTCAAAAACATTCTCTTCTAAGAAGTTAAGTTCGGCCTCACCTTTGATTCCATGAGGACGAGCGACGTAAGCAATTTTGATCATCTTTAGATTTTCTTTGGCCATAAAAATAAAAAAACCCCAACTGGATTCTCTCTAAGAGGTCAAGTTGGGGTTTCAAAAATGTGAGGTGATGATGTTACTCGATAATTTCGAGTACCGATCTCTTTTTCAGCTTGGTTGAAGCAGCATTCAGAATCGTACGAAGCGCTCTTGCTGTTCTTCCTTGCTTACCGATCACTTTACCCAAGTCAGACTTGTCCACCTTGAGTTCAATAACCGTGGTTTGTTCCCCTTCAATCTCGTTGACTTCAACTCGATCAGGCATGTCTACAAGAGACTTAGATACAAACTCAATCAGACTCTTCAATTCACTGCTCATAACACCTACTTGTTAAAAGGCCCCTCAAATTAGAGCATCGAAGGGCTTATACAAGTATTATAGCAAATTAAAGCTTAATGTTGTTATTTTTAAGTAGCGATTTCACAGTATCAGATACTTGAGCACCTTTTTTAATCCAAGCTTGGATACCTTCAACATTAACAAAAGCTAATGTATTCGAAGCTTTAGGGTCATATTGACCAAGCTTTTCAAGGAATTGGCCATCACGAGCTGAACGTGAGTTTGTAGCTACAATTGTGTAAACTGGACGGTGTGTACGGCCGCCGCGTGCTAATCTAATCTTTACCATTAGGTCTTCTCCTCTAGAGGTCACAAAAAATTTTATGAATTTATAGATCGTCTGCCTGCATAAGTCAAACTGATCCCATTAACTTATTAGAAATACTTCTTACCAAACTGCCCTTTGTTCTTGGCCTTATCTGGTTTTTGCCCCATAAAATCATTGTTTTTAGGAGCTTGGCGGAATCCCTTCACTGGGCCCATTCCTGGAAGGTTTGGCATCCCACCACCCTTCATCATACTCATCATCCCAACCATCATCTGCTTCATCTGGTTAAAACGTTCAATAAATTCTGTTACGTCCTTCTCGGCTCGACCGCATCCTTTGGCAATTCGCTCACGGCGAGACCCATTGATCAAATCCACGTTTTCACGCTCGGCCTTAGTCATTGAGTTGATCATCACTCGCATGCGCTTCATTTCATCTTCCGCACCGGACATATCACCCAACTGCTTCATCATGCCACCCATTCCTGGGATCATTTTCATGATAGAGCCAAACGAGCCAAGACGATTGATCGTCTCCATTTGTTTAACAAAATCATTAATCGTGAAGCGACCTTTCTCAAGGTTCTTCATGATGCTTTCTGCATCGTCTTTATTGATCGCCTCTTCAGCTTTCTCAACAAGAGAGAGAACGTCCCCCATATCGAGAATTCGTTTTGCCAGACGATCTGGGTGGAAAGAATCTAGATCTTTCATCTTCTCACCAACTGACATGAACTTAATAGGCACACCAGTTACATAACGAATTGAGAGAGCAGCACCACCACGCGCATCTGAATCCATTTTTGAGAGAACAACACCTGTAAGACCTACTTTCTCATGGAAAACTTTTGCTACGTTAACCGCTTCCTGTCCGTTCATTGCATCCGCAACAATAAGAACTTCAGGATTATCAAGAGACTTACGAACATCAACGAGCTGACCCATGAGTTCTTCATCAACTTGCAGGCGTCCAGCTGTATCAATGATCGCCACTTCTTTTCCAAGGCGTTTTGCTTCCGCCATACCGTTCTTCACAATCTCAACAGAAGACTGAGTAAGATCAGAATCAAAATAATCCACGCCAAGATTTTTAGCGTGAGTAATGAGCTGATCTTTAGCGGCCGGACGGAAATTATCCGCAGGAATTAAATAGATATCTTTTTTATTTTTATTACGAAGGTAGAGAGCAAGTTTTCCGGCAAATGTTGTTTTACCAGCACCATTTAGACCAACAATCAAAATAGGGTTAACACCAGCACGATTGATATTGAGTTTCTCATTCTCGCCACCCATCAGACGAGCTAGCTCATCGTGCATGATTTTTACAAACTGCTGTCCAGGATTTACGCCTTTAGTAACTTTCTCACCAAGGGCCTGCTCTTTAACTTTTTCAACAAATTCTTTAACAACTTTAAAATTTACATCTGCTTCAAGAAGGGCAGTTTTAACACCTTTGAGTGTTTCTTCAATATTTTCTTCACTGATCTTGTTTGTTCCTTTTAACGAACGAAACGCTTCAGAGAATTTATCACTTAGATTATCAAACATCGCTAACCCCTTTCCAATCAAGAGTAATGACCTTACTACAAACTTCAGGATCCTTCACTAAGAAATCAGGATAAAGATCGCCAATTGTGGCCAGATCCACCTCATTGCTCCAAAGTGCGACAATGCTGGTCACTCCAAAGTGCTTTGCACCTAAAACATCAGCAAAGGTATCCCCTATGACACAGATCCGTTCCTTAGGAATTTCAGGGAGCATTTTCTCAAGACCCTCCGGATGAGGCTTTCGATCCCCGTCATCACAACAAAAGATGTCCTCAAACAGCGCCAGAACCTGGTGTTCTTTTAAAATCCGTAAAGTTGACGCCCTGTCCCTTCCAGTCCAAATGTATAAAGCATGTCCTGCTAGTTTAAGACTTTGCAATAGCTCATAAACACCGGAATAAAGCGGTTTTCCTGGGATATGAGGATTTATCAGAGTGCCATCACAATCAAAAACAATGTGTTTCATGCATGAGTATTCTAATGAGGAATAGAAGATGTTTACAACCCTAAAGAGTTCCACTAAAAACTATTCCCTCATGAGCATGCAATTTAGTCCCGCATTAACTGAAAAGATGAACGCCTTTAAAGGTAGGGCTTCCCCTATTCAATTAGGAAGCGTGCACTTTTCTTCCAAACTGCTACTGGCCCCGATGGCCGGGATTTGTAATATCCCTTTCCGTCTGTTGATGGAGGATCTGGGTGCGGGTGGAACAGTCAGCGAATTGATTTCATGCCACGGCATCAATTATGGTAATCAGCGCACTCTTGATATGCTCAAGATCCACAAACTGGAAAAAAACGTAGGTATTCAGCTTTTCGGTGAAGATGCTGAGTCCATGGCCCGCGCCAGTGTGGTCGCGGAAAGTTATGGCCCAAAATTTTTAGATATCAATATGGGCTGTCCGGTCAATAAGGTCGTCTCTAAAGGCGGCGGTTCAGCTTTAATGAAAGAGCTAGAAAAGCTTGCTCCGCTTTTTACCTCCATGAAAAAAAATATGAAGGTTCCCCTCAGTATTAAAATCAGAACAGGATGGGATCAAAATACTCTTAATGCAAAAGATGTGATGAGTATCGCCAATGACTGCGGGATTGAATGGGTCGCCATTCATGGTCGCACACGCACTCAACAATACACAGGATTGGCCAACTGGGATTATATTGAAGCACTTAATGAAGTTAAGAAACTTCCGTTGATTGGAAATGGCGATCTTCACCATCCTTATGGAGTAAGTCAGCGTCTGCAGAAAACAAACTGTGATGCTTTAATGATTGCTCGTGGAGCTCTTCGCAATCCCTTTATTTTTTTAGAATCCCTTGATCCTGAGTACGCCAATAAAAAACACTCGGTCTTCACCGGCCCTGATTATTGGGAAGTAATTCAGCGTCTCTACCAATACACAACTGAGACATTTGCTGATGAGCGGGCCATTCTCGTGCAAATCAGAAAACTCATTGTTTGGTTTGCAGCAGGCTTTCCGAAAGCCGCAGCCTTCAGAAGTCAGGTCTTCGGGTCTGCTAACTTAGAAGAAACGATGAAGTTGGCCGAGGATTATTTTATGGGCCTAGGCGATGCTCAGAAATTCATCAATTACGATGAAGTCTTTATGAGTTCTGGCCACGGCTAAACCTGACTAATTTATTCCTAATATTTTATGGAGAACTAACCGATAGGCTAATCGTATGATTGGATTATTGCTCATTCTTCTACAAACTCAAAGCTTTGCCGCGGTCAATGCCCCTGGTTGTCAGGAATTGTCCTCTATCGTCTCGAGTATGGAAAAGAACCTGCAAACCAAGAATGCCAAAGCTTGTCAGGAGCTCAATATTTCAGAGCTTTTCCCCAAGGCCATCTCTAGTGAGTTGACTGCTGTTTTTGATGAAAATAAGTGTCAGCCTCTTTATCAAATCGAAACTAAAATTGCTGAACTTGAGAACCAAGAAGCCCTGCTTTTAGGTTTTGAAAAATTGAAAAATCATATGCAGGAGACGCAAGAAATCCTCTCGAAAGAGCGAAAGGCCGAACTTGTCCAATCCAGTGCTAAAAGTTTCACTCAGGCCCTCAATACTGCTCAGACGATTGAGCTAATGTTAAACACCAAGATTCCTGGTGAAGAAGCAAGCTTTATCCAAATGCTTGCCGTCGAAGAAGCGGACCAATGGTCAGATGTTGCAAAACTTAAAAATTTAACATCCAGATTTTGTGAAAAGATGGGACAAAAGAAAGAGAACTACCCTGTGTGTTCTGAAGCCTTCATGCCCAATGAACAAACTCATAAAGAATTAAAAGAACTCTTGAGTTCTCGTCGACTGACTCATGATCAGGCCCGTGAATGGAAAGAGTCTCTGATGATTCAAACTCAAGACGGCAAGGCCTATTCATTCACAACAATGGCCGCTTCACTAGAGGATGATTACGCAAAGATGATCTCTGGTGAGAAACTTAATGATGAACAATTTGCTCGTCTACGTGCTTTAGAAAGATTCCGTTCAAATCCCAAGTTTTCATTCTTAAGCAAACTACCTGAAGCAAGAAAAGATCAAAATGTCATTACTGACAGAATGAAATATCATGCGATCAATCTTAGCAAACGTCAGGAAACTGAAGTGAACGCCAAAATGAGTTTAGTGGCTTCTCTGAATAAAAACCTAATGGGCCCTGATGAACAAAATGCCTGTGCGAATACGAAAATTCTTTCAGACTTAGATCAATTATGTTTGAGTGCTCTTCGCTCAGCTCACAATCGCCTGAAACAAACACAAACCAATGATCAAATTTCTCAACTCGGAGAAGCTATTGCCAGTTTTGAGAAGTCCGACCGCTATTCTAAAAAACTAAAAGATCTGGCCAGTGTTTGTGAATCAAATCCATCTAGCTGTGCTGAAGGTTTGCCTCTGAACCTTGCCAATGTTTCTGATGAACTTTCTGCTCTGAGAATCATCAAAGAATCAATCAGCAAAGATCAGTCGCAGAGTATTGATTTTAGAAATTTTGCAGTGACAAGATGGACTCACAACTGTTCAGAACAAATTGATGCACAAAAATCAATCATTGAAGAATGTAACGATACCCTCAGTCAGATTGCTCCGGAGATGTTCAAACTAACCAACAGCATCCTTGATATCAGTGTGACAATTGATCCCAAAAAAGCTCCTGCGGCCGATAAAATAAAAACTCTGTGCGAGGATGAGTCGGTAAAAAAACTTCAGGATCAAAAAAGACTTTGTGCCTTTTTTGAAGACAAAGTATCAGATGAACTGCCACCACCTGATAAATCAAAAGATGAAGCGAAGAAAAAAGCTGAGAGCTACATGGCCCCTGTTGCAGCTCCGGATGGCGGTAATAATTCAAGTCGAGATGCTTGGCTTAGAGGTCTAGCGACGATTGCCAATACTGCGGTGGGAGCTTATTTAAATAACCCTAACCAAGGTTATTTCAATATGAATACAAATCCCTACATGTACAACTATGCCCCTTATTCACTCACTGGCGGAATGGGAACAGCAGATGCCATTCTCTTCAATGCCCGCTACTATGGGGCCTATGGGTTATATATGCCTACTCAGGGACTTCAGCCCTATACCGCCTTTGGAGCTGGCTCGATCTCAAGTTACCATGCACTTCCAAAAAGTTCAGGCAGTTACAGCTACTTTAGTAAATAGGTCGCCTACTATTTAAGGCGGCACGCTGCCAGCGTTTCTTCTCTCGGTGAACCAATTTTCCCCCTCTCACATAAGAGCGCACTTTTAGCCCAAAGAAGTGTTAAAATAACAGTGTTATTAAGGCAGACCTCTCTTCGGATTTGAGGTCGCACATTGTGGAGTCATGAAGACATGGATATGAGATACCTCATTCTCAGCTTGCTTATACTTTTGGGAGGATGTCTTCCGGAGGCCAAAGTCTCTAAAGGCAATTCCAGTACTCAAGAAAGTGGTCCAACCGAAACGATTGATCCGACCATTCCCAAAACTGATACTCAGTGGAACTATCTTGCTCAAACTTATAAAACCATCACCATCTATGCTTCCAACTTAAACAATGCTTACATCACCGGATATGAGACAGAAACTTATCTAGCGACTGAGAGTAATTTCAAAAATCAAACTTATTGTCTTGTTACTGACTTCAGTATTACAGGCAACAAACGCCAGATGCGTGCGCGTGTTATCCCTGAATCTTATTATGACTTTTCTGCTAAGCGCACGGTGAGAACTCTACGAGTTGATTTCAACGTCATCTCTTCAGAAGTTCAAAGTTTGTGCTCACCTGATCTGTATTCTTATAACTCTTTAGGAGAGCACTCTCTTGATACGACTGTTCCTGCGACTGTGGTGTATTCAGCAGATGCTCTTTGTCCAACATGTACATCTCGAGTCAACTCAACCAAGATCAGAATTTTTAAATTAAATTCTTCTGCACTTTATGAAGTTCCTACTCAAAGTATCAAACTATCAGGTCTCTCACTGATCGTTGATCCTAACTCTGGCAGCTCTGGTGGCAACGGCAGTTGTTCTACTTCAAGTTGTCAGGCCCAAGGTTATGACTGCTGCTTAGAAGAGCAATGTGTGGATAACAGCGCCCTAAGACCTTCTGCTCAAACTATTTATTATGATCAGTGGCGTACAGCGGAAGAAGAGCGACTAACTGACCCTCTTGCGTGGATGCGCTACCCGCATATCTACTACATCTGTCCTAACTACGTTCCACCTACTCCGGGAACAACGACTGGTGGAAGTACTGGATCAACAACAGGTTCTGGTGGGGGTGGCGGTGATCAGTTAGAGCAACAGCTTGCTCAAATCAAAAAAGATCTTGCTTGTCTTGAGAACATAAAATCACAAACACTAACAGTTCCTTTCCATCAGGAACTTCTCGTGAACAACTCATTTACGGGAACAGCTCAGTGTAAAACTCAAGCCTCAGAAGAAAATGATGAGATGCACTTTAAGAAAGTAGCACGTCGTCTTTATCAGTACTGTGGATGTTCTTACTCTGAACTCGCAGATATGATCAACTTCTGTCCTGCTTATTATTACAAAGCTTCCACTACTAATGGTGCAGGAGAAGCAACAAGCTTTGAGTGTCAGATTCTCTCCGAAGTAACTGTTCCGACAACTCAGGAAGTAAGTGTGAATTCTCGCTCGGCCCCTCACCGCTTCTTTAACTCAGACGGAGCAGAGTTCAACACTCCACAGGCCAGTTCACTTCCGCAAGAACTGGATACGTTCACTTATCTAGATCAAGACAATAACGTTCATTCACAAGCGGCCTTTGGAATCAATTCTATCATTGGCCCAATGAGCCTCAATCTGGATCGAGCACTTCCGGCCAAGTCAGTAAATGTTGAACTTGATCAGATGTATCTCATCCGCACCATCAGCGGTTACTACACTCCTTGTCCGACTTGTGGAAAAGATAAGTGGCATGAATCAATGACCGCTTATCCTTCAAGCAACTGGGGTGTGGGATTACAGGCGATTGGTTTCTCAACTAAGCGAGATGAACTAGATAACAACATCACAGGTGGTAACTACGAGGATACTATTTTTGGACGTGCCTGCTGGGTACCTCCAACAATGCTTCCTTTCACTCACCGATCAATGAGCGGCACAGATACAACTAATCAGCGAAGAAATCGTCTCCAAACTCAAGCGGTTCTCTACTCTAATGGTTATCAGCGTGACTGGTTCGGATTTAATAAGGGAGCACTCATCGGCTCTTTTGACGGAGTCAGTTGGTTTGCTGTTGGTAATGGACGTCTTGTGAAATCCACTACAAAAAAATTGTACCTGGCCATTAATGCTCCATTTGCCGATCTGGCAACTGCATCCATGCACCAAGTGCAGATCAGTATGTATGATGGCCACTCGCAAGCTCCACAGGTTGATTATGATCCGCAATATCACCGATCGGCCTCTCTGCAAAACCAAGCCGGAAATTGTCAGGCCAATCACATGTGCCAAACAGATACGGACTGTATCACTCGCTTGGGTTGGGAATATGCTTGCGCTGATGTCTCAAGCTTAAAAACAAGTTGGCCTCTATTTGATATTAACTCAAAAGAAGAAATTGGTTCTCAAACTTTAACTCTTGATCAAATTCTGGCCCAGAAAAAGTTTCCTTCTTCAGAAACAAAACGCTGTGTTTATCGTGGAGCAGGAGCTGTTTGTTTACAAAATTCAAACCTCGTTACTGATCTTAATAATAAGAAGGTCATGACTTGTGCGCCAAACTTTTACTGCGCCCCACTCACTTCAGGTGATAATATTTCAACCAAAGTTTCACGCTTTGCTACTGATCTTGAAAATCTGATCGTGAATAGAAATCATCTTTTTGGCCAAGATGCCAATGTCCTAGGACGTCCGCTTAATTACATGGGCGAGATTGCGACGATTCCTAATGCCCTTCAAACTTCGATACGTAACAACCTCCTAGAGAATCAATCGACCCTCGCTGGATCAGGATCAGGAATTTGTCGTCCAGGTAAAGCACTGCCGACTGTTGCCACTCAAGCAACTATGTCTAACCCTTTTGAACAGCACAAATCTCCTGATACTCTCAAGAGAACAGACTTCATTAACCAGATGGCAAGTTGTAATAGCGCTCTCTTCAGTGTCTATCGTCACAGTTCGTGTCCAGTAATTGGAGACTCAGGAAACTATCTGCAATTTGAAACAAACACTCTCGCAGTAGATTTCAACTCCAGAGCTTCACGCCAAAATAGCTGTGGACTTGAAAGTATCTCTACGGATGCCGGGAGTCTTAATATGTCAGCTGACTCCCTTCATACTTTTTCTGCTTTTAAAGAGATTGAAGCCAAAGCTCTGAGTGAACAAATTATTACGAATAAAACTTTAGTTCGCGATGCATGTCTTCGTAGAGCAGGGGCCGTTTGTCATACGGATCTTGATTGTTCACCTAATAAAATGCATGCTGAATTTGCGGGCATCAAGGCGTTGAAGTTCTTTGGTAACAATGCTGAAAAAACTTATTGGGAAGAATCATTAGTTTGCGGCCAGAGCAATCCAAAGCCTTCAATTTATGACCAAGAGGCCACTCTCGCCTATGATCAAACTCAAAATCGTTGTTGCCGTGAGATCGGAAAAGATCTTACTACTCATACAACTGATACTCCTCGCTCTCACTTAAATGCTCTCTATACTCCTGAGACTCAAGGCCTCATTACGGCAACTCACCCAGGTCTGGCGGCCAATAATGCTAAAAGATATTCTCGCCTAACTTCTGTTGAAGAACTTGGAGCTGTTAATCGCCCGCTTCTTTCGGCCAATACCACAAGAAATAATGCAGGAGTTCTTACTAGTGCTTCCAACATTGAAGTCGCCAACCAGTGGAAGACTCTAAGAGAGGCCAATAGTGAAACTTGTTGTGGCGGTGGTTGGATCAGAAAATTCTCTGATGGCGGCAATGATTGGACACAAAAGAATCGTCTCTACTTTGATGCGTCCAACTTCGCTTGCCTCAATTCAAGACACCAGATTTTAACTGCTCCAGAGTCACTTGCTGCTTTCTATAACTCTGTTGCTGACGTCAGAAACCTCATCAACAGAGATTATTCGGAATACTGTCAGGATATTTCTGCGACTGATGGAGGCTGTGCTCAATACTCATTTGCTTCTAATAGTACAGATGAAGGAGCTCCTGCTCATGATCCTTATGGAATCATCAGCGTTAATACTCTTAATGGCACATTCGGTGGAAGCAATACTGATTTTATCTTTACCCCATTTAGTGGTGATGCTCATCAAGGCGTCACCATGGTTTACAACTCAACAACCTCAGGGGCCAGACGAAATATCAACATCAGACTTCCTAGTTTTATTCCGAGAGTAAGTTTTGATACTTCTTATGCGATTGGTGCCAATGGTGCAAATACTAACGGCATTTCAATTATCACATCAACTCAAAGTCTTGCTTGCGTGAAACAAGATACACTTTCACCAACAAGTCATACTGATGCCAGTTCTTGTGCCGCCGGTAGCTGCTGTTATAGTTTCGATGCGAGTTCAAGAATTCTCAAAGTCGTTCTTTCCGCAGGAGCAACAGCACATTTTAGAGATAACCAAACAGGTATTCGCTTCAATGCTGATTTATCTCCCTTCAATGCTTTTGTGAGAACAAGACCCGCTAATGATCTTTACTACCTCTCACGTCTAGGTCGTATGGAACTTTCTGGTGTTCCTCAAGTCAGCTATGAAGCTCTTTATTGTAATGACAATGCTGACAGACTGGTTCCTGGATTATTTAAAACGGCAATCATGAAAAACAGTGCTGAGTTTGAAAATTCAACGAACTCATTTATTCGTAATGGAGAATGGCAGACAACATCCCATGCCCTAAACCAGAACGCTGTTTTTGCTGAATCTCAGTTCAAGTGCTGCTCTCCTCTAGGTAAGACCACTTCAGCTCCAGCAAACTGTTGTTCGGGCTACGGAGTACAAGTTGAAAATAGCAATACTTTTACTTGCTCACTTCCAACTGGAACTGACCTGATGGTTTACTTGAATCCTTTCATCTCTAATGAAGGTCTTAACCTTACCTTAACAGAGTCTGACTATAACTCTGCAACTGGTGAGCCGATGCTCTCTTCTACTGTGGTGAATAAGATCGCGCAAATCGGTAGAAATCACTGTGAAGGTAAAAAAGTAAGACAAGGTGGAGCTTTCGGAAACTTTGAACCGGAACCACAAGGAAGCAGAACAGATGCTTCGAAGAGAATTTATCAAATCGTTGATTCATCAAATGACGTAGGCCAAGTAACAAATGCTGGCGCTACTCTATCCTCTGGATATAATGTCTTTAATGAAGGCTACCGCTGGAACCATCATCTTTACTGTACGGAATAGAGGATAAAATGAATAAAGCAAGACTTATGAAAACAGTTAGTGAATCAAGTGTTGAAATGAGAGAAATGGTTATGCCTAACCACACTAACCCGCAGAATAATATTTTCGGGGGCGTAGTTATGGGTTGGGTAGATATTGCAGCCGCAATGGTGGCCGCACGCCACTCAGGAAAACAAGTGGCCACAGTACATATCTCGGATATTGATTTTTTTGCACCTATTAAAGTGGGTTATCACGTTCTCATTCAAGCTTCTCTTAACTATGTAGGAACAAGCTCAATGGTTATTGGAGTAAAAGTGACTTCTGAAAATCCATATACAGGAGAAACAAGAACTACCACCAAGGCCTATCTGACATTTGTAGCAATGGATGACCTTGGCCGTCCAATATCTGTTCCTGGACTCATTCCTGAAACTGAGGATGAAAAGAGAAGATATGAAAATGCGAAGAAACGTGTAGAAGTCAAAAAACAATTATCTCAATCTATAGTTAAAAGATAAGCAATTCCTTGGCACCTCCCTTGCCTATAAATAGGTTTTGGAGGTGCTCAATGGAAAAATTCAATAAACACCTATTTGGCAGATCAGACATCGATCAAAAAAACTATTATCGTCAAACGACAGAATCGGAAGAAGTAGTCCTTGCTCTTCTCAAAGGAAGTCCTGAAGTTGATATTTCTGAGATTAAAGTTTTCGTTCATGATCACGAAATTCATCTCGAAGGCTATGTCGAAAACAATCGAGAGAAGAGAATGGTGGAAAGTCTTGTTACCAATTATTTTGAAAACAAGATCATCAATGATCTTCAGATAAAATCTGATGAAGATCAGTTAGATTATCTATATTGATATTAAAGACGTCTCTAAATTGAGTTAAGGCAAAATCATTTATTTGAGAATTTTCAGAAGCAATGGCATTCGCCGGAACATGAATTTTATACCCTCGCATATAGGCATCATTCACCGTGAACAAAACACAAATATTTCCGGCCATACCAGTAATGACGAGATGATCAATTTTCAAATCATTCAGCAAGACATCTAAATTTGAACAATAAAAACCTGAATGCTTCGGCTTCAAGACAAAATAATCATCTTTATCGGGTCGCAATTTTTTGGCAATGCTCCTCCCTAAACTATCTGAGCAGGTGCAATGTTCAAAAACTTCTTCCCAGCTTGATTTCCAATTACCGAAGTTATCATTGACATAGATCACAGGTAACTGATGTCTCTTAAACAATTTTTTGATCTCTGCAATATTCTCTGCAACAGGAGCGGCCTCTTGCAGTAATTTCTCCCCTTGGGGAAATTTGAGATTGTTGATCATATCAATAATAAGAAGTGCAGAATTCATCCCCATCAACTCTGCAAATTAAAGGCCTCTTTAATGGCCCTCCCGAAGTTTGTTGAGAATATCATCAATACCTTTCAACTCAGCTAACTTTTGCATGAGATCCTTACCTAATTCCTTCATCCCTTCTTGATAAAAAGCAACTTCCTCTTCTTTACTGGCAAATCTTTGATACAAAGGCAGCCTTGTTCTCCAAAAGCTGTTTTGGGCCAGCTCTTTGGTTAAAATAGGAAGTATATCAATGGCGGTCTTTGACATCACTCCTAAAGAGATATGCATTGAACCCTCTTCAGCAGTCCACGCCCTATGCCACCACCCCGCAGGAATATAAAGCCAATCTCCTGCGAGTAAAGTCGTCTCGATGTAAAGCTCACTTTTCTCATTCTCATATCCTAAATCCTTGGGAGTAGAAAATGTTGTGGGATGAGGATGAATGGTATTCTGCCTTAAAGAAAATTTCTTCATTCCCTCTGTTTGAAAGATAAAAACATCTTCCACATCATAGTGCCAGCCGAAGCCATGGGTATGAGGAGGTGAACAGAAGACTTGAATATCAACAGGAGCAAAAAAATAATCAGAGAATTGCTGGGCCAAGAAACTTAATTTTGGATGCGACCTCTCACTGTTCTTGATGACAAGTGTATGTCCTGAACTATAAAGGTCCTTCACTTCTGCAAAAGAGAGCTTGGCATCATCATGAACCATCCTGCCCTCTTTCACAATCCTGAGCATAGATTTGCGCTCTTGAAGGATTGCTTCAATGACAGACCAATTCAAATATTGGCGATAATCACCGGCAGTGCTGGGAACAGAAAGAGGAAAGTGATGAAAATACTTTGTCAGAAAAGAATCAAGGGGCAATTCCCCAAGAACATTATTCAGTATGTCCATATAACCTCACTCAAAAAAAAGATCGTTCATTCATATCAAATAATGGGAAGCAATTTAACTTAAGATTGGGTTAAAGCTTCCCCTATTCCCATCCTTTTATTCACAATTTGACTCTTATCCATGGCATCTGGGTTGCAACTTTTAAAACAAGACAAGGATGCCAATAACGGAGGTTTAAATTATGCAAGTTTCAGAAATAATGCACCAAGGACTTCAGACAATCAAATCCACTGATACGATCAGAGATGCCGCTAAACTCATGAAAGATTTTGATATCGGGAGTATTCCGGTTTACGAAGAATCAAAACCTGTTGGTTTTATCACTGATAGAGATATCGTTGTTGGTTGTGTTGCCAGTGGAGCATCTGCTGACTCTCCTGTTGCAGAAGCCATGAATCCCGAATTTGTCTGTGTGAGAGAGGAAGAAGATATTCGTGAAGCAGCAAAGCTTATGAAAGATCGTCAGCTTTCGCGTATTGTAGTCGTTGATCAAAAAGAGCGGCCTGTTGGAATGGTTACTCTTCAGGATATTTCCAATAATTTAAGAGATGAATCTGTTAAAGGTGAAATTTTGAGCAAGATTAAACACTAACGGAGTTCATCATGACTATACAATTAGAAAATCAGTACCAAGGAGAGAACTTCACAGCTCCTCCTATTAAAATACCTCTGAAAGAAACAGGCTACTACCACAGTACCAATATTTTAAAATCACCTCAGTTTGTTTTTGATTTTCTCCAGAATCCAGAGAACATTCATCGCTCCCTGCAAAGCTTACCTCAGGACATTGAAAATTATCTCGATCTGGAATTAATGAAGGCCAATGCAACTGATGCTGATGAATATGAGATTGGTTGGAAAAATGCAGCAAATTCTGTTGTTCAGGGAACAATCAATTTTCACTGCCAACGAGCTTCCCAAAACAGAGGAACAGTTCTTCTCGCACAGGCCGAATTTAGCAATTTCTCAAAAAATGATGACGACCCTTCGGAGTTAATTCGCTTTTTTTTAAAACGTCTCAAAGCTCTGATGGAAACAGGAGTTATCGCTACGACTACTGGTCAACCGAGCGGTCAACAAGAACTGAAGACACTTCACTAGGAGTTAATATGAGAGCACTTACTTGGGAGGGTAAACATGAGATTGCTTTAAAGCATGTTTATGATCCAAAAATTCTCAACCCACTCGATGCCATCGTCAAAGTAACAACGACGGCCATCTGTGGCTCAGATCTGCATCTATACAATGGTTATATTCCTACCATGAAAAAAGGCGATATCATGGGCCATGAAACGATGGGAGAAGTCGTTGAAGTCGGTTCAATGGTTCACAATATCAAGGTAGGAGATAAGATCGTCATCCCTTTTGATATTGGATGCGGCTCCTGCCTCCATTGTCATGATCAAGAATACTCGGCATGTGATAATTCAAATCCAAACTTTATGATACCTGAAAAACTTTATGGTTCATCTGGTTCAGGAATATTTGGATACTCTCATATGTATGGAGGATATGCGGGAGGACAAGCTGAATACATCAGAGTTCCTTATGCAGATACAAATTCACTAGTCATTCCTCCAGGTATCGAGGATGAGAAAGTTCTCTTCTTAAGTGATATCTTCCCTACCGGTTATATGGCCGCCATCAATTGCAATATTAAACCAGGAGATACAGTTGCTGTCTGGGGCTGCGGTCCTGTGGGACTCATGAGTATTAAAAGTGCCTTTCTACTTGGAGCAGAAAGAGTCATCGCCATTGATCATTTCCCTGGCCGATTAAATAAAGCACGAGCTTGTGGAGCAGAGGTCATCAATTTTGAGAGTGAAGAAGAAGTTCTTGAAACAATCAAATATCTTACAGGGGGCCGAGGCCCTGACTCATGCATCGATGCTGTCGGCATGGAAGCTCATGGGCATACTGTTTTAAATGCGATCGATACAGTTAAACAGAAAGTAAAATTAGGAACTGACCGACCTGATGCTTTACGTTTTGCGATCCAGTCTTGTCGAAAAGGTGGATCAGTTTCTGTGCCCGGTGTTTATGGAGGATTATTAGACAAATTTCCTTTTGGAGCTGCCTTCGGAAAAGGACTCACTTTCAAAATGGGTCAAACCCATGTGCAAAAATACATGGAGGAACTACTTAATCTGGTACTAGAGGACAAAGTTGATCTGGCCGATGTGATTTCACACCGCCTAACACTGGAAGATGGGCCTTCTGCTTATAAACATTTTAATGAAGAAAAAGATGAGTTCATCAAAGTCGTTATGAAAATTCATTAGAAATAAAAAAGGCCACCATTCGGTGGCCTTGTGTGTGTGCAGGAAATTATATCTCTTCAAATACTTTTTAGAGTTTATAAGTCTATTAAACCCGTCAAAACAATTACTCGTCAAGTATTAAAACACAATATGTAGTCTTTTTTGTCGCCATTTTTTTGACACATACTACATCTAGTAAAATGTGCAAAAAAAAGGCCCTCTTCCGAGGGCCTAATATTAGTTATTGTGATTCTTTAAAAGCTTTTTCTTGCGAGCAAGACGCTTAAGCTTAAGACCACTTTTTGCGTTTTTCTTCGCCTTTTTCACAGGACGTGACTTTTTTAACTTTTTCATAATTCCTCCGCAGTTTAAAAATTCGATGTAGTCTATAATAAAAGAACGCTTTTGGGAACGATCGGAGTTCATGCTTATGTCATATTTACTGCTTTTTTTCTTATTTTCTTCAAAGATTCATGCTCAGACTCCCATAAAGATACTTCCGGAAGCTTCCTCACCTCATGAATTCATCCATCAAAACCTTGGATGCTTAGAAAACTCAGACTGTGATCAAGTTATGGGACACCAGTTAAATATCTGGTCCAAGGTTTTAAAAGAGACCGGCTCCCCTAAAGAAAAGACTGCGAGACTAGCTAAAGAGCTTAAAGAGCGAGGAATTCCTGTTGAATTTTACACCGTCGCCAAAGTTAAAAACTTCTTTAAACCAATGTTGTTTAACTCATCTTGCCGCCAGCATAACCCCAAAGAAGGCGAGAAAATTTTTAGGGGCACAGCTTTTCTTAAATCTCTTTCACCAAGCAAGGCCATCATTTGGCGTGATCAGACTCAAATCGAATATCGTCCTGACCAGCAGTTAATGGCCCAACCGATCAAGGCCTATTTCACAGATTCACCTACTACTTTTTTAAGTGCGCTTGATGACCAGCCACTGTTTATCAAAAACAATAAACTCTACTTCTTAAAAGAGTATGATGAAGAGTTTTTTCTGCTCGAAGTTTCAGCGACTGGAGACTGGGAAATAGTTGAAATGGATCTAACTAAACTCACTTACTATGAAGATAAAAAAACCAATATCGATTGTCCGAAAAGTCAGGGTGAGAATACAGCGGCTTTTGAAGTGAGATTCTGCAAAGGAATCTGGGATGAAACTTCGGCCAAGCTCATCCCAGTGGAGATGTATCAAGGATGTGCTAATTAAGAGTCGCAGAAATTTCAGTCTGTGTTTTATTCTCACAGCTCAAATCTGAGACAATTCTTCTCTCTAGGTAATAACCATAACGAGATGATGATGAGTCTGTATTGATCAGCATCGACTCAATTGTTCTAATCTTATAGTTAGTACTTGCTTGCTCTTGAACTCCTGACTTGAAAGTCACACAAACGCGATTGTTTGATTTAGAAGAGCAGTTGTTCTGAAGTGAGCTATCCCACCAGGTGGCAATGCCATTATGCTGAAAAGGGTTTTGTCCAGAACTACAAAATGATCTCATGATACCCGAACGTGTTGTCTCAGCATCTTTGAAAACAAAATACTGCCCATTATCACTTCTCATAAAAAAGATTGAATCATTATTGACTTGAATCGTGACATCGACAGCAGCTGCTGGAATAGATGTGCCCGCACAGTTTTTTTGCTCAAGAGTAAAACTTAGAGGTAGAGCATTCATCAATAAAATACTATTTGTCTTAACTTCAATGGAGCGGCAAATTTCATTCTTTAAAATGAGGTCCGCACCTTCTATCTGACGAGGAGAATATTCAAGGTATTGGCCGATGACTGAATTACCACTTTGAGTCGCCTCATACTTTCCACAGGAAGCAATCAAGAGTGCAAAAACAAGATACTTCATAATCAAATCCTAATTTCTTAAACTAATCATTTTATCGTCTCGTTTTTGTTTTTCTAAGTAAGTGCTAAACCACTGAGTACGAGACAAAGTGGTAAGCTCAGAAGGAGCTGGCTGAACATTATTCTTCATTTTTAACTCATACATATTTCCAAAAACGGGAATTTTAATGAGTGCAAAAAAACTTTTTGGAGTGAGATGAAACTTTTCATTGCTCGTATGGTAGGTAACAAGATTTTCAAATTTATAGTAATTTGAACTTGCTCCTTTCTCACATAGCTCACGAATCTCCTGCTCTGTTTCATGTAATCGACCAGAGGCAGAAATATGAGAGGCAACTTCAAGCTCCATCGGCCTTACTGCTATAAAATCCTGATGAAAAGCGGGGCAAGACTGAGCTGCACTATCAGTGCCAGTAAGCTTTAAAAAAGTTAAATACTGGCCATAAAGCGCTCTAAAATAGACTCTTTTCGGAGAAATCTTCTCTTCAACTAAGTTCACCGATGCAGGTGCCCTTCCCCAACTTCTTTCCTTCTGGATCTGCAACAAAAGGTTTTCATCAATATTAATCTGGGCCTGGTGCTCCAGTGGCTTAGTGCTCGAACAAGCAGTAATGACTAATAAAAAGAGGGACGAGAAGATTTTCATTGCTTCCTCCATAGGATATAACTTTATCGGTAGAATCAAATAATCCTTAATTAACCGACAAAAGTGATCCGTTATGAATTATTGGCTAATGAAATCTGAACCCGATGTCTTTTCTTTTGAGGACTTAAAAAAGCGTCCTAAGAAAACTGAGCCTTGGAATGGAGTCAGAAATTATCAGGCCCGCAATTTCATGCGTGATGAAATGAAAGTCGGAGATATTGTTCTTTTCTACCACTCAAGCTGCCCTATCCCAGGAATTGCTGGATTAGCAGAAGTGGCCTCAAAACCTTATCCTGATGAAACACAGTTTGATCCTAAATCAGAGTACTATGATGAAAAAGCTACTTTAGAAAAACCAAGATGGTTTCTAGTGGATGTGAAGTTTCACAAAGATATTTCTTATGTATCACTGGAAGAGTTGAAGAAGCACAGAGAGTTGGAAGAGATGAGACTTCTTCAAAGAGGAAACAGACTTTCTATTCTGCCTGTTTCCTCTGAAGAATATAAATTCATAATGAAACTATTCTAATTATCTTTTCTCAAGTTCCTGAGTCTTCACGATCTTCACATTTGTTTTAAGAAGCTCTGAAGAAGTATCAAGTTTACTGATTAAGCTTGCAGGATGAGTAAGAACCAGACCATTCTCAAAGATTGCAAGAATTTTTACTTTCTTACCATTAAGAAGAGCGACTTCTCCTTTACTAAATCCATCTACTTCCTTCGCTTCAGCTAAAATATTTGCTGTGTTAGCTGTATATCCACCTACCGCATAACGAGCAGGACCGATATTTTCTAAGTAGTTTCCTGTACGACATCCTAAATAGGCCATACCATTTTCAAAAACATTGTAAGTCATACAAACTTGATCGCCTGTATTTGTTCTAGCAGCTACAAATTCACCGGCCTTTACACCGTTAATTCTTTTTTTCGTTTGAATAGAAGCTTGTGACAACTTCACATAAACTCTTTTGCTCTCTAAATAATCATAATAATAGGCGCTGTCTTGAGCTTGATTCTCACCTTGAAGTTCAACCACTTTCCCTGAATCCAGAATGTATCTATAGATAGGAGAAATGATGGCCGCAGATGAAGTAAATGTTGCGAGCATCAGACCTGAGAATAAAAGTGACTTTAGTTTCATGTGGAACTCCTGTGATGTTTTCGACAATTTACCACGCCTAAACATGCACCAGAAGCTCTACACGAACAATTTACATAGTATGCTTAAAAGATAGACGGCCTTTCAAAGCCTCTAAATATCCTTGTAATTACCGTTGGTTGCGACACCGTCCGAAACTGTCGTAGTGAAAGTAGTCCCATTATCTAGACTCATCCTATACTCCCCGACTTCAAGGACTTTATAAAACTCTCCTCGCTGATAGCGAAAACTTCCTAAATCTCGAGTTTTAGGCGAGAGCTGGGAAATCTTTACGGAACCACGAGCAGATTTATCTGCTAGGCGAAAGCCCGCTCCTTGATGAACCTTTTGCATAAGATTCACCATACTATCTTTTTGCCCCTGCCAGAAAGATTCAATTTCTGAATAACGAGGCCATTTATCATCACTTACTTCTAAAGTGAGTTGAAGATCATCAAACCAGAAATAACTCCAATCCTGCATTCCACCACGAACAAGATACCAGTTCGCACCATTGGTTATCCCTTGATTAAAACGAGAACTCTCATACATCTCAGAACAAGCACGAGAATAAGAAAGAGATAGATCAATCAGCAGGTCATTCAAAGGATGAAGATTATAAGTGCTATCCCAAGGATAGTTCACTACCATTGATCCCCCATGAAAATTTGCTGAAAGTGAAAAATTTCTCTCACTTTGAAACTTCATCACGGCCTGAGTTTCTGGCTCTCTGGTTGCCGGAGTATTGTCACGATCACGGATAATATCTGGAAAGTTTCTATTCAGATCAATTCTTCTGGCATTCACTCTTCTGCGAGAAAATGAGCCATCAGGATTCATTGAAGGCATAATATAGATTTCGGTATTATTAACGAGATTGCGAAGTACCGAGTTTGAATCGTACTCATTGGCAATTTTCTCAATCAACCTCATCGTAAGTTCACGCCCAACAATCTCATCTCCATGCATACTGGAAATATACTTAAACTCGGGCTCGACTTCATCTACCTCTACATTATCTGAAATCTTCATGACCCAAAGGTCTCGCCCTTGAATAGATTTACCAATAGAGAAAAGTTTCATGATATCAGGACGAGTACGGGCCAGCTCAACAAGCTTTTCAGTGATCTCTTCAAAAGTAGGATAATCATTGATTCCCTTGTCTTTCTTTTGCTCAAAAACTCTGATCCCTCTCTCAGTTAAATGCTTCTTTAATCCCGCAGGGCCATAAAGCTCAAATCCAAATTCCGTCACGTGATCAATTACAATCGAACCGGACTGGGCCAGATCCTTAACTTCTTCAACTGAACCTATGACATATAATTCTTCATCAATGACGGGAGAGGCAAAAACGAGATTCGTGAGAAAAACAAAAACAAGCAGAGACCACTTCATAAACCTTATCCTTGGCATGAAAACTAACTAGCCTATTGTGACAAACAAAATAGGCCAGTGACTAGTTTTTTTAACTCTTTGTAAGAGAAGGTTTTATTTGAAAATATAGAGGCGATTACGAGAGGAATAGACGGCCATATATGAATCATTAACGACCAGATCAGAATACACCGCAGAGAAAGCGTGCCCGAGTGAAAACTTATCAACAATATTCATTTCCAGCGGATCAATCGCATAAATGTTTTTATCAAGTCCAGCTGCGATGATGTGACCTTTCCACCAAGCAATAGCAGAGATCGCGAGATTGGAAATTTTCTCTCTCTTTAAGATCTCACCAGAAAGACTCATTAATACCACTTCACCGTCATTTGTTCCCAAAAGCACTTGCTCATTAACAAGTACCGGGTGAGCGGCACTGCTGAGAGTATAGCTCTGAGCAACCGAACCTGAATCAGGATTCATGGCCACCAAATTTGCTGAAGGTGAACCAATGATCACCATGCCCTTGCTGAACAGTGGATTTAAGTCCACATCAACGAATTTTGCTCCAGAGGCAATACGAGTTTCCCAAAGGAGAAGACCCTCTTCAAAGGAAAGGGCCGCTGCAAAACCATCAGCAAAACCGATGATAATCTTATTTCCTACCATCAGAGGCTTAGAAGTTCTCTGAAGTGTGGTCGTAATAGGAATGGCCCTTTTATAGACCCAAATTACTTTACCTGTTTCTGCATCCAATTGAGCGATCTGGTGACCCCTTAAATAAATGAGAAGACGGCCATTATGAAAAACAGGAGCTGATTCGATAGGAGATCCTAGATCAACTGCATACTTTAACTTTCCTGTGAGGTAGTGGCGCACGAAAAAACGTCCAGACTCACCACCATAACCAACATGATCATTGAAATAGACCACCGGAGCGCCCAGAGGTGTTCCCTCTTCTTCAGTCCAGATCTGACGCCCACTTTCAAGATCAAAGGCATTCATAACACCATCAAGGGTCCCCATATAAACCATATCTTCGTAAATACGGGGAGCCCCTAGACCAATAGGAAGATTTCCTGAACGGTATTCTAAATCCAAATTCTTATTCCAAGCTACATTCAAAACTTTTACATCCCTCTGAGGCGAATCAAGCTTTGGAAGTTTCACCTTAGAAGAACAGGCCGCAATAAGAATAAGACCAAGAAGAGACCACTTCATTACTTCACTTCACCTAGATAAAGCTTAGCAAGTTTAGCTTCTTCATCATTTGGATAATTATTAATAACGCCTTCTAGAGTAGCTTTCGCCTCTTGAGAGTTACCTTTCACCATATAGAGTCTTCCTAAAAGAAGTTCTAAATGGGCCGGCATAATGCCTTCTTTTTTCGTCTTAAGACCTTTCACAATTTCAATGGCCTCATCAACTTTATTCATTTTTTCTAGAAGGATTGCTCTTTGGTGAACAATAAAGAACTTACCAATTTCATTATTTGGATCGATGACCGATAGAAATTTGTCAGCTTTCTCCACTTCGTTTTTCTCAACAAGAAATTTTGAAACTTCAAGAGCAAGCGGGATCATTGAAGCTGAAGACTTGGCGCCAGAATCAAGAGCTTCATATTTAGTCATCATTTCATCAGTCGTCATTTTACCGGCCTTAACTTGGGCCCAAACGTCGTTTTGGAAATGAAATACGCCCTCAGAGCCTTTCGTTTCCTGACTCGATCTGATCGACTTCATAGACATCCATCCAAGGATGATAACAAGAAGAGCACCAAGAAGAACTATGATGAGTTTTCTTTTCTCGTAAACGATGTGCCCTAGATCCGTCTTATTAAGAGTTGCTTCCAATTCTTGAGATGTCGTCGTCTCACTCATTTTTTAACATCCTTTTAAAAAATCAAATTTTATCTAAGGAGTTTAAAACTAGAGAGGAAACGTTGTCAAAGATCAAAAGATTACTTAGACTTAATTGATACCGGTCAATGAAGACCCGTTTTTGCCTGACTATGACATTATAGGTCAGAAGATGTAGAGTGCATTGGTGAAAAAATTCCTATTCTTATCTTTTTTTATCTGCCAGCTCTCTTATGCCCAATTCTCATCGCAGATGATGGATATGGTCGATGACGATGTCTCCGTAGGAAGTGACATCTTTAACGATTTTAGCGAGGATTTGGAATCAAGCCAGGTTTTGGAGGATGAGCGCTATTACCGTTACGGGCGCTTTTTCTCTGTGAATCTCGGTACGGGTGTTACCACTTTTACCGGCAACCGCGGGCGTGCCTACTACGACAACCACCCCAGTTTCCACTTATCAGTTAACTACTTTATCGACTTCCAGCGCGTCTTAACACTAGGGGTAGAGTACTCCAAACACACTATGATTATTGATTCCGTGGTAAACGGCTATCGTGACCAAGGTAACCTCGGGGCCGTGGTTTCAGACTTCACTCGACCGTTTGTTGGCTATAAATACTATATCGACACCACCGATCTTGGTACGGCCATTACCTACTCCAATCCCCATTTCATCGGCCGAGTGGAATACTGGTATCAAACAAATAAATTTATTGATCAGCCTAATCTAGAGAAACAATCAGGCGGTGGGATTGGAACATCACTTGGTTTTGGACTGGAATTCCCTATTGAGCTTAAAAAATCTTATGTAAGTGTGCAGGGTCTTTATCACGTTGTTAATTTTTTCGATAAATATACCCAAGATTATCGTATCGCCACTGATGCCAATGGTGTCCCTATTGCGGGGAGTACCAAAGGTTATGATGATCTGAATGGCAATGTCTTCAGTTTCATCATAACCTATAACTTTACTTGGTAAGCTGATTCTTCTTTTCAATCTTCTTCATTCTTCGCTCAATATCTGTCGAAGTTCTAAAGATCAAATGTACTGGCGTATTTGTCAGATCGAATTCTTTACGAAGACCATTGATCAAATACTTTCGGTAGTTCTCAGGAATTCCTAATGATTTATTCGAGAACAACAGGAATGTTGGAGGAGAAGATTTAAGCATTGATGCATACTTCACCTTGAAACGATTTCCATTACTCTTCTTTAAAACAACTGGATTCTTATCCACTAACTGGAACAGGCAACGGTTAAGAGCACCTGTCGGAACTTTTCTATTACGGATAACGATCGTGCGCTTAACTGCTTCACGAAGATAGTTAATGTTTCTGTTTTTGAAAGCAGAAATCGTTACCAGCTGGCAGAAGCTAAGCCAAGGCACTTGATAACGAAGATCTTTCATCCACTCATCTTTCTTCTTTTTATCAGCAAAGATTTCCTGAAGAAGATCAATTTTATTTAAACAAACGATAAGAGACTTACCCTTCTCAAGAGCAATATCAATCAGACGGCGATCCTGGTGAGTAATTCCCAGAGTTGAATCGATCATAAAGATAACGACATCTGATTCTGAAATCGCTTTCAGTGAGCGATAAACTGACTGAGTTTCAATAAAGCCTTCAACAACTTTTGATTTACGAATTCCAGCTGTATCAACGAGCTTAATTGATCTCCAACGATTCACTTCACTCACATGCTTAATGTCAGCAATTTCATCGTCATCAGTCTCACGCCAGTTCTTCTCAATTGCAGAAAGAATATTTGACTCTGAATAAAGATCATCTCCAAGATTTGAGTCATCATAATTAAACTCACTTGTCTCAGAGAATTCTTCACCGAAGTCTTCATCTACAACCATTTCCTGAGTCTGACCGTATTCTACGTAGATTCTCTTTTCTTCTTCAGTCAGATCATCTTCATCCATTAAAAAAGTTTCATCGGTATTTTCATGGAAACTTTTCATCTCTTCATAAAGAGCAACCGTATCTTTTTTAACGAACTGGTTATCCTGAGCTGTAAGGATATCGATGTCCGGGCCGAAATACATATCGATGTAGCCTTCGATCGGGTCTACTGTTGTTCCAGCTATTTCTGAAACAAGAGCGCGCTGAGCACCTACCAGACGGTTAAGAAGAGTTGATTTACCAGCGTTGGGTGCACCAACAATCGCAACTGAAGCGACAACTTCATTAACAGGTTTTACGCCTTTCTGAAGAAGAGCATCGATTTCACCAGTAAGGCTTCCGTTCTCACGATATTTTTTCGCAGTTACTAAAAGATTAGTACGTAGGTCATAAAGCCCCCGATTATGTTCAGCAGATAAACGGAACATCTGATCTTCATCAAGACCTAGTTCATAGAAATCATACTGATCACCTTCTTGCTTTTCGGTATCAAACTTATTCATCAATACCCAGAAAGGCTTTTTAGTCGAACGAATATAGTCACAGATTCCTTTATCAAAAGGAAGAAGACCTTCACGCACGTCCACTACAAAAAGCACTAGATCCGATTCATCGATCGCAAGCTTGGCGTGATCGGCCATGATATTAAAGAAAGGATCTACATTATTTTTTTTGCGTGGATCTGTTTCAATTTTCTCTGGATAAAATCCACCAGTATCAACAAGGATCATCTCTTCTTTCAGATCATGTCCTTCATGATGCTCTTCAAGTGTGCAGATCCCATAGTGGCGATCACGAGTTACACCTGGCATATCATGAGTCATGGCCAGATGCTGTTTGCGCATTAAACGATTAAATATAGTAGATTTCCCTACATTGGGGCGACCAATGATGGAAACAACCATTGAACGTTGATTCATTTCTTCCTCCAAACACGATGAGAATTCTGAGTACGAGGAAGACCGATTTCATCTAGTACCCAGTTATTATTAAACCATTTCGGCGATACCTTAACGTGAAGGTTTAGGTGAACTTGGCCACCGATCATCGCTTCAATTTTCTTTCTAGCATTAATACCAATTTCTTTAATGATCGAACCACCACGGCCAACCACGATCGCTCGCTGACTTGGACGGTTCACCAGGATAGAAGCAGAAATGTGGGCCTCAACTTTTGTATCTTCGCCACGACCTCTCATATCCTTATACTCATCAATCACTACCGCGATCTCATAAGGAAGCTCTTCTTTAAGTAAACGGAAGGCCTGCTCACGGATATACTCTGTAGCAAAGAATCGCTCATTCTTATTTGATACTTCACCACCCGGATAAAGATGAGGAGCATTCACTGCCACTTTCTCAATATCAGCAAGAAGAAGGTGAATATTGTGGCCATCTAGTGAAGAGACAACAAAACTCTTCTCTATTGACGGGCAAAGCTCTTTTAATTTTTCAGTCAGGAAAGCCTGATTGATTTTTTCAAGATCTACCAGATCAGCTTTTGTGAAGATGATCCAAGTTTTACCAAGCTGACTGTCAAAATTCTTTAAGAAGTCTCTGAACTCTGCCACGACATCTGTCGTTAAATCACAAAGTACAAAGTTAATATCCACTCCTTCAGAACCCATAATGGCCTGACCGTTGATTCTTTTGTTTAACTCTTGAGCAGATGAGTGAACTCCCGGAGTATCTACAAGAACAATTTCAGTGCGATCAATAGTAAAAGCGCAGTGAAAGTGGTTACGAGTTGTTTGCGGCTTCGAAGACACGATCGTTAAATCAAAACCCAGAAGGTTATTGATGAAAGAACTCTTCCCGACATTTGGCTTACCGAGAACGGAAATCATGATGGCCTTATTATGTGGGTGTTGATCTTCAAGTAGCATATAGGGACTCCTTTGGGTTAATTAAGGTTCTTTAAAAAATTTTCTGCTAATGTCTTCTCGCCTATTTTTTTTGAGCGAAAAACGGCAGAACTGATAAATTTCTCATCGAGAAAAAGCTCAACAAGAAACTCTTCACCATGAGCTTCCGCGCGATAGACGGGAAGCTTCTTATATTTTTTCAAACTCCATTCCTGAAGTTTTGATTTAGCATCAAAGCTATCCAAGTTCTCCATCAAGAAGGCCTGAGGATTAGTTGTGAGTATCAGCTTGAGAATAAAATCACGGGCAAAATCCAATCCTTCAAACTTATACAGCACGGCCACCAGAGCTTCGAAAGTATCGGCCAGAACAGCATCTTGATCATAAGTCTTTTTCATGAACTCGCCCTTACCTAGAATAATCAGCTCTCCTAAGTTCAGAAAACGAGACAGTTTTGAAAGAGAGTATTCATTAACGAGAAAACTTCTCATCTTCGAGAGCTTTCCTTCAGGCAGTGTGGGATAAAGAGAGACGATTTTTTCAGTAATCACCAGACCTAAAACTGCATCACCTAAAAACTCCAGTACTTCCTGATCCTTCATTCCAAATTCATGAGAAAAAGAAGAATGGACAAAGGCACTCGACATTTCTTCGGCCGTAAGACGGGAATTCATTTTCGTAGCAAACGCAGAAAAGTCAGCGTGACTTAACAGGCCCTTGATCAAGGACTTGTCTTTGCTCTCAAAGAGAGCTTTGAGCGTTTCATGAATGCGAGGATGTGACATAATCACCTTTTAGGTCGTCTTTCCTGATTTTCCTCAAATGACTATCAGGCAATATTTTATGAATGGGCCATTTCTACTGGAAATGGCCCAGTTTTTCAAATGATAATCCCCTAAACCCTGTAAATTATTTACGTGACTTAGGGGTAAATATTCGGTTTTTTATGCTTTAGAGTCCAAATACTCGGTATAAGTACCCGGATAGAAGGTCACCCCACCACGGTCAACTTCGGCCACCGTTGTTGTCACTTCTTTTAAAAAGTGTCGGTCGTGGGATACTAAAAGTACTGTTCCATCAAAGTTTTTCAGAGCTTCCGTCAAAACTTCACGGCTCATAATATCAAGGTGGTTGGTAGGCTCATCTAGAATAAGAAGGTTTAGCGGATTACAAAGAAGTGTGGCCAGAATCAAACGGGCCTTCTCTCCTCCTGATAAAACACTCACTTTCTTATCAACATCATCTCCACGGAAAAGAAATGCCGCCAAAAGATTTCGAAGGTAGCCATCGGACTTATTGTGCCCAACTCGACCTCGAACTTCTTCGAAGGCCGTTTTGTTAGGATCAAGAACATCCATTGAATATTGAGAGAAATAACCAAAGTTCACGTTGGCACCAATCTGACTTGTCCCATTCGTTCCTTCAGTCAGACCTGCAATAATTTTTAAAAGAGTTGATTTACCAGCTCCGTTCACTCCTACCACAGCGACTTTATCTAAACGTTTCACAAGTCCTGTCACATTTGAGAAGACTTTCTTCTCCTTACCTTCATCAGTAATCCATGTTTTACCTAGATCATTGAGTTTCACCACATCATTTCCTGAACGAGGTGGCTGCGGGAATTCAAAATTGATTGTCTGAACATCAGCAACAACTTCAATTCTCTCAATCTTATCAAGTTTTTTCACTCGCGACTGAACTTGGGCAGCATGACTGGCACGAGCAGCAAATTTAGCAATAAATTCTTCTTCTTTCTTAAGCATCGCTTCTTGTCTTTGAGCTGAAGCAAGGAGCTGCTCACGACGAATCTCACGCTCTTTCTCATAGTAGTCATAGTTACCAGAATAAACGGTGATCGTTTTGTGATTCACTTCCACAATTTTCTTCACGATTCCATTCATAAAATCACGATCGTGCGAAGTCATGAAAATGGCACCCTTGAAATTTTTAAGCCAAGTCTCAAGCCAGAGAATTGATTCCAAATCAAGATAGTTGGTAGGCTCATCCATTAAAATGAAATCTGGTTTTTGAGCAAGTACTTGGGCCAGAGCAATACGCATCTTCCAACCACCTGAGAAACTCTCCACCGGCTTACCATGATCCTCAGGCATAATCCCTAGACCAGTTAGTACTTCTGCCGCTTCATGCTCAATTTCATATCCACCAAGTTTTTCAAACTCTGTTTGAAAATCTCCCAGCTTCTCCAGCATTTCATCACTATACTCACCCTCTTCTAGGGCCTTCTCAATTTTAGAAATTTCATTCTTTAAAAAACCAAGACGAGGATTTCCGTGAATCACTTGTTCCAAGGCAGAACGTCCACGAAGCTCACCCACGTTTTGTGAGAAGTAACAAAGACGAATATTTCCCGGAACATTGATATTTCCTGAATCAGCAGTTTCTTCGTTCATAATCAGACGGAAGAGCGATGTTTTTCCTGCACCATTTGGCCCGACTAAACCGACTTTTTCTCCTGGCCCAATAAAAAATGAACCATTCGTATAAAGTACTTGTCCGCCATATGACTTTGTTAAGCTTGAAACTGTAATCATTAAATCCTCCGAATCCAGAAAACATAGCTCTTTTGCTGTACATATAAAAGGGAAAAACGTAATATACGCACTATGAAATGGAATCTTATTGAAAAACAAACAGAGTTTTTGGACATTTTAAAAGTCCAAGGAAAAAGCTTTAACACCATTAAGAACTATAAAGCGGATCTGGCCTGCTTTAATGGCTTCCTTGTAGAAAAACAGGACGGCCTTAAATTTAACCAGTTCACTACCGCCCAAGTTCAGGAATACGCTCAGTATCTTCAAAAAAAATACGACTCAAGTAATTCCGTCAGACGTCGGGTTCAGGCCTTACGACTTTTTTTTGATTATCTGTTGAGTGAAAATATCTTTGAAGAGAACCCTATCAAGAAGATGGCGGTCTCTCCCAAAATTCTAGATATTCCACGCCCACAAACTTTTGCCCAAGTTCTGAGAGTTCACACTCTTCTTAAAAAAAGAGTCAAGCAGCACGAGAATCTTACTCAGTTTGTTCATCTGCGAAACCTCATTATCTTCCATTTGATTTTTGGTGCGGGCCTGAAAGTTAGTGATCTCTCATCACTAAAGATGGAGAGCATTTTAAAATCCAAGAAGGGATTTAGAGTCATGGTGGAGCATCCTAAGAGAGACCCGTACTCCATTAATCTTCCTGATTCATTTAATGCTGATTTTCTTCACTATCAAGAACTCTATGAGAAATTCATTACCAATGAGAATCTTGATATTGATGAACTTTTTTTTAATGCTAACCCTTACAAGATTCTCTCGGGAGGACTTTCTCCTCGCGGAATCGAACTCTTTTTTGAAGATCTTCGTCGTGAAATCAAAATGGAAATTACGGCAAAATCTCTTCGTCAGGCCTGTATTTTTAAATGGCTTAACCTCAACTCTCCCCACTCAAGCATTAAAGAGTGGTTAGGAGTTGCTCCAAGCTATTCTCTGGAGCTTTACGTTGAAGAACTTCAAAAATCCCCTGCAGACTATGTCTATACGGAGATCGAAGATGAGCATGCATGAAGAATATTTAAAAAGAGCTTTTGAACTTTCTCTCCAAAGCCGAGGGGCCAATTTCCCTAATCCTTATGTAGGTGCGGTCATTGTCAAAAACGGCAGGATTATCGGCGAAGGTTATCATAAAAAACACGGCGGCCCTCATGCTGAAGTGGATGCCATTCTTTCGGCGACAGAATCAGTCGAAGGCGCTGACATCTATGTGACACTTGAGCCGTGTTGCCATACCAATAAACTCACTCCCCCTTGTGCGCAAAGACTCATTCAAGAAAAAATCAAACGTGTCTTTATTGCTAATCTTGACCCTAATCCACATGTTTTCGGAGAGGGAGTAAGACTTTTGCGAGAGCATGGGATCACTGTGGAGCATGGTCTCTTGAGCGAGTTAGGAGAAACAGTTAATGAAGTTTTCTTTCATGCTCAAAGAAATAAAACTCCCTTTGTTCACTTAAAACTTGCTCAAAGTTTGGATGGAAAAATTGCACTCAGTAATGGTGAGTCCCAATGGATTACTTCAGCAGAAGCACGTAACCATGCCCATCATGCCCGCTCTCTTCATCAGGCAGTGATGATTGGTGCCAATACATTGAGAGCTGATAATCCCAAGCTCAATGTCAGACTCACCAATTATCAAGGAACTCAGCCCTACCGAATCGTCTTCACGAAAAGTGGAGAAATTGATTTCTCTAAAAATCTTTTCTGTGATGAATTAAAAGAAAAAACCATTATTATTTCTCAAAAGAAAATAACAACTCACCATCTTCCGCCTGAGAATATTATCCAGGCCCGTGACCTCAAAGAATCACTATCCGCTCTCTTTGATAGAAAACTTATCAATCTCTATCTGGAGGGAGGGGCGAACTTGGCAGGAGAATTCTTGAAAGAAAAGTTAGTGCAAAGAGTAAGTTTTTATCTTGCTCCCACTATCTTGGGAGAAGGTCTCTCTTCTCTTTCAGGAATCAAACTCTCCACTCTCCAAGAGCGAATTGATCTGGTCGATAGCAAGATTGAAAATGTCGGAAGAGACTTTTATTTAACAGGAAAAATCGCGAGGTAAAATATGTTCACCGGACTTATTCAAGAAGTAGGTGTTATTGAATCCGTTCAATCAAATGCTGAAGGTAAGGAATTTGTGATCAAAGCACCTGCCCTGATCAGTGAAATTAAAATAGATGATTCGGTGGCAACCAATGGAGTTTGTCTGACGGCAACTCAAATTAAGGGAGACACGTTTAAAGTCCAGGCCATTCATATGACTTTGAAAAAAACCTCTATCGGAAGTTTAAATGTAGGCTCTCCTGTTAATTTAGAACTCTCACTTCGTCCTCAAGATCGCCTAGGAGGCCATATGGTCTCAGGGCACGTTAATGAATTGGGAGTCATCAAAGATATCAAAAAAATGGGCCAAAACTGGGAAATCACCATCGGTTTTAACCCCAGTATTCGCAAATACATGATCAAAGAGGGTTCCGTTGCCCTTGACGGAATTAGTCTGACCATTGCGCAACTGGGAAATAATGATTTAACAGTAGCGATTATTCCTCACACTCTAAAAAACACCAATTTAGGTCGTAAAAAAGTTGGTGATGTCATCAATATCGAGGTAGATATGGTGGCAAAGTATATTGAAAACTTCATACTCCACGACACTGATAAAAAAGAGGAATGGGCGAAGAATTTTTTTAACGCTAAATACGAAGACTGACATGAAACTAAATACTATTGCCGAAGCTATTGAAGATATTAAACAAGGTAAAATCATTATCGTAGTTGATGATGAGGATCGTGAGAACGAAGGCGACTTCGTGATGAGTGCCCAGCTTCTGACTCCTGAAGCGGTTAATTTTATGGCCTCTATTGGAAGAGGCCTTATCTGTACTCCACTCTCAGCTGACTTGGCAGAAAGGTTTGATCTTCCTCTGCAAGTACAGACCAATACAGCAAATCTGGGTACGGCCTTTACTGTTACCATTGATGCCAAAGAAAAAATTTCGACAGGTATTTCGGCCAGTGATCGCTCTCACACCATGAAGCTTTTAACGAATCCGAAAACAACAGCTGCTGATTTTGTTCGTCCTGGTCACATCTTTCCTTTAATCGCTAAGAACCATGGTGTGCTTGTTCGAAACGGACACACAGAAGCAAGTGTTGATCTTTGTCGCCTCAGCGGACTTGCTCCTGTTGCAGTTATCTGCGAGATCATCAATCCTGATGGCTCTATGGCCCGCCTGCCGGATCTTTTTGAATTAGCAAAAGTTCATCATCTAAAAATTATCTCGATTGAAGATCTTATTACTTATCGAAAAAATACAGAGAACCTTATCTCACAAGTGGAGACAATTCCTTTTCCTTGTAAGTACGGCGATGACTTTAAACTTTCCATTTTTAGGTCAGAGATCCTCGGAGAAGAACATCTGTGTATCTCTAAAGGAAGCCCTGAGGAATTAAAAAATAATCCTCTTGTTCGCCTGCATTCCGAATGCTTTACCGGAGATATTTTCGGTTCCCTTCGTTGTGATTGCGGAGAACAGCTTGATCTTGCCATGAAAAAGATCAATGAAGCCGGTTCTGGCATTGCTGTCTACTTAAAACAAGAAGGTCGAGGCATTGGACTCTATAACAAAATTCGCGCCTACCAATTACAAGACCAAGGTTTTGATACGGTTGAGGCCAACTTAAAACTGGGACACCCAGCAGACCTGCGCGACTACACCATGGCCGCTCAGATTCTTAAACATTTCGGTGTGACAGAAGCTCAGGTGATGACCAATAATCCAAAGAAACTGGATCAGCTTGAAACTTTCGGAATCAAAACGTCTCGAGTGTCCTTGGAAGTAAAACCAGAGACTCGTAATGAGAAATATCTGATTACAAAAAAAGAAAAACTTGGACACTTACTCAAGAGTTTTAAATAAAGAGGAACTATGAAAATTGAAGGAACACTGAACGCATCAAACCTTAAAGTGGCGATCATCACTGCCAGATTCAATGAATTCATCACCACAAAACTTCTTGGTGGGGCCATCGATTGCTTAAACCGCCACGATATCAACTCAAATAATATTGATGAAATTTGGGTTCCGGGCGCTTTTGAAATCCCAACTGCGGCCCTTGCCCTTGCTGAATCAAAAAAATATGACGCCGTTATTTGCCTTGGCGCAGTTATTCGCGGCTCAACCACTCACTATGACTACGTGTGTAACGAAGTGGCCAAAGGTATCTCTCACGTTTCTCTTAAAACGGGAGTTCCTACGATATTTGGCGTAGTTACGACTGAAAATATCGAACAGGCCATTGAGCGTGCTGGAACGAAGGCCGGAAATAAGGGCTGGGATGCGGCCATGAGTGCTATTGAAATGGCCAATTTAATGAAAAAAATTAAGGGATAAAATAAATCCTAAGTATTTTGAGGATATATCGCTTCCGCCTTGCCAAGAGCAGCGAAGTTGACTATAAATGACCTCACACTTTTTTTAACGAGGAAAGCGGGCTCTTAAGAGAAGTTTTAAACTATTGTTTCCTGCTACATTGCCTAAAGGAGAATTCACATGGCAAAAATCGACATGGGGCGTGCACGCTTCAAAATCCAACGTCGTCTAGGCGTTGAACTACCAGGTCTTGGAAAAGCTGGTGCTCTTGAAAGAAAACCTTACGGTCCGGGTCAACACGGAATGCAACGTAAGAAGCTTTCAGATTACACAATCCGTCTATTGGAAAAACAAAAAGTTATGTTCCACTACGGACTTCGTGAAACTCAACTTAGAACTTACGTTCATAAGTCTAAAAAAATTAAAACAGCTTCATGGGTAGACACAATGATCGTTACTCTTGAATCTCGTCTTGATAACGTAGTTTTCCGTCTTAACTGGGCCCCTTCGATTCCAGCTGCTCGTCAGATGGTTTCTCACAAGCACATCCTAGTTAACGGTAAAGTAACAAACGTTCCAGGATACGTACTTAAAGTTGGTGACGTTATCGAAATCACTGATACAGGTGCTAAATCTGGTAACTACCTACAAGCTAAAACTCGTCCAAGAATCTCTTCAATCCCAGCTTGTTTAAATAAGCAAACTGTTGGTGAGAAAGAAAAAGCAACTCTAGTTGCTAAGCCACTTCCTGAAGATATCCCGTTCGCTTTTGAGAAGCGTCTCGTGATTGAGTGGTACTGGAAAATCAAGTAATAACCAGTCTTACAATGAAGGCCTCACTTTTGTGGGGCCTTTTTTTTTACCATTCTTTTATTTTTTCTAAGACTTTTTCCACGTCGCCTGGATCATGCTGATGCTCAAGGCACTTTTCTTCATCATGAGACCATGAGATTCCCCCTTCACTTTTCGGGGTAACCACTTCCTCTTTTACTTCGATCTTGTCATCACCAATTGAACCACGACTTTTCTGGGCCTTGGTATCCGTATAGAGCTCTGTTGCTGGATCAAGCTTTAAGTCAAAGTTCACAAATTCTGAATCCCCTAGCCAATCTCTAATTCGAAGATAGCTCTCTGAGAGAATGTAGCCCATATCTCTTGAGGGCAAATCCTTGAGGGTCAAAATTCGCTGGCCACCAAGCTTATCCTTGGCCACCACACGAAAACCACTAACAGGAGCAGTCTTTAAGACAAAGCCCTCTTTATCACCACAGGCCAGGCGAGTGCTTGCTGGATCCTGAGTTTGAAAATTAGCAATAAAGGAGCAGTTAAACTGCTCACTGGCCATGACTGAATGAGACAATAACAAAGAAAGAAGAACGACAAGCTTACCAGTCATCTAAACCTCGATGAAAAGAAATCTGCCAATCTTATCGGAATATTTGATGAAAAATGTAGCCTGCCCGCCTACGAATGATCTTTGATCTGAGAATGAATATGGGCCCTTAATTCTTTAAGAGTCTCAATGGACTTTTTCATATACTCATTGGCCTTATTTAAACGTTGAATTTCGTCTTGGGCTTCAGGATAATTTCTTTGAACGAGGGTCAAGGCGCGGGTAATAGAGGCGTCCATAATGGCAAAGTGATTGGCCAGATCATGAATATATTTTCGTGTCTCTGTATGATCAACCATTCGCCCGTCTCCTTAAATAAAAAAGCCTTCCCGATGGGAAGGCCTTATTAAAACCAACTTAGCAAATATTCTAGAACGGTTTGAAATAACCTTCAAGACATAGCACAGTAGCAAAAACTGCGGCCATAATAGGAATAGCAGCAATGAACTTTAGCCAGCTTGTTTCTTCTTTTAAGTGCATATAATACATAGCAACAATTAATGCCTTCGCAACTGCTAGTAGAGTTAGAGATGAACCCTTTACTAGTGTTGTAAGAGATTTCATTTCAGCGACACCAACTTCAAGAATTGTAAGAACTCCAAGGATGATGAAGATAATGAAATATTCTTTTTTGTGGCTCTTGTGATGCTCTGTATGCGTGTGAACTTCAGACACTGGATCTACTCCTTGTTAGTAGGACGATTAATTAAAAGTCCCACATCTATCATTAATTGATTAATACTGTTCTCATCAAATGAATAATAACCTCTGATCTGCCCTACTTCGTCCACCAGAACAATTTTTTCTGAGTGAGCGATATCAAAAAGATCTTGAGGATTTTTTTCCACACCAACTTTGAAACCGTCCTTATAAAGAGCAAAGAGTTCTTCTTCACTGTCTTTAGTCAGAAAAGTCCAAACATGAGGATTTGCATCGTACTTACGAGCAAGATCAAAAAGAACCTTCTCGTTGTCATACTTCGGATCAACCGTGAATGAAACAATGCTCACCTTATGTCCTGTTCCCTTGATACGCTTCTGAACTTTTTGAAGATCAGCTAGCATTCTAGGACAAGCTGTCGGGCAACGTGAAAAAATAAAATTGGCCAGATATGCCTTGCCCTTTAGATCTTTTGATCCAAAACGCTGGCCATTCTCCGAAATCATTTCAAACTCAGGAACTGTCGCAATTACGGGAAGTTCAGGAGGAAGAGTTCTATTCATTGATTTATAAATCGGATAACCAAAAGAGAAAGCAATGAAAAGCACCCAGAATAAAGGCTTACGTACAACCCTCTCAATAAGAGAAGGAGTACGTAATTCCGTTTGAGTTTGAGGATTTGATTCCATTACTTTAATTTCTCAAGTAGAGCTTTACGGTTTGCTGAACCTTTAAGATCTCTTAGAGATTCTACATAGTAGGCCACAGCCCAGATATCATCATCAGAGATAACATCTTTCCAACCTGGCATACCTGAACCGTGAACTCCATACATCAGACGCTGAATAAGCGAATCTGTATCAGTTACTGAACGAAGCTCATGAAGTGTGAAATCAGGTGGAAGAGCTTTGTAATTGAACTCTGAATCCTGAGGCTTTAACTGGTAAAGATCAGTTGCAGTAGAGTCTCCTCCCCACTTCTTGATTTCAGCGCGCTCAGCATACCCTCTGTGACACTGAATACATGAAGCATCTACGTGGTACACTTTAGCACCGCGAGCAATTGCTTCAACTTTTTTCTCAGGTCCGAATGGATCAGCACCAATTACTAGCTTCTCACCACGAACTTTATCTTCGCCTTCCCAAACTTCAGGAGCGAATGTCTTGATGTAATGAGTAACTGCCTTAAGGCGCTCGTCAGAAATATCCCATGGAAGCATCGCTGTTCCTGGAAGACCATGACGGATTAGTCTATGAAGATCTTCATCATGCGGAAGTTCGCCATAGTTGGCCCATACGAATTTGTATAGCCCTTGAGTAAAATCTCTTGGAGGTGGAAGAAGACCTTTAGAAGCCGCTCCATCACCTTTTCCACTTTCACCGTGACACTGAACACAGTATTCAAGGTAAGTGTGGTAACCTTCGTTAAGAGTTGCAGCACTAACTGTCTCACCAGCTAGAATCTTAGACTCTTTAAATGGCTTACTTTCGTACACACACGAAGTGGCAAGAAGTAGACCTAAGAGAGAAATGATTGATACTTTCATCATCAGTCCTTTATAAAACAAAAATCAGTAAATACATTAATATCCAAACTACACCTAAAAAATGCCAAAACTTCCCTACGTTAATTACTTTAAGCGGAGAAAGTTTTTCAGTTCTAACAAAAACATAAAAACCTAACCACAGAAGCAAAAATACTGCAGCTGCAATGTGAGCCGCGTGAAGCCAAGTAAAGGCATAGACCATCGAAGGAACCATTCCATCAGAAACGAGAATTCCCGATTCTTTTAGAGCGGCCCAAAGAAGCCATTGAGAAATCAAGAACGAAATACCTAAGACGATAGTAAGAACGAAATTAACTTTCTTTCCACCAGTCTTATGCTCAAAAAAGTAATAGCTCACTGAACTTAAAACGATGGCCAGTGTACTAAGAAAAGGAAGACCTTGAGGCATTCCCTGAATCTCAACTGGAGGCCATACGCTAACACTTGAGCGAACTAGAAAGTAGCCAAGAAACATCGTGGCAAAGAGCATGGCAAATGAGCAGAGTGTAACTGTCATTGCTACAGAACTTTGAATAAATTTCATTTCCTGACTACGATCTATATTCATTACTTAACTTCTACTAATTCTTCAGTTTGATATTGGAAATCACGTCCAGTTTTAAGATTCGGGTTACCGAACTCATGAGGACCACACTTCACAACAGGGATTTCTTTAAAGTTATAATGAGGAGCAGGAGATGGGATTTCCCACTCTAGTGTTCCTACTTCCCAAGGGTTTGCACTCGCAAGAGGCTTATTCTTAGAGAAGAAAATCGTTTTAAAGAAATTATAAAGGAAGAATGATTGAGCTAGGCCCATGGCAATCGCACACCAAGTTACGAATGTATTCATCGGCATTAGCTTATGCATGAAATCATAGATGAACGGGTTATAAAGACGACGGTGCATACCTGCGTAGCCCATGATCATCATACCAGTGAAAATTCCGTTAAGAGGAATCATCGTTGTCCAAAAGTGAATCTTAGCAAGACACTCATTCATTGAACGACCAAACATTTTTGGCATCCAGAAGTAGATTCCTGCGAATCCACCAAGAAGAACTGAAGCGGCCATTGTGTAATGGAAGTGACCAACTACGAAATAAGTATCGTGAAGGTATAAGTCAATTGAAGTCGAAGCAAGGTATAGACCTGTAAGACCACCAAGACCGAATACGAATACAACACCTAGAGAGAAAAGCATTGGAGAAGTAAAACGAATTGAACCTTTCCAAAGAGTACCAAGCCAGTTAGCAAAGAAAATTGCTGACGGGATTGAGATAAGCATTGTTAGAGTCATGAATGACTGAGTCAGAAGTGGAGACATCTGAGTCGTGTACATATGGTGACCATAAACCACTGTTGAAAGAACAGTAATTGCTGAAAGAGAAAGAGCAGTCATCTTGTAACCGAAAGCTGGCTTTCTAGCGAAGAACGATAGAAGGTCAGATACGATACCCCAAGCTGGAAGAATAAGAATGTATACTTCCGGGTGACCGAAGATCCAGAACACGTGTTGGAAAAGGATCGGATCCCCTTTACCAGATGTAGCAGCTGCACCGGCAAGGAAGAAAGTTGTTCCAAAGATACGGTCACAAGTAAGAAGAAGTAGACCAGCACCAAGAACAGGAATGAAAATCGCGTTAAGGATTGAAGTTAGCCAAAGACCCCAAACAGTAAGAGGCATTTTGAAGTAACCCATACCTGGAGCACGAAGAGTAATGATCGTAGTGATGTAGTTAACAGCACCCATTGTAGAAGATACCCCTAATAAGAAGAGGGCAATCGTCCACATAGTCTGACCAAGACCTTGTTGACCAAGAGTTGTCGAAAGTGTCGGATAAGATGTCCAACCACCAGCAGCCGCTCCTAGAGGTAAACAAAGAGATCCAAGAAGTAGAATTCCTGAAGCCATGTTAAACCAGAAAGAAAGCATGTTTAGCGTTGGGAAAATCATATCACGCGCCCCAATCATGAGCGGGATACAGAAGTTACCAAAAGCACCAATTAGAATTGGTGTGATTGCGTAGAAAATCATGATCGTACCGTGCATTGTGAAAAGCATCGCGTACGTATCAGGAGGAACGACCCCACCAGTGTGTGGGAACATCAGCTGACCAATAACTGGAAACGGCTGTCCAGGGAAAGCTAGAGTCCAACGGATCATCACGGCCATCAAGCCACCCACTAAAAGGAAGAAGATCCCGAACCAAAGGAATTGCTTACCGATCACTTTGTGATCGTATGAGCAAATGTATTTAGACCAAAACGAAGTTGGTGCATCGTGAATATGTTGTTCTACGAAGGCCATGATTATTTACTCCCCCATGCCCAACCCCATCTGAGGTTTTCACTCTCAGTGTCGTTAGTAGCAATGGCAATATCTTCTTGTTCATTTTTCCAGCTGTCATAATCTTCTTGAGAAAGAACAGTCATTTTTCCTTTCATCAGGTAGTGGTGAATACCGCACATTTCTGCACAAGCAACTTCATACTCCCCAACTTTATTTGCATCAAACCAAAGTTTTGCAAAACGGCCTGGAATAGCATCAGCTTTAAGACGAACGTTAGGAAGGTAGAAAGAATGGATTACATCTTTCGAAGTCATCTGAACCATAACTTTCTTATTCACAGGAATAACAAGGTCATTCAGAAGAACTACGTCATCTGCAGTATTGAATTCACCGTCACGACCAGCATAACGGAAGTTCCATGCCCACTGTTGAGCATAAACTTGAACTTTCACTAGCTCTTCAGAATCTTCTGGGAAATTCCAGAAAACTTCTTTGATGTCACGGCTTGAAACTTTTGTGATCACCATATCCACTGACAGGAAAACTCCTAAACCAATGAGTGCAGTGATGAGAAGGTGTTTCTTCTCGTTACCGTGAGTGTAAAAAGCCTTTTTGTGTCTCTTCTGTGAATACAGATAAGAGAATCCGAAAAGACCCAGACACACTAATGAGAACCAGAAAAGGTTCACATAAGTTGTGTAGTTGAAGAGCCACATAATTAGGTGACCCGAGGAAGAGATGTCTTCTGGCGGCATCATTCTTTCCCAAAAGCTAAGAGCTTTCGTCGCTGTATCAGCAACACTTTCAGCTTGGGCGAAGAGTCCGTTAAGACGTTCGACAAATGAAAAGTTCATCTCACAACATCCTGTGATAAAAATTAATAAAAACCTGATATAAGTCCTTGTAAGCTTAGCTTAATTTTCTCGGTTCATCTACCCTAAATGCTTAAAGATTTAACGTAAGATGAGGAGAACTCCCAACTGAAGTGGCAGATAAATGAGAGTGAGCCAAAAATACCCTCGCGCCCATTTATTTAAATGAATTTCTTTTAGATTACCGAGACCGAAAAGTGTCCAAAGGAAAAGAATTCCTCCGATAACAAGCGAGCTGTAATAATAACCTTCTCCTCTCCAACCCCAAAACCAAGGAAGGAGCCCAAAAAACATCATGATCAGTGAATAGAAGGCAATATTCCACTTAAGAAACGGGACGCTGTGCGTCTGAGCAAATGTTCTAAATCGTGCCTCAGAATATTCTTTCTTACGGTAAAGGCTAATGGCCATGAAATGTGGAATTTGCCACAAGAAAAGTACGCCAAAAAGATAAAGACCAATACCTGACAGAGAATTGGTCACACAAGTCCATCCCATCAGCGTAGGAAGAGCACCTGGAAGAGAGCCAACAAACAAAGCATAGGGAGTCGTCTGCTTCATCGGCGTATACATATAGATATAAGAAACAACGGCCAAGAGACCGAGGGAAGCTGTCAAAATATTAGCAAACAAGGCAATCAGAATTGTTCCAAAAACAATTAGCCCCCATCCCCAAACAAGGGCCACTCTTGGCTCGAGTCTTCCTGACGGAAGAGGTCGATTCTTAGTTCGCTCCATGAACTTATCTTCTTCACGCTCAAGATATGAATTAAGAGCAAGTGAGCCGGCGGCCTGAAACCAAATCCCAGCAAGGGCCATCACCAAATAAATGATATTCATCTGTCTTGGAGCAATGAAGACCCCGATCAAAACAGTGATTACCACTAGAATCGTTAACTTGGGTTTAAAAAGATCAAGAGTATCATTAAGTTTGGTCGGAATGGGCGCACCAAAATGCTTCCATTCAAACTTGCGAAGTCTTGTTATCAATAACAGCAGACAATAAAAAAGCGAAACAGAGAGTGCGAAGTGATAGATGATCATCATCTTCGAAGAACTTCTGCCCATCAAAAGTCCTAACACTAATTGACCAAGGATAAGAATTAGTCCGACTAAAGATATTCCCTTCCAACGAGGAAGGTGCTTGTAGAGATAACCGAATAAAAATGGGCCAATAAGAGCAAGTAGTAATCCTAGACCGCGATGAAGAATTGACAGATTTCCTGCCAAAGGAATTTCTGCCTGCATTTTCCAGCAAGAAAAAAAACTTTCAGAAGATTCACAACTCATAAGCAGAGAGGATTTACGCAGGATTGAGCCTAGTACAATTTGAAAAGTAAGAAAGAAGAGATAAAGTCCAGTCCAGTCTTTCCAATGGCCATTCCATTTCTCTTTTAAACTCTCATCTAACTTTAAAGATTTTGTTCCCTCAAGAGTTACGAGCAAAAGCAGAAGAAAAATAAACTGCAACAGCAGTGTCGTGGTTGGAAGCTTATAGTTTGAAATGGCCCAAGTGGTGAGCGAGTTAAGAGTAAGAAAAAAAGTTAACAAAAAACTTTTAATCCCAACGTCTTTAAATCTTAAAAATCCCCAGACGACACTTAGAACTCCCGTCAAAAGATTTAACCAAAAGCGGAGTTGTTCGTACTGGATCGGAGAAAAAAGATGGCCTGAGAATTGGCCATAACAGCGTGGCCAATCAGGGCAAACTAAACTTGCTTTTAGCTCTTGAAGCTGTGCCCCTAAGAGTAATTGCAAAAATGTCAGAATGAGAATTGATAAATAAAGTGGTCTCATACAAACCAGCGATAGAGCATGAGATAAACCACAACTCCAGTCACTGATACATAAAGCCAGATGGGGAAAGTGATGCGAGCAATTTTCTTATGCTTATCCCACTCACCTCTCCAGGCATGCCAGAAAGTTTTTAAGATCATAGGAACCATGACGGTTGCTAAGATAATGTGCGGGAAAAGAATGAGAAAATAAACTGTTTTAATCCATCCTAGATCTGGGAACTTCTTTGAAGGAACATGAAAATGATAAATAAGGTAGCTTGTGAGGAAAGCAGCACTAACGACCAATGCTCCGGTCATCAACTTAATATGAAGCTCTCTCTTCCCTTTTTTAATGGCAAAAAAACCACATAAAAGCAGGACGAAAGAAACTGAGTTTAAACTTGCATTAAGTGTTGGAAGATCTTCTATTGTCATGTTCAACCATCATCTGTTCGCGGTAAGCATTATGCTTTTTGATAAGGCGATAGATGATCACATAAGGAATATAAATCGCTAGGATAAAAAGACCAAGAACGAGCGTCGTATTCGAATCTTTCCCGTCCTGCGTACTGCCAGCGCAGTACGGACAGGCGAGAAGATCGTTCACAAAGAGTAATGTTAAAAGAAAGACGCTCGTTTTAGTCATCATAATAGGTAAATGAATGTGAATACGAGAATCCAAACAAGGTCAACAAAGTGCCAGAAAAGACCTAGGATCTCGAGACGGTTATAGTTTCCGTGATCGTAGTCACCTCTGCGAGCATTGAAATATTCGCAAATAAGATAGATCACACCTGTTAGCACGTGAAGGCCGTGGAAACCTGTTACAAGATAGAATGTAGACCCAAACAGACTTGTTCCATCTTTAAAACTAGTAAGAGTTAGACCTTGGTGCACTAAGTGAGTGTACTCATAGGCCTGGATTCCAAGGAAGATAGCTCCACCAGCAATAGTGGCCATTAGCCAATTAAGCATTCCTTTACGGTCTTTATGCTTACAAGACTCAATAGCAAGTACCATTGAAACCGAAGAACAAATAAGGAGGAATGTTGCAAAGCTTGATAAAGCGATCCCTAGGTAATCTGCGGGATGTGGCCATTCAAGTTTTGTTCTTAGATATCCATAAGCAATAAGGAACCCAGAAAATGACATTGCATCTGTAGTCAAAAAGATCCACATTCCAATTTTTCCAGGCGTTGCCTTACCAAATTGAGGATCTACTCCGCCAATCAACGGATTTGGTGCATGATGAGCATGGTCGGCCATAGCTACTCCAAAAAAAGTAAAGTTAAATTCAATTTAATGCACATTCTACAAGGTTGGCACCTTATCTGCAACCTTGAATGTTAAGTTTTGACCACCAAAACCCCTAGAAATATTTACCTTCGTAATAATTATCGCTATCATTTCGCGGTAACATTTTATACTAGTTGCAACTATGACAACCTTATCAGTAGTAAATACACTCTTTGTGGCCTTAATGTGCTTCGTGTTCATTAACACCATTCTGAGTTTTTTTCTGTGGAAATATAGTCATCACCCCGTTTACTCAAAGATTCTCAAGCTTTGGGTTTCAAGCTTTATTTATTTAGGGACACAGTTTTTCTTCCCAGTGACGCAGAGTGAGATTATTCTCGTTTATGGGGTCGGCATTATTCCAATGCTTTTGACCTACTCCATCGTTTGCGAAATTCTCGGCAAAGAGACCTCGTACGACAAATTCATTGTTTTCTTTATTATCGCAACAGCTTTCACTGTTACTTTCATTTACTTTAATACCCCGTTCGTTGTAGCAGCTTTCCCATTCTCAATGGCCCTTGCTTATCCATTGATCATGGCCATCAAAATGATCTTTGTTGATCATAAGAAAACAATCACCCTTCTGCAGAAAGTGCTCGGGCTTGTGCTCATTGCTTGGATCATTCAAATTTTTAACTTTGCTTTTTTTAGAATGGCCCCGAATTCTCAGCTCTACGGTTGGGTAACTGTTTACGGACTTTATGACATTCTGGCGATTGTTCTTCCTGCCGTCTCTATTGAAGAACATCTGCGAACAGAAAAAGAAAGACTACAAAAACTAGTGACTGAAAGAACAAACGAACTCTCTGTCGCACTTACCGATAAAGAAACTCTTCTTAAAATTCTTATTCATGATATTTCAAATCCACTTACTGTGATGCGCTGGTATCTTAAGGGGATTAAGACAGATAAAGGTCAACACAACTCTGAACTTTATCTTTCAAAAATTGAGCGTTCACAAGAAATCGTTGAGAACGTGGTTAAAAAAGTTAAAGAACTACAAACTCAATCTAATACGAAATTAAGCGTCATCTCTATTAGCAAATGCGTTGAAGAAGTGAAGTTTGTTTTTGAAAAAGCACTGCAATTTAAAAACATTACCTTGAACTTCGAAGATGAGTCTGAAGGCGAGGATCATATTCTCGCGGATCAGTTCACTTTTACCCATAGCATTTTAAGTAACCTCGTTTCTAATGCCATAAAATTCTCTCATCCTAACTCGGAGATTATACTCTCTATCAAAAGAGACGGTGATTATGTGAAAGTTATTGTGACTGATTCAGGGGTAGGGATGAATGCCACAATCATTAGCCAGATTTTTGCCAACACAAGCATTGAAAGTACGCCTGGAACAAATGGTGAGCACGGAACAGGTTATGGGCTAGGAATTGTTAATTCAATACTTCGCTCATTTAATGGGCAAATGGAAATATATTCATGCGACCAGAAATATGGGCAAAATACAGAGGGAACAACAATTGTCATAACCCTGCCCTTTGCCCAGATCAAATAGTTAGCAATACAATCCTTGAGAGAAACTTGAGGCATCCTTAATTAAAACGCAAAACAGATTTTGAACAAGTGTAGGATATAGCATAGCTCTCCATGAGCAACATCATTAATGCACCAATTACTTTAACGCTAAAAATTTTTAAATTCGGGCAAGAACTCACGATCCAGGACTTAAAGTATTACAATGTAGCCTATGAGACTTGGAAGAACACTTGGGAAGATGTCTACAATGAGGAGATGCAATTAAACACACGACTCTACTCAAACGACTTCACTAGGCAGGCCTACGTCGTCGCACTCTTCCAAGGCCATCAATGTGTAGGACTGGCCTTCATGAGAGAAGTTAATTTTCGCCTCCATGCAACGAAGGAAGATTCTTACTTTCGGTTTTGGCCGAAGCAAACATTGGATGATATTGAGAAAAAAGAATCTCAGATTATTATTGCTTCCTTCTTTACTATTGCACCCAATTACAGAAAGAGTAAAACAGTCGAATGGAAAACACTATTTCTTAGTCTCTATCTGGATTATTTCAATACGTTACAATCCGCTATTATGGTCACCGCTGCTAGAAAATTAAAATCAAATGAAAAGCTATGTTACGACTTAGGTGCAATTTCAATTCAAAATAATCTGCACTATATGAGTGAGCAATCTAACACCACTGCCGAAACAGTTGATCTTCTCTATTGGAAAAGAAATGTTACCTTCAGCTTAAAAGATAGTAATCTGCAAACGCTCAGAGAGTCTATCTGGACTAGATATTTACAGGAGGCTTCATATGAAAAACGAAATGTTGCTTAAAAAGTTATCTCTGGATCAAGCTTGCATTGAACAATTTAGGAATCTCGATTGGAATGATAAAAATACTTATGCTCAATATCTGGCGCAGACTTATTATTACGTTAATCACTCAGAGCGACTCCTCGCACTTTGCGCAGGTCTCTTTAGTAATGATGATCGCAAACTTCAAAGGAGATTCATTGCCCATTTGGGTGAAGAGAGTGCTCATGATCAATTGCTGCTCAATGATCTAAAAAATCTGGGGTATGACATAAAAGACTTAGAAGAGCTTCCCTCGACAAAAGCATTCTGGGAAACACAGTATTATAAAGTTGAGCATTGTGATCCTGCCCTACTTCTGGGTTATATCTATTTCCTAGAAGCTTTCGCGGCACAAGTTGTTCCTGAAACAACTAAAAAGCTAGAAGCCCTCTACGGAAGAAAATGTACAACTTTTTTAAGACTTCATGCTGAAGAAGACCCTGATCACGTAGAGAAAGCACTCGCCTTTATTGAATCCTTGCCATTGGTAAGGCAGAAAGATATCTGCATCAATCATATTCAGAGTATGCAATCCTTCTCTCACATGATGAAAGAAATTACTCTGCAAGTATCACAGCAATATAAAGAAGCCGGTTAAAAAAGGGATTGAGAAGATCAGAACTCAACTGTTCTGATCTTCTTGATTCGAAATTAACTTTTATTCTAAAATTTCCTCTGTATGATAAAGAAGTGAAAGAATACTTCTTTAATCTCAAATTAAATAAAACTTTCAAATGGCAGGGCCTATCTTATCAGATAGGCGCTGTTCTTCCTTCCTATCGCAGAGACTTTATCGAAGGACTTCACGAACTTTCCGTAAACTCTATCCGTAATCGATTCCATGGCATCAAAAAAGAGTTTTCTGAACAGGAACTCAATTACCTCACCCAGTTTGATGGCATTAATCATTTTGCGATTGGTATTCGTAATGAATGCAATGAGGGAATTGCAGTCGCCAGAATGGTAAAGGCCGCTAAGGATTCTCTGGAAGCAGAAGTGGCCATCACTATTATTGATAAGTATCAACATAAGGGTCTCGGTACTTTTCTTTATCAGTGTATCGCACTAGCTGCTTATGAGCGTGGAGTAGAAATACTTATTATCGATCTTTTGGATCAAAACGAAGGGATGTTAAAACTGGCCAGTAAAGTCGGAAGAATCGCCAGAAAGATCAGGCATCTCGACACTCTAACTCTTTATATTCATCTTGATAAAACAGAAATGGAAAACTTTAGAGAAGACTTAAATCGTCTTCTCTAAATTCTTTTTAAATTCGGAAAGTAGTTCGTTGCTTGCTTGCACACTAGTTTTTTTTGAATGGGTAACTTCATCTTGAATTTTATTGATGATGTGGTCTGGCACTAACTGATGAAACTCATCTTTGAGTCCATCAAAAACTAACTGCCACATCCAGTTAATTCCCTGCTTACTTCGTTTATTATCAATCTCGATTTTCTGTGATTGATAATACTCATCTATTTTTTGCTGAACATCCGGTAACCCCGTTTTAGTTACAGCAGAACAACTAAGCACAGGCGGATTCCAACCTTGGTGCCTAAGAATATGAAGGGCCTGCTTATAATCATGGCGGGCCTTGGCAATAAGCTCCCTATTTGATCCATCATCCTTAGTCACAACAACCATATCAACAAGTTCTAAGATCCCGCGCTTAATTCCTTGCAGATCATCTCCCGAGCCGGGCTGAAGTAGCATGATAAACATATCGACCATTTCAGAAACAGTTGTCTCACTCTGTCCTACTCCTACTGTCTCAACCAGAATATAGTCAAAGCCAAAAGCTTCACATAGCAGCATACTCTCGCGAGTTCTGCGGGCGACCCCTCCTAAAGTTTTTCCACTCGGACTTGGGCGAATGAATGCCTGAGGATCAATCGATAACTCATTCATCCTTGTTTTATCACCTAGAATACTTCCACCACTGACTTGGCTGGTAGGATCAATGGCCAAGACAGCAACTTGTTTATTCTGTGAGGTGAGCATTTTTCCAAATGCTTCGATGAAGGTACTTTTGCCTACTCCTGGAGTTCCAGAAATTCCTAATCGTTTAGACTTTCCGCTCTTAGGTAGAAAATAAGCAATGAGTTCTTGGGCCAACTTCTGGTGATCGGGATGCTCACTCTCAACCAAAGTAATGGCGCGGGCAAGAACCACACGATTCTTACCTTCAATACCTTCAATAAAATATTTCAACTCTGGCGTCTTCATTAAGCCTTCAAAAGTTTAATTAAAAGATCCTTGGCCGAATCAGAAATAACCGTTCCTGGCCCGTATATCCCTGCAACACCCATAGCATAAAGTTTATCATAATCCTGTGGAGGAATAACCCCACCAACAGTAACGAGAATATCTTCGCGCCCAAGTTTTTTAAGTTCGGCCTGAAGCTCAGGAACAAGTGTTAAGTGTCCTGCTGCTAAGCTTGAAACACCAATCACATGCACATCATTCTCTGCTGCCTGACGAGCTGTCTCTTCAGGAGTTTGGAAAAGAGGTCCTACATCCACATCAAAACCAAGATCAGCATAGGCAGTAGAGATTACTTTTTGTCCTCTGTCGTGACCATCCTGACCCATTTTGGCAATGAGGATTCTTGGACGACGTCCTTGTGAACTCACGAATTTTTGAACTAGCGCTTCTACTTCTTTCACGTTTCCCTTACCTTGTTCAACTTCTTTTAAGTAAACACCCTGGATTGTTCTGATTTCTGCTTGGTGACGACCAAAAACTTTTTCCATCGCAAGACTCATCTCACCGACAGTTGCAAAAGCGCGGGCCGCTTCGACTGCTAGTGCGAGAATATTTCCTTCGCCTGTCTGGGCAGCGCGAGTCATAGCGTTTAATTTTTCCTGCACCAGAGCTTCATTTCTCTGCTTTTTTAGTTCTTTTAATCGATTAATTTGCGCTTCTCTTACAATCGTATTCTCTACCTGAAGAATAGAAGGCGTATCATCTTTCTCTCTCTTATAAAGATTCACACCAATGATTGGCTGAACTCCAGAGTCAATACGGCCTTGAGTACGGGCAGCGGCTTCTTCAATGCGCATTTTCGGAATGCCTTTAGCAATAGCCTCGCTCATTCCGCCTAAAGCCTCCACTTCTTGAATATGGGCCCAAGCTTTTTCTGCCAGCTCTTGAGTTAGAGCTTCTACGAAATAACTTCCACCCCATGGATCAATCACATCGGTAGTATCAGTTTCTGTTTGAATAAAGAGCTGCGTATTACGTGCAATACGTGCAGAGAACTCACTTGGAAGAGCAAGTGCTTCATCCAATGAGTTCGTATGTAAACTTTGAGTGTGTCCGTGAGTGGCAGCAAGGGCCTCAATGGCCGTGCGAGTGACATTGTTGAAAACGTCTTGCGCAGTCAGTGACCAGCCTGAAGTTTGAGAGTGCGTTCTTAGTGCAAGAGACTTTGCACTCTTTGGGTTAAACTCTGAGACAATTTTTGACCACAATAGACGTCCTGCACGCATCTTTGCTACTTCCATAAAGTAGTTCATTCCGATGGCCCAGAAAAAAGATAGTCTTGGTGCAAATTTATCTACATCAAGTCCTGCCTTCACTCCTGTGCGAAGATACTCAAGGCCATCGGCCAGCGTGTATCCTAGCTCTAGATCGGCCGTCGCTCCTGCTTCCTGCATATGATATCCCGAAATAGAAATAGAATTGAATTTCGGCATAAATTCTGAAGTATAAGAAAAGATATCCGCAATAATCTTCATACTTGGAGCTGGTGGATAGATATAGGTATTTCTCACCATAAACTCTTTTAAAATATCGTTCTGAATCGTTCCTGTTAACTTATCAGGAGTAACTCCTTGCTCCTCTCCTGCCACAATATAAAGTGCAAGAATAGGAACAACCGCACCATTCATGGTCATCGAAACAGACATTTGATCTAGCGGAATATCCTTAAAAAGAATTCGCATGTCCATGATCGAATCAATCGCCACCCCGGCCATCCCTACATCCCCTTTCACACGAGGGTGATCTGAATCATAACCTCTATGAGTGGCAAGATCGAAGGCGATCGATAGACCTTTCTGACCTTTGGTCAAATTGGCGCGATAAAATTTATTCGATTCTTCTGCTGTCGAGAAACCAGCATACTGACGAATCGTCCAAGGACGAACTGAATACATTGAAGCATAAGGACCGCGAATAAAAGGACGCGAGCCAGGTAGCGTATTTCTAAGAGTTGAAAATTTTAAATCATGGGCATCGTAAGTTCTTTTAAGGTTAATTCCCTCTGGCATTTTAGTGATCACATCACCAGGATTACTTTGAGTTTTTGGAAGGGCCCATTCAATTTTAGTAAAATCTACTTTATTCATATTAACTCCACTTCCCAACTAACTGACTAAGAATTTGGTACACGTCCTGGCCAGCAAAGATATTCTGACAATGATCAACTTCCACTTTTCCTGCAACAAAAGTTAGCGGGCCGTGATTGATGCCTCTCAGTTTTTCTGTGTCAGCATCGCTGGCACAGTAAACCAAAACTTCTTCTTTTCGCGAATTCATTAACTTTTTAAATTCTTCAAAATCAACAATTCCTTTTGCAGAATCATCAACTTCTAGTCCTAAAACTTCAAAATAGTTTTTAGCAAAATTAAGTCTTGGATTTAAGATTGCATAGTCACCAAAAACACCAATGAAAACCTTAGGAGCTTTCTTTAAATTTTGTACTTTCAGTCTTAGTTCTTCAAATGTTCGAGTGCTGCGATAGAAATAAGACTTCGTATTTTTAAGCGAAACTTTTTCTTTAGCATCGGCGAAATCATTTAATCCCGCTAAAACAAGCTTACGGGTATGAATATTTTTTTCACGAACTTCACGAGCAACTTTTGCAACTTCCCCAATCTTCTCTTTCACACTCGAAGACTTCATCAACTCCTGCATAAACTCCCAACCCTGCTTGGCATATTCATGAGTGAGGTTTTCCAGATGAAAACTTCCATAAGCGGCGTCATCAACCACTCCCAGCATACTTTCAAGTCCAAGGATATGAGAGGTATTGCGGGCCATACGAAGAGATCTCTCTAAGTGCTCAGCCTCTTCTGACTCCCCTTCAAAATCCATCAGCGACTGATAACCGGAAGTTTGTATCAGATCAGCGCCAGCAATAAGCGAAGAAGCAACTTCCGCGCTATTTCTGAGCATATTGGAATATCTCTCAAAGAGAGTCCATTCACGATAAGAGTTAAGGGCAATGATTTCGACTGGAGAATTATCCCCAGCACTTTGTAGAATTTTTTGAGCGATTAATTTTGCGGCACGAATTTTAGCAATATTGTTAAAAAAACGAGAATCAGCAAAGACTGCTTGATAATACTTGGTAAATCCACGATCAAGTTTCAGAGTGAGGCAGTAGCCCATCAAACCAAGTTCATGAATTGTATTGGCCCCTTGATCGTGAGCGCTGCGGCCAACCGCAATGATATTTTCATCTAAAACCTGAAGTCCTGCAGTTTTATACTCTACGGTCTGATTCCCTAACAGAATACATTGAACTTCGTGATGATCTTGGTGAGCTTTAATCACACCGAAAGCTTTCTCTAAATCGGCCGACGTGAAAAATTCTTTATGGAAAAAGAAAACTCGCACACCATTCTGTAGATCTTCATTTAGAAGCGTTACGAAGTTTTTATATGGTTTAATATAAGTTTGTGCCGCTTTTTTCCAAGCGCTAGAACTAAGACTCACCTCTTGTGCAGCATTTAGACTCAAAGTATTCCAGTTCCCCAAATCAAAATGTTTTTTGAGATGTTTCTGACCTAATTCCTCGAGTTTTAATTCTTTAATTAGTGATTCTTTCCAGGCTTCAATACCCTGCTTAAATTCTAAGTCTTTAGATGTAATTGCACTCACAATAGATCTCCATTTTTAGCCATTCTAACACCTCTTCCTTATTGAGTAAAAACCCTTCAGGTATTAAAATGAAGATAACTCACTCTTTTTTAGGGGAAAATTCTCTGAGTATAACTTTGCTGGTGGAGCCTAATCCACAGATTGAAAGCCTTTTTATGCTTAATCTCTCAACTTGGTTGGGACTTGAGATTATTGGCAAAAAAAGAGCTGAATTTGCCATCAATTACCTGATGGAAGGCAAAAAAGCTGATCTCATCATTGTTCGCAATACTATTGGGAAAGAAGCTTCGGCCAACAGCCTGATCGACTATTTGCAGCAAAACAATTTAGAAATACCAGTCATTGTTATTGGTCAAAGCGGACACCCTCTCAAGAATGGTCATTTTGCTCATCTGCCTAACTCTCTTGAACTCAAACCTCTTATTCAAACTGCGGCCCATGCTCTCAAGATCACCGCTCAGGATATGGCAAGAAAGATTGTTCCTGAATTCTTCCCCATCCCCATTCTTTATTTTAAAGAAATTAAGCGCTCAGTTTGTCCTGTTTACTCTCAGGATTTTGAAACCGAAGAATATATTAAGCGCAGTGAAGCGAATGTTGATTTTGATTCAGCATTGATCAACACCATGATTGAAGAAGGCGTCTCTCACCTTTTTGTCAAAAAACTTGATCGTCTGCAATTTGTCACCAATGTCACTGCAGAGTTAATGAACGTTATCCCTGAGGAAGAAGTGAACAGTGAAGAATCACTTTCTATCGCCTCTAAGGCAGTCCAGCTTTTAGGAACAAAACTTACTACCATCGGCGTAACAGAAGAGACAATTGAGCTGGCCAATAAAAACCTAGCTCGTCTTAAGAAGACTTCCAGCTCTCACCCCAAACTTGCTTCTCTGCTTGAGAAGATGATTAAAAATAAATCAGGATATCTTTTTAAACATACTCAAATCCTGACCTACGTTTGTCTTCACATCATTAAAAATATTGATTGGGGTAGTCCAGAGCAGGAAGAGAAAGTTTGTTTCATCTCCCTCTTTCACGACATCGTTTTAGAAACTGACGAAATGGCAGTAATACATTCAACGAAAGAACTACGTAGCGCTAAATTCACCTCGCAACAAAGAATGCTGGTGGAGCGACACGCCCAAATGAGTGCTGAGATTGTTGCTCGTTTCCCTCACTCACCGATGGGAGCAGACCAAATCATCAGGCAGCATCACGGAATGCTCAATGGTATCGGTTTTAGTGAACACTATGGGGCCAATGTAAGCCCTGTGGCGATTGTCTTTATTGTCTCAGAAGAATTTACACGTATTGTGCTAGCAAGAGAAACCGGGCCATTTAATATTCAAGAAATGATCGGTGAATTAAAACAAGTTTTCCCAACATCAAGATTCCAGAAGGTCATTGCCCTTCTGGAATCTATTACATTCTAGTTTATCGCTGCAATATAAGAAACCCAAGCATCGCAGTTCTCACCATCTTCACTTGGTTCGAACTCGCCATTACCGCCGCCTTCTCCGTCATCTCCCTCCCAGAAAGCAACAACTTTAGAAAAGCCTGCCTCATTCAGAATGTCACGAAGTTCTGGCAGAGTCCAAAAACGCCAGTCGTAGGTAAACACATTCAAATGCTTCTTCCCTTTGGCATCTTTAAAATGGATCGCAAAAGTACAGTCATGGGTAATGGGATTAAAATGCTGACACTCCCAAAAATAAGTAATTCCGCCTGGAACTTTTTTCTGATCAGTGACAAGCTTCTGACTCTCAGGACCTCCAAAAAGATCCATAAAGAAAACTCCCTGCTTATTGAGAGATTTCTTCACTTGTTTGAAATATTTTAGAAGATCTTTTCTTTGCTTAAAAATCCAATAGCTGAAATTAAAAGCACAGATCACATCCGTTTTAGGAGCTGAAGTCTTAAGAACGTTTTCTTTAAGATAATGCATTCTCATCTGCTGTTTAGCATTGAGCTTTGATAAATGCATCTTCTTCCCCATGCAAATTGGCTCAGGATCAAGATCCACGCCATAGGCAAGTGCATCTTTATGAGTTCCTACCCAATGGCATGATATGGCACCTGTTCCACAAAAATCTTCACGCATAGTAACCGGAGTTCTGCCAAAGAAGCGCTTGAACTCCGCGCGC